>NZ_JBFTJK010000005.1:0-250969 GCF_056395385.1 Paenarthrobacter sp. 10L420 | reverse complement strand
GCCAGGAAGTGAGTGCTCCTTCGGGAAGAGCAGCTTCGAAGGTGGAGCGGTGGGGCAGCAGGTTGGGGTCTGCGATGACGATTCTCATGGTTACTTTCCCTGGAGGGCTTGGTTTGCTGTGCGTGCGGCAAATGTTGAACCGCGGACGATGAGTTGGGAGCTGAGGTGGACAGCTTCGGTGGCGGTTGGCTTTCCAGCCATTTGCTCGAGAAGGAGTTCGAGGCCAAGGGCGCCGCTTCGGTCGATGGGGACTCGGACGGATGTCAGGCCTGGTTCGGCCGCAGCGGCAATGTCGAGGTCGTCGATGCCCACCACGCTGATGTCTTCGGGGCAGTGATAGCCCAGCGTGCGGGCTCCGGCCAGCATGCCAATGGCCACGAGGTCGTTGTAGGCGATGACGGCCGTGGCGCCGCTGGCGACGACAGAAGCCGCAGCCGCCAGTCCGCCGTCGACCGTGGCATTCTGGTTCCCGACCGTGACGAGATCAATGCTCCAATCGGAGCAGAACTGGGTGATCGCGGCCAGGCGCTGGCGGTTGGCCCACGATGACGCAGGGCCTGGGATGTAGGCGATTTTGCGATGACCCAAAGCGTAAAGGTGCTCCACTGTCTGTCGCAGCCCCTCACCGGCCTCCATCAGGACGCAGGCGGCATGCTCGGCTTCACCGTTGATGACGACAAGTGGTGCGTTGCCTGCCAGGGTGTGGATCTGGTCCGAGGGGAGGCGGGGCGAGCACAGGATGATGCCGTCAACGCCGGTGGCGAAACTCTCAAGATGTGCCCGCTCCCTGGAGGAGGATTCCGACGTGTCCGCCAGGACCATCCGGTGACGGCCATGCCAAGCCTGGTTCTGGATTGCCTTGATCAATGCAGCGAACACGGCGTTTGAGATGTCCGGAACGATGACGCCAAAAGTGCGGCTGCCGTTCACCCCGGGAATCTCGTAGCCCAGCTCATCCGCTGCCGCCATCACCTTCAGCCGGGTTTCTGCGGCCAGCCGCCCTGGATCCCCGAAGGCCCGCGAAGCCGTGGCTAGTGATACGCCTGCGAGCTTTGCGACGTCCGTGAGTTTTGCCGACATGAGTCCTCCAGGTGCTTCATTGAAACCTTGTCCCTCAAGTATGGAAAGAGTTGTACAAGGTTGTCAAGGGTTTTCCATGACCTGCACCACAGTCGTTGGAGCCGCTCGTGAAGTGCAGGCTGGGACCGTTAGTTTCGGAAGTTGCCCATGGAGGCGGCATCATTTCAGCGGGTTTCTTACACGAAGCGAGCGCCGCATTGCTGGACGCTCGCTTTACTCGAGTTACCTATACGAACTGTGATTGTCTTCCGGTTAGGGCATGTCGAGTTGGGTTTTGTAGGCGGTGTCTCTATTGGTGTTCCAGCCGGCGATGATTCCGGCTCCGAGCATTTGGTCGCTGAGCCTGGCGAAGCGGTAGCCGGGGTCGATGTCGAGGGCTAGCTACATGTGTTGGTGTGCTTGGGATCCTCGGCCTTGCCACCAGTTGATGTAGCCGATGGTGGTGAGGATGGGTGCCACGTGTTGGGGGCTGGTTCTCAATCGACGCAGGAGCGCCGAGCGAAGTTTCCGGATCGGTTCCGGCGCGGAGCGCCCTGGTTGCGCGGAGGTCCCGCCTGGCGATGATCGGATATCAGAATGACAAACAGCGATGTTGCTTCTGACCGTCCATGGACAGGTTAGGGAGCCACGGCAAGACGAAGCCGCCCAACTCTCCGCGGCGGCAGTTCGTGCTTTGCGGATCGTCTCAACCGTTGCGGAAGGGCGAACTGCTTTGGCGCCGACATATGCGCCGTTAGCGGCGGTCTAGTGTCCTGGGATCTTCAGGCTTTGGGGGATCGTTCGACTGTCCTGCGTGGGTGTCGCGCTGAGGTTCTAGTCGGCTGGCTTCCGTGTGTTTTTACGCCCCTTACGGACGAGCGTTCACGCGAACGATTTCAGGGCCCGCTTTCAGTTTCAAGTGCGGTGGCGGCGTCGAGTGCGTCGTCGACAACGATCAGGTAGTTCTCTCGCCCGGCGGCGAGGGGGATGGAGTCTTCGCCGTATTTGTTGTAGGCGAGGTCGACGGCGTCGTTGGCGTTCGTGATGTTCAGCCGGCGTAGGAGGCGGGCGATGTCGAGGGTGTCTTTGTCGCGTTCGGCAGCGATTTTCATGGCGAGGAGTGTTTCGGTGTCTGCTGCTTGGATGGTGAGTCCGTGAACTTGTTCGACTTGGACCCAGATGGCCTTGTCCGGGATGAAGGCCGTGGCCTTGGAGTTGAGCCAGTCGGGTGCGAGGTCGAATTCGGTTGCCATTTCAATGACGAGGGCATCGACGGCGGCTTTGTCGGCGTAGCTGGCGTCGATATCTGCAGTGGGGCGGTTGCCAATCCCTTGGAGGATAAGTGCGGCTCCGCCGACAAGTTTTATGTCGCCCTGGACGCCTCTGGCGTGGAGGCGTCGGCCGAGTTCCCGGAGGAGAGCCCGTATTTGCTGGGCGTTGAGTTCCCCGCCGCTCATGCGGTGGCCAGGCTGCGTTCGCGGATGTAGACGTTCATGGCCGCGAGCTCCTGTGGCGTTTCGGACATGGTGAGCTGCTTCATGGGTTCACGGATGTGCCGGTAGGACTCGGCGGGCATCCATGGCTCGTTGAGGGGCTTGATGCGTTTGGTCCAGGTTGGTGCAGGTTGGCCAAGGCGGTGTGCGGTGTACTTTGTGATACCGGCGAGAGCGGCGGACCAGTGGGGCTCCTTGAGCCGCGGACTGCGCTGGAGCAGGGGCTTGCCGGCTTTGAGGGAAGCAGTGGCATAGTCGGCAAGCATTTTGATGGCGAACTCGAAGTCCCGGTCCGCGAGAAGCCGCGAAAAGGTTTGGGCGTAGTCGCGCCGCGCTGGGTCGTAGTCCTTGCCGCGGGGCAGGGGGTCTGTGGCTTCCAATGACAAGCCGAGTGCCGCCAGAATGGCTAGGGATTTGCCGAGTTCGGCGCGGTCATGGCCGGCTTCGAGGTCCATGAGAAACTTCCTTGAGACCCCTGCCCTGTCAGCAAGGGTCTGCTGCGACAGTCCGAGGTCCTGGCGCCGGGCACGGATGATGGTGCCTACTGCGGCAGGGGTGTTGATGCTGGTTCCTGATGTCATACCGCCCTCCCTTGTCACTTCCAGTATGTCACCGAACGGTGACAACGCTGTATTCGTTGCTGGGCCCATTCTTGGCATGGGAGGAGTAGGTCATGTCTTTTTCTGATGGATGCGCGATGAATGGCGAGGATCACGGCCTCGTGCACCCGCCGGACTGCCCCGCATTCCGCATGTTTCCGCCACCTCCCAGTGTTTCCAAGGCCTGGAATCGCCTCCGAGTCCCACCTCGGGCACGGCAGACCCCCTGTACGGGGGGTGCTTTTAACAGCATTCAAAACCTGACGAGTGCTTTCATCTTATGAGCCCCGCCGGTCCCCAGCCGCTGGGTGCGGGCTCTTCAGCTTGGCGGGGTGCGGGGGTCAGGGTCCCGGCGTATGGGCCCTCCCCTTGTTGAGGTGTGGGATCCTTGGACTTGCTTTCTTCTGGGCGCGCCGGTGGAAAAGACTGACCAACTTTCATTGCTAGGACAGCTCACGGACAGTTATTCTTCGAGTGTGGAACTGACCGTGACGGCGGTGCGTGACGGAGATAAGGTTGCCTTCCCAAACGATTAGCGCTGCCCTCGCACATTGCCGTCTTCCAAGTAGTCGCTGCTCGCGAGGTAGCTCAGTTAGGTCTTTCCCACTCGCCGAGGCATCTGGCCCGGCGTTTCGGGCGGCATAATTGCCGCCGTCAGGGTTTCACCCGTGCCGCTTACCGAACGCATGGTCTCCGCCCGATGGGTGATGCGTTTCTCTGCAGAATCGTGAGGAGATCACCCTGTTAGTAAAAGTCCCTGATCAGGCGTCTGAAGCGGTCGACGACGCCTGCGGCACCTGACTGCACACGTCATTGGACGCCAGCGCTGTCCAGCGGAGGATCGTTTGACAGCGCAGTGGAACATCCTTGAGCGGTCGTGTTGAAGCATGGCTTCACGACGTCGGATGGCTGGTGCGGTTTTCGAAGTTCCCTGCGGGCATTCCCCATGCTGAGGGACCACCGGGACGCTAGTGAATCCCGTCCATATGTTGAAGCTCAGTGATAAGGCCACGTTCGTTCGGTCGAATCTGACGCCTTGGTTTTCCACGAACTGGGATCCTGGCCTGCCACGGCTAGTCGAATCAAAGGACCAACCATGCAACGCATCTTTTCGTCACGGCCCCTCGCGCTGCTTGCGGGCTTATCTCTTGCAGTCGCCGGGTCCATCGTGAGCCTGCTCCCGGCAGCGGCGCCCGCGGCAGCTGCGGTACCTTTGGCCACGGACCGGATTGTCAGCACGCACCAGAGCACCCCGTCGACACGAATCGTCTCGCCCGCCTTCACGACAAGTCAGACGAACGAACTCCTTATTGCGTTCGTCATGTCGGACGGGCCGCAAGCCCCAGGGGAGACTTTCTCCTCGGTCGTCGGTGGCGGCCTCTCGTGGCGGTTGCGCGAGCGGACCAATGCCCGACCGGGCACCGCGGAGATTTGGCAGGCAGTCGCGCCGACCGTACTGACGAACGTCACGGTTACGGCCACCAACTCGGGTTCGTACCAGTCGTCGATGACTGTTGTCACCTTCGTGGGCGCGGATTTGGTCACTGACGGCGCTGTTGGAACAGGAAACGCCGCTACGGGGGCGCCCAACGCTTCCCTGACCACATCGCGGGCAGGCTCATGGGTGTGGGGAGCGGGAAATGACTGGGACAAAGCCACTGCCCGTACAGTCGGCGCCGGGCAAACAAAGGTCGACGAGTACCTCTCAAGCCAAGGCGACACGTTCTGGGTCCAGCGCCAAAGCGCGATAACGACGGCGGCACCTCCTACCGTGGTGGCGATCAATGACACAGCACCCACAACGGACAGGTGGAACCTCTCCGTCATGGAAATTCTTCCAGCCTCGACGGCAACAGGTGACACCACCGCGCCGGTGATCTCCTCCGTATCTGCCGGCACGCCCAGTTCCAGCGGAACAACCATCACCTGGACCACCGACGAAGCGTCCAACTCCCAAGTGGAATACGGCACGACCACGGCATACGGCCAGAGCACACTTCAGAATTCCGCGCTGCAGACCACACACTCGCAGGCGCTGTCCGGGCTCTCGGCCAGCACCCTGTACCACTACAGGGTGAAATCCGCCGACGCGTCAGGCAATCTGGCCGTCTCGGGCGACGCGACGTTCACCACGGCGAGCGGGTCCAGCACGGACCCGTCAGTGATCGGCTCGTGGGGCCCTGTCGTGGGTTGGCCGGAGGTGTCCATCCACGCGGCGCTGACACCTGCCGGCAAGGTTCTCACATGGCAAGGCGACTTCTCCCAAGGCGGCCAGCAGTACCTGCTCGATCCGGCGACAGGCAACTACACCCAGGTACCGAGCGCCGCCGTCGATCTTTTCTGCGCAGGGCAGGCGGTCCTGTCCGATGGCCGAATTCTCGTCGTCGGCGGGACCTCGACAAAAGGTGGACTGGGCATCCGCGATGTGACGGCCTTCGACCCGGTCACGGAAACCTGGCAGACCCTGGCGCCTATGAACCATCCCCGGTGGTACCCGACGGCGACGACGTTGGCCGACGGGCGCGTGCTGGTGACCTCGGGTTCGAACGCCAGCTTGCCGGACCTCGTGACCATTCCGGAAGTCTATTCACCCACCACGAACTCGTGGACCGACCTGACGGGCGCGAACCGGAGTATCCCGTATTACCCCTTCATGTATCAGCTGCCTGACGGCCGCGTCCTCCAGGCAGGGGCGTCCGAACAAGCCACCTCGACCCTTGCCCTGAATGTGTCCACGCAGCAATGGACCACCGTGGACTCCCGTGTACTGGACGGCGGCTCGATCGCGAACTACGCGCCGGGCAAATTCATCAAGGCCGGATCCGCCTCGGACGGTGGATTCACGGGGCAATCCACCAATACCGCCTCCATCCTGGATATGAACGCGCCAAGCCCTGCGTGGCAAGCGACGGCCCTCATGGCGTTTCCCCGTAGCTTCGTGAACTTGACGAACCTGCCCGATGGCTCAGTCCTTGCCACCGGAGGCGGAACGGACAAATCGGGTCAGGATGTCACCAAAGCCGTGATGCAGGCCGAGGTCTGGCAACCGGCCGCGGGAACGTGGAACTCGATGGCGCCGATGTCGGTTCCTCGCCTCTACCACTCGGTGGCCGTTTTGCTCCCGGACGGTCGGGTCTTCATATCCGGCGGCGGCGGGGACGACGGGGTCACGGACCAGAGAAGTTACCAGATCTACTCCCCGCCGTACCTCTTCAAAGGCCCGCGGCCAACCATCTCCAGCGTACCGGGCAGCGTCCAGTACGGTTCGACCGCATTCATCGGAACACCGGACGCGAGCCGGATCCAATCGGTGTCCCTGATCAAGACAGGATCCGTGACCCATGCCTTCGATGAGAACGCGAGGGCCTTGAACCTGAACTTCTCGCAAACTTCCGGCGGTCTGAACGTCCAAATGCCTGACAACGGCAACTACGCCCCTCCAGGGTATTACCTGCTCTCGATCATTGACGGCAATGGTGTTCCGTCCACAGCCGGCATGGTCCGGTTGCCGGCACCGGGCCAGGACACCACCCCTCCAACGGCGCCGGCGGGCCTGGCTGCCTCTGCCTCTGCAGGGCAGATCGCCTTGACGTGGACGGCCAGTACAGACAACGTGGGTGTCACCTCATACCGGGTTTCGCGCGACGGAACCGTGATCGGGACTTCGCCGTCGACCAGCTACACCGACAGTTCGGTGGTCTCCGGGACGACGTACACCTACACAGTTGCCGCCCTCGACGCGGCAGGCAATGTCAGCCCGCCGTCGAACACGGCCACGGCGCAAGCCGTCGCAGCACCTCCCGGCGTCACGGTCGACAAGATCGTCGCGGTCCACCAAGGCACCAGCACGACGACGATCAGCGCCCCGGGTGTGACAACCACCGGCTCCAACGAACTCGTCCTTGCCTTCATCAGTTCGGACGGGCCAAGCTCCGCGAATTCAGCCCGGATAGCCAGCGTTGCCGGCGCAGGGCTGACCTGGACACTCCGGCAAAGAACCAACACGCAACCAGGCACCGCCGAGATCTGGCAAGCCGTCGCCCCCGGCCCCCTTTCGAATGCGACCGTCACCGCCACACAAGACTCGGGCAGTTGGCAAGCCGCCATGACCGTCGTCGCCTTCCGCGGGGCAGACACCACACCAGGAGCAGCACTGGGTGCGAACGCCTCCTCTGGCGCGCCAACGGCCACCCTCACCACCACCAGGGCCGGTTCCTGGGTCTGGGGCGTCGGCACGGACTGGTCCAACCCGATATCCCACGCGCCAGGGCCGAATCAGACCCTCGTTGACCAGTTCCTGGCGCCAGCGGGGGACACGTACTGGGTCCAACGACAGAACTCCACCTCACCGACGAACGGCACGCCTGTGACCATCAACGACACGTCCCCAACAACCGACCGGTGGAACCTCGCGATCATCGAAATTCTCGCCGCGCCCTAGACCTGGGCGCGACGACGCCATCCCGATTGAATTCGTGGGTGCCAAGGGTCTCCTGGCCCGCCGCCCGTTGGAAGGCATAGAGGACCCCGGAGGGAACATCGTGTACCTCGCCGACCGGATCTGACCTACGCAGACGCGGCGCAACTCACGACTTCGTGCTGAAGATACTTCCGCGGAGCCCTGCTTTGGTGACTTTCCGTTACTCCCGAATGATGTTGTACGTGTCACATCTATTTGCTTCCGGCAGCGTGCGGCCACGATCCTTGCAAGACCTAGTTTTTTTAGCGCTTGTCAGAGCGTGCCCAATGGAGGACACAATTTATGACTAACGTTCTTTGGTTTTCTGAGCTTGGCTTGTCCGACCTTGACCAGGTCGGCGGCAAAAATGCATCGCTCGGGGAAATGGTCCGGAATCTCGCCTCTGCAGGGGTGAAGGTTCCGGGCGGTTTCGCGACGACGGCGGACGCTTACCGGCGTTTTCTGGCGGAGTCGGGCCTGGATGCACGGATTGAAGGCATTCTTGAGGGTCTGGACAGCGGCGATGTGACTGCTTTGGCCAAGGTCGGCCAGGATATCCGGACCCTGATCCGTGAGACGCCGTTCCCTGCCGGTTTCGAAGACGACGTCCGCACCGCCTATCAGCGCCTAGCCCAGGAGCATGGCGGGGACGTGTCGTGGGCGGTACGTTCCAGTGCCACGGCGGAGGATCTTCCGGATGCTTCGTTTGCGGGCCAGCAGGAGACGTTCCTGAATATCCGGGGCATCGGGAACATCCTGCTCGCCATCAAGGACGTGTTCGCTTCCTTGTACAACGACCGGGCCATTGCCTACCGCGTGCACCATGGCTTCACCCACTCTGAAGTGGCGCTTTCGGCTGGTATTCAGCGGATGGTGCGTTCCGACGTCGGCGCTTCCGGTGTGATGTTCACCATGGACACCGAAACCGGCTTCACTGACGCTGTCTTCATCACGTCCTCGTACGGTCTGGGGGAGGCCGTGGTCCAGGGCGCTGTGAACCCGGATGAGTTCTACGCGTACAAGCCGGCCTTGGCGGCCGGACGGCCCGGCGTGCTTAAGCGCGGCCTGGGGGACAAAGCTGTGCAGATGGTCTACACCGATTCCGACGAGGTTGGCCGGACTGTTGACTTCATTCCGGTGCCCCAGGATTTGCGGTCCCGTTTCAGCCTGACCGATGCCGAAGTTGAAGAGCTTGCCCGGCATGCGGTGGCTATCGAAGCGCACTATGGGCGCCCGATGGATATCGAGTGGGGCAAGGACGGGGTGGACGGAGAGCTGTACATCCTGCAGGCTCGTCCCGAAACCGTGGAATCACGCAAGGCTGCCGGGACCACTTCCCGGTACACCCTTGCCGAGCGCTCCACGGTACTGGTGGAAGGCCGGGCCATCGGGGCGCGGATCGGCGCCGGGCAGGTGCGTGTATTGTCCTCGATTGACCAGATGGCCTCGTTCCAGGAAGGCGATGTCCTGGTGGCCAACATGACGGACCCGGACTGGGAACCCATCATGAAGAAGGCCGCAGCAATCGTCACGGACCGGGGTGGGCGTACCTGCCACGCCGCCATCATTGCCCGCGAACTCGGCATTCCCGCCGTCGTCGGCACCGGCTACGCATCCCAGATGCTCAAGGACGGCATTCCGGTCACCGTCAGTTGTGCCGAGGGCGAAGCAGGGCTGGTCTATGACGGGTTGCTGGAATACTCGCTGCACGAAACCAGCCTGGAGACCATGCCGGAGGCTCCAGTGAAGATCATGATGAACGTTGGCACTCCGGAACAGGCATTCAGTTTCGCCAAACTTCCCAACCATGGTGTTGGCTTGGCGCGGCTTGAGTTCATCATCAACCGGCAGATCGGCGTCCACCCCAACGCCCTGCTGGCCGTGGCCGGCGAGATCGAGCGCCCTGCAACCCTGGATGACTTCACCGTCCGGCAAATCCAGGAGAAAACTGCCGCCTACGATGGTCCACGCGATTACTACATCAGGCGCCTGGCCGAGGGAATCTCGACCATCGCCGCCGCATTTGCGCCTGAGCCGGTCATCATCAGGCTCTCGGACTTCAAGTCCAACGAGTACGCCAACCTCATGGGTGGTCCTGCGTTTGAACCGGAGGAAGAGAACCCCATGATTGGGTACCGGGGAGCGTCCCGGTACCTTTCTGCAGCCTTCCGGCAGGCCTTCGAACTCGAATGCGAAGCACTGAAGTACGTGCGCAACGACATGGGCCTGACCAACATCAAGCTCATGGTTCCGTTCGTGCGGACCCTGGAGGAGGCCAGCGGCGTGATCGACCTGCTGGCCGCCAACGGACTGCGAAGGGGCGAGAACGGCCTGGAGATCGTGATGATGTGCGAGCTGCCGGCCAACGCGCTCCTTGCCGACGAGTTCCTCGAGTACTTTGACGGCTTCTCCATCGGCTCCAACGACCTCACCCAGCTCACCTTGGGCCTGGACCGTGACTCCGCTTTGGTGGCCGAAGGCTTCGATGAGCGGAACCCGGCCGTGACCAAACTGCTGGAAATGGCGATTACGGCGTGCCGGGCCAAGGGCCGCTATGTGGGGATCTGCGGCCAGGGACCCAGCGACCACCCGGACTTTGCCGAGTGGTTGCTGGGACAGGGCATCAGCTCGATTTCACTGAACCCTGACGCCGTCACCGAGACCTGGCTGCGGCTGGCACGCACCACGAGCACCGCGGTCTAAATGGCAGAGCATCACAGCGTGGGGGCGGGTTCACCGCCCGCCCCCACGGTGTTCTTCCTTTCGGACAGCACCGGGATCACCGCCGAAACACTGGGCAACACGCTGTTGACCCAGTTCCCCGGTCAGCGGCTGGAACGGCGGACCATCCCGTTCATCACCACTGTGGAGCAGGCGCGTGACGTTGTTGCCTTGATCGACAAGGTGGCGGCCACCGGCCCGGTTCCCATCATCTTTTCGACGGCGGTCGGGCCTGACATCCGTGCCGTCCTCGCCCAAAGCCGTGGTCGGCTTTTTGACCTGTTCGGTACCCACATCGGCCAGCTCGAAGAAACGCTCGGCGCCGCGGCCAACGGCAAGCCCGGCCAAGCCCACGGCGTAGGAGACGCCGTCCGCTACCAATCCCGCATGGCAGCCGTTGAATACGCCATCGAACACGACGACGGTCAGTCGCTCCGTGCGCTCGAGCGCGCCGAATTGATTCTCATCGCCCCGTCCCGATGCGGGAAGACTCCCACCACCATGTACCTGGCCTTGCAGCACGGCATCCTGGCCGCTAACTTCCCTTTGGTCGAAGAGGATTTCGACAACATGGCGCTCCCGAAGCCAATTCAGCCATTCGCGGGCAAGTGTTTCGGACTGACATCCCAGCCCGTCCGTCTGAGCCAGATCCGTCAGGAGCGACGACCCGGCAGCAACTATGCATCCCTGAACCAATGCACGTTTGAGTTGCGCAACGCCGAGGACATGTACCGGGCCAACAACATTCCTTATGCGAACTCTGCCTCCATGTCCGTGGAAGAAATTTCCGCCACGGTCCTCCAACGCCTGCAACTGCATCACTGACGGAACAACGGTGCGAGTGACTCCCGTCCGGCGATGAGTCCGGCGACGTGCCCGGCGTCCCTGCCGACCCCACCCACGAGGCCCGAGGTCAACCCGTATTGAAACGGCATGCCCACGAAGAACAGTCCTGGCAGTTGTTCCACGGCGCCCCGGGAGGTGAGCGGCCAGCCCTCTTCGTCCGCGGGAAGCCCCCGGATCCAGCCGAAGTCCGGTTGGTAGCCGGTGGCCCAGATTACGGTGGAGACTTGAAGTGTTGCGCCATCATCCAGAACAGGTTGGCCCTCACGGGCGCCGGCCAGTCGTCGCAGGCGCGTGACTCCCGCCGCGTCGAGCTCTTGGGTTGAGGCCCGGATCAGCGGGGCGCCGTGCGTGGTGAAGCCGATCGCGACTTTGCGTCCGATGGGGGTTGAACGGGTCAGCAGGTTGTGGATGAGGAGCCACCAGAGCCCGACGGCGTATCGCGTCACCGGATCCGGAACGTGGAATGGGGGAGTTCCGGCGACATAGGTACGGTGCGTGCGCGCGAGCTCCAGGGCGATTTCGACGCCGGAGGTACCGGAGCCGACCACCAGGACGTCCCCGGGCGGAACTGAGTCCGCGTTCTTGTATTTTGCTCCGTGCATTTGCTGGATGCTGGGGTCAAGATCCGCGGCGAAGCTCGGAATCCTTGGCCGCGCATTCGGACCCGTGGCAACAACAACGTTCTTAGCCAGGATCGGTCCCTCGCTTGATTGGACCCGGAACAAGCCGTCCTCGCGTTCGATGCCATCGACCTGGACACCATGACGTACCGGAAGTTCCCAGTTCGAGGCATACGCCTCGAGGTATCCGGCCATCGCGTCTTTGCTGGGAAAGCTGCCTCTAGCGGCCGGAAATGGCAAACCGGGGAGCGAATCGTGCTGTGCCGGCGTGAAGAGGCGCAGTGAATCCCAACGGTTCCGCCACACGTCGCCGACGCGCGGATGGGAGTCCAGGATGAGGAAGTCTTGGCCACGTTTTTTCAGATGGAAGCCGGTGGCGAGCCCTGCCTGACCGGCACCCACAATCACGGTGTTAAGTGGCTCAATGCTGTCCATCGCGAAGCCTCCTGAAGAGCGAATTCCGACTTGATTAGAATACCATTCCAGTCATTAGAATGCTATTCTTTCTCTGTGGAAATCCGGCACAATGACAGACGAATAGCTCAAGCTGCCGCTACCAAAGCCGCCGTGGTGGAGGCCTCTCGTCAGCTGTTTCTGAGCAGGGGATACGTGGCCACCACTGTCGGGGCTGTTGCCGAGCAGGCTGGTGTGGCAATCCAGACCATCTACAACTCCGTGGGCAACAAAGCCGCATTGCTCTCGGCCGTGGTTGACGCTACGGCTGCAGGCCCGGATGCCTCCCGCTCCGTTCCGGAGATTATGCGCGAACGGACAGCGGCCGCCGCTGATGCAGACGCAGTTATTGCACTATTGGCCGACTGGTTTGCCGAAGTTCATCCACGGAGCAGCGAACTATTCAGCGTGATGAGGCAGGCATCCGCCGTCGATCCTGAGGTGGCCGAAGTGCTGCGGGACCGGGCCGAGCTCCGGCTGCGGAACTATGCGGAGGCGGCGGCCGCGCTCAGGAAACGCGGGGTGCTTACCTCCGGAATGAGCGACGAGCAGGCCGCTGCGGTGATCTGGTCGGTGGGTCACCCGGACACCTACAGATCACTGGTGCTGGATTTCGGTTGGGAGCCGGAACGGTACCGGGATTGGGTGCACGCAGCCCTGAAAGCCGCCCTCGCCTAGCCAGGCAGACTGGCGCCAGCTTCTCAGATGGACGCCTTCGCCGCCGACCCTCGCCCCACTGACTTGAGTCAGCCCAAACACAATGGGCGCTGCTTGCTGGCCCTCTGTTGAAATGAAGCATCTAACGATGCGTCACATAAGGTAAACCGTCAGGTAGCTCTCGGGATTCTCGAAGCGAATGATCTTACGGTTCGGGAATGCTTACAAAACCTCAGCTCATCAACAGCGGCATCGGGGTGGCCGTCGTCGGCATTGTCGCCGGCGCCTTTTTTGTGTTGGACGGCGTGCCGCAACCGGCCTCCAACACGGCAGTCCGTACCGTCGCGATCGGCGCAGCGGACCTCACTGCTGTGTCCACCGCAAGCGGTAATGTTTCGCCCGCAAGTACGACCGTCATCAACGCGCAGAATTGCACCGGACCGATCGCGACGGTCTCCGCAGTGACGGGACAGCAAGTTACAGCAGGGCAGGTGTTGGTCACCATTGATCCGACCAACGCCCAGAACGCGCTTGCTGTTGCCCAGGCCCAACTGGATTCCGCCGCGGCGCAGGCGAACCAGCAGCAGGCATCAGCCAACAACCAAGTAGCTGCGGCAAACCAAACTCTGGCCAATGCCCAACAAACGGTCGACCTGGACGCGGGCCAGCAGGCCACTGCCGTGGCAGGTGCGCAGACCGCGGTGAACAATGACAATGCAGCTGTTGCGTCTGCTCAAACCGCTGCCAGCGCCCAGCCGAGCAACCAACAGGCCCAGGCCGCCCTCAGCGCCGCCCAGGCCCAGCTGGCGAAGGACAAGCAGGCGCTGACCCAGGCAGTCAACCAGCAGGCCAGCTCAGCACTCAAGGACAAAGAGCAGGTCGCATCGGCCGCGACGGCGCTCAACGCCGCGAAAAGCGGGGGTGGCGTGACCGCCAATACCACCTCTGCCCAAGTCGCCGTCGACACTGCCACCAAGAACCTGGCGTCCTGCTCCCTCGCGGCCCCGGTTAGTGGGACGGTCACCGCCGTCAACGCGGTGGTTGGTGGCAACGCCGGCAGCAGCGGCGGCTCATCCAGCTCCGCCTCCTCAGAGGCATCCAATGGATCCGGCACCACGGGCAGCGTGTCCAAGGATGCCACAGGAACATCGTCCTCCGGGCTCATCACGATCAGCGACACCGCACATCTGCAGGTCATTGCCAACTTCGCCGAATCGGACATTGCCGCCATGAAGGCCGGTGACTCCGCGACCTTCACGTTTCCGGCCCTCAAAACCGACCCCGCCGCGGCACCGGTAAAGGGCACGATCACGGCGATCGCCCAGAACGCCACCACCACCAACAACGTAGTCAGCTATCCAGTGACCATCTCGATCAGTAATCCCCCGGCTGACCTCCGGCTCGGGCAGAGCGCGAACATCTCCGTGACCACTGCGACCGCCAAGAACGCCCTGGCGGTGCCTTCGCTGGCAATTACCACCACCGGAGCCACGCAAACCGTCAGCGTCCTCAAGGACGGGACCCCCACCCCGGTGACCATCACAACGGGGATTACGGATAACGGACGCACCCAGGTGCTTACCGGCCTCAGCGCAGGTGACCAAATTGAACTCCCGGCCATCTCCTCCACCTTGGACACCACCGGGACCACGGGACGAACCGGTGGCGGCACCGGCGGGTTTGGCGGAGCTGGAGGCGCCAGTGGCGCACGTGGAAACGGCGGGTAAGCAACAATGAACGACGCCGTCATCGAACTGCAATCCGTGAGCAAAATCTACGGCAAAGGCGAGGCCGAAGTGCGGGCACTGGACTCGGTCAGCATCTCCATTCACCGCGGCGATTTCGTCGCCATCATCGGGGCGTCTGGCTCCGGAAAGTCCACCATGATGAACATCATTGGCTGCCTCGATGGGGCCAGCGAGGGTACCTACCACCTCGATGGCATTGATACCGGGACTCTGGATGAATTCCAGTTGGCGCAGATCCGCAACCGGAAGATCGGCTTCGTCTTCCAGAACTTCAACCTGATTCCGCGTACCCGCGCCGTGGACAACGTGTCCATGCCCCTCGCCTACGCAAAGGTGCACCGCAAGGAACGGCGTGAACGGGCCCTGGCGGTACTCGATTCGGTAGGACTGGCCTCCCGAGCCGACCACAAGCCTTCACAGCTCTCGGGCGGGCAACAGCAGCGCGTTGCCATCGCCCGCGCCCTCGTGACCAACCCGGTACTGCTCTTAGCCGATGAACCAACGGGAGCATTGGACACCAAGTCCTCTCACGAGATTCTTGACCTGTTTGAATCCTTGCACGCCAGCGGACGGACCATCGTGATGATCACGCATGAAACCGACGTCGCGGCACGCGCCAACCGCGTCGTGCGGTTCCAGGACGGCCACATCATTGAGGACTACAGGCTCCGCGACGTCCATGGGCGGCCGGAAGCGACGACGGTACCAGCATGATGATCGCCGAATGCGTACGCTTCGCGCTGACGGGGGTGATGGCCAACAAGATGCGCTCTATCCTCACGACACTGGGCATCCTGATCGGCATCGCATCCGTCATCATCCTGCTGGCCGTGGGCGCAGGAACCTCGAACGCCATCAAAGCCCAGATCGGCAAACTGGGAACGAACGTGCTGACCGTAAGCCGCCAAACCACGTCCGGGGGCCGCACAGTCGGGGGACAGGCAGTCACTGGGCCACGGTCCCGGGGCACCAATCTCACCGTCCAGGACATGGCAGCGTTGACTGATCCTGTCATGGCTCCCGACATCGCGGCGACAGCCCCGGTTGTCACTGCCCAGAACGTCACCAGCACGTACCAGGACGCAACCCATACCGTGGCGACCTTCGTGGGGACCACGCCGTCGTACTTTGCCATTTCGAACGACACCCTGGCAGCGGGCTCCTACTTCAGTGACGGCGACGCCGGCAGCGGCACCGCAGTGGCCGTGATAGGCAATACCGTGGCACAGGATCTGGTAGGCAGCTCAGCGACCTCGGCGGTGGGGCAGACCGTCGCCCTCAACGGACAGAACTTTGTGGTCTCCGGAGTCTTGGCCCAGAAAGGGTCCTCGGGACTGAATGATCCGGATGACCTTGTGGTCATCCCCTACAGCGCCGCCCAGGACAAGTTCACCGGATACTCGCCCTCCCTGGCCTCCATCACTGTCCAGGCAAAGTCAGCGGACGTGATGAACCAGGCACAGAACGAGGTGCAAATGATCCTCGATGCCAGGCACAACGTCACCTCCGCCAACCGTGACTATCAAGTGCGGAACCAGGCCCAGATCCTCACCACGGCCACCACCACCACGGCCACGCTGACCGTCCTCTTGGGCGCCGTAGCCGGTATCTCGCTCCTGGTTGGGGGGATCGGCGTCATGAACATCATGCTCGTCACGGTCACCGAACGTACCCGCGAGATCGGCATCCGCAAAGCCATCGGGGCCTCGAGGGGAAGCATCGTGAGCCAGTTCCTGATCGAATCCTTCATCATTTCACTGATCGGCGGGGTGCTTGGCATTGCTGCGGGCTACGTCGGCAGCGCCTTTCCCGTGATGGGAACCCAACCCGAGGTCCAATGGTGGACCGTGTGGCTCTCATTCCTGGTGTCCGCAGCCATCGGCCTCATTTTCGGCATCTACCCGGCCAACAAAGCGGCGAAACTCCGGCCAATCGACGCCCTTCGATACGAATAACCGGCCCACTTCCCCCAGCACGTCCAAGAGAAAATCCCAACAGGAGTCCCACATGTCCTACCCAACGCCCGAGCCCGGTTCCAACAACCAGCCAGAGCCCCACCAGCTCGACAACGAACGTCCCACCGCAGGACAGCAAACCGCCGGACAGCAAACCGCCGTACTGCACGCCACCGGCCAGGAACCCACCGCCCAAGGTTGGGGACAGCCCCAGACATCGGAGCCGTTCGTGCCAAAGAAGCGGTTCAAGATGGGCCGCCTGACGCAGATCCTCCTTGCGGTGCTGCTGGTTGCCATCGGTTTCTTCGCCGGCGTCGGCGTCACTAAGGCAATGGATGCGGGACAGGCCCGTCCGGGGCGGGGCCAGTTCCAGAATTTCAACGGCGGCCAGGGGCGGAACCGCCAGAACGGGTCCCCCACCAACGGGGCCTCGCCGAGCGCCATTCCCTCGGCGCCCACCACAGCGGCGCCGTAATCACCTACGTAACTGTTACGTTCGCAGGGAAGCGGAGCCACGGTCGTGAAACACAGACAAATTGTTGCTGTTTCCTCCGGCGGGTCAGGACCTTAGAAAAGGGCCTCGGCCACGGCCCCTGTCACTTGGTGGATGACCTCGGTGCGCTCGGGGACGCTGCTTAGATCCTCACCTTTGGTGTAGACGACAAGGGCGTAGGCGCGGCCATCCTTGTCCAGGACGCCGGCGTCGTGCAGTTCTCCGCCCAGCTCGCCGTACTTGTGGAACACGGTGACGCCGGCGGGAACGGCGGCGGGGATGAGCGTCTCATCGTTAGTGTCCTGCATGGTAGATAACAGTTCAGTGGTGTCCCCGGCATTGAGCAAGTTCCCGGAGTAGAGCCCGGCAAGGATGCGCGCCATGTCCACCGGGGCGAGTGTATTGCTCTCGGGGTCGTACTGCACGCCCAAAGAATTCGCGTACGCCGTCAGCTCCTGGTGGCCGACGGCATTCATAATCAGCGACCAGGAGTCATTGTCGCTTTGCTGGATCATTGCTTTCAGCTGGAAGGACGCGGGATAGGCTGCGAGGGGCTCGTCCAGGGATGCCCCGCCCGTTTCAACAAGATGGTAATACGCTTCCGCGGCCAGGACCTTGGCGGTGCTGGCGGCCTCAAAGGGCTCCTCGACCCCGTATTGATGGACTTCCTGCCCGTCGGCTCCGGCCGACACATCCATGAGCGCCACCCCGATCTGATACTCCGGGTACGCGTCGATGATGCCCTTGATCTTGGCGTCCAATGCCGGATCAATGACGTTGACTGTTCCGGGGACAGCCGCGGCGGATGGAGCTGCGCTCCTCCCCGCAGCCGGATTATTCGTCGTGCCACCCGGCCGGACGATAGACGTCGAATGGGCCTGCGCGGCCGAGTGGACGCCGACAGGCAGCGCCACGGCCAGAAGAATCGCGCCCGTGGCCATTATGACCACCCGGCGGCGTCGAAACGTCAGGGAGCGGAGGCGCGCGTCGCCCATCCGGGGAGACTGTCTCCCAAGGGGCCGGGGTGTGAGTTCTTCCACAGTCGGTACGATAGCCACGGAACCTATGTCGGAGCTTTGAACTGGCTGTCAGGGGGATCTGGTCCAAGGGATGCCCGCTGTCGTGGCCGACGGCTACCATCGGGTATGCGCAAGCTACTACACGGACGAAAACACCGACATTCCACTCAACTGGCTGACGTGCCCCGGTAATTACCGCAAGCCAACCGCATGCCGGGTGGAAGGAGGAAGGTGTCGTTCTTTCAGCTTTCGCTGATCGCCGCGGTCGCGCTACTGGGACCGCTGCTGGCGCTTCCCCGGAGATGGCATTTCCCCGTCGTTCTGGGGCAGTTACTGGCTGGCATCGCCATCGGGCGTACGGGTTTGGGTCTGGTGGACTCCTCGGATGCCACGTTCACCTTTGTGGCCGACGTCGGGTTTGCCCTCGTCATGTTCGTCGCAGGAACGCATGTCCCAGTGCGGGACAAAGCCATCCGCCCGGCACTGGGCGCGGGTGCGCTGCGTGCCGGCATCGCCGCAGTGTTGGCGGCCGTCGTCGGAATCGGCATTGCCTTTGCCTTCGGCACCGGACATGCTCCTCTTTACATCGTTCTGCTCGCGTCCTCGTCGGCAGCCTTGGTCCTGCCGATCGTCGATTCGCTGCGGCTGAGGGGACCACAGGTTTTGACGACGACGGCGCAAGTGGCGGTGGCGGACATCGCCTGCATTGTGGCGCTTCCGCTTGCTGTCGACCCATCCAATGCGCCGAGGGCAGCTGCAGGGGCAGCCGTCGTCGCGGCGTGTGCTGCGGTTTTGTTCTTCGTGCTTCGCTGGCTGGAGCGCAACGGCACGCGCGCACGGGTGCATGCCGTGTCCGAGGACCGGAAGTTCGCCCTGGAGCTGAGGGTCCAACTTGCCGTGCTGTTCGCGCTCTCCGGACTTGCTGTGGCGGGTCACGTGTCCATCATGCTGGCCGGGTTCTCCTTCGGCCTGGTGGTCGCAGCGGTGGGCGAACCCCGGCGATTGGCTCATCAGCTATTCGCCGTCAGCGATGGCTTTCTGGGGCCAGTGTTTTTCGTCTGGCTTGGCGCATCGCTGGATCTGCGCGCCCTTGCCGGAAGCCCCAAAATGCTTCTCCTCGGGATTTGCCTTGGTCTGGGTGCCCTGCTGGTCCATGGAAGCCTGCGGCTATTGGGCCAGCCTCTGCCGCTCGCGGTGCTTGCAGCGTCCCAGTTGGGAGTGCCGGTTGCCGCGGCAACGATCGGCTCCCAATTGCATTTGTTGGCGACGGGAGAAGCCGCGGCCATTATCCTCGGAGCCCTCATCACCATCGGGGCGAGCACCGCCGCAGGCTCACGGGCCGCGCGCACGTTGACGCAGCCCGGCCCGGCGCAGGCGGGCAACGCATCCGGGGGCGGCCCGACCTTGGCTGCGTAGTTCGCCTGCGCTGGGCAACTTCCGCCAGTCCCTGAGTTCCGCGCTGTTGCCGTAGCGTGAGGCCAGCGTCCGCTGGCCGTTGCAGAACTACGAAGCCCTATCCTTCGGGGGCGTGACGCTGTATTCGGCAATAATCACGCCGGTGGTGGTGGCGATGCTGCGTTCCAACTTTAGGTCCGTACGGGCTCCTTCCGGGAAGAGACGGGTTCCTGATCCGAGCACGATGGGGTGAATAAGAAGTGCGTATTGATCGATCAGGCCTGCGGCGTATAGTTGGCGCACTAATTTATCGCTGCCCATGATCATGAGGTCGCGGGGGTTGCGGTTCTTGAGCGCGGCTACGGTCGAAACTGCATCTCCGACGAGGAGTTCGCTGCTGGGGTACGACAGCTTGACGTCAGGGTTGTGCGAGACGACGAACTTTTCTGACCCCACCAGTACGTCGACGAATGGGTTGGGCCCCATGGAGGTCCAGTATCCGAGGACGTCGTCGTAGGTGCGGTGGCCAAACAGGAGGCTATCCCCAACGCTCATTCCCTCGCCGGCATACTTCATTGATACGTCGTCCTGGTATCCATCGGCCCACCCGCCGTGCGCGAACGCGTCTCGTGTGTCTTCATCGGTGCGGCCGGGTCCCACTAGGGGACACTGCACAATAACCGATGTCTTGCCGGACTTGAGCTGCGCCCGGTCAAGGATCCACCATCGGACGCTCAGAACCAGTTCAGAACATCTTGCATTAGCCACATGACCAAGCCGAAGAGTAGGAAGATCGGCATCAGGTATAACACCCAGAGGCCGTGAATTTTCCGCTTTGTCATGCGAGGCTCCTTCCGTTGACTGCGAGTTTACCCAGAGCCGCAGCGCGAACTGCCGATTGAGTGCCCATAAGCCGGTGGCTATAAGGACGCTTCAAAGCGCACGGTCAGAGCCTGTTGCCTCATTGCAATACCTCCGGGAAGAGAATACGTTGCCTCATTTGAAGCCTCCGGATGAGTGGCTTCGTTGCCTCGTTGAAGAACCTCCGGATTGCCTAGCCGTTCCAGGCTCGGTTTACGGGTTTGAGGGGTGCTGGTTTCTTGACCAGGGCCAGTGTTTCCAGCTGTCCGGTGAGCGCCAGAATCTGACGTAAGAGGGCTCTGGGCTTGATGCCTTTGAAGGCGCCGGCTGGCACGAATCACAGCAAAGCATTGCAAATGACGAATCTAGAATCTACACTCTAGGGAACGACCAGATGTGGTCGAGCTCACTGAGAGGGAAAGCAATGTCGCTTGCACTTGCCGCGTTGTCACACGCGCCATCATTTGGGAACGTCGATCCCGGGGGAACGATCTTCGCCGAAATGAATGAAGCCCTGGGAGAAGTTCGCTCATTCGTTGAGGACTTCGCCCCGGATGTTACCGTCATCTTCGGCCCGGACCACTTCAACGGTGTGCTCTACTCGATGATGCCGCCGTTCGCCATTGGTGCTCAGGCTGTCGGTGTTGGCGATTACGGAACCGGCGAAGGCCCCCTCCCTGTCGATTCCGAGACTGCCCGGGAACTGCACGCGCTCACCATTGCCCAGGGAATCGACATAGCTCGTTCGGAGCGTCTCCAAGTTGACCACGGCGTCATGCAGCCGTTGGAATTCCTGTTTGGCTCGGGCTTCACCAACCCGTTCGTTCCCGTATTTGTGAACGCCATCGGCAAGCCCCTTACGCCCATGGCCCGGATCCGTCTGATGGGTGAGGCGTTGGGTCGCGCTGCCCAGCAACTGGATAAGCGCGTTCTCCTTGTGGCCTCGGGCGGGCTCTCCCACAACCCGCCGATTCCCGAGTACGACGGCGCGCCCGACCCTGTCCAGCAGCGTTTGGTCTCTTATGCACCGTCTAAAGAAGACCGTGCAGCCCGCGAAGGAAAGATCATTGAGGGCATTCAGGCTATTGCGGACGGCCGCGCATCCAGCGCACCCCTCAATGAGGAATGGGACCAGAAGCTGATGAAGGTGTTCCGTTCGGGCTCGCTGAGCGACGTGGACGGCTGGGACAACGACGAGTTCATTGCCGAAGGCGGAAGCGCAGCACATGAGATGCGTTCCTGGATCGCGGCTTTCAGCGCATTGTCGACGGCGGGCGACTACAGCATGGTGGTGGACCGCTACTGGCCGGTTAAGACCTGGGGTGCCGGCTTCGGTATCACAGCTGCTGTTCCCCAGAACGCATGACCCAGGTAACCATGTGGGGCGAGATTGCCGACCTTCCCCACACCCTTGAGTATGTTCAAGTAGGACCATGGCTGACACGGGTCCTTACCGTGGGCGCCGGACAGCAAACCCTGGTCCTCCTCAATGGCACCAGCGGGCACATCGAAGCGTGGACCCACAACATCCGTGCGCTGGCGCAGAATTACAAGGTCATCGGTTACGACTACCCCGGGCATGGCTTTTCAACGTTGGCTGAAGCCGACTTGGAAATCCCGGACTACGAGGCACATCTGCTGGATCTCCTGGACGTGCTGGGCCTGGACAAGGTGCACCTCCTGGGCGAGTCCCTCGGTGGGTGGATCGCTATCAAGTTCGCCGCGCACCACCCCGAGCGCCTGCACACCATTGTCCTGAGCGCTCCCGGCGGCCGCATGGTGGGCCCTATGTCCATGGATCGTGTCAGCCCAGTGAGTCGCAAGGCCGTGGAGGACCCCAGCTACGAGAACGTCAAGGCACGGCTCCAAGTGGTCATCCACAACCCCGAACAGATCACGGACGAGCTGGTGGAAGTACGCCGTGCCGTCTACAGCCGGCCGGGCTTCATCACCTCCATGGAGCACATCATGGCGCTCCAGGTTCCGGACATCCGCGCCCGGAACCAAGTGACCAAGGAAGACTACGCTGCCATCCCGGTGCCGGCCCTGCTCGTGTGGACGGACCATGAGCCGACGGGCGGTGTGGCAACGGGCGAGACCCTGGCGGCGGCAATTCCGGACGGCGAATTCGCGCTGATCCGCAACGCCGCCCATTGGCCGCAGTGGGAGGATCCCACGAAATTCAACGAAAAAGCACTCGACTTCCTCAGCAGAAAGGCGTGATGAAGATGTCGGACATCATTACGGAGATCGCTGACGATCTCTACAAGGCGCGGACAACGCGCACCCCTATCGAATTCGTTCGCCACCGGCTACCGGAGAAGGACAAGGACGCGGCCTACCGTATCTCCGAGCTCGTTACCCAGCAGCGCGAAGCCGCGGAAGGCCGCCGTCGCGTTGGTCGGAAAGTTGGCCTGACTAATCCTGTGGTCCAGGCGCGTGCCGGCGTGGACGAGCCTGACTACGGCATCATCCTGGACAACATGGTCTTCGAGTCCCCGGTTGAGCGGCCGTCGTCAGCGTACTTCCACCCCAAGATCGAAGCCGAGCTGGCGTTCGTCCTGAAGTCGGACATCCTGGATCCGGACCTGGCATCAGTGGAAGCGGCCATCGACTATGTGACGCCTGCAATGGAACTGGTTGATAACCGTTACCACAGCTACAAGATGGGTATCGTTGACACGATCGCTGACAACGCGGCCTGCGAAGGAATTGTCACAGGTTCGGTTCGCATCCCTTACGGCGAAGTCGACCTCAAGCAGGTCGAGATGGTCCTCTACCGCGGCGACGAAGAGTTGACGCGCGGCGTTGGCGGAAATGTCATGGGCGATCCCATCCATGCAGTGCAGTGGTTGGCAGATACCTCGTTGAGGATCGGCAAGCCCCTCCGTGCGGGAGAAATCCTGCTCTCCGGATCCATCGGATTGATCGTGGACTGGGATCCCAACATTACGTACTCGGCGAAGTACTCGCACGGGTTCGGAGACGTCGTGGCGCACCTGACGGAGGCCGTCCATGCATAAGGTGACGATCGAAACCCGGGTGGCCATCGAGGCACTCGTCGCGGAATTGCTGTGGCGCCTCGATCACGGCAAGGCGGACACAACCTGGGAGCTATACACGGAAGACGCTGTATCCACCGGCCCCTTGGGCGACATGGATGGCCGTGACGCCATCAAGGCCTGGGGCGAGCGTCGCGCCAAGGTCACGGGAGTTGTGGGCCGCCACCTCATCGGCGGCATCCGTTTGGAATGTGTAGGCGGGGAGCTCCATGGCTGGACGCAGTACCTGACGTTCCGGGACTCCTCGGAGAACCCGCTCATGCCTGCCAGCGTGGGTGAATTCCGGGAGGTCTACCGCGAGGTAGACGGGGAATGGAAGATCGCGCGACGCGAGATCAACCCCATATTCGGCGGAATGAACGCTGCCGCCCACGCCAAGCGCCTGACGGAAAGCACCGCGAAATGAAGTGGGAGAGCCGCGGCGGGCGGCCGCCCGCACTGTTGCACCAGGCAATCCCTTCCCTCTCCGTCACGGAGTGGGCGCTGGCTGCTGGATACGACGGCGTGGTGGTCGACCTGCAGCACGGCGAAGTGGGGCTGGAAGCAGCCTGCACCATGCTGCGGGCCACACCCCGCGATTCCGCCTACAGCTATGCCCGGGTAGGAAGCCTGGATCCGGCCCCCATCCTTCGTCTGCTGGACAGCGGTGCACGCGGAATCATCGCACCTACCATCGAGTCGGGGGAACAAGCGCGAATGCTGGTAGAAGCCACCAAGTACCCCGGTGTGGGCAACCGTAGCCTCGGTCCCAGCAGGCCGTCCCTTTATAAGGGAGAGTCCTACACCGAAGCGGGCAACCGCGCCGTGTCCACCATCGCCCAGATTGAAACAGTGGCCGGCCTGAAGAACGCGGAAGAGATCGTCACGACTCCCGGCCTGGACTCCATTTACGTCGGGCCGGCGGACCTGGCCGTGTCCTTCGGCCTTCCGGGCAGGGGCGACTGGGAAGACGGACCCGTCCGCGAAGCCATAGTCCAATTGGCTGCCTTGACGAGGGAACACGGCGTGACTTTGGGCATCTATTCTGGCTCCGGTACTTACGCGGCCGACCTTCTTGACCGGGAACTAGTCGACTACGTCGGCCTCGGCATTGACCTCGTCTTCCTTAGCCGTGCGGCTCAGGAATCCATCAAGACCCTGAGGGGCCCAGAATGAGCGACCGCAAGGACGTAATTATCATCGGAGCCGGTCCGGTCGGTTTGACTCTCGCCAACCTCCTTGGCCAGTTTGGCGTCAACACCGTGGTCTTTGAAGGCCGCGATGAACTCATTGATTACCCGCGTGCCGTCGGCATTGACGACGAGGCGCTCCGGACCATGCAGACCATCGGTTTGGTGGATAAGGTGCTGCCGCACACGGTGCCTGACCAGAAGATCCGGATCGTCAACGGCGACCGCAAGGTGCTGGCGGAAATCAATCCCACCACCCGCGAGTTCGGCTGGCCCCGAAGGAACGGCTTTATCCAGCCCCTGGTTGATAAGGCCCTGCTCGAAGGTCTGGCGCGGTACCCCCATGTGGAGGTGCGTTTTGGTTGCCGGGTGGACGCTTTTGAATCGGATTCCGACGGCGTTAGCGCCACGGTCAGCACGCCCACTGGACAGGGACGGGTTACTGGCAGCTACGTCGTGGGTTGCGACGGCGGCCGGTCGCTGACCCGACAGCACCTTGGGCTGGCATTCGAAGGCGAAACCCGATCGACGCGCGGACTCGTGATCGACGTCGCGAACGATCCCATCGGCACCCCGCATGCAGTGTTCGGTGGAGACCCCCGCCGCGGCTACGCAACGCTCAGCCTGCCCCACGGCATCCGGCGCTGGGAGTTCACGCTGTTCGAAGGGGAATCGGAAGAGGTGGCCGAGGATGATGAGTTCGTGTTCTCCCTCCTGGCCCCCCACGTGCCCGATCCCGCGCGCCTGAACATCATCCGCCGTCGGGTCTATGCCCACCACGCCCGCGTCGCGGAGAAGTTCCGTGTGGGACGTTTCCTGCTGGCGGGCGATGCCGCCCATGTCATGCCCGTTGTGGCTGGACAGGGCTGGAACTCCGGCATCCGGGATGCCTTGAACCTGGGCTGGAAACTCGCAGCCGTGGTCCACGGCAAAACCAGCGACCGCCTGCTTGATTCCTACGAAGACGAACGCCGTGAACACGTCAAGGCCATGGTGGCTTTGTCGCTGAACATGGCAAACCTCGTGACGGACCACAACAGGCTGCGCACGGCCGTCCGCGATATGGCCGCCGCCGTGGTGGACCGGCTTCCCAAGGCCCGCGCCCGCCTGAACAGCCAAGGCTACAAACCCATGCCTAAGTACGATCACGGCATTGTGGTTCCGTCGAAGCTCCCCACGTGGAAGTCACTCCCGGACAGGGAAGACGCGCCGCGTACGGTGGGAACGTTGTTCCCACAGCCCACAGTCCGCAACGAGGACGGTATCTCGGTCCTGTTGGACGACGCCACCGGCCAAGGGTGGCGTGTGGTGGTCTGGAACAACGATCCCATGGCGTTCGTCAGTGAGGCTGACGCGGAGAAGCTTGGGAGGCTGGGCGGTGTCCTTGTGCACGCAGTGCCGGCCACGCAGCTGCCGTGGGCCAAAGCTGCTGCCGCGCCTGGCGTGCGGGTAGTGGGCGACGAAAGCGGCGTGCTGAAGGCTTGGTTCGACGAAAGGCCCTTCTCTGCGATCATCGTGCGGCCCGACCATGTGGTGGCTGCTGAGTGCCTTGCACAGGAACTCAGCGGCGTTTTGGGCAAGGTTTTCAGCGTGGCTGACGTCACATTATCGCCGCAGAACGCATAACATGATTAAGAATGCATAATCCATTGACAAAGGCTTAATCCGCAAAATACTGTTGCTGCAACTCGCCAGCACAGGCAGTAAGGCGGGAAGGCCCGCCCAACGTTCACTCAAGGGAGAGCGAATCTCATGAACATCAAGAAAGCCCACGCAGCTACCGTTGCTGCCTTGGGCCTGGCACTGACCCTCAGTGGCTGCGCATCAGGATCTGTGGACGGTAGCACTCCGGCAGCAGCAGGCAGCACATCCGAGGGACTCACCAAGGTCACCTACGGTATCTTCCCGTCCAACACCGTTGCAGCCATGCAAGTGGCCATCGACAAGGGCTACTTCAAGAAGCAGGGCATCGACCTGGAGCTTGTGGTTGGAGCCGGCAGCAGCGCGGCCCAGCTGCCTGCGCTGGCGTCCGGCGAACTCGACTTCATGTTGGCCAGCCCGGTCACGGCGCTGACGGCAACAACACAAGGCCTGGACGTCCGCATTGTTGAGGGCGTCACCCAGAACGACCCCAAGATCGTGGAAGACTCCACGGCAGTGGTTGTTGGAGCCTCATCAACCATCAAGTCGGCCCGCGATCTTGAGGGCAAGAAGGTCTCGGTGAACGCCCTGGGAAGCATCGGCGAGATCGGCATTCGGGAAGCTGTAGCCAAGGATGGCGGTGACCCGAAGAAGGTCACGTTCGTTCAGTTGTCCTTCCCGGAGGTTGCAGCGCAGATCGAGGCTGGCCAGATCGACGCCGGCATGGCCGGTTCACCCTTCATGCAGCAGGTGGTTTCCAAGGGCGGCAGGGTAGTCAGTGACTTCATCCAGGAGGCGGGGCTGGGTTCTAACGAACTAGTGACCATTTCCAGTGGCAAGCTGGTGGAGGGCGACTCCGACAAGGTGAAGCGCTTCACGGCGGCCATGAAGGAAGCCCTGCCTTTCCTGACGGAGAACAACGACCTGATCCGCGATGCAATGCCGGCCGCTTTGGGGACGGACCCTGCAGCTGCGAAGAAGGCCCAACTCTCTCTCTACAACCCGGACATCTCAAAAGAAACCATCCAGCTTTTCGCGGATCTGCTCGTCAAGTACGGCATCGTCAGCACCAAGCCGGACGTTGACAAGGTGATCTGGAAGCCATAACCCGCTGTTGTCGGGGCCGCTGGCCGGCCCCGACAACAAATTTCATCGCAACAACCGAGAGCAGAAACCGTGGAAACACAAACTCCGATCCTGAGCCGCGTGGCTGTGCGCTCCCTGCCCACGCGGGAACAGACAGTGCGGCGTGCTGCGCAGTGGGCTGCTATTGGGCCGTATGTCCTGGGTGTCGCTGGCATCCTCGCCGCACTTATCGTCTGGGAAGTCTTCTCAGCCTTCGGCCCGGTCAGCCAGCACCACTTGCCACCACCATCGGTGGTCATTCCAACATTCCTCACCAACTTGACCTTCACCCAATTCTGGATCACCGTCGGCCAGACCATGTGGGCTTGGTTCCTCGGACTCATCATGGCCATCCTGGGTGGCGTAGCGGTTGGGCTCCTTATCGGTTCGAGCAAATTCCTACGGTCGGCGACCCACACCACCATCGAGTTCCTCCGCCCGATTCCGGCTGTCGGCCTGATTCCTTTGGCTGCACTGCTCTTTGGCCCGAGGATCGGCGCCGAGCTACTGATCGTAGTTTACGGTTGCTTCTGGATCGTCCTGATCCAGGTCCTGTACGGCATCACGGACATTGACAAAGTTGCTGATGACACAGTGCACACCTTGCGCATGACCTGGCTGCAGCGCGTGCGGTACCTCGTTCTCCCCACGCTCCTGCCGTACCTGATGACGGGCATCCGGCTTGCAGCTACTGTCGCCTTGATCCTGTCCATCAGCGCGGAGCTCATTGTCGGTACACCGGGGATAGGACGTGCGGTCGCCCAGGCCCAGCTCAATGACAACCCGTCGGCGATGATGGCCCTCATCATTACGTCAGGTCTTTTGGGAATCGTCGTGAACCTGATTTTCCGTTTCGTCGAGCGAAAAGTGCTCTTCTGGCACAGCTCCGTCCGTTCGGAGGTGGCGGCATGACCGTCCTCAAGCGTTTGGGCATGTGGCTGGGCCTGCCGGTCATCCTCATAGTCATCTGGTGGGCGGCAACAGCGCAGGGCGTCAACTTCTTTGTCCCCAAGCCCGACAAACTGGCCGACACTTTTGCCAAGGTGTGGTTCAGCGAGAAGTTCTTCAGCGACGTCCTCCCGAGCATGGGGCGGCTCCTGATCAGCCTCGCAATCTCCCTGGTGCTCGGCGTCGCCCTCGGAATTGCAATCGGCCTTTCCCGCAGCTTGCGGTGGCTCCTTGAGCCGTTGCTTGAGTTCATCAGGGCGGTGCCGTCAACCATCCTCATCCCGGTCCTGCTCCTGCTCATCGGTATCAATGACACGATGAAGGTGACGGTGATCGTCCTGGGCTGTCTTTGGCCCATCCTGTTGAATACGGTTGAAGGCGTGCGTTCCCTCGATGAAGTATTGAAGAACACTTCGCTGGTCTACCGGCTCCGTGGCTTCAATCGCATGCGTTACCTGGTGCTGCCCGGAGCGATGCCGCTCATCATGGCCGGCATCCGGCACAGCCTCGCCGTGGGACTCATCCTGCTGGTCGTTTCGGAGATGTTCGCCTCGACCGACGGTATTGGCTACTCGATTATTAATTTCCAAAACCGCGTTGCAATCCCTGAAATGTGGAGCGGCATCGTCCTGCTGGGGATCATAGGTGTGTTGCTCTCGGTTGCATTCCAAGCGATCCAAAAACGGGTTTTGGGATGGTACTACGGTCTTAAGGAGGCCTCCAATGACGGCTAACAAGTCGGACGTCCGTCTCAGTGTCCAGCAGGTCCGGAAGGTCTACGGCGTAGGCTCCCGCAACGAGGTGGAGGCCGTCAGGTCACTCACCTTCGATCTCCATGCCGGTGAGTTTGCCTGCCTCGTGGGTCCTTCCGGCTCCGGAAAGACCACACTGCTGAAATGCATTGCCGGCCTGCTTGAACCAACCTCCGGTGAGGTGGTGCTGGACGGCAAGCGCGTCTCCGGTCCAGCCGAGGGCATGGCGGTGGTATTCCAGGAATACAGCCGCAGTCTCTTCCCCTGGCTCACTGTGGAAGAAAACGTCGGGTTGCCTCTGAAGACATCAGGTGTGCCGAAGGCCGAACGCAGGGTACGTGTCAATGAAGCGCTGGAGGCGGTCAGCCTTTCCCACGCGACCAAGAGCTACCCTTGGCAGCTGTCCGGCGGCATGCAGCAGCGCGTGGCCATCGCCCGGGCTGTGGCATCCAACCCGAGCGTCCTGCTCATGGACGAACCGTTCGCGGCGGTTGACGCTCAGACCCGTGGCGAGCTCGAGGACCTGGTGCGGGACGTATGGAAGCGCCTGAACATGACCATCCTCTTTGTCACCCATGACATCGATGAGTCCGTGTACCTGGCGGAGCGCGTCCTGGTCTTGTCCAGCTCGCCGACCATTGTCCAGGCCGACCTCCACATCGACCTTCCGGACGTCCGCAGCCAAGCAGACACCAGGTCACTTCCCCGCTTCGGCGAACTGCGCCACGAGATCTATGAGGAAGTGCAGTTTGCCAAGATCAACCCCGGCGGAGAACGCTCTGCGACGCGTGGGGAGTTGAACGCATGAGTCCCCGGGCAGGTGCGGATGTCAGCAGCAACGGCAAGACCGAGACCGGCAAGCGTCGCCGCGTCCACCAATCCACACCGGAAAATGAACGCGCCATCCTCGAAGCTGTGCTCCAGCTGGCCGTGAAAGTCGGCTATGAAGGCACCACCATGGCCGAGGTGGCCCGGGTTGCCGGCCTGCCGATCGGTTCGGTCTACTGGCACTTCGAAAACAAAGAGGGCCTGTTTGCTGCACTGATCGACTATTGTTTCGAAAACTGGCAGACCCGTCACCGTGGACCGGAGAACAGGGCAATCCTTCGTACGAGTATCGCCGGGTCCGCCGCCAATTCGACTGATCCCGAGCACGCACAGGAAGCGTTCTGGATCATCGGCCTGCTCTTTGCCTTGGAGAAGCGGCTGGCAGGAAACGCTGCCCGCCAGAAGTACCTGGAAGTGCGCGAGCAGATGTACGAACTCATGGTTGAGGCCGTCACTCCGGGGCTCCCGGAAGCGGCCCTGCGCGCCAAGCCTGATCTTGCACGGAAAGTCGTCATGCTGGGGCGCGCCCTGACGGACGGTTTCTACATCTCGGCCTCGGCAGGTGACCAGATTGACTTCGCCGAAGCGGCCGAACTCTCGGCGCTCGCCATGGACAGGCTCGTCCAGCACTACGCCGAGCTCGGCGAGGCGGAGGACAAGGAGTGAACGCACCAGTCAAGGTAGCGCTGGTGGTAGGCGGTGGCCGCGGAATCGCGGGTGCGGCAGCCAGGGCGTTGGCTGATGACGGGTACAAAATCGCAGCCCTTTCTCCCTCCGGCAGTGCCATGGAGTTGGCACGGAGCCTCGGCGGGGTGGGCGCGGTTGGTTCGAACGGTTCCGTTGTGGACCTGCAGTCAATAACCGACTTGGCGCTGGAGACTTACGGGCGGATCGACGTCGTAATTAACAGTGCCGGCCACGCGGCCAGGAAGCCGGTGCTTGAGATCAGCGACGACGAATGGCTCGAAGGCTACGAGATGTACCTTATGAACGTTATTCGCATGGCTCGAATTGTCACTCCCCACCTCCTTGCCGCCGGCGGGGGATCGGTTGTGAACGTTTCCACCAGTTCCCCTCTTGAACCGAATCCGAACTACCCGGTGTCCGGCACTTTCCGTGCCGCCCTGGGGTCGTTCACCAAGCTGTATTCCGACGAGTACGGTCCGTCCGGAATCCGAATGAACAATGTCCTCCCAGGCTTCACCAAGGAGGACCCCGGTATCGTGCCGGCTGAATGGACCGCCCGGATACCGCTGCGCAGGGCTGCCAGCTCTGGGGAAGTGGCCCGCGTCATCCGGTTCCTCGCAAGCGAGGAATCAAGTTACATCACAGGCCAGAACATCCGTGTGGATGGCGGCTCGTCCCGCTCCGTGTAGGAGCTGGGCATTCAAAGAAAGGTTTTAGCTATGGCAGTTGGTGTGATTGCCGAGATGGGCTATCTCGCAATGCGAACCAGGGACTACGACGAGTCCCTTGAACTGGCCACCGATGTCCTCGGCCTGCGTATGACGCTGAACGATGACAACCGTGCCTACCTGTCCGCTGCGGACCGCCATCACGAGCTGGTTTACGTAAAAGGCGAAGAGGACGGAATCGACCATATCGGCCTTGTTGCGGACAGCCCGGAGGGGCTGGAAATCATCCGCAAGCGCCTGGAGGCGGCTGGGTTCCCCATCCTTACCCGCAGCCCACTCGAGCGGGAGATCGGTGAAGGCTTCGCTGTCCTGGGTCCAGAGGGATACGTCTACCACGTCTATGTGGGGATGAAGGACTTCCGTCACGGTCCTGCGTCCTTTGGTCCAGACCGGTATGGCCACATCAATATCCATCCCCAGAACCCCGCCGTCATGAAGGACTTCCTGGTGGAGTTCTTCGGCTTCAAGGTTTCCGATGTCATTGGCCAGGACTTCGCGTACTTCCTGCGGTGCAACCCGGATCATCACGGTATTGCCCTCATCAAGGGCCGCGGTTCCTTGCACCACCACGCGTGGCAGACCCAGTCCATCGCAGACCTTGGCAGGCTGGGTGACAGGTTGTTCGCCAAAGGTCGTCGGTTGATCTGGGGTCCCGTGCGCCACGGAGCGGGACACAACATCGCGGCCTACTACGTCGAGCCCAACGGCACTGTGGTGGAACTGTACACGGATCTGGAGCAGATCCACGACCTCGACCGTCCTCCCATCGAATGGGATCAAGATGACCGGACTTGGTTCAACCGCTGGGGCGTCTACAACGGCGAGGACTTCCGCTTGCACGGTGCCTTCCCCATCGCGTTGAACTAGTAACGGGCCGGGTTGCCCTTACTCGTTGGGCAGCCCGGCTTCGGCGGCGGCATGGAACTCGGCTTCTTCGATCACATCGATCGTGCGCATGTAGTGCTCACGCAGAAGCTTGGTGGCCGTCGGAGCATCGCGGGCAATGGTTGCCTCGAGAATGGCCCGGTGCTCGGCCTCGATGTCCCGGGTTTGGGCGCGCTTGTCCGGAGCGGTCCAGAGGCGGTATAGGGCGGTAGCCTCGCCCAGGGTGGCGGCGAAGTCCTGCAACAACGGGACGGGGCAGGCTTCCAGCAGCTTTGCGTGGAACTCCTGGTGGGCCAGGAACCATTCAACCGAAATATGGTTCGGGTCCTCGGTGGTGCGGCGCGGAGTCCGCTCCAGGCGGTGGTGCACTGCAAGAAGGTCGGACTCCCAGGCAACGTCGCCCTGTTCGATGGCCAAGGTCAGGCCATACTCCTCCACGCGGCAACGAAGTTCACCCAGGCCGCGAAGTTCTTCCAGGGTGTATTCGGAGACGAAAAAGCCTCTGTTGGGGCGGAATTGCAGCAACTTTTCACCAGCCAAACGCACCAGCGCTTCACGGACGACAGTGGAACTGGCGCCGTACCGCTTGGTGAGCTCACCAACCTGGAGGTTGGTACCCGGGGCCCACTGGCCAGCAAAGATTTCGGCCCGTAACTTGCCCCGGACCACTTCGCTGATGGTTTCTGCATTCGCTTGTCGTGCCATGGCACAAGCGTACACTTACGCACTCATGGATCGAAAGAACATTATTGACTCAAGAATGCATTCTTCGTATAGTTCAAACACCGGCAAGCCCGGAGGCAATGACGCCGGCACAAGAAAGGATTCACATGCGCTACGCAAGTTACTTGAACCAAGAAGGCCAGCCCACATGGGGCCTGGAGGCCAACGGAGAACTGCTTGACCTTGGTCCCAGTGGCGCCAGCCTCAGCCCCTCGCTGCAGTCGGCCATCGAGGAAGGCCTGCTGTCAGCTCCCCTGGAGGGGGACAAGGCGCCGGTCCAGCCGGTTGAAGGAACCACCTTCCTCCCCGTCCTGTCAGCGCCCGGCAAGGTCATCTGCATCGGCGTCAATTACCGCAGCCACCGGGAGGAAACCGGACGGGACGAGCTAGGCAAGCCCACCGTCTTCGCACGCTTCTCTGACACCCTTGCTGCCCACGGCGCAGACCTGCCGATTCCCGCAGAAAGCTCCATGTACGACTACGAAGGCGAAGTCGCACTGGTGATCGGAGCCCACGCGGACCACGTCAAGCCGGAAGACGCGTGGAACTACATCGCCGGCTACGCCGCGTTCAATGACTTCAGCGCCCGCGACTGGCAGCGCCACACGGGTCAGTGGACCCCCGGCAAGAACTTCCCACTCAGCGGAGCCTTCGGCCCCTACTTCATGTCCGCCGAGGAAGTCGGTGACGTCACCGAGCTCGTGGTGGAAACCCGTGTAAACGGCGAGGTCCGGCAGCATGCCGCCGTCGCTGACCTCATCTTCGACATCCCCGCCATCATCGAGTACGTCACCGCGTTCACTCCGCTGGCTCCGGGCGACGTCATTGTTACCGGTACGCCCGGCGGTGTGGGGCTGTTCATGGAGCCGCCAACATTCCTGGTCCCCGGTGACGTGGTTGAGGTTGAGGTCGGCAAGCTCGGCACCCTTCGCAACGTCCTCGTTGCTTAAGAATGCGTGGAGGTAACACCATGGAGGACTTCGAAGTTGCGGTCGTGGGGGCCGGCCCGGTTGGACTGACGGCGGCGCTGCTGCTTGCCGACGGCGGTGCACGCGTTGTGCTGCTCGAAACCGCCACGGCGCCGATGGACCTGCCGCGGGCCATCAGCATCGCTGACGAGACCTTCCGGACGATGGACCGCTTGGGCCTCGCGGAAGCGCTGAAGACGGAATCGCTGCTGGGAACCGGCAGCCGCTACTTCGGGTTGAATGACAGGCCCCTTGCGTCGTCCACGCCTGTTCCCTCCCGCATCGGCCATCCTGCGAAGTCGCAGTTCGACCAGCCCGTGCTGGAAGAGCTGCTGTGGAACAAGGCCCAAAACCACCATGGGATTGAGTTCCTCGCCGGTGCCCAGGTAACTTCCATCAGCCAGAAAGCCGACGGTGTGAGCGTCGGATTCGACTCCGACGCCGACGCCGGCGCCAGCGCCGGCACCGTGACGGCGTCCTGGCTTGTTGGGGCGGATGGTGGTCGCAGCTTTATCCGCGAGAGCCTGGGCATCGACCTGGTGGGTTCCACCCAGCAGGAACGATGGATTGTGGTGGACTTGCTCAACATCCCCGGGGCACGCGAACCCTACGCCGAGTTCCATGGAAACGGGACCCGTCCCTACGTCCTGGTTCCGGGAATCAAGGGCCGCCTGCGGCTTGAGTTCATGCTTTTCGACCACGAAGACGCGGACGAAATGACGTCCCCGGAGAAGATCCTGGAGCTGTCCAGACCCTTCCACCCGGAGCTCCGCACCGAAGACGTCAGGCGTGCTGTGGTCTACGTAGCCCATCAGCGGCTGGCACGCACCTACCGTTCGGGACGCGCGTTCCTGATCGGGGACGCGGCACACTTGATGCCTCCCTTCTCCGGACAAGGGTTGAACGCAGGCCTGCGGGACGCCCTGAACCTGAGCTGGAAACTGCTGGAAGTGCTCCGCGGTGTAGGCACGGACCGCCTCCTGTCCACTTACGAGTCCGAACGCCGCACCCACGCGGCCAAGATGGTCAAGGTTTCACGCCGGACCGGTGCAGTAGTCATGGCCGTCGGCGCTTTCCGGACCAATCTCCGGGATATTGCTTTCCGTACGGTCAGCCTGATTCCCGCTGTGCATAGGTACCTGGGTTCGATGCGGTTCATCACGCCGCCGGACTACCGCAACGGTGTGGCCATCAAAGCAGATCGCGACGTTGATCGTCGAGTCGCAGCCTGGGTGGGCCTTGCCCTCAGCCAACCGGCCGTAGCCGATGAGGACGGATCGACGGCGCCACTCGACTCACATCTGGGGAGCGGGTGGGCGCTCATCACACTTGGGGCAGGTGTCGCCGAAACGTTAGCCGGCAGCCAGTTCTGGTCCCTGCTCGGCGCTCGCCGGATCACGCTCACGGGGAATTCCCACGCGACCCGCCGGAATCGTGATGAGCAGGTCCTGATGGATGCGGGGCGTGTTCTCGCGCTTCCCGGGTTGGCCACACGCCACACCGTGCTCGTCCGTCCCGACCGTTACGTCGCTGCCGCGTTCACCGAGCAAAGTGAGCAGGCCGTGATCAACAAACTGCGTTCATACGTCCATCCGCTGTCGCGGCCGTGACGAATCAAGGAGGAAAAATGCCGAGCATGCAGGAAATGAGATCTGAGACGATGCGGTTTGACGACCTCTACTGGCAAACAAGTGCAGAGCCGATCGTCGAAGACGACGTCGACCTGGAAAAGATCGTCGCCCAGGCGGAACTTCCTGTCCTGCTCGCCGCCCTCGCGGCGGCGCTTGGCGATACCACTTTCCTCAGCAGCGATCTGCAGCCTCCCTTGACCCTGGTGGATACCCAGCCTCATCCACACGGGGGCATGTCACCGGATCAGCAGGAACGCGCCAAGGCGCTGGCTTTGGAGGGCTTGCGCAGGCTGCGGGACAAGGAAATCACCAGCGTTGACATGCTGGAGGACGACGCAGTAGCGGACCTCCTCGGCTTCCTCACGGGCGGCCGCGAGCACTGGCACGCGTCGCTGAAGCATGAACTCGACCTCGCTGCGGACAAGGGCGGAGCTCCGCAGTGGAGTTTTGACGAGGTCGCTGACGGACGCGACTTCCCGGTGTTGATCATCGGTGCCGGGATCGCCGGAATTGCTGCGACGTACCGCTATTCACAGGCAGGTGTGCCCTTCACCGTGGTGGAGGACGCACCGACCCTGGGCGGGACCTGGGCCAAGAACACCTACCCGGGTGTCCGCCTCGATACCCCCACGTTCGGATATTCGTATTCCTTCGCCCAGCGTGGTGACTGGCCACACCAGTTCGCCGAAGGCGGAGACGTTTTGGATTACGTCCGTGACGTGGCCGAGCGTGCAGGTGTGGTGGAATCCATCGAGTTCTCCACCCGTCTTGTCCGCTTGTTATGGGACGAGGAGTCACGCACTTGGCAGGCGACCACCCGCCATAACGGCGGCCTGGAGCGGGTGCGCACCTTTGCCGCCGTCGTAAGTGCACTAGGCCAACTGGACCGGCCCAACATCCCTGACTTCCCTGGGGCTGAGCTGTACCACGGCGTGACCATGCACTCGCAGGAGTGGTCGCACGACGCCGACTACCGCGGCAAGCGCGTGGCAGTCATTGGCACCGGTGCCAGCGCTTACCAGATTGTGCCCGCGCTTGCTGACGAGGTCTCCGGGCTGGTGCTCTTCCAGCGCAGCGCGCCGTGGATGCTTCCGGCTCCGAATTATCACGACGGCGTCAGCGACACCTTCACGTGGTTGCGACGCAAGGTTCCCCACTACGCACAGTGGTACCGCCTGTGGGTGACGATTCAAGGCATCCCGGGCCGCTTGCACACGGTGACCGCCGAGGACGGATGGCAGGGTGCGCCGTTGAGTGTTTCGGCCAAGAACCAGGAAGTCCGTGAAGTGCTGATCGACCGCTTGAAGGAGCAGTTCGCCGACCGTCCGGAACAGTTGGAGACCGCCATCCCCAACTATCCGCCGGGAGCCAAGCGGATGCTGCGTGACAACGGGGTGTGGGCCGCTGCCCTCAAGTCCGAGCGCACCACCGTGGTTACCGCCGGGATAGAGCGGTTCTCCGAGAAGGGGATCATCGACAAGGACGGCGTTGAACATGAGGTAGACATCGTGGTCTTCGCCACCGGGTTCAAACCCTCCGATTACCTCGACGAGGTGGAGGTTGTTGGCCGCGAGGGTGTGGAGATCCACGATTTCTGGAAGGGCGACGCCAGGGCCTACAACGGCGTCACTGTGCCCGGGTTCCCCAACTTCTTCCTTATCTATGGCCCCAACGTTGGAGGAGTGGTGGCGGGAAGCCTGCACTTCATGATCGAGCGGGCCGTCGAGTTCTCCCTGAAGGCCGTCCACGAGCTCCTGCAGCGTGGCGCCTCCGCAATCGACGTCAAGCCGGCGGCGCTGGACCGCTTTGTGGAATGGGTCGACGCCGGAAATCGCCGGATGGCTTGGGGGCAGCCCTACGTGCGCAGCTGGTATCAAAACGCGCATGGCCGGGTTTCCCAGGTATGGCCCTACACAAACGTGGAGTACTGGGAAACAACCGAGACGGTCAAAGCGGACGATCACGAGTTCCTTGCGTGACGGTTCTGTGGATTGATATTCCCGCTGGGGAGGTCAGGGCGAGTCTTCGTGCAGGAATACTGGACGCACCCGGACTTCGCTATGGGACGGCGGGTTCGGACCCGCGGAACGGTGAGGTTTCCAGGGTGGTTGCCGGCAACGCGCAAACCCGCCCGGCCGCCTTTCCGCAGCGCCCGGGCATGCTGGACGGGTTGCTTGGCGCTGCGTTGAGCGAGCTTGAACAGAATGAGGATGCTTTTACCTTGCGGGTCCAGGCCCCTGCCGGTGCCCATGGACTGCCCGTGCTCTTCTTCATTCCTGGCGGCGGTTTCACCACCGGCTCCGGGGAGAGCCGTTGGTACGACTCGCCGGACCTTGTGCGGAACGGCGGCTTTGTTCTGGTCACAGTGAACTACCGGCTCGGAGTGACAGGGCATTTCGGCTCGCTCGGGGAACCCTCGGAATCCACCAAACCCTTGCGTGATCTTCGCGCCGCACTGGCTTGGGTGCGGGAGAACATCAGCGCCTTTGGCGGAGACCCCGGGAAAGTCACCTTGGCCGGGGATTCAGCCGGTGCTTGGTATGCCTATGCCCTGAGCACGAACCCGTCAGTGCGTGGTTTGGCAGCGCAAACCCTGTTGATCAGCATGCCCCGCCTGGCGCCACTGCCTGTAGGGGTCTGGCTCAGCCATCGTGCTGCCGTTCTTGAAGCCTTGGGGTCGGGCCCTGAGGCTGCTCGAGTTCCGGCACTTCTTGATGCCCAGGAGGCTGCAAGGGCAGGTCTTCGGCCGTTCCCGTATATGCCCGTGGAGTCAGGGGAGGCTCCGGCCGACCTGGTGAGGTATGCGGATTCGGTTCAGAGGATCCACACCGGCGCCCTGCTCATCCTTACCACCGCTGAAGAGTCCGCGGCGTTCCTGCGCAACCACCCGAGGGACCAGTTCTCCACTGCGGACGTGGACGAGTTCCTTGAGCGAACCTTCGAAGACCCTGTGCTGGCTGCGGAACGCCTGGTGACCAACGGTGAAGAGCCCGATGCTTACCTCCGGATGGTTCGAGCCGCGACATTGGCACAGTTCCGCATCTCCGCCCTGGAGATCGCCGCGCACTCACCTGTGCCGGCCCAGGTGGTCCGATTCGATCACCGAAGCAAGCTTGATGGCGCCTACGCAGCCCACTGCTTTCCGCTCGCGTTCATCTTTGACGGCACTGACCGTTGGGGGGATTCCCCGATGATGGTCAACGCCTCAGAGGCGGAAACCGCTCGGGTGACTGCTTCAATGCGGGAGCTGATTTGCCGATTCCTGCATTGCGGAGTGGCCGAAAGCAGCCGCTACGACGCCGGGGCTCCGCGGTCGTTGGTCATCGACGCTGATGGGGTCCGGTCGGAGCCGGTCCGAGAAGCGGAAGTACGGGCGTTGGGGTAGGGGGGCATTCAGGGCGCGCCTTTTCGCGAATAGGCGAGCTGGCCGTCGATGCCGTGATCGCCACTAGAGCGCCACGGTACGGAATCCGCAGTTGCCGCTGGAGGATTCAGCGGTGTTCGATGTACGGGCTGCAACCCGGTATCGGTTGCAGTAAGAATCGTGACAGAGGTAGGAACCTCCGCGCATCACTCGCCCGGTCCCGATGGTGGGACCTTGTGGGTTATCGACCGGCGAGTTCCGGTAGTACTTGGGCAGGAACCAGTCGGAGCACCATTCCCAGACATTTCCTGCCACCTCGTAGAGTCCGTAGCCGTTGGCTGGAAAAGACTTCACTGGCGCCGTTCCCAGATGACCGTCTTCGGTTGTGTTCTCGTGGGGGAACGCGCCTTGCCAGATGTTGCAGCGGTGCTCGCCGTCGGGTGTTAGCTCGTTGCCCCAGGCATACCGCTTGCCGTCCAGACCCCCGCGTGCTGCGTACTCCCATTCCGCCTCCGTGGGCAGTCGGCGCCCGGCCCAATCACAGTAGGCAAGGGCGTCATTGTGGGATACGTGGACAACAGGATGGTCAGGGATATCCTCCCAGTGTGAATCTGGGCCAGTGGGGTGCGCCCAATCAGCCCCTCGGATATTCAGCCACCAGTGTGCTCCTGTCGCGACGCCGAGGATGTCGTCCGGTTTAGCGGTGGAGAGTAGGTGGAAGACAGCGGACGAGCCAAAGACTTCGGCTTCTGAACGATAGCCGGAGTCGGCGGTAAACGCGGCGAACATCTGGTTGGTGACCGTGGTGGCGTCGATGGTGAATGGGTCCACCCGGACGTTGTGCGTGGGTGATTCCCCATCGCGTGGATACCCTTCGTCGAAGGCATCCCCCATGCTGTAGGTTCCGCCGTGGAGGGGGATTCCCTCATGCGCGGGTTTCCCGGTGCGTGGCCGCGGTGAGTCAGGGTGGGGGAGGAGCTGCGCGGGAAGTGAATCGCGCATTGGGGCGCAACAGCTCTTGCCATGACCCGCATTTGAATCGCTTGAGGTCAGAGGTATCACTTTTTCGTCTTCAGGTCTCGTTGACGGATCAGGGCCTCCAGACGCACTTCCGTCGCTTCGAGCCACGCCATCAGACTGTTGACCATGTAGAGGCCTCTTTCGCTTTGCAGCCTGATGAGTTCCTCGCGCCAATAGCGTTCCTCTTCATCTTCGTCGGGGCCGAAGTCTTCTTCTGCAAGGGCCATGACAATGAGGTGGTTTTGCCGGTGTTCGCGGCGGAAGTGGAGCTCGGTGCGAACCAATTCCAGGGCTTTCTCGGGGCTGTGTGTTCCCGCGAACCTAAGCCGTACCTGGAAATCCGGGTCCAGGGGCCGAACGGGGGGCTCGTAGGGGGAGTCAATCCATTCCTGCAGTTTCCGTCGTCCTTGGTCGGTTATCTCGTATAGCTTGGCATCGGGTCCGGAGTCTCGAGGGTCAGGGACCGGGATGGCCCATTCACGGTCCACGAGCTTGCCGAGTTGGCGGTAGATCTGCGAGGTCTGTGCGCTGTAGCCAACATAGGGGCCGTGGCGGTCAAGCCATTTGCGAACGTCGTATCCAGTCCGGGCGCTGGTGCTTAGCAAGCTCAGAAGGATCACTTCAAGGCGTCCAAGGGAAGTGCCATTTTCGACACGGGAACGCTTCGACGGCGTTACGTTTTCGAGAGGTACAGTTTCCACTTTTACTCCTGGGCCATGATTGTTGCAGCAAACCGCTTCCGCATTGCCTCTCGATCTTCCTCGCTTATGGGCACCTGGGCGTGCCAGGAGACGTGTGTCGCCGAGTTCCCCGGAGTCAAGCGTTCCTCGAGATGCTTGGCGAGGTGGCCCCGACCGGTGTTGCGGAGATGCTGCATATAGTCCTTTGGTTGATTGTAGAGGGTGGGGCCTACCTGAAGTGCCCCCTGCATCGGGTCAGGAAGTGCTCCTGGAGTTCCGGCGTAGAAGCCGAGCCATTCCATGAGGTTGGACCGCATTTGCGTGGCGAGGCCCTGATCGGCGTCGATCAGGTTCTTCGTAAGGTAGGGGTCCTCCGTGACGTTGAACAGGGACTCTAGTTCGGCCCGAAAGCAGCCTGGATGGTAGGTGCGGATATATAGGTGGTCGCGGGTCCGGACGGCCCGCTGGTACGTGTGCGCCCCGTGTCCCCAGACAAGATAAGGGCGTGAATCGATGCTCTCTCCGCGGACCGCCGGCGCATAAGACACGCCTTGCCACTTTTCCGGCTGCTGCAGTCCCAGTAGGTCCAGGATGGTCGGCGCGTAATCAATGTTGTACAGCAACGCGTCGTTGCGGGTCCCAGCTACTCCATGCTGGTCGGTGATCCCGGGCCAGTGAATGATCATGGGGAGGCGATGCACAGGTTCGGACGCAAGGCCATGCTCGGCGTAGAGGCCGAGTTCGCCGAATGATTCGCCGTGGTCCGAGGAGACGACAATGGCGACGTCGTCGGCCAGTCCCATTTCCTCGATCGAGCGGCGAAGCCGGCCGAACTCCGAATCCCAGAAATGAATCGCCCCGTCGTAGCCGTTGATGAGATGTTCGAAATCCGCCCGGGTACGGATCTCGTCCGGCATATTGTGGGGCACGCGTGACTTCCGTGGTCCTCCTGAATAGTGGAGATCAAGAGCGCTGCGCGCACCATATACCTCGGCGTGGCCATCGATGGCCTCCTGGTCCGGCCAAGCGGGAGCAGGGCCCGAAGCCGCAGCTCTCTGCGTCCACGACTCGTCCTGGAGGTAGTCAGTATGCGGGTCCCAGTAGGTGAGGTGGAGGTACCAGTTTTCCACGTCTCTATGCTTCCCGATCCATTCCAGGGCAGTGTCCGTGATCATGTCTGCCGGTTCGTCGCCCATGTCAGGGGTGACTTGGATGTTTTCCCGGAAGTTGCCCATGAAGTAGTAGGCGCGGTGACGTTCAGCGAACGATGAGACCGCGGCACAGGTGTAACCAGCCATGTTCAGTGCCTGGCCCAGAAGCGGACGGTGAGGCTGCGGAGCGTGGCCGGCGTCGAGGCGGAACCGGGCATCGTCGCCAAAGTGTCCAATTACTCCGTTGGTGATCCCATGCTGGCCGCTGGTCAGTGCGGTCCTGGAGGGAAGGCATGGGGAGTCGGAGCAGTAGTACCGGTCGAAGACCACACTGCTTTGGGCCATCTCATCCAAATTGGGCGTGATGTTCCTCGCGTAGCCATAGGTTCCGGTGTGATCGGGGCGGAGCGAGTCCACGTCCACGTAGATGATCTTCATCGATCAGTTCCCTGTCTGCTGTTGCTTACGCCGAGGTGGTCATGTTTCGTGCCCCGGCATCCTTTGATGCTCTTAGTTATAGCACTAGTGGAAATGATGGAACAGTCCCTTCCGCAGATTTAGGCAAGAAAGCTATTTCACAAGTTATATAGCTCAGGTCTTGTGTCGTGACTCACAATCTGTCATTCTCGAATTACTGCTCAATGCTGAGCGGCAGGTACTGCGGCAGAAAACGGCTGGGTGCCTCCACAGCTGAAAGGACGTAACGATGCGTTTTAAGAAGGCCGCCGTAGCAGCCACGATCGCCGCCGGGCTTGTGCTGGCTGGATGCAGCGGTGGCGGCGGGACGAGCGACGGGTCGAAATCAGCGGCCAGCCTTGTTGTCGGCAACATCATCCCGCCGGCCACCTTTGAGGCAAGGAACCTCAACTGGGGTAACCAGTCGGTCTATTTCCAGGCCGTGTACGACAGCCTCCTCAAGCCCTCACCCAACGGCAAGGACGTCGAAGCGAACCTCGCCACAGACTGGAAGTACAACGAAGACAAGACCGTCCTCACGATGAAACTGCGTGATGATGTCACCTTCACGGACGGAACTCCCTTCACGGCCGAAGTGGCGGCCCAGAACCTTCTTCGGTTCCGCGATGGAACGTCCCCCCAAAAGAGCAAGGTCGTGGACTTGGCGGGTGCCACCGCCAAAGACAAGAACACTCTGGAAATCCAGCTCAAGCAGGCAAACCCCGCGTTCGTGATCTACCTGGCCCAGGCTGCAGGCATGCAGGAAAGCCCTTCTGCTTTTGACAAGCCGGATGTCCAGACCAACCCGATTGGTTCCGGGCCGTACATCCTTAACACCGGCTCCACTGTTGTGGGGACGTCTTACAAGTTCGACAAGAATCCCAAGTACTGGAACGCTGATGCAGTCAAGTACGACACCCTGACAATCAATGTTTACAACGACGCGACCTCACTGTTAAACGCACTGCGGGGCAAGCAGCTTGATGCCTCAGCCATCAACGACGTCAGCATCATCCCCCAGGTCAAAGCCGCCGGCTTCACCGATAACGGCAGTGACCTGAATTTCGCCGGCCTGATGCTTTTTGACCGCGCCGGACAAAGCAACCCAGCGCTGGGCAAGGTCGAAGTAAGGCAGGCCATCAACTACGCAGTTGACCGTGACGCCTTCCTCAAGGCCGTTGGCCTCGGCTTCGGCAAAGTGACCGGCCAGGTCTTCCGTGAAGACTCCCCGGCTTATGACCAGCAACTGAACGACACCTACAAGTTCGATCCTGCAAAGGCCAAAGACCTGCTCGCCAAGGCAGGCTACCCCAATGGTTTCGAGCTGGCGATCCCCACCTCACCGGGATTCCCGAAGCAAGTGTGGCCGTTGCTGCAGCAGCAGCTTGGCGACGTGGGCATTAAGGTCTCCTACACCGACGTCGGACAAAACATCATCGCCGACCTCCAGGCCAAGAAATACGGCGTGTCGTTCTTCACCCTCCAGCGCGACGCGAATGAATGGCAGTTGATCAGCAACCTTCTGGCCCCGACAGCAACCTGGAACACCTTCAAATACCAGGATCCAACCGTGGATGCACTGGCATCCAAGATCCGCACCGCCGAAGGCCCTGATCGGGACGCGGCCCTGAAGGAGCTCAACAAGTACGTCGTTGACCAGGCCTGGTTCGCCCCGTGGTACACACCCACGAACTTCTTCGTCACCAACGCCAAGACCAAGGTTGAGCTCAACCAAGGCAACGCCTGGCCGAACCTCTGGAACATCACCCCCAAGGCCTAGGACCACTGTCGGGGGTCCACCGAAAGGGCCCCCGACAGCCCTACCCACTGAAAGATCACCATCATGATTTCATTCATCGTGAGAAGGCTCCTCACCGGCATCGTAATGCTTGCTGCCATTACTACCGTCGGGTTCACGCTGCTGTACATGGGCGGCGGTGACATCACCAGGAAAATCCTCGGCGAATCGGCGGACGCTCAAACTGTCGCCCAAAAAGCACACGAACTGGGTCTGGACCGTCCCGTCCTTATCCAATACGGCGACTGGGTTGTCCACGCACTTTCCGGCGACTTCGGCTATTCGTGGTTCACCGGCCAGACGGTCTCCGCCGCGATCATTTCCCGCCTGTCCGTCACCTTGTCTCTTGTCATCGGTACCGTGCTTATCGTCGCCGTCGTCTCGGTGGTGCTGGGTGTGCTTGCGGCGACAAAGCGGGGCTGGATCGATAAGCTGGCCCAGCTGCTCGCCGTCCTGGGCCATGCAATCCCCGGGTTCCTCTTCGCCGTCGGCCTGGTTCTGTTCTTTGCGCTCACCCTGGGCTGGTTCGACCCGACAGGGTATGTCCCCTTCACCGAATCACCTTCGGGATGGCTGAAGACCGTGACCCTGCCGGTGATTGCCTTGGCGCTGGGCGGCATCGCCAACGTTACCCAGCAGATACGTGGCGCCGTCATCGATGCGCTCCGTAACGATTACGTCCGCACACTGCGCAGCCGGGGCATCCCTGAGCGCAGGGTCGTCCTCAAGCACGTCCTGCGTAATGCCGCGGGTCCGGCATTGGCAGTCCTCGCCGTCATTTTCGTCGGACTCCTCGGCGGCGCGGTCATCGTGGAGCAGGTCTTCGCGATTCCCGGCTTGGGACAAGTAGCCGTGCAGGCTACAACTCAGGGCGATATTCCGCTGGTGATGGGCCTGCTCGTCGCCACCGGTGTCATTGTCATCGTCTTCAACCTCCTGGTCGATCTGGCCCAGGGCTGGCTCAACCCGAAAGTGCGTCTGTCATGACAACTCCGGCACATACCACCGATCCCGAGATCGTCGTCGTACCACCCAGTTCCACAACGGTCCCCCTGTTCCGCCGGGTTCTTCGCAACCCCCTCGCCGTAGCCTCGATGGCGTTCCTCGCTGTTGCCATCCTTACCGCGGTATTTGCCCAGTTCCTCGCTCCACACGATCCGAACAACGCCGTGATCCAAAACGTGCTGGGCCTTCCAGGAGGCGAGAACCCACTGGGCGCCGATGGTGCAGGCCGCGACGTACTGTCCCGGCTGATTTATGGTGCTCAGTTCAGTCTGGCCGGCGCACTGGTCGCCCTGCTGACCGCGATGCTCATCGGCGTGACCGGTGGCCTTCTGGCCGGCTACTTCGGAAAGTGGATCGACACTCTCTGGACCTGGGTGATCTCGCTCATGATGGCGCTGCCGACCATCATCGTGCTCCTGGCCGCACGGGCCGTGGTGGGACCATCGCTGTGGCTGTCGATGCTGATTTTCGGCGTCATGCTGTCGCCGGCGTTCTTCAGGCTCGTCTACGCCTCCGTCACTGCAGTCCGCAATGAGCTTTATGTCGATGCAGCCCGCGTCTCGGGGCTTAGCGACACCCGCATCATCGCCATCCACATCCTGTCCGTCGTCCGCGCCCCTATCGTGATCCAGGCAGCCATCGTCGGAGGTATAGCCCTGGCTGTTCAGTCCGGACTGGAATTCCTCGGACTGGGCGACATCAACGTCCCCACCTGGGGTTCAATGCTCAGCGATGGCTTCACTAATCTCTACACCTCTCCCATGCTCATCCTCTGGCCGGCACTGGCCATCGGCCTGACGCTGATCTCCCTGACCCTGCTCGCCAACAGCCTCAGGGACGAACTTGAACGCGCCAACGCACCCCGTAAGCAGGGCCGCAAGAAAGCGACCGAAGCCATCGCGACCGACGTTAAGGATACGGAAGACATCATTCGGCACGCGGAGCCGGCGGCTCCCGAAGGAGACATCGTCCTCGAAGTTTCGAATCTCTCCGTTGGCTACCCGAGCCCGGACGGAGGCACGAAAAAGGTCGTTTACGACGTTTCACTCACGGTCCGAAGGGGTGAAGTCCACGGACTGGTCGGGGAATCGGGTTCGGGCAAGACCCAGACTGCTTGGTCCATCCTGCGGCTGCTGCCCGAAGGTGGCAAGATCGTCGGCGGCTCGATCCTTTTCAAGGGGAAGGATCTGGCACAGCTGTCGGGGCGGGACATGGAAAAAATGCGTGGGCGGAATATCGCTTACATTCCACAGGAACCTATGTCCAACCTGGACCCGTCCTTCACGATCGGCAGCCAACTCGTTGAGCCGATGCGCATCCAACTACATATATCAGCTGATGAGGCCAAGGAGCGTGCATTGAGCCTGCTGGCAAGGGTGGGTATCCCCAACCCTGAACGGACGTTTGACTCCTATCCCCATCAAGTCTCCGGCGGTATGGCCCAACGTGTCCTGATTGCCGGCGCCATCTCCTGCAACCCCGATCTTCTGATCGCCGACGAACCAACCACCGCCTTGGACGTCACCGTCCAGGCAGAGGTCTTGGATCTCCTTCGGGACCTGCAGTCCGAGTTTCACATGGCGGTAGTCCTCGTCACCCACAATTTCGGTGTCGTCGCCGACCTTTGCGACAGGGTTTCCGTCATGCGCCTCGGACGGATCGTCGAAACCGGCCCAACCGAGCCAATCTTCGACGCCCCACGCCATCCGTACACCAAAGAGCTCCTCGGAGCCATCCTCAGCGAAGCCGAACCACGCGGTCCACTCGTTGCTGCCGAAAGCACCACCAGCCCGAAGGGAGCAGTTCGATGAACGAGTCACTGTTGGACATCCAAAAGGTCATCGTCGAATATCCCGGCCGCGGCTTCCGCGGCAAGCCTTTCAGGGCGCTTGACAGCGTCTCCGTCGACGTTCAGAAGGGCGAGTGCGTGGGCCTGGTCGGTGAATCCGGTTCCGGCAAAACGACGCTGGGCAGGGCAGTCCTTGGATTGGCTCCTGTGACAGGAGGAAAGGTGCTGTTCCGTGGGGAGGACATCTCCCACGCCAACCGCGCCGACCGCCGTCGGCTGGCAAGCGACATACAGGTCGTCTTCCAGGACCCCTACACTTCCCTTAACCCCTCCCTGACGGTCGAACAGATCCTGTCCGAGCCGCTCAACGTCCGTAAGGTCCCCAAGGCTGAATCGTCCAAGCGGATCAAGGACCTCTTCGACATGGTCCGCCTGCCAGGCGACGCCGGGAACCGTCTACCCCGGGAGTTCTCCGGCGGGCAGCGGCAACGCATCGCCATCGCCCGAGCCCTGGCACTCAAACCCGCGCTGATCGTCTGTGACGAGCCGGTGTCCGCCCTGGACCTCTCGACCCAGGCCCGGGTCCTGGAATTGTTCCAAGACATCCAGGAGCAAACCCAGGTGGCCTACCTCTTCGTCTCCCATGACCTTGAAGTCGTGCGGCATATCAGCCACCGCGTTGCGGTGATGTACCGGGGAGAAATCGTCGAATTCGGCGATGGGGACCAGGTCACCAGCCGTCCCCAGCACCCGTACACTCAACGCCTGTTTTTCGCCGCCCCAGTGGCAAACCCGAAGGCTCAGGCGCGACGCCGCGAAGAACGCCGCCAGTTGCTCGCCGCCCAGAACGCATAGGAACACGGACTCATAGGAACACGAACAATGGACGAAAGAGTCGACGTCGGCGTGGACGGCAAGACAAACATCCTCCTCATCACGGCCGACGACATGGACGGCAACACACCCGGCGCATTCGGAGGCCCGTACGACGCCACCCCCAACCTCGACCGGCTTGCCGGAGAGGGAATGGTGTTCGGGCGCGCCCACGTCCCCGCGGCCGTGTGCCAGCCAAGCCGCTCCGCCCTCATGACGGGGCTGTGGCCGCACCGAAACGGCGCAGAAGGCTTCGAACCCATCAACGACGGCATCGGCGTTATCAACGACCATCTGAAGCAGGCCGGATACAAGGTGGGAATTCTCGGCAAGGTAAGTCACATCCAGCCAGTCGAGCGCTTCGGCTGGGACATGGCGGCTGACATGCGCCAACTGGGCCTCGGGCGGAACCCCGAAGCCTACGGCAGCCGCGCCGAAGAATTCATCGCCGAAGCCTCCCGTGACGGTCACCCATGGTTCCTCATGGCCAACGCCCACGATCCCCATCGCCCATTCCACGGAAGCGCAGCGGAGCGTGAACTCTGGACGGCAGAGGAGCGCAGCGAATACCCCGAGCCATCAAAAGTATTCAGCGGAGATGAAGTGGAGGTCCCCGGTTTCCTTCCAGACATACCGGGAGTGCGTCAAGAATACGCCGAATACTTGAGCTCTTCGCGCCGTTGCGATGACGTCGTGGGAGCCGTACTCGCCGCACTCGATCGAACAGGAAAGGCGGATGACACCCTCGTAATTTTTATGTCGGACAACGGCATGGCCTTCCCATTCGCCAAAGCAAACTGCTACCTCCGCAGCACCCTGACTCCTCTTATCGTCCGTTGGCCTGGGGTGACCACTCCGGGAAGCAGCAACGCCGACGCCTTCGTCGACATGCTGGACCTTTTCCCCACCTTCTGCGACGCCGCCGGTGTGGCGGTGCCCGGGGGAGTCGACGGTGCCACACTGACCCCGCTCCTGAAAGGCGGGAGAGAACGGGACCGCGACCAGGTCTTCACTGTCTTCCACGAGACCTCGGCCAAACAGCGTTTCGAAATGCGCTGCGTCCAGGACTTTCAGTATGGCTACATCTGGAACGGATGGGCTGACGGCAGCGTCCAGTACCGCGCCGAGAACATGTGGGGGTTGTCCTGGCCCGCAATGCTTGAGGCAGCCGAAAACAACGAGGCCATCCGACAGCGCACCGACTTCTATCTCACCCGGGCCCGCGAAGAGCTCTACGACCTCACCGCGGACCCCGATTGCCTCAACAATCTCGCCGACCAGCCCGATCTTGAACCCGTCCTCACCCGGAAGAGGACCAGCCTGTCCCGTTGGATGACCAGCACAGGGGATCCGATGGCGACAGAATTCCACTTAGGAACCGGGCAGCCGGTTGAACACACTGCGGCAGCCACGGAATGAAAACTCCCAACGTGGTGTGGATTTCCACGCATGACATCAACCCGGACCTTGGCTGCTACTCCGGCATCTGGCCCGGCGCCGACTACGCGCACACACCCAATCTGGACCGCCTGGCGGCAGACGGGGCCCGATTCGACATGGCCTTTGCCTCCGCGCCGGTGTGTGCGCCCGCCCGATCAGCGATAATGACAGGCTGCTTTCCCAACGCCATCGGCACCATGCACATGCGCACGAAGGCCATCCCCCCGGCTGAAGTGAAGCTGTTGCCGGAATATTTTCGGGCAGCGGGCTACTACTGCACCAACAACTCCTTCACTGACTTCCAGGTAGACGTCCCGCCGGTCGTTTTTGATGAATGCAGCCCCACGGCACATTGGCGCAACCGGCCGGATGAGGATACGCCCTTCTTCGCAGCCTTCCATGGAATGACCACCCACGAGTCCCAGATATATCTCGATGACGAGTCCTTCCAACGCGCCACCCTCAACGTTGCGCGACAGGTCCGGCACGACACGTCGACTGCGCCACTGCCGCCCTACTACCCGGATACCGACGTCTTCCGTAAGGCCTGGGCACGATACGCGGACCTCATCACCGAGATGGACCACTGGGTCGGCGGTATCCTCGACCAGCTCGAGGAAGACGGGCTGGTCGAGGATACGATCGTGGTCTTCTGGAGCGATCATGGCAGAGGCATGCCCCGCGCCAAGCGCTGGGCGACTGAAGCAGGCCTGCGCGTACCCCTGCTCCTGCGGTGGCCAGGTGTCATTCAACCTGGCACGGTCAGGACTGACCTTGTCCACACAATGGACCTCGCTCCCACAATGCTTGAAGCCAGTGGCCTGCAAGTTCCTGGGCACATGCATGGTAAGCCGCTCCTGAGGCGGGGCGGCTCGTTCACTGACCGTCCAAACGCCTACGTTTACGGCGGTCGGGACCGCATGGACGAATCGGAAGACACCTCCCGGACCGTCCGCGACGAACGGTACCGCTACGTCCGGAACTTCCATCCAGACCGATCGCCCATGCCCCACATCGACTATCCCGATCACACGGCTACTTGGTCGGAGCTCAGGCGACTAAGGGGAGAAGAAGCCAGGCAACTGGCGTGCGGCGAGCTGCCCAGCCGCTTGACCGACCTTCAACGCAGCCTCGTAGCAGCGTCCAAGCCAGGGGAGGAACTTTACGATCTGGAGCAAGACCCTCACGAAACCCGCAACCTCGTCCAGGACCCGGGACACATGAAGGCGCTTGCCAGATTACGGGGAGCGCTCAAGACATGGCAGGACAGCGTTCAGGACCTGGGAATGATGCCGGAACGCCAGTTGATGGAAAATTGGCGGCCCAATGGCGAGGCTCCGGTAACAGCCACACCAACCCTCTCAATCACGGCCGAAGGAATCAGCGCTGCATGCGAGACGCCGGGGGCGTCCATCGGTTGGACAGCCTCACCCCCAAATCCGAGCTCATCACCGAGGCCCCAGGAGCAACGGAAACTCATGGACCGGGTGACAGGCAGTCCTGAGGAAGACGGACGTATATGGAACCTGTACACAGCCCCGGTTCCCTCCATGGGGACCAGTTCCGTGCGCTTCAAAGCGTGGCGTCTCGGCTTCACGGCCAGCCAAGAGGCCAGTGTGCAAGGCCGGGTGGCTGGACGCGCCCCGAAGTCCCCAGAGGGTCACCTCCACGAAGACAACAACCTGCCCCTTTGAGGCGGCGAACAACAACTTGCAGCGAAAGAAGGAAACATGGAAACCATCACCATCGACCAACGCATGGAAGCACTGGTCCAAGAACTGACTCTCGAGGAAAAAGTTCAGTTGCTCACCGGGCACGACTTTTGGACGACGTGGCCGATGGAGAAGATCGGCCTGCGCCGGATCCTGGTTTCGGACGGCCCGACGGGTGTTCGTGGTGAGGCTTGGGATGAGCGGCAGCCGTCGGTGAATTTCCCGTCCGCGACGGCGATCAGCTCGACTTGGGACCCTTCCATGGCCGACCGCCTGGGCGCGGCCTCCGCTGTGGAAGCCCGGCGGAAGGGAGTTGATGTCGTTCTTGGTCCGACGATTAACCTGCACCGTTCCCCGCTGGGCGGCCGGCACTTCGAAGCCTTCAGTGAGGATCCGGTCCTCACCGGTGAACTGGCCGCATCATACGTGAACGGGGTGCAGCGCAACGGCGTCGGCGCCACACCGAAGCACTATGTCGCCAACGATTCCGAAACCGACCGGTTCACCGTTGACGTGCAGGTCGATGAGCGGCCGCTGCGCGAACTGTATTTGCTGGCGTTTGAGAGGGCCATCGTCGAGTCCAGGGCGTGGCTGGTAATGAGCGCCTACAACTCCATCAACGGCACCACCGCCACCGAGAACGAGCTGCTGGAAACGCCGCTGAACAGCGAATGGGGCTTCGACGGGGTAGTGATCAGCGACTGGACCGCGGTCCGCAGCGTCGACTCCGCCCGCGCTTCCCAGGATCTGGTCATGCCCGGCCCGCAAGGGCCTTGGGGCGACGCCCTTGTGACCGCGGTACGCGCTGGGGAGATCCCTGAAGCCAGCATTGACCGGAAGGTACTGCGGATCCTGCAGCTCGCCGCCCGGGTGGGCGCCTTGGAAGGGTTCGAAGCCGTCCAGGCGGAACCGGTGGACCGGGAAGACCTGGTCGCCTTCACTCGAGAAGCTGCTGCCGCCGGCACTGTGATGGTGAAGAACGACGGCGTGCTGCCGCTGGATCGGGCGGTGACGGGGACCGTCGCCGTGATCGGGCACAATGCCAGGCACGCCAGGACGCAGGGTGGGGGGTCAGCGACGGTCCTGCCGGACAAGGTCGTCTCGCCGCTTGAGGGCATCCGGACCGCATTCGGAACTGACAAAGTCACGTACAGCATCGGCGCCATTGTGCAGGAAGGCGTCGCCGAACTGCCACTGGGCCAGTTGACCAACCCTGCCACAGGAGAACCCGGTCTGCGGGTGACCTTCCTCGACGCCGCTGGGGCTGAACTGTTCACCGAGGACCGCCGCTCGACTGCCCTCGTCTGGTTCGGCGGCGACGCCCCGGTCAGGGAGTCCTCCACGGTGCGTCTGCACACCACCTACACCCCGGACGAATCCGGCAACGTCCGGCTGGGTGCGGCCACCGTCGGCCAGACTCGGATCTACGTCAATGACGGCCTCGTCCACGAAGCAAACATCCACGTGAATGGCAAGGACATCGCCGAGTCCTTCCTCGCTCCGCCGTCCTCAACCGCGGAAATTCCGGTCGAAGCGGGTGTTCCCCTGGATGTCCGGGTGGACCTGGACATTTCCGGCCGGACCGGACCGCTCGAGAACGCCCTCAGCGTTACCCTGGGGACCGAACCCGCCGACACGGACCCTGAAATGCTGATCATTGAAGCAGCCAAGGCTGCACGGGAAGCCGATGTCGCCGTCGTCGTCGTCGGTACCAACTCCCGGGTCGAATCCGAAGGTTACGACCGCACCACCCTGGACCTGCCCGGGCTGCAGGACCGGCTGGTCCACGCCGTTGCCGCCGCGAACCCGCGCACGGTGGTGATCGTCAACGCCGGATCTCCGGTCATCATGCCCTGGCGCCACGAGGTCGCCGGGATCCTGATCGGTTATTTCGGCGGCCAGGAATTCGGCAACGCGCTCGCCGATATCCTCACCGGGACTGCCGAACCCGGCGGCCGACTGCCCACCACCTGGCCCGCCACCCAAGGCAGCGTCCCGGTTCTCAACACCACCCCTGACACTGATGGGAAGCTCCGCTACGACGAAGGGATCCACATCGGCTACCGCGCCTGGCTCAAAACCGGCGCCACTCCCGCCTACGAATTCGGTTACGGCTTGGGCTACACCACGTGGAAACTGGACACCGTCGATGGACCCACAAAGCCCGTCACCCCAGGCGAAGCCGTACCCATCACCGTCACGCTGACCAATACCGGCGGACGGGCCGGTAAGCAGGTGGTACAGGTCTACGCTGAAAAGCCGGACTCCGACGTCGAACGGCCAGTCCGCTGGCTCGTCGCCTCCGTGCCTGTATGGGCCGAACCCGGCGACACCGTCGCCGCGACCGTGGATGTACCCACCCGTCTGCTGGCTTACTGGGACAAAGGCTGGCGCTATGAAAGCGGCGAGTACAGCCTGCGCATCGGGACGTCCGTGACAGACCTGCCCATCGAGGGAAGCATTCGTCTTCCCTGAAACTAGACAGCAGTGCACTTGGGAGTGCACGAGGTACCCAAGAACTATGGAAAGGAAGAGAGATGTCGAAGACGAACATCATCTTCATCATGTCTGATGACCACGCTGCGCACGCGATCTCGGCGTACGGCAGCCGGGTCAACTCGACCCCGCACCTGGACCGCATTGCCGAAGGAGGCATGCGCCTGGATGCCGTGTACTGCACGAACTCCATTTGCAGCCCTTCGCGTGCCTCCATCCTCACGGGAACCTACAGCCACATCAACGGCGTCTCGTCGATTTGGACGGAGATGGACTACCGGGTGCCCACGTTTGTTGATGTGCTCCACGGGCAGGGTTACAAAACCGCGCTGTTTGGAAAGTGGCACCTGGGTGAGCACGGCAGGGCCTTGCCGCGGGGTTTTGATAATTGGAAGATCTTCCCAGGGCAGGGTGACTACGTCGATCCGGAGATGGTTGATGAGAACGGTGCCACTACAGTCCCCGGGTATGCGACGGACATCGTCACCGATCTTTCCCTTGATTGGTTGAACGGGCTGACGGGAGAGGAGCCGTTCTGCATGCTTGTCCATCACAAGGCCCCGCACCGCCCCTGGATTCCTGACGAGAAGCACAAGCACCTGTATGCAGATGGGCAAATTCCTGAGCCGGAAACGTTTTTCGATGACTACGCCACCCGCAGCCAGGCTGTCCGGAACGTTCACATGACCATCGCGGATGACATGGGGGCAGAGGACCTCAAAACCGAGGTCCCGGAAGAATTGCGCGGACCCGAAAACAGGGAAGCGCGCATGCGGTGGAAGTACCAGATCTACATGCGCGATTACCTGCAGTGCATCCAATCCATCGACGACAACGTCGGCCGTCTTCTGGACTACCTCGATGAGCGTGGACTGTCCGAAAACACCCTCGTCGTTTACACCTCGGACCAGGGGTTTTTCCTGGGTGATCACGGCTGGTTCGATAAGCGGCTGATGTTTGACCAGTCCCTACAGATGCCGATGTTGATGAAATGGCCTGCCGAAATCAGTGCCGGCAGCCGTTGCGAGGCAATCATTACCAACGTTGATTTCGCGGCCACGTTCCTGGACATTGCCGGGATCAAAGCGGATGAGTCACTTCCCACATCGCAGGGCCGTAGCTTCCGGCCTCTTCTGCGAGGAGAGGCGATCGACGATTGGCCGGACGCAGCGTACTACAGGTATTGGGAGCACGATGATCCAATCCATGCTGCACCTGGCCATTACGGCATTCGCACCGCCGACTTCAAACTCATCCATTATTACAACGCCGGTCTTGATGTCCCGGGTGCCTCAGACCGCGTATTCGATGCTGAATGGGAACTGTACGACCTGCAAAATGATCCCACCGAAGTCCGCAACGTAGCTGACGATCCCGGCTACGTCCATATTCGCGCTGAGCTGGAACAAAGACTCGCCGAGTATCAGCGTCACTACCGGGATGAACCCTATGCCGGTCCCGGCACACCGCATCCGGCATGGGGTCCCCACGATGCAAACGTGCTGGAGCGAGTTGAAACGTACGTCCGAGTACTCCGGGCGTCCAGCTAGGATCCACGCGAGGGGGCTGGCCAGTCCGAAGAGACCGGCCAGCCCGGGATGCGTACTTTGTGGACCAGATTTTGCCACATTGACCCAAATTAAGCGCCGCTGTTAGGAATTCCACGACCATGAGCATCAGGCCTGCACCCGCTACTCAACACACTCCCGGCGCTGCCGTCCTCAACGCCTTGCGCTGGGTCGCGGTCATTCTCGGATGCGGCCGCCGGGAACGGGCCCGCAGATTACTCGCGCTGGTCCTCCCTCGGGAAAGTCACTTGGAGGACCGGAACACCACGCCACGAAGCTAACTGCTCCCGAGCATGCAGGCGCCGGAACCAGATCCAGACCCTAGATTCTCGCTGGCGAACGAGCGCACATTCTTGGCCTGGATCCGCACGTCCTTGGCGCTGCTCGCGGTTGGAGTCGCGGTTAAGGCATTCAGACTGAGCGCAACATGACTTCGAGGTCCTTCGTCGAAGACCCTGGTTTCGACTCGCGGGCGTAAAACGGGTGCAAAGAACGCGGCGAGTTCGGTCGTTGCGGTAAGCGGCAGGATGTTTGCCACGTATTGGTCAGGGCGGACAATCACTATGAGGCCTCCGCGGTTGAGGCCACGCAGGTCGAAGATGTCCTCTGTCGGGTCTGTTGCGTAAACCTTTTCGTAGTCCGTGAGCCGGAACGGACCGACTTGAGGTTTGAATACTGCGGGAACGGCGTTGATGTCGACGCCTGTGTGATCCTGCTGGTAGATCACTTTGACGTCGAACCACGCGTCAGGGTCGGCCCCCGACGGAGTGGCGGCAAGGGGGGAATCCGGCGAGTTGGTGATCCAGTTGGCGAACCGCTCGGTGGGCGAGTCGGCGCTGTGCGGCGCCGAGTCTGCGAAGACGTAGATTCGCCAGCGGCCGTCGGCCTTGGCGTGGTGGCCGAGGTGTACTCGATTGGCATCAGCGACTCGAACTACTCGTGCTGACTTGAAGCGCTTGCCGATGGTGAATCCGGGGGCCAGGCGCTGGTGTTTGGTGGCGGCCACCAGCATGGACGGCGCGTACTCGGTCATGAACCCGGCCGGGAACTCGGCGGTGCGGACGTAGAAGTCCTCCAGCTCGGAGGGGTTTTCGAACTCCTCCGGTTTCCTGGCCATGAGGGTGGACCACTCTTTGTCGAAGTCGATGAGGTTTTTTGCCACCACCTGCCGCTCGGCGGAGTAGGTGGACAACAGGCTCTCCGGGCTTCGGCCCTCAAGCACGTGCCCGAGCTTCCAGGCCAGGTTGAAGCCGTCCTGCATAGACACGTTCATGCCCTGGCCTGCTTTGGCGCTGTGCGTGTGGCAGGCGTCGCCAGTGATGAACACTCGGGGCATTCGGGTCCCGCGTTGCTCCGGCAGGACGTCGTCGAACCGGTCCGTGAGCCGGTGGCCCACCTCGTACACGCTATGCCAAGCGACATTGCGGACATCCAGGGTGTAGGGGTGGAGGATCTCGTTGGCCTTGCGGATGATTTCGTCAATGGACGTGCTGCGCACGGCGCCCTTGTTGTTGGGGTTCACCTCGCCCAGGTCAACGTACATTCGGAAGAGGTGGCCGCCTTCGCGTGGGATCAGCAGGATGCTGCCGCCGGTTCCGGACTGGATGGCGCACTTGAGGCGGACATCCGGGAAGTCCGTGACTGCCAGGACATCCATGACGCCCCAGGCGTGATTGGCCTGGTCTCCGACGAGGGTACAGCCGATGGACTCGCGGACCTTGCTGCGTGCACCGTCGGCGCCGATAACGTATTTGGCTTGGACAATGCGTTCCTGCCCTTCGTGGGGTCCGGAGGTGTGGACGAGGGTCACGGTGACGGGGTACTCACCCTCGTCCGAGACGCTCAGGGAACGGAACTCAAAGCCATAGTCAGGGGACATCCGTGTGGGCGAATTGGCCATGAACTCGGCGAAGTAGTCCAGCACGCGGGCCTGGTTAACGACGAGGTGGGGGAATTCGCTGATGTCGGCGGGGTCATCCGGGGTACGGGCAATGCGAATGATGCGCGAGGGGTCCGCGGGGTCGGGCTTCCAGAATGCCGTCTCGGCGATCCGGTATGCCTCGGCGGTGATCCGCTCGGCGAATCCGAAGGCCTGGAACGTCTCTACTGTGCGGGTCTGGATGCCGTCGGCCTGGCCAATGGCGAGCCTTCCGGGACGGCGCTCCACGATGCGCGTGGCGACACCTGGGAATTGGGACAATTGCGCGGCCGCGAGCATGCCGGCGGGCCCGGTGCCGACGATCAGCACGTCGACCTCGTTGGGAAGTTCAACTGGCCGGTTGATGCCGACTCCTGCTGCCGGCTGGATCAGGGGGTCCCCGGATACATAACCGTGATGGTGAAACTGCACAGGAAATTCCTCACTTCGTTGTAAGTCGGTCAGCGTCGAAGCTCTTCAGAACCAGACGCGCGTGATGTACTCGTTCAGCTGGGTCTTAGATTGTCCGTGGGGGCTGTTGCTCCATCGACGCAACGAGGTGATGGCTGAATTCTTTGGCCACTTGGAGATGCTCGGGTTTCATCGTGCAGGATCTCAGGACAGTGGTGTAGTCGCTATCAACTGCGATCCAAGGATGGTTCCTCGCGAGCCACTTGCTGTCGACCCGATACAGCGCCAAGTGCCAGCCGTCTTCGGCCAGGGCCGCGAACGCATCTTCTGTTGCCGCAGATATCTGGCTGCTCGTGGGACGCCGTGGGAAGGTACAAACGATGTCAAGTTCGGGTTCGACGACGAGCTCGGCACCGTCGGCGGCGCTGATGATTTCAGCTATTTGCAGCGCGGCCCTGCGGCCGTCGGCGATAATCGATCCCATTCCCTCGCGTGACAATCCCAGAGCTTCAACCGTGGTCCAAAATGCTGCCGCAGACGCTCCCGCTCTTGAGCACTCCAGACTGATCTCCCCAAGATGTAGGTCAGAAGAAGTGAAGTAAGTGTAGGGGGAATCGTGCGAGTAGAGCTTGCCGACAGATGGGTCAGCGAAGAGAACAGATCCGCATCCGTACGGTTGAAGTCCGTGCTTATGTGGATCGACGACGATTGAATCTGCCCGGCGTATGGCCAGGAAGGGGGCAGGATCAACCAGCGGGTCGGGACCAGTTGCCAGGAGGGTGTGGAATCCTCCGTAGGCCGCATCGATATGCAGCCGAGCTCCGAATTCGGCTGCCAGGTCCGCGGCCTCATGGACCTGGTCCAGTGCACCAAGACCGGTCGTGCCTAAAGTGACGACAACGGTCCCGACCCCGCCTTGCGCGAGCCTGGTCCTGAGATCTGCCATTGAAAGACGGCCGAAGTTGTCTTCCGGAATGGTTTCGTGTGGGGTTCCGAGCAAGCGGCACATGCGCTCGTGCGTGTAGTGGGCGTTCGTTCCGGACAGTATGACCTTGCCCGGATGCAATTCCCTGGCAACCCAAAGCGCCTCAAGATTTGCGATGGTGCCGGACGAGGTCAGATGGCCCAGATGTTCCTCATAACCGAACATTGCCGCAAGTTTGGCCACTACTTCCTTTTCCAGGACCGCGGTAGCCGGGCCTCCGTCCAGAGCATGATTATTCGGGTTGATCAATGCTGTGATGGACTGCGCAACCCAAGCCACAGGGTGCGGAGGCTTAAGGAGTTGTCCGATGTACTTCGCATCCCCGTATGGATACATGTTGACCAGTCGTTCAACCAGGGAAGAAAGGGCAGCTGAGCCTGATGAGTCAATTGTTGGTCCTCCTGCCCACAAGGTGGCGTACGCCTCCAAGTCTTTGGCGCGCTGCCTTAGTTCCGCGATTACGGCGTCGTCCAGCCGGACGTCTTGAGCCCTCATTAGTTTCTCCTGGCGGTCTAGTTGGTTCGGGGAGTCGGATGGTGCAGCAACAGCTTGCGCAGCAGTTCGGCAAGGATCGAGGCTTCCGTTTCGGTGAGTCCCGCGGCCCAGGCATGCTCGCGCTGGTTGGTGATCTGGCAGAGATCGGCCACCATTTGCTCGCCGTCATCTGAAAGCTGCACTAGCGTCTTGCGCTTGTCTTTCGGATCCGGCGCTCGGGTCACGAGCCCGGACTTCTCCAATGTGTTGAGCAAGCTCGACATCGAAGCCGTTGAAACGCTGGACAGCCGGGCCAACTCGTTTGGGTTGACTTGGCCTACGGACCTAATGGTGAACAGCAGGCGGTAGCCGGCGAAACTGATGCCCATGGGACGGTGCACCGAGACTTCCATGTCTGTGGTCATACGGTTTGCGGCCCGGATGAGATTGAAGCACAGCGCCATGGCGGGAGAATCGACGTCCGGGTACAGTTCAACGGCAGCGGCATGGGCGAGCGATTCATATTCGGAGGACCCGATGCGCTGCATCTTTGGGGCGTTAGCGCTCATAACGGAAGCACTCCTCGACGGTGGCGCATTCCACCACGGCTGCAGCAATCACATTTTCTCCAAGAAAACCAAAGGGACTGAAACTATTCGCTAGAAGTCTAGCTTACTAGCGCGAGCCGCGCTAGCTCAGGCTGCGGGAAGTTCAAATCTGATAGAAGTCGCTGGAACCCGCTCCCCGTGATCGCGAGACGGGATGGACGTCCTGCGCCGACTTCAATCCAACCAAGTTCATTGTCAACTCAATTTGCTAGATATCTAGTGTTTATACAGACTCCGGAAACTCTCGGAACTCACGGAAGCGGAGTTAGAGGCAGCACACCAGTTGCTCAACGTCTCGATAGGCTGAGGGAGCATGCGACGATGCTCTCTTCGGTGAACTTGGGGGAGACTTAGAGGACGACTAGTGGTGGACCGTATACACGTCGAAAATATTCACCACACGCCAGATACTCACCGTTGGTGGAGGCCAGGCAGGAACTGAACAATGAGAGTGGGACTGCGACTACAGGGAACCAGCTGCCGGAGCGTTGTGCTGGACGGGCGGACTGTAGTTTCCGCCGCTCGGGAGGTACACGCGGGCAGCTTGCAGGAAGCATTGGAATTGTCCCTGTCAGGGCTCCGTCGGGAGTTCAAGTCAGGCATCTCGGAGATCACTGCCAACGCCGGGCGGGTCTTGGCGGAGCGGAAACTGGACGACGTCGTCGCCATCCGCATCTCGCCCCGTCCCCCTGCGGACGCCTTCCACATGACAGTGCTGCCACCTCTTGTTGAGCCTGCAGTGACCCGGACGGTTCATGTCCGTGGTGGTCACGACTTGCGGGGAAGGCCTCTTGCCCGGTTGGATATGGAGGCGTTCCTGGCCGATCTCCCCGGCATCCTCTCCGGGGACGTACGGAACGTGGCGATCACTTCCGTCGGTTCGACGGCGTCAAGGGACCACGAAACGCGCATAGCCGACGCCATCCTCAGCAATGACAGAGACATGCGGATCAGTATTTCCAGTGACTTCTATTCCAGCGTTTTCCGGGACCGCGACTACACTGCCATCCTTAATAGTGCCCTGATGCAGACGGGGGAAGAGCTGGCTGTCATGCTTGAGGAGGCAGGCCGGCGCCACTTCCCGGACACCCTCCTGTCGTTTGCAAAGAACGACGGCGGCCGCGCACCTCTGTCACGGCTGGCCTTGGCGCCTGTGCACGGGCTGCGCGCCGAGCCCGCGATGGGAATCCTTGGAGCGGCCACGTTAGCGGGGATCCGCGAAGGGGAAGTCATTCTCTGCATGGAGGCTGGGGCTACCGTGGGTCACATCCACGGAGGGCTGCCCGTCGCGAGAAGCCTCATTCGCCAAGGATTTGACGCAAGCCTCGCCAGCAACGCCGCCATTCTTGAGCCGTACACCGCCCACCATCCGGTTCGCGCAGACATTCCCTCCGTGATTGCCGACCTCCGCGAGCGCCAGGACACCGCTCTGCCATTCGGGCTGGTGCCCACTCTGCCGGCGGCCCAGGACGCCGCGCTGGTAGGATCTGCCGCGGCGCCGCTGACAGCTTGGATCGACAGGCTCGAGACCGTCAGCGGCCGGGTTGACCTGAAACGCGTACAGAACCTCGCCGAAGACGACGCCCACTCAGCGGCGGTCCAGTTAGGCGCCAGCCCCGGCCAAACCCACATCATCGAATCGAACGTCTATGCCATGCCCTACGGCAACCCCGGAATCGTTCGAATCCGGGTCCAAGCGGCGGGAGAAACGTCCGCCAACGAAGAACACGTGCTGCCTACAGCCGCGCGGGGAGTCACCCAATGAGTACCGTACTCACTACCGAGGACGTCCGGAACTTGCGCACCGGGGCCCACTTCCTGACCTGCACCATCGATCCGACGGCGATCTACATCTACGCAGAAATGATCCAACGGGCGATGGAGGACCGGTCATTGGAACTCATCACGGTCGACGAACTTGCCCCCGACGATCTGGTGGTGGCGGTCGGAATGGTAACGCAGGGCCTTTTCATCGCCGACATGCCTCCCGTGGGCGATGAGTTCCTCGGCTGCATCCGTGCCATCGAGGCCAGTCTCGGCCGGTCGGTGCGGGCGATCTATTCGCTCGCTGCCGCAAACATCAACGGAATCGTCCCACTCATGGTTGGGCTGCAGTCTTCGCTGCCCGTCATCGATTCCGACCCCATGGGCCGGGTTTTCCCCTTGATCAGCCAAACGACGCTGAACATTGGAAACGTGGCGATCGGCCCTGTCGCGCTCATGGGGGTTACCGGGGAACGGGCGCTGGTTGAGGTCGAAAGCGCCCAGCGGGCCGAAACGCTGGTGCGTGCACTGGTGACCGAACTCGGCGGCTGGGCAGCCACCGCCATGTATCCGTGTTCCGCGCACCAGTTGATGGAGCATGGCGTCCATGGCTCCATCAGCCGAATGATCCGGATCGGGCAAATCCTCGACGCGAGCACTCCCGTTGAGAGAAAGCTGTTGTTGCTCGCCGACCTCCTAGGGAGCACCCGCATCGCCCGTGCCCGCGTGAGCCATATCGAAAGCCTCTCCCGGCCCACAGATCTCGGCCTGCCGGCGCAGCCGTCCAGCCTAACGCTGGAAGACGAAGGGACCGGACGCATCGTCCGTCTTGAAATCCAGAATGAGATCCTGCTGGTCCTCGTAGACGGTGCGGTAACAGCAGCCGTCCCCGACATGGTGACGCTGCTCAATTCCGAGCAGGGCACGGTGGTCAACATCGACGACGTCCAGGTGGGCGACGTCATGGACATCCTGAAGATCACGGCAGCGCCGCAGTGGTACACGGAGGCGGGGCTTGATCTCACCGAGCCAAAGGCCTTCGGCATTCCGATGGTGCACCCAAGGCGGCGACATGCGTAGATCGAAAAATGAAACGCGGCTCGATGTCGCCGGCCTGTTGGCGCATGGCTCCCTACGTGGCACCGCGCCGCTATATCTCACGCCATCGAGCGGGTTGATAGAAAGTGTTGTTCTCGTCTCCCAGCTTGAGGCAATCCGGCAGGTGCGGCCCAATACTCTGGTCGTCCTCTCCTCAGAGATGGGATCAGGGGGCTGGCTGGTCTCCGCAGCGCTCCGACAGGCCTGGGAGCGGAAGGCCAGCGCCGTCGTCGTGGCCGGCAGCGCCTATGCAAGCGCGGCGGTCGGACTGGCGGAACGGTTGGGCATCACCCTGTTGGCCACCGACGGGGACCCTGCAACGCTGGCACTGGCATTGGCGGCCGAGATAGGAGCGGCCCTGTCAGTGGTCGATGCGGAACTGGCCAGGGTGGCCCGGGCAGTCGCAAAGGACACCACGCTCGGTGATGTCCTCAAGACCATTTCCAGGGAGCTGGACGGGGTTGGAGTTTCACTGGAGTACGACGGCGTGGTTCTGGCCTCCGCCGGAATGCCTCCACGGGAGACTGACGAAGTCATCACCGTGGAAGTCGATGAGGCCAAAAGCGCCGTCCGTTTCACCATCATGGCCCGCGTGCCGGCTTCCGGCGTCCATAACTTGCGGCTGGTGCGCTCTATCCTTGAGGTGGCCACCCCCGCGGTGAAGTCTGCCTGGCTGATGGAGGACCTTTTCAGCACTGCCCGGGCGGTTCCCACAGCGGCGATCGCCGGGTTGGATCAGGACCCCCGAGCGTCAGGCGCGGAGTTCGAGGAAAAACACCGACAGCTGCTGAACCAGTTGGGCTGGCGCGAAGGGGAGCCGTATGTTGCAGTGTGGTTCCGCAGCGGGCAGCTCCAAGACCATCGGCCCGAGCTGACGGCCGTGTTGCGCCTGCTCTGGCGCAAGATCGCAGTACGCAGCCCCTTGGCCGAGGTTCAAGGTGGTTGGCTGACTCTCGTACCGGCCGGGGATCAAGACCCCTCGACCCAGCTCGAAACCCGAATCAGGACACGTCTGGGGCCAGCTCTTGCCGAGCTTGGCATGGTGGCGGGACTGTCCCGAAGGCAGGAGGAAGCCCCGGCACTGGCGTCGATCGTGCGTGAGGCGCGGCTGGCTGCTGAATCCGCCCGGTCAACGGGGCCTGGCACGGTTCTGGGCTTCGCCAGCCTCGGGGTGGTTGCGGCCACGACGTTCGTCGACATGGACGCCGTCGCGCTCGTGGCCGAAATAACACTGCCGCGACTGATGACCTCCCCTGACCGCGACGTGATCATTACCGCGCTGGCGTCCTTCCTCGATCACCGCGGCTCTGTCAGCCTGGCAGCGAAGTCCCTCAACCTTCACCGGAACACCCTCCAGGCCCGGCTTAACCGGGCAAGGGAACTCGGTGTCCCGCTCGATATCCCCTCTGAGCTGCTGTCCGTCCACCTCATCGCCAAAGTGCTGCGGCGATCCATGCCAGACAAAACGACTTCGGAAGACTCCCTCGAAAACCAGGAAGGCCTCGGCTGAGTTTCCAGTTTTGATTCCGGAGCTAATCAACTCAGGGATGAAGTCGACACCTCGCAGCCGAGGATTCCCTCGCCTGCCTCGATCACGGGATGTCAAGGCAAGCAAGGGTACCCGGCTACCCCCGGTCAAAGATGCCCTATTGGTGGGGCTCGACGACGCGCCGGCAGTCGGCGTGACGGGCCGGCAATGTATTTACGCGGACACCGTCGTCATTGACACTATGTGCTTTGGTTCGAGAGCCGGGAAGAACCGCTGGCGTTCCTGGGCCGTGGGCCCGTCGTAGCCCAGGCGCTTGCTGTGCGTCCAACCGAACCGACGGACCGAGTCGACGAGCTGCTCGGCATGTTTGAGCGGGGCCACAGTCGCGTCGATCACGGGTACGCCAATTTCCTCCTGAACCGTTCGGAAGAATCCGAATTCGGCCGTGCAGCCGAGGATAACGACGTCTGCGCCGTCCTGCTCCACAGCCTTGCGGGCTTCGGTCATGATCCGCTTCTCCGTGAGTACCGGGTCCGCTTGGAAGTCATCGACGCCCATCTCAAGCACGCCCCATGAAGCAAGACGCTCTGATGCGCCGCAACGATGGACGTTCTCGGCCATCTCGGGAATCCACTTTTTCCGGCCGACGAGGATGGAAAATCGCTCTCCCAGACTGCCGGCGATGCTCAGGGCCGAGTGCGCCGGGCCCACCACCACCATGCGATCGGTGATTTCACGGGCCGCCCGCAGCGCCGGGTCGTAAAAACAACCGATGACGGCGGCGTCATAGCCTTCTTCTTCCGCCCACCGCACCGTGCGCAACAGCTGTGGAAGCATGAGTGCTTCGAAAGCGTTGTATTCCACATGGGAGGGGCCCTCTCCCTCAAGGGAGACGACGTCAACCTCGGTGCCGGGACGGACTATCTGGCGGAAGGATTCCGCCATCGCCCGGTTGTACACGTCGGTGTAGAGCGGGTTGATCCATAGGATTCGGACGTTCTGCGAGAGAGCGTCGAGATTGTCGGTGGGGGTGATCATTCCAATTCACTTCCTTCGGTTTCGGGCAAGAACAGGCCAAGGACGACTGTGGCAAACAAGAACATGTTGATAAACAGAATTGTCGAGGTAGCTCCGGTGGCGGATGCCAGGAGGAAACCAACAAGACTTGGTGCGACCGTATTTGCGACGCGCTGACCGAAAATCCCGAACCCGTAACCGGAGCCACGAAGCGCGGAGGGATAAAGCTCGCCCATCCACGTGTCCCAGACACCCCAGGCTCCCAGGGCGAAGAACGCCAGAGAGAACATGCCGATATACATCTCGGTCTCGGTCGAGGCTGTTCCGAAGAAGAAACCCCCGGCAGCCGCCGCGAGGACGTAGATCGTGAATATCCATTTACGGCCAAAGCGTCCGGTCAGGTAGGACGCCGTCATGTATCCGGGGATCATGAGGACGGCGCTTAGGGCGATGAAGGAAAAGCTTGATGAGGCACTCAGTCCTCGCCCTTCAAGCAATGTTGGCATCCACGATTGAAGTCCCCAGTAGCCCCAGGAGAAGGTGAAGTTGATGAGGACCTGAATGATCGTGATCCGGCCCATTCGCTTTTTGAAGAGGCCCCAAATGGACTGCTTCTCGTCCTCCGCCACGGTGAAAATGGTGCCGCGGGAGATGCTGGCTGCCCCCAGACGGTCAAGGACATCATGCGCGTCTTCGTTCCGCCCCCGCCTCGCGAGCCAGTACGGGGATTCTGGAACCACCTTGTACAGAACGATGCCCCACAGGCTCGCAAGTGCGCTAACGGCAATGACCCAGCGCCAGCCGTGCCCTCCGATCAGAGCAGCGGTGCCGAGGGCGGCCAGGATACCAATCGGCCACCCTGCAGCAAGATAGACCGTCGCCCTTCCGCGGACCTTAACCGGGAGCAGTTCTTCAAAATAGGGGAAAGTCACGGTGAAGACGCCGGAGAACAACAGCCCGGAGAGGAAGCGAGCCACCGAGAGGGTCTCAAAGTTTGGTGCGAAGCAACTCAGCAGTGTGAAGACACCATAACCGGCGAAGCTCCAGGCGCACGTGGCTTTCCGCCCGATCCGGTCAGAGATGGGCCCCCAAATCAGCGACCCTGGGATCATACCCAGGAAGAGTGCCGAGATGGCGATTCCTACCTCCGTCATGCCGACCTGCAGGCTGGTAGCCAGATCACCAGCAACATAGGTGAGCATGAGCATTTCCCAGGCTTCGATTGCGAAGGCGAAGAAGAGGACCGCGCAGATCTTCAAGTGGATGGACCCGAAAGGCATGTCGCGGAACGCGTGCCCTACGGCCATGGAGCGAGGTGGGCTCGCCGTCCCGGGCGCTTGCCCTGAAATGAGTGGGTCGATACTGGACATGTCTTGACCTCCGATATTTTGGACGGGATAAGAAGTACACGCAGTGATTCTGTGCACGGAGAACAGTCCGGATATCAAGGAAGTCACCTCGGAGCAGCTCATCCAAGCCTCCACTCGGAGCAGGCCGTCCTAGCCTCCGGCCGAGTGATTGCAATCACAGTACAAACGAGGGGCGCTCAGGCAGTGTTCACTTTGCACTTTTTTGATTCGCCCGTTTGGGCGTAAAGCACTGCCCTTCTCAACGGGCACCGCTCAGTCGAGGTGGAAGAGGCTTGTTGCGGATCTGAGCAGGGCGTACCTGCCAAGCGCCTTTATGCACTCTGCCCGTTCAGCCATAGCCAAATCATGCAGTATGCCCACCTGACTGGTGGGCTGCATATGTAGCGTGATCTCTCACACACCGTTCCATTCCAGAACCATGAGGAGAAACACATGCCGAACTACAGGGTGTCGATGGATATCGGCGGAACCTTTACGGACATTGTGGCGTACGACCAGGACGCCGGAACCTACGCGGCTACGAAAGCGTCCACCACGCCGGGGAACTTGAGTGCCGGAGTAATCTCAGGCCTCGAATCCATAGTTGATGATCTATCGGACATCGATTTCCTGGTGCACGGCACTACCCAGGGCCTGAATGCCTTCCTGGAACGTCGTGGCGTTCCCGTGCTGCTGCTGGCCACGGCCGGCATCGAAGATACCTATCACATTGCCCGTGGCCCCCGTCTTGAGCTCTACAATGCCCAGTACCGCAAGCCTGCCCCGCTGGTCGAGCGCAAGGACGTCATCGGCGTCGGTGGCAGGCTGGACAGTCAAGGCCAGGAACTCGTGCCCTTGGACGAACTGGCAGTCCGCCAGGCCGCACGCCGGGCAGTGGAGGAGGGCTACGGCGCCGTCGCCGTTGCATTCCTGTTCAGCTACAAGAACCCCTCACACGAACTCAGGGCCCGCGAAATTCTGATCGAGGAACTCGGGGAAGACTTCACAGTCTCCCTTTCGCACGAAGCAGCCAAGGAATGGCGCGAATACGAGCGCACGTCTTCCGCCGTCGTCGAGGCCTACACGGGACCGGTGGTACGCAACTACCTCCTGGACTTGGAAGAAAAACTCGCTGACCGGGGAGTGGAAGCCCCGCTGCACATCATGCAGTCCTCGGGCGGTGTGCTCACGGCCGAGTCCGCCCGTAAGCGTCCTCTGCAGACACTGCTTTCGGGCCCGGTCGGCGGTGCCATGGGCGATGTCGAACTGGCGGGTGTCTCGGGAAACCGCAATCTCATCGGCGTGGACATGGGCGGCACATCCTTTGACGTTTCCTTGGTGGTTGACGGCAAACCGGATGTCTCCACGGAGGCCCACCTTGAAGGTCTGCCCATGCTCATGAGCGTTGTCAACATCCACACCGTCGGCGCTGGTGGCGGTTCCGTCGCTTGGCTCGAAGCCGGCGGCCTGCGTGTCGGACCGCGTTCTGCAGGAGCAAACCCCGGACCGGCCTGCTACGGCCGCGGCGGGACGGAACCTACGGTTACCGACGCCAACCTCGTGCTCGGCCGTGTCGACCCCGACTGGTTCGCCGGGGGACAAGTCGCCTTGGACCGTGAAGCCGCGATAAAAGCCCTGAAAACAGTAGGTGACCAGCTCGGCCTGGACCCCATCGCCATGGCCGAAGGCATCTGCGACGTCGCCAACTCGCAGATGGCACAGGCCATCCGGACCATTACCATCTCCCGGGGCATCGAACCCCGCGACTTCTCCCTCGTGGCCTTCGGTGGAGCCGGACCCATGCACGCCGTCTTCCTCGCTAAAGAACTTGGCATCCCGGAAACGATCGTTCCGCGCTTCCCGGGCGCTTTCTCGGCATGGGGCATGCTGCAAACCAACATCCGTAAGGACTTTTCCGAGCCCTACTTCTACCTCGACGAAGACATCGATGTGGCGGACATGGCCGGCATCCTGCGCTCAATGGAGGTCGAGGGCCTGTCGTCACTGGTCTCGGAAGGGGTTCCCGAGGAAAGCCGCGCCACGACGGCGTCCGTGGACGTCCGCTATCAATCGCAGGAGTTCTCCCTCAACGTTCCGCTGACGTCCGCTGACGAACCCGAGTCTCCAGACTTCGTCGCAAACCTCGCTGTTCGCTTTTCCGCGATGTATCACGAGCGCTACGGCCACTCCAACCTCGGCGCCCCGATCGAAATCGTCACGCTGCGGACGCAGGCCGTCGGTGACCTTGGCCGATTGGAAGCTCCCAGTCACGTCACTGCACAGGGACCGGAGTTCAAGCACGAAATCCGCCGTGTGGTCTTTGACCACGTCGAGCACAACACCGTCGTGGTCCGCCGGGACGACCTCGGCGCCGGCCACACATTCGAAGGGCCCGCCATCATCGTGGAGCAGACCGCCACCACCGTGGTTCCCCCCGGGTTCAACGTCAAGGTCGACGAGTTCGGCTCACTAATCATCCGCTCTGAAGATGTCGAAGGAAACTGAGGTACCAAAAAATGACACTTGAAGCAGTCAAAACCCTGGATCCCGTCACCGTGGAAATCATCCGCAACGCTCTCACCAGCGCAGCCGATGACATGAACGCCACACTGATCCGTTCCGCCTACTCACCCATCCTCTATGAGGGCGGGGACTGCGTCGTGGCCCTCCTGGACACCGAACACCGCGTGCTCGGACAGTCCGCCGGCCTGCCGCTGTTCCTCGGCAACCTCGAAACCTGTTCGATCGCTGTGGAGGAGATGTATGGCCGCGCGGTCTGGCAGGAGGGAGACATCTGGATCCTCAACGACTCATACCTGGGCGGCACCCACCTGAACGATGTGACCCTTTTTGCTCCTATTTTCGACGAAGGCGCAGTGGTCGGATTCGCGGCCACGCGTGCTCACTGGATGGACATGGGATCCAAGGATGTCGGCGGCTCGATGGACTCGACGGATATCTTCCAGGAAGGCTTCAGGATGGGGCCTGTGAAGCTGGTCGAAGCCGGAATCGAGACTTCGGTTGTGGACCTGATCCGGACCAACGTGCGTTTCCCCTACCAGACCATTGGTGACATGCACGCGATGATCGCAGCCCTTCGAATGGGGACCACCCGGATGAAGGAGCTCGTGGGCAGGTACGGAATGGAGCAGCTGGATGCCGCCCGGGACGAGATCTTCCGCCAAACGGAGGAAATTGAGCGTGCGACAGTCCGCAATATCCCGGACGGGGTCTACGAAGCCGAGGGTTTCCTGGACAACGACGGCATCAATCTGGACACTCCCATTCCGATCAAGCTGCGGATCACTGTAGCCGGCGACACCGTTGACTTCGACGTCACCGGATCGGCGGACCAGACCACGGGTCCGGTTAACTGTGGTGCCGCCCAGGCCGTCTCGGCACTGCGCGTGGGCTACAAACTCCTCGTCAGCCCGGAGTCCAACTCCAACGGCGGTTCCTTCCGGCCAATGACCACCCAGGTTCGGTCCGGCTCAGTGCTCGGCGCCGTAACGCCAGCTCCGTGCCAGTGGTACTTCTCCCACCTTGGGTTGCTGATCGACCTCGTCTCAAAGGCAATGGCCCCTGCCATGCCGGACCGCGTCGCCAGCGCCAGCCACGGCGACTCAATGATCATCACCGCTGCCGGTTTCGACGCCCGCTTCGGCCGGAACTTCGTCACTATGGAGGCAACCCTGGGCGGCTGGGGTGCCTGGCAGGGCACGGATGGAGAATCAGCCATGATCAACAACGTCAACGGCTCCCTCAAGGACCTTCCCATCGAGATGCTGGAAACGCGCTACCCGTTCCGGATCAACGAGTACTCCATCCGCCCCAACTCCGGGGGCCCCGGACAGTACCGCGGCGGCAACGGCGTGGTACGCGAATACGAATTCCTGGCCGACTGCGTGGTCGGACTCTGGTTCGAACGGTCAAAGACCCCCGCCTGGGGGCTCTTCGGCGGATCAGACGCCCAGGGCCCGGAAGTTGTGATCAACCCCGGCCGCGCTGATGAGATCCGCACGCTAAAGGCGAACGCCCACAAGATCAAAGCCGGCGACGTCGTCCGCCTCGCCGTGGGAGGGGGCGGCGGCTTCGGAGACGTCTCCAAGCGCTCCCGCGAAGACATCACCCATGACATCGTCAACGGCTTCATCACCGAGGACTTCGCCAAGACGCACTACGGCTACTAAGCAACGCCAGTGGATGGGTTCCCATCAAGAGAAAGAAGGGACTTTATGAGTTCTCAGTTTGAATCCTTTGACGACGTGTACGCCCACGCCCGGGAAGCAGTCGGCGTCACGCTCTTTACCGCCTCCGTCATTGCCGATAATGGCGCCAGTATGGCCCGCGTCTACACCACACATCCGGATGTCTATCCGGTGGGCGGGAGGAAGACCCTTGCGGGGGACACGAACCGGCTGTGGCTGGAGCAGGTGATCAATGGACAGCAGCCGTTCCTGGGGGCGGACAAGGAAGCGGTCCGCACGTTCTTCTTTGATTCGGCAACCATCGAGTCACTGGGTTGCGGCGCTATTGTCAACGTTCCGGTCGTGAGCAACGGCCAGACTATCGGATCGATGAATTTCCTCGGCCCTGACGGCACTTATGACCAGAGTTCGGTGGACGCAGCCTTGGAGGTCGCAAGGCGGTCTGTCCATCTGCTCGAAGAAGCCCTTACCACCGCCAACTAGCTCCTTCGCGGGCGGGCACCATTGGGGGCCCGCCCGCGAAGGCAATACGAAGGGAACAACACGTGACCACTTCCGGAATTCTGGCAGTACGGAACGCCCTGATCTTCGACGGCGAATCACCTGACCTGTTTGAGGGCTCTATCAGCATCCGGGACGGCCGGATTACAGCCATAGGGCGGGAGGTGGATGAGACCGATGTCGTCCTTGACGCTGGCGGCCGAACCGTGATTCCAGGACTTATCGATGCGCATTTTCATGCCTACGCCCTTAGCCTGACGTCCGCCAGGAACGAGACGGGTCCACTGAGCTATTCCGCACTTGCCGGCGCAAGGCGCCTCGCGGCTGCACTGCTCCGCGGCTTCACTGCGGTTCGTGACGTTGCCGGTGGGGATATTGGCCTTGCCAACGCCATCGAGGAGGGTCTGTACCCCGGGCCACGCTACTTCTTCACGGGCCCGGCGCTAAGCCAAACAGGCGGCCACGGCGATATCCGGGCCGCGAACGACGGGGGATGTTTCCATGGCGGGCACATGTGCGAAGTGGTAGATGGCGTCGATGACCTGCTGCAGGCCGTGCGTCATCGATTCCGCACAGGTGCGTCCGCCATAAAGCTCATGACTTCAGGAGGGGTCGTTTCCCCGGTCGATCCGATTCGGATTCCGCAGTACAGTGCGGAGGAAATCCGCACTGTCACGGAGGAGGCTTCCCGCCGGGGCAGCTACGCCACGGCTCACGCCTACTCGCCCGAGGCCATCCGCCATTCAGTACTTAACGGGGTTCGCTGCATCGAACACGGTAACCTGCTGGATGAGGAAACCGCCCGGTTGATGGCCGACAACGACGTCTATCTGGTCCCCACCTTGGTGACCTACGAGGCCATGGACCGGCGTGGAGAGGAAGTCGGCCTCACCAAAGTGGGAGCGGAAAAGAACCGGGAAGTGCTGGAGGCCGGGAGGAACGCCGTGGCACTGGCCCGAGATGCCGGGGTCCGGATTGGGTTTGGAACAGACCTCATGGGTGAGCTGGAGGATGAACAACTGGCCGGACTCCGCCTGCAGTGTGAAGTTCTTGGCGTCTACGGCGCACTGCGGTCGGCAACATCAACCAACGCGGCCTTGCTTCGGCGTAGTGACCTTGGACGCATCACCGAGGGGTCCTGCGCGGACTTGGTGGTGCTGGACGGGAATCCCTTCCACGACCCCTCGGTCCTCTGGGACGAAAGCCGGACGCGTACCGTCATTAAGGACGGGCAGATCATCTCCACCGGTGCCCTTTTGGGGCGCGGCGGACATGCCGTGAGCAAACCGATCCATATTAATGGCCTCCGGAGCGTTGCGGCTCAAGACATCATCGGCTGAGCATGTCGAGATCGACGAGTTTGCCAATAAGGTTCCTTCCGTCACGCTAGCGAGTCAACCCGCCTTACCTTGACGTGTGCTGGCGGGAGTCTCATGCTTGGTACCTGATTGCATAGAGCCGAAATGGGGCCGACTGTGAACATCACCCGCACCACGCCGATGCTAATCCGGTTTCGTTATCCGATGGCCGCCTTTGCAGCCATGCTGTTGATGCTCGTCGGCGTCCCTGCGGAGGCCGCGATATCACCTGGAACAGGCAATGACGTCTCATGGCCGCAGTGCGGCAAGGCGCTGCCTAAAGGCCAGGCCTTCGGAATCGTTGGCGTCAACAATGGCACCGCCAACACGACCAATCCCTGCTTCGCGGCCGAGTTGTCCTGGGCTGGTTCATCGACTGGCGGTACCGCGCAACCCAAGGTCGCGCTCTACGTAAATACTGCTAATCCGGGATCGGCCGGCTCCTGGTGGCCCACGAGCAACAGTTACGGCGGAACTACTGTGAGCAACCCCTACGGGCAGTGCACGAGTGGATCTTTTGGGGCGGCCTGCTCGTATATGTACGGGTATGCCAAGGCATATGACGATGCAAACATCCGAGGCGTGAGCACTCCGGGCTCATACATGTGGTGGCTCGACGTCGAAACGGGCAACAGCTGGTCCGCCGACAAGGCTTCCAACCGTGCGGATCTGGAAGGAATGGTGGCCTATTTCGCAGACATCGGTGCAACGACCGGAATCTACTCCACCACCAGCCAGTGGTCGCAAATAGTGGGCACAGTTCCGTCGTCAAGCTCGCTTTACACGGCCAGAAGCTGGCTTGCCGGCGCGAGTTCGCTGACGTCGGCCAAACGTATGTGCGCCGCTGCGCCGCTGACCGGAGGAGGCAAAGTCACCCTTACCCAGTATGTCTCTCGTGGCTTCGACTATGACTACTCCTGCGTCTGAATCCGGAAAACCTCGCCGGTTCCGCCTCCGGCGGCCGGTGTGAACTGCCTCGAACAGGGAATGCCGGCATGGCCGCGGCAGGGGGATCTCCCGCTTAAGGCGACGTGACCTTATACCCAGCAACTAACCGATGGTGCGATGGCGGCCGTTTTCAAAGGAGAACCCGGAGACTCCATGGCGGAGGAACAGCATGAGGATCTGCTGACTCAGGCGCAGCTGCTGGATGAGATCGGCCAGTCGGTGATCGGGATGGACAGCCACTGGCGGATCACTTACTGGAACCGCGCCTCTGAGTGCACGTCCAGCAAGTGACGCTCCACACGATATAGCTCTTGAGTTGTAGAACGCCTGAGTTGTACCATGGATTCGATGTGGAATGTTGACGTGGGACTCGTTGAGACGTGGCTGTTAGATCTTGACCAAGACTCGTATGAGCAGATAGTTGCCGCATTGGAGCTTCTCGCTGAGCGCGGACCTCAACTTGGTCGACCGTTGGTCGACACAGAGGTTCGTTCACGGCACAAGAACATGAAGGAGCTGCGGCCGGGATCCAGCGGGCGTTCGGAACTGCGAATCCTGTTTGCCTTTGATCCAGAGCGGCGGGCGATCCTGCTTGTCGCTGGGGACAAAGCGGGCAACTGGAGCAAGTGGTACAAGACGAACATTCCGGTTGCTGATGACCTGTTCGATTATCATATGAGGATTCTGAAAGGAGGCGCATAATGGCGAAGTCCATGGAGGAACTACTGGCAAAGCGTCCTGTTGACCGGGCAGCTGTGAATGCCCACAAGAAGCGCATGCTCGATGAGGTACGGGCCTACCGGCTTCGGGAGCTCCGCGAGGCCTCTGACCTGACACAGGTCGAGCTGGCCGACCGCCTGCACGTCAGCCAGAACAGGGTGTCCCGCATCGAGCACGGTGACATTGATCGCGCCCAGGTCGACACTTTGCGAAAGTACGTCGAGGCCTTGGGCGGCCGGCTGCGTGTCGAGGTTGAGCTAGGCGATGAACGAATCCAGATAGCATAACGAAAGCGACTCGAAGACGGCTCCGCCTTGACGGGTCCTGCCCGTGCCGGCCCGCGAGGTGGGAAATGCGGGAGCAGGAGGTGCCTAATTTCTGTACCTTGGGCTCCGGGTTCTCTCATGCTGCTGTCGGACGGGCCCCGGCTCCATATGTTTCCTGTTGCTACATCTCCAGGCGTGCGCTTTACCTAACCTCCAGCATTCAGCCGCATTGGACCAAGTTCGGGTTGCGCGTCCCGGTCCACCAGTGTTGATTTCCTTGGGCGTGCACGAGGCACCGCTGAACCGCGGTCTCACTCCAGCACTCGGACAGGGCCGCCATGATCCCGGAGCCGCCACCGGTGACCACGATGGTCGGGGAGGGGAGCCGGGCGAGCAGGGCAGGTCATGCGGCCTCTTTCTCGGTATTGCACCACTGCCAGCCCAGAAACGCATCCAATTCAGCCCGGCGGCTTACATCAGGACTCACCAGGGCGGCCCACCCCGCACTCCAGGCACCGGTAACGGTGCTTACCGGCACCGGTTTTCCCGTTCCGAACCATCCCGCTGCCACAAATCAAGCATTCCAGAGATGTGCAAGCACCCCAGCTACCCTAAGCTTCAAAAGCTTAGCTACTCCGGATTTTCCGCGCGATCACTGGAAAGCAAGCTCGTCCCATACACACGTTTTGTCCTATAACCCCTGCCCGTCAGCTGGACACAGCGGCGTCGCCGGGGTCATTGGCATCAGGGTGGTGCCAATGGTCTGCAGGGCAGCGTCCAGACGTTCAGCATGCAGCAGCAGCCGTTGGCTAGGAGATATGCGCTTCCTGGGCAGGCCCGACTCGTCGGCGAGCAGTGACAGGGTGATCGTGGAGGCACTTCCAACGCGGTTCGGCTTCGAACTTCCAAATTCATCGAGTTGTCTGGTTAAACATTCGACAGTGCTTGAGATGCTCCGCTCTGCGCTCCCCAGTCGGGCAACCTGTGGGACGTCCGAAACCCGCTCGACCAAGGCCGCGAGGCTTCGGGCGTGGTACCCACAAGCATCCAAGAGTCCGATCAGGGCGCGGGCACGGGCCCGCCGTCGGCGTTGCGGATTGGCCGGGTGGGCAATCGGCAGGCAGGACCTGCGGAAGGCCTCCAGCGTTTGATCGAGTTCCCGCAGATCCTGGGACAGCCCCCGGGCAAGGTGCCTGTCGTCGAGGCTGCCAATGGCGTGACGGGTGACGCGGCGGAGTGCGCGCATAAGCTCGACCAAGCGGTCGTTGCTCACTCGTTGAGCACTGATAGGCAGGATAAGGACCGCAGCGATTACCCCGCAGGCGACGCCGAGCGCTGTCTCCTCGATGCGCAGCACGAGCAAACTAATCGTGAAGGTATGGAGGAGCGAAATGAGCACGCTAAGCGCGCCGGTGATGAAGAAGGTCACAGCCCAGTAGGCGGCCGGAGGCGTGTAGAACATCCCGAAGAGGCACAGCAGGAGCAGGCACAGCCCGCTGGAAGAGCTACCGCTGGACAGGACCGCGAGCCAGAAGCCGAACACCACGCCCAGGATTGTGCCAGCCAATCGCCTGGCGCCTTGAAGCAGGATCTCCCCGGTGCTCTCCACCCTGATGAAGACCACCCAAACTGTGGCGACGGACCAGTACCATAAATCCGGTGAGAGCAAGGTTCCACCGGCTCCGGCGAGTGCAGTAGCCGCCGCGAGCTGGAACGATTGACGGGTGGTTCGACCCTCTGCGCGGGCTCGCCGCGGCTTGCCGGTAGCCCCCGCTGCGGCAGCATCTGGTGCCGAGTGATGGCCGAACACCATCAGAGCCAGCTCGCCTACTCCCTGATAGCTGTGTTGCAGTTCCGGAGGGGCGAATGCCGGCGGATGCGCCGAATAGTCCAGCAGCCGTTCGCGTACTCCTCCGTATGAGGCTTCATCGGAGTTCACCAAGCAGTCATACAGGGCCCGTATCTCGCGAACCAGATGCTCGCGGGTGTGGGCTTGCCCATCGCTGGGCAGCTGGGGCATACGCGTCAAGCGCATTGCAAGAACGGCAAGCCGGCGCGCAGCGCTTTCGGTACGTGCGATCCTCAACTGCGTGTCAGCGGTGGCTTTATCCACGTGGCATCGGTCCATGACGTCTTCAATCAGCAGCGCGCACACGTGCAGGCGGTTGATGGTGCGTTCCAATGCCCGAACTCTCCGTGTATCGTCGCGCCGCGTTTCCAGGAGCTCGATCGTCGCTTCCAGCACAGAGCGCAGACGGCTGTCGAACGCCTGCTGCAGGCGTCGCAGAATGCTTTGAACCCTGGTCGGAACGAGCGCGAAGCGCGCCAGGGCGTCAGCCGTGATGGCCATGCCGAGAGCCCCTGCCAGTTCCGGTAACTGTCCGGGCGCTGCCTTGGTGACCTGCGCCAGAAAGAGCATCATGACGCCGAAGATTCCCAGTCCCAGTCCGCGCGGGCCGAATTTGCGAGCATAGGCGGCCACAAAGATCAGCAGTGGAAAGACCACAGCCGCCGCGGCGGGACTAGGTGCCAGCAGCGTTCCAGCTGTGAGGCCGCCGAAAGAGGTGATCAGACCGCCCAGCAGGGTGAGCATCTGGTCACGGGCGCTGACGTCGCTGGTGGCGAGCGAGGCGACCATGGCGCTGAATCCACCAGTCACTACCACCTGGACAGGCTGCGCCAGAGCAGTCAGCATACCCAGCGTAAGGAGGACTGCCAGAGTTACCCGGAGAGCAGAGACCAGGCGCAGTAACCCGGGGTCGGAAGCTAGGAACCGGCCCCACAAGGCCGCTGCCGATCTTTCCCGCACGGTCGTCGCCCCTTTCATTGGCGACGGCGACCCTGCCGCCGTCGAGCCGGTCATGGTTTCGATCGGCCTCTGACAATTCTGGTCTGCCTAGCGCGCGGGGCGGTATGCGTCAGATGACTGCACCGTTGGCTGAGGGGGCGCTTTCGAGGACATCGCGGAGCTGTGCGCGGGCTGTGATGCCGAGTTTGGGGAATGTGCGGTACAAGTGCGAGCCGACCGTTCGGGGTGACAGAAAGAGTCTCTCGCCGATCTCGCGGTTGCTGAGTCCTCGGGCTGCAAGCCGGATAATCTGCCACTGCTGCGGCGTGAGCTCGGCTAGTGCGTCCGGCGCGGCATCGACGACGTCAACGCCGGACGCGCGCAGTTCCGCCTGGGCGCGTTCGATCCATGGTCGGGCGCCGAGTCGCCGAAAAGTCTCTAGCGCCGAGGTGAACCCGGGCCGTGCTTCGGCGATGCGGCGCCTGCGCCGTAGCCACTCAGCGTGGTCCAGGAGCGTCTGTGCCCGTTCGAAAGGCCATAACTCGAGCGTGGTGTCCGACAGGGCGGCGTTGAAACAGGATTCGGCCTGCTCCGGGTCGGAGAGCAGCGCACGACTTCGGTTCAACAGCGCCTTCAGACGCGCTGAAGCGCTGCTGCCAAGCTGCTGGCCACAGCGCTCAACGATCGCAGCGGCCTCGTTGATGTGGCCGCTGCGCGCGGCAGCGGCGGCCAGCTCCGCGAGAGCTGCGTAGGATGCGTGATAATGCAGAGGGGCGCCGTCAGCGCGAAAAACCATGCGCAGCTGCTCGTAGGCGGCACCATAGTCGCCTTCTGCTGCCGCGACTGCTCCAAGTGCCCGTCGGGCATAGACAGTGACGGACCGGCTCTCGAGCGGGTCGACCAGAGCAAGGGCATTTTCAGCCAGCGTACGCGCTTGGGAGGCATCCCCTTGAAAAGCGCATACCATGGCTTCGACGGCCGATGCGCACGCCGCGGCGTGCTCTAGTCCGGTTACCGCGGCCACAGAGGCTACCTCTGCGCACACGGTGCGGGCCCGCGCCCACCGGCCCTGTTCCAGGTAGGCCAGGGCGGCGGCGCAGCCCAGTCCATTTGGGAGTGGCCCGCGGGTCTGCCACAGGTCCAAGGCCATGTCGAAGGTCCTCACCGCCAGGGGAGTCTCATCCAGCAGCCAGGCCGTGATGGCAAGGTTCATCAGCCGGTCGGGCCTGTCCTTCTCCTGACGGATCATCCCTGGCAGTGCCGGGACAATGTCTGCACCACTGTGGATCGGATCAGCAAGGGCCCGCACCCACGCCCGCAGGGATGCGTCTGGCGGGTTCTCGGCGATGAGCGAGAGGATTTGCTGTATCTCGTACCTCTGCGATTCTTCGCCAGAGTAGAAGTGGGCCACGGCGGCGTCGCCTAGGATGTCGAGTGCCGACTCAGGTGCCGTGGTCGAGAGCTGCGATGCGGTGCGCGTGAGCGCAGCGTAGGCCACGTTGTGATGCATAGTCAGCGTAATCAGCTTGGCCGCCTGGTGCGATGCGGCCGCCTGGAGTGCGAAGTCGTCCGTGAGGCCGCGGGCTTGGGCGGTGAGTTCCTCCACCCATGCGAGCTGGCCCGTGAACACGGCCGCGCCTGCGGCGGCTACCAGCAACCGCGCGCGCTCTTCACGCTCCGGGGCGAGCTCGGCGGCCCGTTCCAGAGTCTTGGCCGCCGCCGCATAACCGCCGCGCCGTCTGGCCCGGCCCGCAGTCTCCTCCAATGCGGCAGACACTCCCGCGTCTGGGTGGGCAGTAGCCGCGGCCAGGTGCCAGGCGCGTCGGTCAGGCTCCTCGCGCAGTGCTTCGGCCAGTCTCAGATGGGCATCTTGCCGTGCATCGAACGACACTGCATGGTACACGGCCGAGCGGATGAGGGGGTGCCGGAATCTGATCTGCCGGCCCACCTGCCTTACCAGCCCCGCATGCTGTGCAGGCAGCCATGCCTTGTCTCCCAGGTCGGGCAGTCCGAGGAACACGGCCGTCGCTGAGTCCGCCGCGTCCGCAGCTGCCAACAGCACCAGTGCACGCTCAGTATCCTCGGGCAGCTCCTCCAGTCGTGCGGCATAGATCCGCTCCAGCCGCTCGGTGAGAGGCAGCGGACCGGCTGCCGTATTGGAAGACAGTTCCCGCCAGCGAATTGCCGCACCTGCCAGCTCAATCAGGGCGAGCGGATTTCCTGCCGCCTGGTCGAGGATCTCCAAGCGCAGTCGACCGTCCAGGATCTGGGGCTGCGCCACCTCGAGCAGTTGATTGGCCGCCGCTTCATCGAGCGGCCCCAGCATGAGCATCCGGTGCTCCCTGAACCCCGGAAGCGAGTCGCCAATCCGAACAGCCAACAACAGGGTGATCGGTTCGTCGGCCATCTGCCGGGCGACGAACGCTAACACGTCCAGAGACGCCCGGTCGATCCACTGCGCATCGTCGACCACGACCAGAACAGGCCCTCGGTCGGCCAGATCAGATAGCAAGGTCAGGACCGCTACGCCAAGGAGCATCATGTCTGGAATGTCTGGAGCGGGCTCCAGAGCGAACGCCCCGAGCAGAGCGGCGCGCTGGCGAACCGGCAGACTCTCGGCAACGGCCAGGGCGGGCCGCAGAAGCTGGTACAGCCCGGCGAAAGCGAGATAGGTCTCCGTCTCGCTGCCGGTCGCTGTCAGCACCTGGTGGCCAGCCGTGCGTGCACGCACCGCGGTGCCATCCAAGAGGATGCTCTTGCCCGCGCCCGGGTCGCCGGTAAGTACCAGGACCTGGCTGCTGGACAGCATGGACTCCACCAGGCCACCGAGGCGCGCGGCCTCTATCGCTCGCCCGACAAGCGGGTGACCGAGACCGCACTCGACTCCCGTGATCGCGCCGTGTTGTGTCACGCGCTCATTCACACGAGCCTCCAAGGGGATGAAACATTAGCACCTGTAATCATAGCCAGCTACCGCCAGCGGTGCCCCATTGTTTCAGTCGGTCAGTACTGCCAAGGCATCGATCTCAACAAGCAGCCCAGGGGGTAGCTGCATGTAGACGGTGGTGCGAGCAGGAAAGGGCTCGCCCACAGCCACGGCATACGCCGCGTTCATCTCGGCCAGGTCGGCCGGATCAGTCAGGTAGACCCGCAGCATGACGACGTCTTCCATGCTGGCCCCTCCTGCCTTGAGCACTGCGGCGATGTTGCTTCGGACCTGCGTCGTCTGCTCTGCCACGGTTGTACCGACGACGGCACCGGTCTGGAGATCGAACGGAAGCTGGCCCGATATCTGGAGGATGGGTCCCTTACGTACACCTTGGGAAAGGGGCGCGCTGGTAACCGGCGCATGCTTTGTGCTGACGATTGTCCTGCTCATAGAGTTTCTTCCTTGAATAGGGGTGGGTGGATCGAATGCCTGCCAGGCTGCGGGTCGGGCCGCTCAGCGGAGCGACCGGGGTTCAGCGCCACGCCTTGCGTTCCTCACTGCGGGGGTCCTCTTCTACAGCCCAAACGCCGTCGTCGATGCGGAGGGTTGCCCGACGGGCGGTGTCGTACCGTTCCCAGCCCGGATCGCCTGTCCTGGCGAATGCCACCCAGGCGGCGTGCACGCGGGCGGCCAGTTCAGCGGGCGGATCATCCGGACCCAGGAGGGCTTTGTGGCCTCGCAGCTGCGGCAGCCCGATGTTGTCAAAGACGAAAGGCAGCTCCATGGCGTGCGTGGCGCCGAGCTCTCCCTCAAGGCTGTTCGATCGCCAGGCGAACAAATAGCTGTATGTGCCGGAGGCGTCGTGTTCGGCATGTGCGTCGGCGAGACGCCAGCTGCCGGCGCCAAACAGAGCGTCTCCCATGATGGCGGAGCGCAGCTCGCCGAAGGAAGCTTGCGGCCGGGCTTTGCGATAGGCCTCCACCAATCGAACTGGATCCCGGTGGGAGCGCACCGCGGCCGCGTCGACGTCTGCCTCGGTCGAAGTGAAGAAGTTCCCAAATGGAGCCAGATAAAGATTGCCTTCCTCCGTGTTGATCCCCACGAGCAGGTCGACGGCGCCGCCGCGTCCGTCGGCGACCGCCTCCGCCGGCTGCTGGTCGAGTACGACGCTGAACGGGCTTAGGCCGATGAGCGGGTCGCCAGCGGTCTCGGTCTGCAGGTCGATGCCCGACAGCTTGGGCATGATGTCGACGAGGTCCTCATCCGGGATGTTCGCGAACGCCTCGACGCTGGGCTCGATCCCCAACGCCTCGGCTGCGGCGCGGGTGACCCGGGCGGCCTGCTCCGGTGTGAAGGCCCCCCAACCGCTGCCGCTCTGGACGATCGCCCTCCGGAACAGGCCCTCGGCCTGAGAATCGGCCAATACTGCGCTGACTATCGTGGCTCCCGCGGACTGGCCGAAGAGCGTGACGTTGGCGGGATCACCACCGAACTTAGCGATATTCTCCTGCACCCAGCGTAGGGCGGCCATCACATCGAGCACACCCCGGTTTGCGGGCGCGCCGGGAAGATCGAGGAAACCGGGGATGCCCAGGCGGTAGTTCAGGGTCACCAGGACGATGCCGTCACGGGCAAATCCTGTGCCGTCATAGAGTTCCGAGCGGGTGGACCCAGCCACGAATCCGCCTCCATGGACGAAGACCATTACCGGCAGCCGCTCGCCCTCTGTTTCAGGCGTCCAGACATTTACGGTCAGGTAGTCCTCTCCGCGGACCCACCCAGGTCCGAAATAGGCGGACATGTCCACGTCGCCGAGTTTGCGTTCGGACTGGGGCGCATTCGGCCCCGGATTGGTGGCGTCCCGCACACCCAGCCAGGGTGCGTGCGGCTGCGGAGCTTGGAACCGGGCGATGCCTAGCGGGGCTGCGGCGTAGGGAATGTTCAGGAACGCGGTTGTTCCGTCGTGCCGAAAGCCTCGGACTGCACCGTTAGCGGTAACGACTGTGTTTTCGGCGTTTTCGGTGTTCTCGCCGTTGTCATTAGGGTGACTCATGGTTTCTTTCTGTGGTCTTAGCCTTGGGAGTAAGGTGCGAACGGAGCCCAGCCCTTGATGGAGAACTTGCTCCCGTCCCGGACCACCTCGGCTGCGCCTGAACCACCCAAATGTGCGGGAACCACCAAGGCATTGTTATCGGCTGCCCAGCCGAGAACTTTGCGGCGTGTGGCCCTGGCACCGGCGGGGTCCTCGCAGAAGCAGCTGTTCGAGTCCGGCTCCATGATCTGTACAGGACTATGCAGCATGTCGCCGACGAACACCGCCCGGTCAGAACCGGAGTTGAGCGTGAGGACTGAAGACCCGGGAGTGTGTCCCGGCGCAAGATCCAAGCGCAGGTTCTCGTCGATCGTGTAGCCGTCCTCCCACAGCAACGTCATGCCTGCTTCGTGTACGGGCGCGACGCTGTCCTCGAAAACATTCTGATTTCCCCGACCGAGCAGCGGTTTGTAACCGTTGGCGGGGTTCCAGAAGTCGAAATCGGTTTTTGGCATCAGATAGGTGGCGTTGGGGAAGGTCGGCACCCACGTCCGGCCGTCCAAGTACGTGTTCCACCCGACGTGGTCTATGTGGAGGTGCGTGTTCACCACGATGTCCACGTCTTCGGCCCGAACGCCCGCACGGGCGAGGTTACTCAGGAAATCTGTGTTGAGGTGGCTCCAGACCGACGCGTAAGGCCGCTCCTTGTGGTTGCCGACTCCCGTGTCGATGAGAATGTTCTTTCCCCCGCTGCGCAGCAGCCAGGTCTGGATCGCTGAATTGACGATCTGCGTCTCGGAGTCCAGGAAGTGCGGCACCAACCACGAGGAGTTGTCCTCCCATGCGTGCTGCGGGCTTTCCGGGAAGAATGCCTGTGGTGTCATGTCGACGGGTCCGTAGTATTCCCAGACCCGGGTAATGCTCACATCGCCCAGGGTAATCTGGTCCATGATTCGTCCTTAGTTCTTGAAATGGTACCGCTTGTCGCCCGGGAGGCACCCGGCACAACCGAGCCAACGGTGTCCTTAAATCTTGAACCGCTCACGTGTGCGCGGGGTATCCGTCAAGTGACTGCATCGAGCACTAAGACCTCCTGCGGGACCCCGAAAAGTAGGAACCGGGTACAGCTTTAGCCCTTGCTGAAAATCAGGCTGACATTCTGGCCGCCAAATCCGAACGAGTTGGAGAGCGCTGCCGGAGACGTTCCGCGGCGTTGTTCGGTGACAACGTCCAACCCGATCCCGGAGTCCACGTTTCCCTGGTGAAGGTTGCGGGTGGGAGGGATGACTTCCTGTGCGACGCTTCGGATTGCGATGATGGCTTCGACGGCGCCGGCGGCCCCGAAGAGATGTCCCAGGGAGGCCTTGGGTGCAGTCACCGGAATGGTGTCGCCGAAGATGGCCTTGATGGCTTTTGCTTCCGCCAGGTCCCCCACGGTGGTGCCCGTCGCGTGGGCGTTGACGTGGCCCACCTCCGCTGGGCTCATGCCGGCGTCGTTGAGTGCTTTGGTGATGGCGGTGATCTGGCCTTCGCCGTCGTCCGCCGGTGCCGTCATATGGAAAGCATCGGAGGCAATGCCGACGCCACGCAGGACCGCATGGACAGTGGCACCGCGGGCAGTGGCGTGCTCTGCACTTTCCAGCACCAAAATGCCAGCGCCTTCGCCCAGGACGAAGCCGTCGCGGTCTGAGGCAAAGGGACGCGACGCAGACGCGGGATCCGCTGTAAGTGTTGAGAGGGCCCTCGTTTGCAGGAAGGCAGCGACGGTGAATGGCGTTATCGCGGCTTCAGCACCGCCTGCAATGACCACATCAGCTTCGCCGGAACGGATCAATCTGGCGGCCAGGACAATTGCTTCGGCACCCGAGGAGCACGCCGAGACCGGGGTGTATGAACCTGCCTTGGCGCCGTAGCGGATGCAGAGAGCCGCGGCGGGTCCGTTGGCCATGAGCATCGGTACTGCCCGTGGGGAGACGCGGCGCTGGCCGCGGTTTTCCAAGGTGTCGTCCTCCCGGAGCAGTGTGCCGATTCCTCCCACACCTGTTCCTACCGCGACAGCCAGTCGGGTGCCATCAACTTGGGGCGAACCGGCATCTGCCCACGCTTCTGCTGCGGCAATCATGGCGGCTTGCTGAACCCTGTCCAGTCTTTTGGCTTCGACGGCGTCAAGTCTCTTCGCTGGGTCGGTGGCCATGGGTGCGGCGATGGTTACGGGGAGCCCGCTGCCCTGCAACATGTCCGATCCGACATCCCGCACCCCTGAACAGCCCTCAAGGAGGGCGGCCCAGGTGGTGTCGACGGTGCCTCCCAAGGGCGTTGTCGCACCTATTCCTGTCACAGCAATATCTCGTGCCTTCATGGCAACTCCTTTTCTTGTATGACATACAAGATATATCGATAGTTGTATGAAGTACAATTTCTTGCATGGTCACAGAACGCAAGGGGAAACGTCTTCCGGGGGGTCCATCGCAAGCTCGTGGTCACTCGACCAAGGGTCGGATCCTGGATAGCGCGGTGAAGCTTTACCTGGCCAACACTTCGGGTGACGTGAGCGTGGCGGCGATCGCTGCCGACGCCGAAGTATTTCCCAACCAGGTGACCTACTACTTCGGTTCCAAAGACTCGCTCTTCATCCACGCAGCCTTCCTGGCATTGCTCCACGATGCGGAACGAGTTGAGGCGATTGGCCACGGTGCAGGGGGTCCCGAGTCATTTCGAAGGAACATGGCCCGCACGGTACTGATGCTCCCGTCCATGCCGTTGGTGGTGCGCGCCTTGGCAGTGGGCACATCCCGGCCTGCTCTGGCCGCTGTGGTGGATCAGCATCTGAATCTGCTGTTCCGCCAGTCCGAACGCTATCTTGCCCGTCTTATGAAGCAACGGCACTGGGAAGTGCAACGACCCATGCCCGTGGAAACCAGGACGTTCTGGAGTGCAGCCTTCGGAGCGACCCTCCTCTCGCAAGCCGGCGCCACGGGATCGGGGAGTGACGTGGACCTGGCCGGCACGCTGACTGTTCGTGGCGGGAATCCGGGGGAGAATCTCTAGCCAGCGGGCACTTCGCCTGAAGTCGACGTGTCACAGATCGGGCCCGGGCGGTGTCTTCATGTCGTAGGACACAGAACCGACCCGTAGGAGGAGTCATGACCAGCAGGATCCCGGCCGCAGAGATCACCGGTTTCTACGGCGCACTCATTAAGAAGTTCAGCGCGAAGATGTTCGGCAAAGTCCCGGAATCGCTGGGTGTCATGTGGCACAACCAGCCCGTTCTCAAGGCATCCATGGGCTTCGGACAGAAGCTGCAGAGGTGGAACAGCTGCGATGAGTCGCTGAAGTCCTACGCTCACATGGCCGTGGCCTCGTTCATCGGCTGCACGTGGTGCCTGGACTACAACTACTTCATGGCGCACAACCACGGCCTGGATCTGGAGAAGGCTCGGCAGATCCCGTGCTGGCGTGAGTCCGACGTCTTCACGCCGCTGGAGCGGGACGTCCTGGAGTATGCCGAGGCCATGAGTGCCACGCCCGTCTCGGTGACCGACGGACTGTCGGCCCGGTTGCTCGGACAATTGGGCGCGCCAGCGCTGATCGAACTGACCAGCGTCATCGGCTTCGCCAACCTCACGACCCGCAGCAACGTGGCCCTCGGCATCGAATCCGAGGGTTTCGCGGAGTCCTGTGAGCTGAAGCCGCTCGCAGCACGCAGCGGCCACGGAGTAGCCTGAGCGGCATGAGCAACCTCCGCGCCACTGACAGGCAGGATCCGTTCGTCGCCCACCGCAGCCTGTTCTTCACTGTCGCCTACGAGATACTCGGCTCCGCCGCGGATGCGGAGGACGTAGTGCAGGAGGCCTGGCTCCGGTGGGCCGAACTGGGCCGCGACGTCCGCGAGGGCGTCCGCGACCCGCGGGCCTACCTCGTTCGCACCGTCACCCGGCAGGCGCTCAACCGCCTCCGCACGCTGTCACGACGGCGGGAGGATTACGTCGGGGAATGGCTGCCCGAGCCCCTGCTCACCGTGCCGGATGTAGCCGAGGACGTGGAACTGGCCGAAAGCGTCTCGATCGCCATGCTCACGGTTCTCGAATCGCTCACCCCTGTGGAGCGGGCCGCCTTCGTCTTGCGCGAGGTTTTCGACGTGCCCTACGAGGAGATTGCCGAGGCCGTGGGCAAGTCAGCGGCAGCCGTGCGCCAGCTGGTCAGCCGAGCGCGCTCTCATGTCGCCGCCCGGCGCCCCCGCATGCGCGTGGACCGCACCGAGCAGCAGGAAGTCGTCGAACGGTTCCTTGCGGCGGTCACCACCGGGGACGTGCAGGGCTTGATGGACGTGCTGGCCCCCGACGTCGTACTCATCGCTGACGGCGGCGGCGTCGCCCAGGCGGTTCGGGTGCCGGTATATGGCGCGAAGAAGGTGACAAATCTGCTGCGGTCCTTCCCGCAGGCAGCGCTCAACCCGAGAATCGCTCTCCTCTGGCTCAACGGCAGCCTCGGCATCCGGATCGACGACGAAGCAGGTGGTCCGTCACTCATCAGCCTGGTGGTGGAGGACGGCAGGATCGCAAGGATCTTCGCCATGCGAAACCCGGACAAGCTCGGCTACTCGGAGGAGGAGACCCTGCTGGCGCGTTAGCCGTTCAGACCCAAATTGTTCAAGCTGCTTTTGCCTTCACAGCGCGGATTGTGTGGTTACTGCCGACCAATTCATGGCCGACAACTTCGATCACTGCGGATAGCGCCACCAGCCCGATCACAGTGACTAATGCGAGTACGTCCGAGGGGTTATTCGGATTGATGTGGGCCTCGGAGCCGGCGATGGCCCCCACGATGATTGCTGCGGCCAGCGGAATGAGGGTGCCAATCAGCAGTGGAAGGTGCGTGAGGTCAAAGGACTTGAGGAGAACACTCCAGGTAACAAATATCATGACGATGACGGCCGCGACCGGAACGGCGAGCGCTACGGCGATCAGAAGTAGTGACAGGTGACCGTCTTCTACGGCCAAGGCAGCAATGTGTAGTCCGGCGCCGCAATGACCACGCCGGATAACGTCCACCCTTGCACTTGAGTGAGCCGCACGAAGGGGAACGATTGCGGTGAGCAACCATCCAATCTGGGCAGCTCCGATGACGACGCTGTATGCGATGTTGGTCTGCCGTCGTCTGGAGTCCTGTCGAGCAGCACGGAGCCACAAGGCCATGAGTGGGACCCTCATGATGACGTAGCCGATCACCATAAGGATGTTGTTGGGGCTTTGCCCATCGGCCGCCGCCGAGAAGCTAACCGGCAACCCGAAGGTCAGGATCAGCACGCCGATCATTTGGACGAAGGTGGCGACGCGGAATAGCGCATCATCAATGGGAGTCAACGACTCATATAGGCACTTCATCGTCAGATCGTCAGCAAGCAGGGGCTGAAGGGAGAGCTGGCGAGATAGTTAGGACAAGCTGCCGAGTGACAGTTCGAGCTGTTCGAGCAGTATGTCTGCGTGCTCCTTACCGAATACAAGTGGCGGACGCATTTTCAGGACGTTGTCGTGGGGTCCCACACGACTGATGAGCACGCCGCGTTCACGCATGTCCTCGATGAGGATTTTCGTCAGGCCCGGGGCTGGGGTGCGGCTGCCGTCACTTTCTATGATGTCTATTCCGAAGAACAGGCCGCGCCCCCTTACGGAGCCCACGTTGACGCTGCCTTGAGCGATGTTTTCGAGGCGGGCACGAATGTACTCGCCCAAGTGGCGGGCTTTGGCCATGAGGTCTTCCTGTTCCATGAAGCGCAGCACGGCCAGTCCGGCGGCGGAAGAGACAGGGCTTCCTGCAAAGGTGTTGAAGAACATGTTGTTCTGGCCGAATTCGTCGAGCAGTTCAGCCGTAGTGACTACGGCGCCGATAGGGTGTCCGTTGCCCATGGGTTTGCCCATCGTTACGAGTTCGGGTTCCAGGCCGAACATTTCGTAGCCCCACATGCCGGATCCGGTGCGGCCGAAGCCCGATTGCACCTCGTCGGAGATGATGAGGCCTCCTGCGGCGCGGACACGGTCGGCGACGCCCTCGATGTAGCCGGCGGGCGGCTGCAGAAGCCCCTCGGTGGAGAAGAGGGGGTCAAAAAGGAATGCAGAGATGCCATGCCCCGTGGCTTGAAGTGATGCGATGGCGGCGTCAACGTCAGACAAGGACTGCTTAAGCAATGCGGGCACGTCGGCCTCTGCAACGCCGTGAGTGTCGGGAATCCGGAGGGGCCCGACATGGGAACCGAGTGGTTCGCGCACCATCAATCCCGTTGTCAGCTCGGCCAGGCTGGTCGTGTTTCCGTGGTAGCTGAAATCTGTAACCAGCACGCCGGTGTTCCCGGTGTGTTGTCGCGCGATCCGCAGGGCGAGCTCGTTGGCCTCCGATCCACTGTTGGTCAGGAATAGAGGGAGTACTCCCTGACGAGCAAGCCACTTCCATCAGCGCCTACGACAGGGCACGCCAAGGCACGGCGCTAACCGGAGTTGAAGCAGCCATTCTTCACGGCTCAGTGGGTGGGAAGCAGGGCGGAACCGCGCACGCCCCCACCGACGAACTTATCGGGCTAAGGAACCGCTACCACTACAGCCCCGAAGAGGTATACGAACACGTTTACCTGAACAACAACTTCTACACGTGGCACTGCATCAAGGGCTCAGAAGCCGGTCTGGGTGACACCGACCGCTCTCACTACATCAAAATCGCTGAGGCTCTGTATCTGTTCGTCTGGCGTGAAAAGATCGTCCCTACCCTCGGCGTCATTCTCATCGATATGTACCGACTAAAAACAGACGGCAAGATCTTTGGGTACAACGGCTTCGACTTCTCCAGCTACACGAACTTCCCCGTGGGTGCCATCACGGAAGTAGTCAACGTCACCACTCACTAATTCCATACCAGGCAGGGACACCGGACGCTGGTTGACCGGCAAGCAGCCGTCAAGACTCAGATCCTTCCAGTAGCTCCAGCCTGCCTGTGACCGACAAAAGCAGGCAGGCTGAGAGCTGAGGAATTGGGTGAAGCTATAGCGATCGAGCATCTCTGATGTCGATGCGGACCCGGGGGTCCAGGCTCAGCGATCCAGGATCGACGGCTACCATTCCACCATCGACCGGGATGACGGCCGCGTTGATATAGGACGCGTGAGGGGAGAGCAGCCAAGCGACGACGTTGCCCACTTCCTTTGCCTCAGCAGGCCGTCGACTAGGGACAAATGCCGTGGCAGTCGAATAAGCGTTTTCGCGTTCGAGGCCCAGCTCCGCCCCGTATTCCTCCATCTCCATGTCGGCCATTTCCGTGCGGGTCCAGCCTGGGCAAATGGCGTTTGCGCGCACACCCAGATGGCCGTAATCAATAGCAACGGACTGCATGAGCATGGTCAGTCCGGCCTTTGATGCGTTGTATCCGGGGATGCCTCCTGTTGCCCTCAGTGCTGCCGCGGAAGCCACTCCTACGATGGATCCCGACGTCTCCATGAGGTATGGCATGGCTGCCTTGGTCAGGAGGAACGGACCGGTCAGGTTGGTTTGGATCATGGCATCCCAGTCTTGACCGTCTAGTTGCCCTACCTTGCCGGGCCGGACAATGCCGGCGTTCAGGACCAGGCCATTGATGGATCCGAATTTGGTTAGTGTTTCTCGCACGACCTTCTGCACGCCCTCTTCTGTTGAAGCGTCGGCCACAACGGGGATCGCGCCAGTTTGCGAGGCGGTGTCTTCCAGGGCGGCTGGTCGTCGGCCGCAGATGACGACATCCCATCCGTCCGAGCGCAGGGCGGCGGTTGCGGCGGCGCCTATGCCTGTGCCTCCGCCGGTCACGATGGCTACGGGCTTACTGGTGTTCTTCACTGCGTGCCTTTCTGTCCGATAGCGGTGTGTGTAGTTTCAACCACAGCGGGAGTCCGGCCACTGGCAAGGGGATGCACGCCCTGTACGGATGTGCATCCCCTCACCTCAGATGACTCGTGTCAGCCGTTGATGACCTGGGGGACGCCCAGGGCTTTGAGGCCTTCGACGCCGAATTCGAGTCCGTAGCCTGACTGTTTTGCACCGCCGAAGGGGATCCGGGGATCCACGGCGCCGTGCCTGTTGATCCAGACGGTCCCGGCTTCCAGCTTGGCCGCAACCTCGCGTGCGGCGGACACGTCGGAGGACCACACTGAGGCGCCGAGTCCGACGTCGAGCGCGTTTGCTTTGGCGACGGCCTCGTCAACGGTGGTGTACCGGATGATCGGCAGTGCCGGACCAAATTGTTCCTCTGCCACCAGCGGGTTGTTGTTGTCGATGTCCGCTACCAGGGTTGTTGGGTAGAAGAAGCCAGGCTGCTCATGGTCGGGGTTACCGCCGATCAGTACGCGGGCCCCTGACGCTTTCGCTGCCTCCACGAGTTCGTCGACCACGTTGTACTGTGCCTTGTTTTGCAGGGGTCCCAGGACATTGTTTTCGTCCAGGCCGTTTCCCATGGGCATGGCCTTGGCAACGTTGGTCAGTTCTTCGCACACGGCGTCGTAAATGGAGTCGTGAACGTAGAGCCGCTTGAGGGCAGCACAGGTTTGTCCGGTGTTGATGAAGGCACCCCAGAAGAGGTCCTCGGCAATGGCTTTGGGGTCGGCGTCGGGCAGGACAATGCCGGCGTCGTTTCCGCCCAGTTCCATGGTGAGCCGCTTGACAGTATCGGCGGACGACTTGATGATCGCCCGTCCAGCTGCGGTGGAGCCGGTGAACATGAGCTTTCCGATGGCCGGGTGTTCGGTGAGGCGGGATCCGACATCGCGACCGCTGCTCAGAACTGCGAGCAGCCCCTCGGGTAGCTCTTCGTTGATGACGGCAACCAATGCCAGGACGCTCAGCGGTGTGTTCTGGGAAGGCTTCACGACGACGGCATTGCCCATGCGAAGCGCCGGGGCAATCTGCCAGACCGCGATCATCATGGGCCAGTTCCAGGGGCCGATGGCACCAACGACGCCGATAGGGCGGTAGTGAAGTTCAGCCCGGGTTTCGCCGTCGTCGACCATGGTTTCAGGTTCCAGCGGCAGCGCTGCGGTGGCGCGAAGCCACGCGACGCAAGCGCCTACTTCAAAACGGGCATTGGGACCGTTCAGGGGCTTGCCCTGCTCGCGCGAGAGGAGTTGAGCGAGCTCTTCGGCGGAACGCTCGACAGCGTCGGCGGCCTTCATAAGGGCAGCGGACCTGGCGTCGTGGCCCAAGGCAGCCCAGGCCGGCTGCGCGGCAACAGCGGCAGCTACGGCAGTCTCGAGGTCATCGATGGTGTGGATCGGGGCTTCTCCCACGGGTTTGCCGGTAGCCGGGTCAAAAATGGTTCGGCTGGCTTGGCCGTGCGCCGGTTCAATTCGGGAAAGCAGGGAGTCGTAGGTTTCCAATTGAATGCTCCTCTTGTTGGTAAGGGTGGTCCGCGGCTGAGCGTGGACGGTTATCTGTCAGCTGAAATCCAGCGCGGGCATCGCTGACCGTGCCGTGTAGCCAAAATCTGCCACCAAGGTTGTTCCGTTGATAGGCGCGCTGACCGGAGAGGCCAGGAAGACGGCATGACGTGCAATCTGATCGGGACGGATCACCGGCAGGTTTGAGCCTGTGAAACCTTCCGGCCGTGACAGGTCTGTCCTTGACATTGGGGTGTCCACAACCCCGGGGCACAGGCAATTGAACCTGATCAGGGGATGGTCTACGGCGAGGGATTTGGTCAGCATCAGCACTGCGCCCTTGGACGTGCTGTAGGGCGTCATCCCCGCGAAGGCAACCAGCGCGGAGTCCGACCCAAGGAGGACCATGGACGGCTCCGGGCTTTTGGACAGCAGTCCGACGGAGTGCTTGGCTACAAGGAAATTTCCACGGACATTGACGGCCATGACATGATCCCAGGTTTCAACTGACACCTGTGTCGCGTTGAGTCCGACCGGCCCTGACACTCCGGCGCATGCGATTACTGAATCCAATCGTCCGAAGATGCGCTCAACGGTCTTGAGGGCCGACTCGATGTCGGCCTCCTTGGACACGTCGGTCTGCACGAATTCCACATGGTGGCCTGCCGCCCGGAGCTGGGCGGCGGTTTCCTCGCCTTCGGTGTTCCGGTCGACGATCAGGACCTTGGCGCCTTCAGCAGTCAGAGCCTCCACGCAGGCACGGCCTATGCCGGATCCTCCTCCGGTGACCATGACTACGCGGTCGGTCAAATGCATGTCCATGAAAGTGCTCCATCGCCGAAGTTGTGCCCAGGGTGCCCATGGCTGGTTGGGCATCCCCGGGGTGTGGCTAGTGCTTGTGTGTGTCCTGGGGGTATTCGGTGGTGTTCAGGACGGTCAGTCGGGAGTTGAAGGGCAGGACTACCGGTTCTGCGGCAGGATCGTCCCATCCGAACATGCGGCCGATGGATCGTTCTTCCCGCAGGTCAACCAGTAGCACGGCTTCTACCGTCATGACCTTTTCGGTCCAGAAGAAGATGAACAGGTCTTCGGCGACGTCCCAGGTCATGCAACGATCGGTATCGGCAAGTCCGGCTTCGCCGCCGCGGACACAGTTCCAGGTAAAGGTGCCGGGGTTCAGGTAGATGTGTTCATAGGTCTCGACGTCGCTGTAGCGGTAGAAGACCCGCTTGCCCACCAGTTCCGAGGATCGCTGGTGGAGGACGTCGGTGCCATGGATGTTGGTCTGGCTGAATTCGGTGGTGCTGCGGGTCTTGCCGTTGACAACCCGGAACGTGGACACGCCACTGGTTACGGCGCCGGTGTTCCTGTCCACAACAAGGGTGACGTTCTCGGCGTCGGTGCCTTCCCCGCGGACGAAGTCAACGATGAAGATGTCCGGACGGGCCTCGATAGCCTTGTAACTTGCCGTGCCGCTGGTTTCGCTGTCGGGGCCGGAATTGATCCAGATAACCGTGGAGGAATCCTGGAAGGAATACTCCGCCGAACTGCCGCCTTGGGCAGGGATGCGGAGTGTGGTTCCTGAGAATGCCGGAGATGCCGGCAGTGTCTGGTCTCCGAATCCGTCAAGCATTGTCGAAACGGGGGGCCATTCGTTCTCTGGAATGTAATCCTGAATTTCGGCGCAGTTCATAGGTGTTTCCTGTCGTACTAGTGATTTCGTTCGTGGGAGTGCAGGAATTTGCCGGGGACTCAGACAATTTCCGCGGCGTAGTCGATGGACGGCTTTCGCAGGCCACGGGCCCAACCGGCCACGAAGAGAAGCGGGATGCCCAGGAGCAGCCACTTTGCGATCCCTCCGGCGCCGCCGAGCAGGACATCGTAGTTGTCCAGGGTGAGATAGCCGACGACGACGAAGGCGAGGAAGGATAACGCGGGTGCGATGACGGTGACCCAGATGTTGTCCCGGGTTCCTTTCCGCGCGAAGTAGACGACGATGGCCGCGGATGTAACCAGCAGTATGGAGATGAATCCAGCGGTGCCCAACGCGACGAACCATGCAAACACCGTGGTGATGGGGTCCGCCCCGGCTAGCAGGAAGATACTGATGATCACCAGAACGACCACCGCGTTGATGAGTCCTGCGAATGAGGGGGCTCCAGTCTTGGAGACTGAGCTGAGTTTGGCTGGCAACGCGCCGGCCCGGCCCAGTGCAAACAAGTAGCGGGAGAACATGTTGGACAGGCCCAAAAGCATGGCGATAAAGCTCGTCACCACCAGGATCTGCATGGCGATACTAAGCCAGGTGCCCGCGCTGGATTCGGCCAGGTCGAAGATCATCCCTGAGGGGTTCTCCGTGGCAACGGTCTGGATGTTGTCGATGCCGATGGCTCCACTGATGGCCCAGGTGGACAGTGCGTAGAAGACACCAATGAAACCGATCACCAGGTAGGCCGCCCTGGGAATGGTGCGGTGGGGGTTTTTAGCTTCCTCGGCGAAGACCACCGTGGCTTCAAAGCTGGTGAAGCAGGCGAAGGCGAACAGGAGCGAGATGCCCAAACCAGGCCCAAAGATGCTGGAGCCGGTGAACCCCTCGAACGTGAAGACTCCGAATCCTTTTTGCACGATGAGTGAAACAACCAGCGCGGCCACCACCAGGGTTTCGCCGAGGATCAGGACGCCGAGAACCTTCAGGCTCGCGTCGACGCCGCGCATCGTAAGGAAGGTGGTGATGGCAAGGATGGCAACAATCCAGAAATAGACGGGGAGGCCGAGGCCGGTCAGGCTTTCCACGAGCTGCTGCGCAAAGACGCCGAACTGCGACCATAGACCAACTTGGAGGCTGAGGTAGGTCAGAATGGCGATTCCGGCGCCTCCTGTTGCCCACTTGTTTCCCAGGCCCTTCGCGATATAGGCAACAAAACCACCCGCGTTGGTGATGTGACGGCTCATCCTGAGGTAGCCAACAGAAAACAAAGCAACCAACAACGCGGCGATTGCGTAGATGACGGGTGTCCCGGGTCCGCTCGCTGAGAACAGGACCGGGCTCGCGCCGACGACTGCAGCCATCGGCGCCGCGGCTGCAATGGCAAAAAAGGCAACGGCGATGACACCCAGTTTGTTGGCCTTCAGGCGGATGGGCGGAGTGGTTGATGCGTGCTCATCGAGTCCAAGACTTGCCGAGGTGCGGCTTGATTCTTGATTCATGGATTGGCTCTTTCATAATGCCCGGCGCAACGGGCCATGTGATGGGGAGATGGGGAGGCCTGCTCTGCGCGCCGATGCGCAGTGCGAGAGGGGAAGTCGATCGATGCTGTGTAGGACAGGCAGCCTTTTAGTGATCCTGCCCACAATCCAAACTATACAGATGTTTAGTTTGGAGTGTCAAGGGTCGATTTCGGGCATCCGTGGACCGCTAAGTTCGACGCATCAGAGAGGCGAATCAGTCAGTGTGGCCTGGGGCCGCTTGAACCCCTCAGGGTGCTGAATCTGCGGCCGTCGGTGACAGTCCCTGCCGCAGTAGCACCCCATGGACTTCCTCAAGGGACGCTTGAATTAGCTGGCGCGCAACGCCGGAAAGGTACTGAAGGACCAATCCGTCGAGTGTCGCGAAAAGCATGCGGGCCACAACCCGGGAATTGCAGGACGCGCCCGAAGCGTCGAGGCCTTCAGTGAGCGCTTCGATGTAGCTTTCGTACAACGCCAGCACCCCGGCGCGGAGTTCCGGGCGCCGCCGCGACTCAAGGATCATTTCGTACTGAAAAATCTGAAGCTCGGGATCCTCCAGGAGTAGATCGAGCAGCGAGTCCGTGAAGGACTGCCCGGCGGTGACGGCTTCCCGCAGCCTGGAAGCGCTGATGGAGCGCTCTGATGCCCATTCCAGTGCGGCCGCTATCAAGGCGTCACGAGTCCCGAAGTGATGGGCTACCAGGGAGTTGTTGACTCCTGCGCACTCTGCGACCGACCTAAAGGTCAATCCGCGCAGGCCCTTCTCCGACACCACCACTACAACAGCCCTGAGGAGTGCGTCCTTGCCGGTTCCATATTTTGTTGCGCCGCTTGGATTGCCCATAGCACTGATCCTATCCACGTGGGTGGTGGCCTTGACAGGAAACTAAGCAATTGCTTAGATCATGGTGAGTGATGACAATCACGCCTGTGGCCCGAAGGCTACCGATTTCCCAAGCTCACGATAGAGCTGCCTACACCCCATCTGGAGTCAAAATGACCAACGCCGCCTTCACTGTTTCCGATGCCCTTGACCAGGGCAAGAATGAAGCGTTCGAACTTGGATCCGTTCAATGGATCCGCAGATTTGGTGACGGGGAACGACCCGCGCTGGCCTGTGGATTCTGGCATGTAACCCCTGAGGAAGCCCCTGAACCCTTCGATCTGCTCATTGAGGCTGATGAGACCATCACGATTCTCGAAGGGCGTCTCACCATCGAAGTCGAGGGCGGACAGTCTTACAACCTCACTCCTGGCGGGGCGGCGTCCTTTAACAAGGGGGCCAAGACCCGTTGGTCAGTCCACGAGCCCACCGTCGAGTTCTTCGTCTACTCCTAACGGCCGGAAAGGAACCTGCAATGGAGACCACCGACGTCGACGTTGTCGTTATCGGAGCCGGATTCGCCGGACTTACAGCTGCCCGCGAGCTCGCACGCCAAGGCCTTACGGTGCGAATCCTGGAGGCGCGTGACAGGATCGGTGGACGCACCTGGCTGGACCGGCGTTTGGGCCGGGATCTTGAAATCGGTGGAACCTGGGTCCACTGGACGCAGCCCTATATCTGGGCCGAGCTGAAACGTTACGGGTTGGCGACGACGCCCAGCCCACAACCGCAGAAAGCCATGTGGTGGGCGGCGGGAGCTCGCCACGAGGGAGACCCTGAGGAGCTGCTGAATCTCATTGGGTCGGGCAATGAGGAATTCGTACGGGAAGCGCGACACTACTTCCCCGAACCTTTCACGCCACTGGCCACTGACGCGTTCCGCGAAGTGGACAATGTAACAGTCAAGGATCGGATCCGCTCGGAATTTCCCCCGGGAGCCAGCCGGGAAATACTGGAGTCCTTCTGGGCCTTGAATTTCAACGGACCCCTTGATGAGGCCGCGTTTACCCAGGCACTCCGATGGGTCGCTTTGACGAACGGAGACTGGAGTGTCTCTTTTGAAGCGTGCGCCACCTACAAAATCGTCGGCGGAACAGGAGCCTTGGCCCAGGCCATCCTCCGAGACTCCTCCGCGGAAATTGACTTCGGATTCGCAGTTGCTGAGATAAGCGAAGACGGAGGCATCGTGACTGTCTCCGATCGAAACGGGGAATCCGTTACTGCCGCTGCTGCCATCGTGACAATGCCGCTGCCCGTGTTGCAAAAGGTTGTATTCCATCCTGAGCTCCCGGCTCTAAAACAGGAAGCGATGGTACGCGGCCAAGTATCGAAGGGGACAAAAATTTGGGTACGACTACGGGGGATCCATGAACCGTTTGTGGCCTTGGGCGGAGCTGACTGGCCCCTTAACTTTTTCCAGAGCGAGTACGAAGTGAATGGTGACACTGTCATAGTCGCGTTCGGTCCTGATGCCAGCAATATTGACTCTACTGACGTGTCGGCCGTCGAGCATCAGCTGCGACGGCTTCTTCCCGCCGCCGAAGTTCTCGACGTCGCCACTCATGATTGGGCCGGGGACGAATATTCGGGTGAGACGTGGCCCATGCACAAGGCGGGGTTCTTGTCTCGTCACTTGGCCGGGATGCAGAAGCCGCATGGGCGCGTCCTTTTCGCCAGCTCCGACATAGCCAATGGTTGGGGTGGTTTCATCGACGGTGCCATCGAAAGCGGAATGGAGGCGGCCCAGCAAGCCGGGATCCTGCTGGAGTCTGTAGCCCTGTCTGCTCCCCGGTAGGATCAATCCATGACTTCCCAGCCTCGCAAATTGCCTTATGGCGATGGCCGTGACGCTTTGTTGGCCGCTGTCATCAGCGTCGTAGCCGAGAAAGGGCTCCGTGGGGTGACCTACCGTTCCGTTGGCTCCCGGGCGGGGGTTAACCACGCTTTAGTGACTCATCACTTTGGATCCCTCGATGGCCTGCTCGCGGCCACGATGGAGTGGGCCGTGCATCGCTCCATCGAGGAGACGGGCCTGGAAGGTATTGCGGACTTTGACGAGAGTTTTGCAGACGCCCTGATCAGCTCGGTGGGCGCAGAACCTGAACTTCAGTTGTTTCAATTCGAGATGATCCTCGAATCCCGCCGCAATCCCGAGATCCGGGAAATGGTTAGTCGGCTGTATGAGAATTACGTGCGAACCGTGGAACAGGCTCTTGTTAAGAAAGGGATCGATACACATAATGAGGTCTCCCTCGCCGCTTTTGCCGCCCTGGACGGTCTCATGCTGCAATTCCTCACAATTAGCGATGTGACGAGAATAAGGCCTGCGGTTGTGGAAGTCGGTCGCATGCTCGCCAGGCTTCAGAAGCCGGGATAGTTTTGTGCCAGCGATACGGCGGGCCCGGCTTTTGCCGGGCCCGCCGTATCTTACGGTGCGTACGGGTCGGCGATGCCGATGTATTGGGTGGTGGTGTATTCGTTGATGCCTTCGGAGCCGCCTTCGCGGCCGAGGCCTGATTGCTTGACCCCGCCGAAGGGTGCCGCGGCGTTGGAGATGACGCCGGCGTTGAAGCCGACCATGCCGAACTCGATCTGCTCCGCGACGCGCAGGAGCCGGTTGAAATCCTTGCTGTAGAGGTAGGACGCGAGCCCGTACTCGGAGGCGTTGGCCAGGCGGATGGCGTCCTCTTCGCTGGTAAAGGTGGTGACGGGGGCGACGGGGCCGAAGATTTCCTGGCCCAGGATCGCTGCGTCGTTCGGGACGTTGGCCAGGACGGTGGGCTGGTAGAAGTAGCCGGGTCCGTCCACGGGCGCACCGCCCGTAACTGCAACGGCTCCGGCGTCGACGGCGGCGCTGACCAGGGCGTGGACGTCCTCCCGGGCGCCGGCGTCGATCAGCGGACCGACCTGCGTGTTGGGTTCGGTGCCGCGGCCGGTCACCAAAGCGCCCATAGCGGAGGCGAACTTGGCCGTGAACTCCTCAGCGACCGAGGAATGGACGAGGAAGCGGTTGGCGGCGGTGCAGGCTTCGCCCATGTTCCGCATCTTCGCGGCCATCGCGCCCTCGACCGCTTTGTCCAGGTCTGCGTCTTCGAACACGATGAACGGGGCGTTCCCGCCGAGCTCCATGGAGGTCCGCAGGACGTTCTGGGAGGCGTCGGCCATGAGCCGCTTGCCGACGGGGGTGGAGCCGGTGAAGGAGATCTTCCGCAGGCGGGAGTCCTTCAGCAGCGGTCCGGAGATGCCGGATGCGCTGGAGGAGGCGACGACGTTGAGGACTCCGGCGGGCAGGCCGGCGTCGAGCATGGTCTTGGCGAAGTACTGGGCCGTCAACGGTGTGAGTTTGGCGGGTTTGAGGACCATGGTGCAGCCGGCCGCGACGGCGGGGGCGACTTTGCGGGTGGCCATGGCCAGGGGAAAGTTCCAGGGGGTGATCAGCAGGCAGGGTCCGACGGGTTTGTGTTGGACCAGAATCTTGTTTTTGCCCTCGGGTGTAGTGAGGTAGCGGCCGTAGTCGCGGACGGTTTCTTCGGAGAACCAACGCAGGAACTCAGCACCATAGCTGACCTCGCCGCGTGCTTCGGGCAGGGGTTTGCCCATTTCCAGGGTCATCAGCAGGGCGAAGTCCTCGGCGCGTTCGGTGACGAGGTCGAAGGCGCGGCGGAGGATCTCGGCCCGGGTCCGGGGCGCGGTCCGTGCCCAGGAGGACTGGGCGGCGTCGGCTGCGTCCAACGCTGCGACCGCGTCGGCACTGGTGGCGGAGGCGAGGGTGGCGAGCACCTCCCCGGTGGAGGGATCGTGCACCTCGAACGTCCCGCCGTCGGACGCGTCCCGCCACTCACCCCCGATCAACAAACCGGTAGGCACGGACGCCAGCAGGGACGTTTCCCGGTCTGGTGAAACTGTGGGAGAGAGGGCGGGAGAAGCAGTCATGGGTGGTTTCCTCGGGAATGATTGGGGTCGATGGTTGAGCCTGCTGGAAGAGGTAGCTTCAGGCTCAACCATCGGGGTCGGTGGCTGACGGGAATCCCGTCAGTTGGTTGTGGACTAGACCTGTGCTCCGAGTTTGAAGCCCTCGGTCGCCTCGCCGGAGGCGCCTTCGGGACGGGTGTAGGAGAATCCGTCGGCTCCGACGGTGACGGCCATTTCGGACTTTTCTTCGCGTTCGATGACGGGCTGCGGGTTGCCGTCGAGGTCCAGGACCAGGGAGGCTTCGGTGTACCAGGACGGGACCACGGGGTTGCCCCACCAGTCGCGGCGCTGGTTGTCATGGACGTCCCACGTGACGGTGGGGTTGTCCGGATCGCCGGTGTAGTAGTCCTGGGTGTAGATCTCCACGCGGTGGCCGTCCGGGTCAAGGATGTAGAGGTAGAACGCGTTGGACACGCCGTGGCGTCCAGGGCCGCGTTCTATGCGGTCGGAGATGCGCAGGGCGCCCATCTTGTCGCAGATCTGGATGATGTTGTGCTTCTCGTGTGTGGAGAACGCGATGTGGTGCAGGCGGGGTCCGTTCCCGCCGGTCAGGGCGGTGTCGTGCACGGTCTGCTTGCGGTGCATCCACGCGGCGTACGTGACGCCGTCGGAGTCCTTGATGTCTTCGGAGACGCGGAAGCCGAGGTCTTCGAGGTATTTGCGGCCGCGCGGCACGTCCGGGGTGACCTGGTTGAAATGGTCAAGGCGGACCAGTTCGCCGGCGGAGTAGAGGTCGTAGCGCTGGGTGAGGCGCTCCACGTGCTCCACGTCGTAGAAGAACTCGTACGGGAAGCCCAACGGGTCCTCCACCCGGACGGAGTCGCCCACGCCCTTGGTGAAGCCTTCCTTGCGGCGTTCAACCCGGCAGCCGAGTTCGCGGTAGTAGGCCTCGGCAGCGTCCACCTCGGCCGGGGACTTCACGCGGTAGGCGAAGGCAGCGGCAGCGGCGACCGGTCCTTTGCGGAGGACCAGGTTGTGGTGGATGAACTCCTCGAAGGAGCGCAGGTAGATGGTGTTCTCGTCTTCCTCGGTGACGTGCAGGCCGAGCAGGTCCACGTAGAACGCACGGGACTTGGCGAGGTCCGTGACCACGAGTTCGAGGTAGGCGCAGCGCACGATGTCCGGCGCGGGCACCGTGGGGGTGGGGATGGGGCCGGTGAAGGGGTTGCTCATGGGATTCTCTCTTCGTTGAAAGGGCGAGGGCCTACTTGCCCGTGCCGAAACGGGGGGAGTGGGCCTCATTGAGGTTGATCTGCACCGACTGCTGGGTGGTGTAGAAGTCGACGGAACGGTAGCCGCCTTCACGGCCGAGACCGGAAGCCTTGACTCCGCCGAACGGGGTGCGGAGATCGCGGACGTTGTTGGAGTTCAGCCACACCATGCCGGATTCGATACCGTCAGCGAAGTTATGTGCGCGCTTGAGGTTCTCGGTCCAGACGTAGGCGGCGAGCCCGTACTTGGTGTTGTTCGCCAAGGCGAGGGCTTCTTCATCGGTTTCGAACGGGGTGATGGCCACGACGGGTCCGAAGATTTCCTCCTGGAAGATCCGCGCGTCAGGCGCGACGTCGGCAAACACCGTGGGGGCAACGTAGTTGCCCTCGGGGAAGCCTTCGGCGCGGTCGCCGCCGGCGAGGAGGCGGCCTTCGGTCTTGCCGATCTCGATGTAGCTCATGACCTTGTCGAAGTGGGTGGGGTGCACGAGCGAACCCACCTCGGTGGCGGGGTCACTTGGGAGGCCCACCACGATGTTTTTCGCGCGCTCGGCGAAGCGGGCCACGAAATCGTCGTAAATGTCGCGCTGGACGAGCACGCGGGAACCGGCGGTGCAGCGTTCTCCGTTGAGGCTGAAGACGCCGAACACAGTGGCGTCGAGGGCGGCTTCGATGTCGGCGTCGGCGAAGACTATGGCCGGGCTCTTACCGCCAAGCTCGAGTGAGAGGCTCTTGAACTGTGGCGCGGCTGCGGTGGAGATGGTGGCGCCGGTGGAGCTGTCTCCGGTGAAGGAAACGATCGGCACGTCGGGGTGCTTGACCAGGTAGTCGCCGGCTACGCTTCCGGAGCCGAAGATCAGGTTGAAGACGCCGTCGGGCAGGCCTGCCTCGCGGAAGATCTCAGGCCAGAGTACGGCGGAGAGCGGGGTGTAGCTGGCCGGCTTCATGACCACGGTGTTGCCCGTTGCGATGGCCGGAGCGAGCTTCCACGACTCCTGCATGAAGGGGACATTCCACGGCGTGATCAGTCCTGCGACGCCGATCGGCTTGCGGTTCACATAGTTGATCTGACGGCCGGGGACCTTGAACGCGTTGTCCTCCTGACCCACTATCAGGTCAGCGAAGAAACGGAAGTTCTCCGCCGCTCGGCGCGCCTGACCCTTGGCCTGGGTGATGGGCAGGCCGGAGTCGTAGCTCTCAAGGAGGGCCAGCTCGTCGTCGCGGGACTCGACGATGTCGGCGATCTTGTGCAGCACGCAGGAGCGTTCGCGGGGCAGCATCTTCGACCACGGGCCTTCCTTGAAGGCCCGTTTGGCTGCGGCGACGGCAAAGTCTACGTCTTCCGGCTGGGCAGCGGCGACCGTCGCGTAGTTCTGGTTCGAGACCGGCTCCTGCACGTCGAACGTTTTGCCGGAGACCGAATCCACAAAATCGCCGTTGATGAAGTGCTGGAGATGCGTGGGCAGGTTTTCCGGGATTGGGTGACTGGCGGTTTCTACTGAGGTCGTCATCGTTGAGGTCCTTACTGCAGAGCGGGAACGGCTTGGATGGCCTTGAGAGGCCAGAACACGAGATTGGATCAAGTACGAAATCGTATACGAAACTATGCATCGCGAATGCGACCTGCGTCAAGGGCTTGATCGCCTCCCTTGTGGCGTCAGGTACAGTCATCTAAGCTATTGCTCAATTATTCTTTTATAGAATCTTCTGTTCAATTATCGAACATCCGTCCACAAAGAAGTGAGGAAAGCCCGTGCAGTTCCACCACCACGGTTACGTATCCGGTGACCCTCGAGTCGAGCCGGCCGCCGGCGTCGGCATCGACCGCCCGCCCGAGCTTCCGGATGAAGTTGACGTTCTGATCGTGGGTACCGGTCCTGCGGGGATGCTGACGGCGGCGCAATTGGCCCAGTTCCCGGATATCACCACACGTATTATTGAGCGTCGCCCCGGGCGTTTGGCCATTGGTCAGGCCGACGGGATCCAAGCCCGCAGCGTGGAGACCTTCCAGGCTTTCGGGTTCGCGGAGCGCATCACCGCGGAGGCCTACCGCATCACGGAGATGGCGTTCTGGAAGCCGGACCCCGTTGATTACTCGCGCATCGTCCGGGCTGCCCGGGCAGTGGATGACCCCACGGGTATCAGCGAATTCCCGCACCTGATCGTCAACCAGGCCCGTGTGCTGGATTACTTCGCGGAGTTCATGGCCAACTCCCCGGCCCGGATGCGGCCTGACTACGGCTACGAATTCCGCAGCCTCGAGGTCACTGGTGTTGGTGACTACCCGGTGGAGGTGACCCTTGGGCACACCTCCGGACCCAACGAAGGCCAGGAACGCACTATCCGTGCCAAGTACGTCGTCGGTGCCGATGGGGCGCGCAGCAAAGTCCGCGAGTCCATCGGGTGCCATCTCGCAGGTGATCAGGCCAACCATGCCTGGGGTGTCATGGACGTCCTGGCCGTCACGGACTTCCCGGACATCCGCACCAAATGCGCTATCCAGTCCGGCGCGGGCGGCAGCATCCTGCTGATCCCCCGCGAGGGCGGGCACCTGTTCCGCATGTACGTGGATCTTGGCGAGGTGAAACCCGAGGATCACGGCGCCGTGCGGAAAACGACCATTGAGCAGATCATCGGCAAGGCCAACGACATCCTGCACCCGTACACCCTGGATGTCCGCAACGTCGCCTGGCACAGCGTTTACGAGGTAGGCCACCGGCTCACGGACAGGTTCGACGACGTCCTGCCGGAGGAGCGCGGGACGCGGACGCCGAGGGTGTTCATTACCGGCGACGCCTGCCACACCCACTCCGCGAAAGCCGGGCAGGGAATGAACGTTTCGATGCAAGACGGCTTCAACATCGGCTGGAAACTCGGCCATGTCCTGGAAGGCCGCAGCCCCGAGAGCCTGCTGGACACCTACTCCGCCGAGCGTCAGGTGGTGGCGAAGAACCTGATCGACTTCGACAAGCAGTGGTCCACCCTGATGGCCAAGAAGCCCGAAGAGTTCGAAGACCCGGCGGAGCTGGAGACTTTCTACACCAGCACCGCCGAGTTCCCTGCCGGTTTCATGACCCAGTACGCCCCGTCCATGCTTGTTGCCGAAGCGCAGCACCAGGAGTTGGCAACGGGCTTCCCAGTCGGTAAGCGCTTCAAGTCGGCCCCGGTCCTTCGGGTCTGCGACACGAATCCGATGCACCTCGGCCACCATGCCAAGGCAGACGGGCGCTGGCGCATCTACGTCTTTGCCGACGCCGCCCCTGCAGGCGCCCCGGGACCCGTCGCGGAACTCGCTGAGTGGATTGCGAACTCGCCGGATTCACCCCTGGCCGCGACGCCGTCGGACGCCGACCGCGACGCCTGGTTCGACGTGAAGGTGATCTACCAACAGGACCACACCAACGTGGACATCAACGCCGTCCCCACGGCGTTCAAACCGACCGTTGGACCGTTCAAGCTCACCTACCTCGAGAAAGTCTTCGGGACGGACCCGAAAGCAGACATCTTTGAGCTGCGCGGACTCAGCCGCGACGGCGTAGTGGTAGTCGTCCGCCCGGACCAATACGTCGCCAACGTTCTCCCACTGACCGCCACCGTGGAACTTGCTGAGTTCTTTGCGCCACTGCTTACGGGGCGCCGAACGGCGCATTCAGCTCTGGCTGAGGCCTAACGATAGAGGCGACGCTTGAAAACGGTTGGACTGCCGGGGGATCCTATGGATTCCCCGGCAAGACTCAGGTTTAGATGCAGAGCGCCGTGGCCCATATGTCACGTGGGTCTCGGTGGGCCCCGCCGGGCATTCTGCGTGGCCTGCCTATACTCAAACCATGACAACCGAGAACGCCCCGAACACTCCCTCTACGGCGGATTCGTCCCCTCCGGAAAGTGGTCAGCAAGGCGCCCTCGAAGCCATCATCGCGCTGCAAGTCAGGCGCTACAGAGTCGAAGCCGGCATGTCGGCCGCTGAACTTGCTATTCGTACCGGGCTTTCCAAGGCCATGGTTTCCAAGATTGAGTCCGCCAGCACTTCATGTTCTTTGACAACCCTTCAACGGCTGGCGTTGGGGCTTAACATCCCTGTCACCGCCCTTTTCCAGGGGGCTGATACGGAGCGCGAGGCCTCGCTCACTCGTGCCGGAGAAGGGAGCGTCACGGTACGGACCGGAACTCGACATGGCCACGAGTATCGTTTGCTGGGCTCCCTTAAGCGGCGGGAACATGCCGTCGAACCCACCCTGGTCACCCTTTCCAGTGCCTCTGATGTTTTCCCGCAGTTCCAGCACACAGGCACTGAATTCATCTACATGCTCGAAGGCCGAATGGTTTACAGTCACGGATCCTACGAGTATGAGCTCGCACCAGGAGACTCTCTATTGTTCGAGGCTGAGGGACCGCATGGACCACTTCGGCTAACGGAACTCCCCATTCGCTTTCTGGCAGTTGCTTCGCATTAATTGCAGTGGCACGACTGCAACTATTCCCTGGGAGTAATCGGTCTGCACATCAGGTGCGGCAATTATGAGCGTGAAGGGGAGCCGAGCATTTCGGGTTCTTCGTCGACGAGGTAGGCTTCTTCGGCGTGGGCGGCGATGTCGATGCCTCGCATTTCGTCTTCCGGTCGTATGCGCAAGCCGACGGTGACGTGGACGAGCTTAGCTACGAGCCATGTCACGGCGAACGAGTAGACCAGCACTGCCCCAGTGGCCAGCGCCTGTGTGCCCAGCAGGCCCAGTCCGCCCCCGTAGAGCAATCCCGCAGTCTTGTTGGGTGCAGCTTCGGTCGCGAAGATGCCGATGAGCAGTGTGCCGATGACGCCTCCCACGAGGTGCACGCCCACAACGTCCAGGGAGTCATCAAAGCCGAGGCGAAATTTCCATTCGACCGCCAGGGAGCACACGGCTCCGGCGATGGCTCCAATGGCAATGGCACCCAACGGGCTGACTGCGCCACACGCTGGAGTGATGGCAACGAGGCCGGCCACGAGACCGGATGCGGCCCCGATGCTGCTGGCGCGCCCACGGCGGAGGCGTTCGACGGCGATCCAGCCCAGGAGCGCAGCGGCACCAGCCACCGCGGTGGTCAGAAAGACGACCGATGCGGTGTTACCGGCGGCGAGGGCTGAACCGGCATTGAATCCGTACCAGCCGACCCAGAGCAGACCGGCACCGACAAGTACCAGCGGGCGGCTGTGCGGACGGACGTGTTCGCTTTTGGGCCAACCGGCGCTGCGGCCGAGCACCAGCGAAAGCGCCAACGCTGCGACGCCGGCGTTAATGTGGACGGCCGTTCCGCCGGCGAAGTCGATGGCTTTCAGGCTGTTGAGGATCCAGCCGCCGGTGACAGTGCCGTCAGGGGAGTTGAGGGCAAAGACCCAGTGGGCCACGGGCAGGTAGACCAGTGTTGACCAGAGCGCCGCGAAGAGCATCCATGCGCCGAACTTCATCCGCCCGGCCGCGGCACCGGCGATGATGGCAGTGGTGATCCCGGCGAAGAAGAGTTGGAAGACGGCAAAGACTGCTGGGGGAACGTCGGCGTTGGGATCAGCGGCGAGCAGCTGGTCCATGCCCAGGTATTGGATGGGATCGCCGATCAGGCCCAATCCACCGATGGAATTGCCGAAGACTGCCGAGTAGCCGAAAGCGGCCCAGAGGACCGCGACAATGCTGACGCCACCGAAGCACATCATCATCATGTTCAGTATCCGGCGTGAACCCACCATGCCTCCGTAGAACAGGGCGAGGGCGGGAATCATCAAACACACCAAAGCCGAGCTGACCAGCAGCCAGGCCACATTTCCGGAATCCATGGGATGCCCTTTCTGAGGAGAGTGGGAATGTGCCCCACGCCGGTTTGGCGGCGTGGGGCACACATCTTTACTTATGAACCGCAATCACCGGGCGCGGCCCAGCGGCAGGAAGCGCTTGGGATTATGCGAGGGCCGGGGTGTCCCAGAGATTCAGGACAGTACCGATGTTCTTCTCCTCGGCAGCGTGGTAGAGATCGGTGGCCCAGGCGACGTCCTCAATGGGCATGCCGCCTACGGAGTAGAGGATGACTTCCTCGTCGTCACGGCGGGCAGGGAGCTTGCCGGTGGCAATGTCTGCGATCTCCTCGATTTTCGAGGCCGGTATCTTTCCTTCCTCCAGGAGCCCGAACCAGTGTGATCCCGGAATGCCGAGGATTTGGTACGCGGTGGGTCCGTATTCTTCGAGCCACGCCTGGTAGAGGCCTTCGGCGTCGATGACCAGGCGGGCGTCGCCCTGCAGGAAGTCGTCGTCGAAACGGGCCGCGGCGGGAAGGAGCAGCAGTGCGCCGGGCTTGATGGCTGATTTCGGGAAGTATGGGAAGGCGTCGCTGCCGGCGGCATCGGTGGACGTGGTGGCCATGACCACATCGGCGTCGGCGATGGCGTCTTCGATGGTTTCAGCTGGGGTGACGGTGGTGAGTTGGGGGAAGGTTGCTTTCGCCCAATTTACGAAGGTGTCGGTGCTTCCTTCGCTGCGGCCCTTCACGTACAGTGTGTCGATCGAAGGGCGCAAGGCCAGCGTGGTTGAAAGGACCGAGCGGGCGATGACGCCGGGGCCGACCACTGCGGCGACTTTGGCGTCGGCCTTGGCCAGGTGCTTGACGCCGACGCCGGGAACGGCGCCAGTGCGGTAGGCGCTCAGCAGGTTTGCGCTCATGATCGCCAGTGGCGCGCCAGTGTCGCTGTCGTTCAGGACGAATACGTGGATCGAGCGGGGAAGTCCCTTCTTGCGGTTTTCAGTGTTGGAGCCGTACCACTTCACGCCCGAGGTGCCGAAGCGGCCGCCCAGGTAGGCGGGCATAGCCATGAAACGGCGATCCGGTCCATCCTTTGGCATGCCTTCAAACTCAGGAGCGGCGGGGAAGGTGATCATGGCGCCGTGGGAATTGCCGTTCTCGCCGGCCATTCGGTAGTCCCCTTGACGCAATAGAACGAGGGCTTCCTCCATGACATCGGTGCATCGGACAAGATCGCCGACGCCGGCCTCGATCATGTCGGGCTCGCTGAGGTAACGGAAGTTGATCTTGGTGGACATAGCACTCCTTAGTCGTTGAACTTCATGAAACATGAATTACTAACAGTAAACTCGGAAGGGATTTCTGATGGGTCAAGCCAGTGTTTCCGGCCTGTTACTTCTTTCGCGGGGACAACTTATTGGTGCCCAAGCGGCACGGGTTGATGTGATTCAGAGCGGCTGTTTTGCTGAACGCCTCAGTTCATGAGGCTCGCGAGTGCGTCGGCCAGAGCCTGCGCCCCGATTTCGGCGTCCTCGTCCACCACGTGTTCTTCGGGGGAGTGGGAGACACCGCTGGGATTCCGGACGAACACCATAGCGGTGGGCACGAACGGTGAGAGGACCCCTGCGTCGTGGCCTGCCCCGGTGTCGAGGATGGGTGCATCCGGCAGCGCGCGCTGCAGTTGATTCTGCAGGGCGGGGTCGAAGTGAACGGTGGGGCTGAGGGATTCTTCTGTCAGTTCCACGGTGCAGCCTTCTTCAGCAGCGATCAGCTGCGACTGTGTGTGGATTGATCGGACCAGGGCGGCGGTGATGGCGTCGTCCGGGTGTCGGACATCGAGCCAAAAGTCCACCCTGGAGGCGATGACGTTGGTTCCACCCGGGATCGGTTGAAGGCGGCCGACCGTTGCCCGGGCGTGGGGCTGGCTCTTCGCGGCGTCGCGGATGGCCACGACCATGCGGGAAGCTGCGACCATGGGGTCGTTGCGGTCGGCCATGAGCGTTGTCCCGGCGTGGTTGCCTTGTCCTTGGACGCTGAGCCGCCAACGGCCGTGTCCCAGGATGGAGGAGGCAATGGCGATGGGACGGTCGAGATCGATGAGCCCGCGGCCTTGTTCCACATGGAGTTCAACGAACGCCCCGATACTGCCAAGGAGCTGCTCATCCTTGCCGATGTAGCGGGGGTCCAAACCGTTGGCGTGGGCGATGTCTGCAAAGGTGTTGCCGTGCGGATCCCGCAGGTTCCGGGCTTTGTTGGGGTCCATGGCACCTGTCATCAGACGGGAGCCCAGGCACGCCACCCCGAAGCGGGACCCTTCTTCTTCGGGGAACACCGCGATGGCCAGTGGCCGGGCCGGAATGGGGTTTCGGGCTTTGAGGATGTCGACGGCGACGAGGGCCGAGGCGACGCCAAGGGGTCCGTCGAACGCACCTCCTCCGGGGACGGAGTCGAGGTGGCTGCCGGTGACAAGGCTGTTGCTTCGATCCCCGCCGGGGGTGTCCCACCACGCCCAGATGGTGCCGTTGCGGTCCGTTTCCACGGACAAGCCGCGTTTGGTGGCTTGATCGATGAACCACGTCCGCAGGTCCAGTTCGGCGGTCGAATAAACGGGACGGGTGTAGCCTCCCCGCAGTGGATCGGTGCCAGTGGCGGCGATGTCGGACAGCAACGCGGTGACGGTGGCCGCCGTCGTGCTTGTCCGGGCGGTGACAGGGGTGACGTGATGCATTTAATGGGCTCCTGCTGGTGCGCTGGCGAGTCGGAACTGTTCCGGGACGGCTCCAGCGCCGGTGGCCAGGTCTGCGGCCAGTTGGCCGATCAGTGGCGCGAATTTCGCTCCGTGGCCGGAACAGGGCGAGAGGAGGGTGATGCCCTCGGCGCGGTCCAGGATGAAGTCCTCGCTGGGCGTATTGGTGAAGAGGCACGTGGTCTCTGCGTACGCTTCGGGGACCAGCCCCGGGAGGTATTTCTCGACGTAGTCGATAACTCGACGGCGGTTTGCCGGGTCGATCTGTCCGTCCTGTTCCGCTGCGGACGGCAGGACTTTGCCGCCGTTGTACTCGGCGACCTTTTGTCCGCGGAAGCCGGCATCGCGGCCGCCGGGCAGACCATAGGTCTGCCAACCTTCGCGTTTGTGGATGAAGGTGGGCCACGGCGAGCTGCTGTCGGCGTACGGGAAGTGATAAGCCTGCTCCTGCCGCACTTCAAGAGCGGGGATACTTTCCAGGAATGAAGACGGCAGGGATAGGGAGCCCAGCAGCTGGGGGAGCCAGCCGCCCGCGGCGACGATCACGTTTGCGGCCATCATCGAACGGCCGTCTTCGGAAGTCAGCGTGTAATGGCCGGCTGATCCTTTGATGGAGGCCACGGCCCAGTTGGTGTGCAGTGCCGCGCCATGGGCCACTGCCTGGTCAACCATGGCGGCCACTGATTCGTGGGCGTCGATCACGCCGGCGCCGGGGTGCCAAAGCACCTGGGTGTCGAAGGCGATCTGCGGCCATCGTGCCTGCGCTTCGTCGGGGGACAGGAGTTCATGGTCAATGCTGTGTGCGGACAAAGCCGCGGCGAGGCGTTCGGGTTGCCTGACCGTTCCATAGTCGACGGCGCCGGTAGGTGTAATGAGCTGTTTACCGCTCAGGCGCGCAAGTTCGTCCCAACCGGCCTTGGCCTCTTTGACCAGACCCGTGTAGAAGTCGCCCGGGTAGGCGTAGCGGAAAATCCGCGCCGATCCATGCGAGCTCCCGGCGTCGTTGGCCGGCGTCGAGCGTTCAAGCAGTGCAACGTCGTGGCCGCGGGCGGCAAGCTGCCAAGCCGTGGCGGCACCCGACAGTCCCGCTCCGACGACGACGTATTCGATCGATTCCATGGACGGCTCCCGTACGTGGTGGTTGATGCGTTGTTTCGCTTCAACCAGTTACCCACGCGAGATTGAACTGCGTCCAATATCATTTCTGTAGCAATTATTAGCGTCAATCGAAAGAATCATCATGGAACTGCGACAGCTCCGCTACTTCCTCGTGGTCGCCGAGGAGCTCCACTTTGGCCGGGCGGCAGAACGTCTGCACCTTACGCAGCCACCACTCACTGTCGCCATCAGGCGGCTGGAACGGGAGCTCGGGGTTCAGTTGTTTGACCGGACCACAAGGCGCGTGGCGCTGACCCATGCCGGGGAGGCGTTCAAGCGGCGCGTTCAAGACGCAGTGACCGAACTCGATGAAGCGGCCGCTGACCTTGCCAGTGTCGCGGCGGGCCTCAGCGGCCGGATCAGGGTGGGCTTCGTCAGTTCGGCCAGCTACACCACCATCCCCGAAGCCATCAGGGCCTTCCGGCAACAACGTCCCCGCGTGGAACTGATCCTGAGCCCGCTCACCAGCGGTGAACAGATCGAACAACTCCTTGACGGCGACCTGGACATAGGGCTTATCCGAGATCCCGGAGAAGTTCCGGGACTGACAATGGAGCTCGTGGGCGCCGAAGACCTCGTTGCCGTCCTGCCTGAGGCGCACCCACTGGCTTTGCAGGAGGAAATCCGGCCCGCAGATTTGGAAGGGGAACCGATGATCCTGTTCCCGTACCGCCTGATGCCCGGATTCGTGACCCGGGTACACCGGTTGTTTGATGGATTGGAAACCTCTCCGCAGGTGGTTCAGCAGACGATCCACCAGGAAACCGTCCTGGGTCTGGTCGCCGCGGGCCTGGGAATCTCCATCCTCCCCGCGTCAGTCCGACGCTTCCAGATGCCCGGCGTCCTGACCCGGCCCATCGCCGGACGGCCGCAGACGGCCCTCTACGCAGCCAGGGGACGAGGCCACTCGCCAGCGGTGGACCATTTCATGTCCGGCCTGCTGAGCAGCACAGGGGTGCGTGGCTGAAACTCGATGGAGTCGCCCACCGTCAGGTGTTTGCGGCCAGGTCCTGGGCATCGAAGGTCTCGCGTGCTTGTTCGATGTGGGGCATGTGCGCTGCGGCCCATTCCAGGAGCACGTCGATGGGGTGGCGAAGTGTCTTGCCCAATGGTGTGATGCGGTACTCGATCGCCACGGGGCGCGAGCTTAGCAGCTCGCGTTCGATGATGCCGTTGCGTTCGAGGCGACGCAGCGTCGCGGTCAGGGACTTCTGCGACACCGATGGGATCGCGCGCCGCAGTTGGCTGAACCGGCATGGCCGCTCGCAGAGTTCGTTGAGCACGCTCAATGACCACTTGTCCAGAACTTGATCGAGCAATTCCCGGTGCGGGGTGCTGATCTCCAGAGGGTCAGCATGGCTGGTGGTATCCGGCATGAAACCTGGTCTCGTTGAAGTGTCCTGCATCTACCAGGTATCAAAGATATACCAAGGTTCATCTCTCTTCCTAAGGAGTCTCATGTCTGTTCAGCGTTTCAGCCCGGAAGGCCTGTTGCAGCCCACCCCGTACCACCACGTCGCCGTCGGCACCGGCACCCGTCACGTTCACGTCGCCGGCCAGATTTCACGCCTGGCTGATGCTACCCCCGTCGCCCCGGGCGATTTGGCCGGCCAGGTCGCCCAGGCTCTCCGCAATACCGCGAGCGCGCTTGCCGGCGCCGAAGCGAGCTTCGACGACGTCGTGCGTTTGACGTTCTATGTCACCACTTGGGCCCCGGAGAAGACCGCCGCTTTCATGGAAGGTATCGAAAGTGTCGCCGCGGAGATCGGACTGCCCACGCCGATGCCGCCGACCTCGCTGATCGGCGTCGAGTCTCTGTTCGAGCCCGACGTGCTCGTCGAGATCGAAGCAACTGCAGTACTGGATTAGCAGCACCAGGTACCCGAACCGCCGCCGGGCTATGAGGAGCCACGGTGCGGAGTGTTCCCGTCCGTGCGCCCCGTGGCACTTGGAGCCAGAGCGCCAGTAGCCTGAGTGCCTACAAGGCGTCCCCCGGTGAGGTAGCGGCCATGCGGGGGACCCGGATGCAAAAGCAGGCACCGTCGTCGGGGAAGTGTGTGGCTTCTGCGGTCAGCGTGAGTCCCATGCGTTCCGCAAGCCGTGCTGCGATGGAGAGGCCGAGGCCGCTACCGGTGGGGCGTTGTCCGTTGTAGCGGTGATAGAGGACGCCGCGATCGAAGGCGACGGCGGTGTCGTCGACCGTGAGGCCAGGGCCGCTGTCCCGCACTTCGATGACGATCGCGTTGGGGATGCCAGGGAACTGCTCAGGGGATTGGGCCAACTCGGTGGTTGTGGGGCGTTCTTCTAACCTGGCGCGGACGATGAGCGGTCTCCCGCGCGGGGTGACGCGCAGTGCATTGCCCACGAGCCCATCGATGATTTGGCGTAACCGTTGCGCGTCCGTAGTCACCAGCAGAGGTTCACTCGTGGCTGCTTCCGGCAGTTGAAGCGTCAGTTCCACCCCGGCCTCCGTGGCTGCACCCTGCCATGTCCGTTGTACTTGTCCCAAGAGCGCTGCGACGTCGACGGGTTGGAGGTCCAGGGTGAAATCGTCCGCTTCCAGTCGGGCCAGTGCGAGAAGGTCGCGGACAAAACCATCGAGACGGTCCGTTTCCGCGGACAGTGTGCGCCCTATCCGGGACATGTCCTCCGGCGGGATCAGCCCGTCCTCGAGGGCTTCGGCGTAGCCCCGCATGGCGGTGAGTGGTGTTCGGATCTCGTGGGAGATGGACAGCAGGAATTCACGTTGCCTGCTTTCGCTGGACAGCAACGCGTGATCGAGGGTGTTAATGGCTTCTCCCACATCGCGCACTTCAGTAACTCCGGCCGGGTCCACGCGAACGGTCCGTTCGCCGGCAGCCATCCGCCGTGCGGCTGCAGCAGTCCTGACGAGGGGGCCGGAGAGACGCCGGGCCAGGAGTGTTCCGGCAAGCACCGCGATTAACAACCCGGCCGCAAGGGCCAGCAACGTGCGTTGGAGGAGCTGGGAGGAGGCGGCGTTCACATCGTCCAAGGACCTGCTCAGCACGATCCCCCCGCTCTTGGGAAGGGCCCTTGCCTCCACAAGGAGTTGGGCACCGTCATGGACAACTGTCGCGGACACCTTGTGGCCGGAAAGCACTTGTTGAATGTCGGCTGGCCCCAGGAGCTGTGAGGCTGGCCCCCGGACGGTGCCGGTGGCGGTGATGGTGGACAGTTCGTAGGTGTCCGGTCCAAGAAGGTGCCTCTCGCGAAGGTCCAGCGCCTGGGAGGCAACGGGTGCCGCGGCGAACGCGTCGGCTTGGCGGAACAGCTGCTGTCTGGCCTGCTCGACGGCCGCGGATCGTATCAGTGGGTAGGCGGTGCCTCCGGTGACCAGTACCGCCAGGACAGCCACCGCGGCGGTAACGAGCGTGATTCTTCCCGCCAGTGAGCGCAGCCAACTCGACGCCGGATTCCGGCTTTCGCGGTTAGCGTGACCGTCGAGCCCGCCGTTACCAGCGTCTTGGATTTTCACGTGCGGCCGCCATCGACAGAGTATCCAACACCTCGCAGCGTACGGATGGGGCTATCATCGCCGAGTTTGGAGCGAAGCTGGGCTATATGTACGTCCACGGTCCGCCCACCCGCGTAACTGGCCTGCCCCCAGACCGAAGACAGAAGCTGTTCACGGCTGAACACTCTGCCCGGGCTGGCCATCAAAAAGGCGAGCACGTCGAATTCCCTCGCGGTCAGGTCCACCGCTGAGCCATCGACGCTGACAGTGCGGCTGCCCCGGTCCAGGGTCAGGGAGCCAACCCGCAGGACGCCGCTGCCGGGGGAGCCCATGCTTCGGCGCAAGACCGTCTTGAGCCTGGTCACCAACTCCCGAGGTGAAAACGGCTTAGTCATGTAGTCGTCTGCGCCCAGTTCCAATCCCAAAAGCATGTCCACCTCCTCGTCCCGGGCAGTGACAAAAATGATGGGTGTCCAATCCTCCTGGGTGCGCATCCGGCGGCATACCTCGATTCCGTCGATGCCAGGCAGCCCGACGTCCAACACGACAGCGACGGGTCGAAGAATTCTGACCCGCTCCAGGGCGCCTTCGCCGGTGGGTTCCACATGCACGCCGAACCCCGCTTGACTCAGATACAGCCGTTCCACGTCGGCGATCGCACGCTCATCTTCCACGATCATCACGAGACCACGGGAAGGCGTCGCATCGGGAGTCGATGGTTGTTCCATGCTTCCATTGAACGCTCTGTTGGGGCGGGTAACGCAGCAACGGCCCATACTTTACCGTCCCCTTACATTCCCCGAACCTGTCCCGGACGTCGGCAGGCGATAGTGGAATGGTAAGGACCCCTACTGGCCCAATCCAATGGGGTCCCACCGGATCACTCAGGAGACGTCATGAACAACAAGCAAATGCCAAGCGGTGACGTTATCCGTCGATGGCGGATGCGCGGTGCCGCCTTGGCGGCAGGTGCTGTCCTTCTCGGGGGAGCAGCAATTGGGGCAACAGCTGCCTCGGCAGACGGTCAGAGCCCGTCCCCTTCTCCAAGCGCGTCATCCTCAGCCTCGACGGCGGGACCGGACAGCGCGAGCCACGCTAAACATCCATTTGCCCGAGCCCTTCCAGCCGTGCTGAGGGTCAGCATCCGGGCCGAGGCCGGGTTCGGGGACAAGGCCCACGAGGTCGCTTACCTCCTGATCCACCACCCCAAGGCGTTCAGCAAACTCCCCGCAAATCTGCAGACCGACCTGAAGACCTTGGAAGCAGCCCCGGCGTCAGAGCGGGACGCAGACGCCTCAAAAATCAAGGACACCGCCCTCAACGGAGGCTACGGCGAGCAGATACAGAAACACGCAAAAAACATCCAGACGAAACTGGCCCAGACACCAGCAAAGTCCCAGTAGAGGGCTTAGGTCAGCGAAGTCCCAAAGCTCAAGTACCGCAACGATGGAGCATGAAATGGCGACTGGTACGGTCAAATGGTTCAGCACCGAAAAGCGTTTCGGGTTCATTGCCCCCGACGACGGTTCAGATGAGGTCTTCGCCCACTACTCGGCGATCGTCAGCGGCGGGTACCACTCCTTGGAAGGGAACCAGCGTGTCCAGTTCGATGTTGTGCAGGGCTCCAAGGGACCCCAGGCGGAAAATATTCGTCCTGTGGGCTGGCCGCGATAGCCAAGCTGCTCCGTCCTTCCGGAGCTTCACGCAGTGCTGCCGGTGGTAGCTTGCGGTTATGGTGAATGCCCTCGCTTGGTTCTCACAGTCCGGCATCGTGCAGGGCTTACTTCTCGGTGGGGTGCTTGCGTTCTTGACGGCGATCGTCGTGATGAATGCCGTGGGCAGGGCGATCACGACGACGGTCAACGGCTGGAGTGCCATCCCCAAGTGTGGCCAGCGTGGAAACGGAGTCTTTGTGCGGGCCGCCTGCGCGAAGGCCCTGCCTCTGGTTAATGTGTTTGAGGAGGCAGCGTATTGGACAACGAAGGTTGATGGTGCAGGACAAACCTTGAGCGGCGGGAACGGATATGTCCTGCGTTTCCCTGCAGGGCAACTCCCGCCCCATAACGCTTTCTGGTCTCTCATTCCGACCGATGTTGTCGGATACATGGTGAAGAACCCCACTAACCAGTACAGCATTGGGGACCGTTCACCCCTGGTGCGGAACGCTGACGGTTCGCTCGATATTTATCTCCAACACCAAGCGCCGGGCAGAAACGAGCAAAACTGGCTGCCGATTCCCTCGGGGAAGTTCAAGCTGACGTTCCGTGTGTATCTGCCCCGTCCGGCAATACTCGAGGGCTCGTACCATTTGCCACCTGTGATAAGGGCGCACTGACATGAACCGCCTCATCCTGAAGTACGGCCGTCCCCTTACTGTTGCCATACTGTTGATCTTCGCCTGGGTCATCTTCCGGCGGATCGTCAACGGGGACGAGATCATGCCCTTGGCATTAGCCGCGGTCATCGTCTGGGGGCTGGGGACGCCGGCTTTCATTTTCTTTTGGCCGCGGCTTACGGTCCATGGCTACAAGAAGGCAATTCTCAAGCATGGTCTTGGGCAAGGCCCGATCCCTGTCAACACGCTGTATGCCGTGCCTGGAACGTCGTCCCCTTCGGCCTCCCATGGGCGCCTCATGGCGACCGGGGCCGATGATCTTCTCTACATTGGCGGCTGGCTTGACCTGGGGATGGGGCCGCAGATCCTGCACGTTCCGGACATGGCCAGCCGCTACTTCAGCTTGCAGTTCACAGACCCGTCGACAAGCGCCAATTTTGCCTACGTCGGCAAACGGACCACAGGAACCGAAGCCGGCGACTACGTTCTCAGCGGGCCCGGTTGGAAGGGGGCGGTGCCCACAGGCATGACGCAGATTTCCTCACCAGCCAATTCAGTACTCGTCATTGGCCGTGTGTTCGTCGAGAACGACGACGATCTGCCGGTCGCTTACTCGCTTGCGAAGCAGATACAGCTCGCCGCGCTGAGGCCGTAGCTGTCACCAAACCCACAATTCGCATCGGCGATCAAGACTGGCACCGGACAACGTTCTTCCTCAGAGGAGCTGACTGCAGGGCGAAGGGGTCAAACCAGCTAGATGCCGATTGTTGAGATTCACAGCCGAACAGCTTGGCCGATCAACCGTAAGGGCGAATGTGCGAGAAGGCAGCAGGGGAGATGCCCTGCAGTTCGCGATCGAGATCGCACAGCAGCAGAGGAGCCTTTCACGGGAGCAGATCATGGAGGCCATCGCGCGCCGCGGGCGTCGACCAGAAAATCTGTAGACGCGGCTAAAGAACGTGAAGGGTCACAGCGTTCGGAGAGCCGCCGTTTCCCCCTGACGGGCGTCGGAGGTGCCGGCCATTATGGCGACCAGAGCGCACATGGCTTTAACCGCATCCTCGTTGGAAAGCCCGTTGTCATGGCACAGTGACCGCCACGTCCAGAATGAAATAGCGTGGCCCATGATGGCACCGAGCCGGCCGGTCCTGTCTTGCTGTGAAAACGGTTCGCAAAGGACGTCGCGGAAGTAGGCGTTGCGGGTTTCGAGGTCCTCTCGGTGTGCTTTCGGGAGCGCATCCTTGTCCGCATAGATTCGCGTCAGCATGGCCTCGCCGTGGCGATAGAAGCGGTAAAGGTCGGACAAGCCGAACTTCAGCCGTTCCAGGGGATCGGAATGCCCGGACCAGGCGGCAGGGTCCGGAAGCTGCTGCTGTCCGCGCCAGTGCGAGGAGCACGCGGAGAATAACGCCTCATCGTCAGGAAAATGCCGATAGACCGTCAGGCGCGTGACACCAGCCTTCTCGGCGACTCCGGCGATCGTCGTGCGCGCCGGTCCCACCGAGCCGTGGAGGGCCACGGCGGCATCGACAATACGCTGCCGTGTGCTGTCCACAAGTTCGGCCCGCCTGCTCATCTGATAGCGGCGGGATTTGGATGAACCATGCTGTTCACTCAAAGTATTGACACCCGTTCTTTGCGGCCGGACAATTTCGATATACACCATTGTATATCGAAATTAGAAAGCGGGCTTGTGATGGACATTGAAGGGGCTCCGCGGCTGACGGTCGTGCAGCCGGGACAAGGGCGGCAGAGCAGCCTCGGAAGCATCGGGGTTGTGTTCAAGCTGTTTGGCGAACACACAAATGAGCAGATCTCGATCGTGGAGCATCCGTTCCCGGTCGGGGCCCTGGTTCCGCCGCACACGCATACCCGTGAAGATGAGTATTCGATCGTCCTTGAAGGGGAGATCGGGTTCAGGTCGGGCGAGCGTGAGGCCGTGCTGGGCGCTGGTGGCTACATCACCAAGCCGCGCGGGGAACTGCACACCATGTGGAACGCAGGCAAGGTCCCGGCACGGATGATCGAGGTGATTAGTCCTGCGGGGTTTGAGCATTTCTTCTGGGGATTGGCCGATCAACTCGAAGCCGGGCCACCCGATCCCGAGGCCATCGGCAAACTTGCTGCCAAATACGGGCTTCAGTTCGGGGAAGCCCCGTGGTTGCCGGAGATCATTGCCCGGTATGGCCTGACGCCTCCAATGGGCTGACAGGAACCGGTCATGGGTGTCCTGGCTTCCCTTGAGCGGCCGAAGTTCAGCAGTGCAACAACCGCGCGGTGGCGGGTGACTCCCGTGGCAGGCATGGCGGGCACCATCATCGCTTTGCACGCGGTGGGCTGGGGTGTTTTGGTTTTCAGCATCGTTCCTCAAAGCCTGCACCTCAGCTCCACACAAATCTTCGGCATGGGGATCGGAACCGGTGCGTACCTGCTAGGAGCACGGCACGCGTTCGACGTCGACCATATCGCAGCCATCGACTGCACCACCCGCAAGCTCATCGGTGAGGGCCTTAGGCCGCTCTCGGTGGGCTTCTGGTTCTCGCTCGGCCACGCCAGCGTCGTCTTCGGACTCTGCGCACTACTGGCAGGAGGAGCACAGTATCTCGGAATCCTCGTCGGTAAGGACGCCTCGCCCCTGCACGAAGCCCTCGGGCTGGCTGGAACCACTATCTCGGGAGTGTTCCTCTATATCCTGGCGGCACTCAACGTGACTCTTCTGATCCGGGTCGTTGTGGATTTCCGCCGGCTTCGGGCTGGCCACGCAGTGCCTCCAGAGACCGGATCTCCCACAACGCTGATGGTCCGTGTCCTGCGGCCGGTCATGCGGAGCATCACGCACCCGTGGCAAATGTACTTGGTAGGGCTGCTTTTCGGCCTGGGGTTCGACACGGCGACTGAAGTGGCCCTGCTGGTCATTGCCGGCGGCGCGGCCACAATGGCGCTTCCCTGGTACACCGTCCTGATCCTGCCAGTGCTTTTCGCCGCCGGCATGAGTCTGTTCGACACGGTGGACGGATGGTTCATGAACCTCGCCTATAACTGGGCGTTCTCGAAGCAGGACCGCCGGCTTCAGTACAACATCGTCCTCACGGGGCTCTCCGCAGCCGTCGCGCTAAGCATCGGAACGGTGGAGCTGATATCCGTGGTTGTTGCAAAAGCCGGAACCATTGGAGGGGCACTGGCGACGATCGGAAGCATCGATCTGACCGGATTGGGCTATGCGATAGTCGGCATGTTCGTACTCTGCTGGGTCCTGGCCGCTTGCGCCAGTCGATTGCGCACCGGCAGGAAAGCGCCTATCCGAACCAGGCCCGCTTTTAGTACGCCGAGCCGGACAATGAAACCTTGATGCGCCGGGCCTCGGCAACAGTCCTCTACAGCGCCCACCAGGAGTGTCCCGATTCCAAGGTTCTCTCGGGGTCCGACGGGACTCCGGCAAGGAAAAGGGCTCGTTTGTGCAGGTCAGGCATCGTCGGGCGCCACCATGTCGTGGGCCACAGGTGTGGTCCTAGCGATTACACCCATCGGAGAGTCGCGGGATTCACGGGGGCCCAACCTGATCGACGTCGGCCCTGATCGAGGCCGGCGCCCGCAGTGGTTTCAGCGCAGCTTCCTGAAGAACTCCCGGACGTCGGCGACGAGCAGGTCGGGGGCCTCCATGGCGGCGAAGTGGCCGCCGCGGCTGAATTCGGACCAGTGCACGAGAGTGTGTTCGAGCTCGACGGTGCGCCGGATCGACACATCCATGGGGAACACCGCGACCCCGGTCGGCACTTTGGAACGTTCACTCGCGCCCCAGGCTCCGGCGTGCGCGGTTTCATAGTAGCTGTTGGCCGAGGACCCGGCGGTGCCGGTCAGCCAATAGAGCATCACGTTGGTGAGTAACAGATCCCGGTCCACCGCGTCCTCGGGCAGTTCGGCGGCCGGATCGGTCCACTCCTTGAACTTCTCCACGATCCAGGCCAACTGCCCGACCGGGGAGTCGTGCAGCCCGTGCGCCAGGGTCTGCGGCCGGGTGATTTGGATCATCATGTAGCCGGACTGCTCGGTCTTAAGGTACTGCAGGTGATCCAGCCGCGCCCGCTCGGCCTCGGTCAGCTCTCCCGCCTCGTCCGGGTTGATCTCGGTGAACGCAGAGAGCCCGTTCGCGTGCACGCCGGCGACCTTGTCGGGGTTGAGCCGGCCGAGCCCCGGGGAGATGACCGCGCCGGTGTCCCCGCCCTGCGCGCCGTAGCGGTCGTAGCCGAGCCGGTTCATCAGCTCAGCGAAGGCCCTGGTCACCCGGTTGGTGTCCCAGCCAGCCTCGCCGGTGGGTCCGGAGAATCCGCTGCCGGGGATCGACGGGATCACCAGGTGGAACGCGTCCGCCGGATCTCCGCCATGTGCCCTGGGGTCGGTCAGCGGGCCGATGACATTCAGAAACTCCACAATCGAGCCGGGCCAGCCGTGGGTCAGGATCAGCGGCAGCGCGTCCGGCTCGGGCGAGAGGACGTGCAGGAAGTGGATGTTCTGTCCGTCGATCTCGGTGGTGAACTGTGGGTACTTGTTCAGTTCCCGCTCGTAGACGCGCCAGTCGTAGCCATCGCGCCAGTACTCGGCCAGATCCTTGAGGTAGCCCACCGGCACCCCGCGGCTCCAGCCGACATTGGGCAGGTCCGCGGCCCACCGGGTTCTGGCGAGCCGGTCCCGCAGGTCGTCCAGGTCAGCCTGGGGAATGTCGATGGTGAAGGGCCGGATCTCTGTGTTGTTCTCCATGCCGATAACTCTAGGAACCGGTTAGGTCAGATTCGGTCCTAGGACTATGGCAGACTTCAAATCATGTGGGAAACCTCGGCACGGCTGCTGCGACTACTCTCTCTTCTGCAGACCCGACGCGACTGGTCCGGCACCGAATTGGCCGAGCGGCTGGAGATTACTCCACGCACTGTGCGCCGCGATGTCGACCGGCTTCGCGGCCTCGGCTACCCCGTGATGGCCACCCCGGGCACCGCCGGTTACCGGCTGGGTGCAGGCGCGGACCTGCCACCGCTGCTGCTCGACGACGACGAAGCCGTCGCGGTCGCGATGGGCCTGCGCACGGGCGCCGGCGGGTCGATCACCGGCATCGAGGAGACCTCAGTGCGGGCACTGGCCAAGCTCGAACAGGTACTTCCGTCCCGGCTGCGCCACCGGATCAACGCCCTGCAGTCGATGGTCGTGCCGATGGCCAGCTCCGGCCCCACCGTCGACCCGAGCACGCTCACGGCCATCGCCGCCGCGTGCCGTGACTCGCTGCGCCTTCGCTTCGACTACCGCACCCACGACGGAACCAGCAGCATCCGCACGACCGAGCCACACCGGGTGGTGCACGCAGGCCGGCGCTGGTACCTCATTGGCTGGGACGTCGACCGCCAGGACTGGCGCACTTACCGCGTGGACCGCCTCGATCCCCGCACGCCCACCGGGCCACGGTTCACTCCGCGCACCCCGCCTCACCCGGATATCAGCGGCTATGCCTCGCGGGCGATCTCCACGTCGGCCTACCGCTACCAGGCCCGGTTCACCCTGCATGTCAGCGCCGAGACCGCGGCGGAGCGGATTGCCCCCACCACCGGGGCGCTGGAGCCGATCGACGAGCACAGCTGCACCCTGCGGGCCGGTTCCAACTCGTTGGACGAGTTGGCCATCTACGTGACAACCAAAGGGTTCGACTTCCAGGTGCACGAACCCCAAGAACTTGTCGAGCACGTCAGGACGCTGGCAGCCAGGCTCGCCAACGCGACCAATTAGGCGGTCCAAGGACGTCCAGTAGGCTCTGCGCATGCTCGATGAACTCAGGGCCTACCGGCTCTGGGAGCTCCGCGGGTTTCGGAGCTGACACAAGTCGAGCTTCGAGCCGTTAGGGCATGATCTTGTACAGATCGATCACGGTCTCCTCGGGCTGCGCTGCAAATCCGCCTTCGATTCCCTGCTGCATCCGGGGAAGGAGGATGCCGTCACGGAATTTCTCCCAGCTCTCCTTCGATTCGTGGACGGCCATGATGGTCCAACCTCCCTCCGAGGCGCCCGCTGCGTGGAAGGTCTGCCCCTCGGGCAAGAGCCCTTCCCCCGGGTGGACGGCAGCAATTGATGCCTCGTATTGGTCCTGTGTGCCTCCTGGGAAGAAGTGCACAACTCCATAGCCGTTGGCTTCCATGTCCGCTCCTTGGATGTGAGAATGCATTCAACATGCCAAGCAGTAGACCCCATTACTCGGGAAGTCAAGGACTTCGCGTTAGATGCTTTGTTGCTGCCATAGTGGCCGGATTCTCCGATGGCAGCAGCACCTTCCATCCCTCTGGATTTGGAGTCGCATTGTGATTTTCAGTATCAGGCGGAGCGGCTCCTGGCCGTGGATTCGCGAACCACCAGACGGCCGCCCAGGATACGGTTGCGCCGTCTCTCGTTTGGGGTGAGCATCGAAGCGGTCAGCTCCTTGAAAGCCGTCCTTCCCAGCTGATAGCTGGGCTGTTCCACGACAGTGAGTCGAGGACGTACCAGGGTGGCCCAGTCCTGATCATCGAAGCCGACCAAGGACAGGTGACCTGGGCAGTCGATACCCATGTCCTGGAGCGCGGCAAAGGCGCCGGCACTCATCTCGGCATCGGTGCAGTAGAGGGCTGTGATGCTGGGTTTGGACTTGAGAAGGTAGCGGACTGCGTCTCCAGCGGAGTGTCGCGAATAGGAACTTGAAGCCACTAACGCCGGATCATAACGAATTCCTGCGCCCCGCAGCGCCATGGCGTAGCCCAGTAGGCGGGCAGTTGCGGGGCGCAGAGATGCAGCGACCTCAGGGTGGATCTGGTCAGGTAGCAGCGCTGTCGCTTCCGTGACAATGCCGATGTTCCGATGCCCCAGGTCAAGCAAGTGTTGGACGGCCAATGCAGACGCTCCAACGTGATCCACTGCCACGTAGGACGCGGATGTGACGTTCGGCGCAGGACGGTCGAGGAGGGTGACAGCAATTCCTTTAGCCTCCAACTCCTCCAGATGGGCTGTGTCCTCATTCGAAACCGGGGCGACAATGACGCCGTCGGCCCTTTTTCCCGCAAGCACCGATACTGCCCGTCGCTCCAAGCCCAGTTCCCCTTCGGTGCTGCTAAGGAGCACGTCATATCCCGCTTCACGGGCGGCGGTCGAGATGCCCCTGACGGCGTTGGCAAAAAAAGGATTGCTGATGTCCGGAATGACGACACCCACCGTTGTGGTTTTGCCGGTGATCATGCTTCTGGCCAGGGCGTTGGCCTGGTACCCCAGAGTGTCCGCTGCAGCTTCGACTGCTTGCCGCGCCTTACTGCTGACGGAGCCGTATCCAGCCAGCGCCCGTGCCGCGGTTGATTTTGACACCCCTGCCAGCTGCGCCACGTCTATGATCGTTACTGACTCCGAGACGGGCTGGGCCATAGTCGCGTTCCTCCTTGGTCCATTTGGGATCGTTACCAGACTTTATACCCACTGTAGCCAGCCCCTGTCACGCCGCACCGGCCCTAAGCCCAGAGGCGGCAGACACCTTGCGTCCACCGCCTCTCTGACCCTTGTACGTTCTGCTTGGTTTTCTACTGCCTTACCGGTTCCCACGCTCCCGTGCCCAGGGCTTCGTGCGCAGGATCGTTGGAACCGAAGCGGTCCGGTCGGAAGGATTCAAGTACGGGGGAGGGAGTGCCTGTAAGGATCTCCTCTGCCAGCAATTCCCCGAGGATCAAACCGAGAGTAGCGCCGGAGTGACTGAAGACTGTGTACAGGCCCGGAATCCCTGGAATGGATCCGACCACCGGCAACCCGTCACCTGGGATCGGCTTGAGCCCCGCGGCGACGAGGTGGGCTGTCAGGCGTGGGTTGCCTGCGAGTACCTTTGAAGCCTCCTCCAGCAGGCCCTGCACCGACTCCCGCGGCACGGTGAACGAACCATTGTCCTCGACCAATACCGTCTGCTCTGCCCAGTCCGAGTCGAGCACAAGACGGCCATCGGGCGTGGGGCGCACCGCAACACGCGGGGTGTTAAGCACTGTCTTGACTTCTACATCGACCGGATCGGTGAGAAGCACAAATGCGGCCGTGGTCCTGTCCGGGACCGTGACCCCGAGGGCGGCGAGCTGGGCCGGAACGTCACCGCCGGTAGCGAGCACAACTTCGTCAGCAAACAACCGCGTCCCGCTGCCGAGGATCACACCGACCGCGATCCCATCCTGCACGTCGACCCGCACGTCCCCGGCGTCGCTGATCACATCGGCTCCCGTCGCCACGGCCTCTGCAACCAGCACTGGAATGAAGTCCGGCATATTCACCCAGCCCTCACCGGGGTTGAAGATGGCACCTTCTTCGGCCACGGCCTGCGCATTCACGTCCGGCGCGACTGCTGCTACGTCCCCCCGCTCGACCCAAACCGACTCGTACCCATGATGGCGTTCAAAAGCATAGGTATCCCGGAAGGTCTTTCCCGGAGCGGCCCATTTCATGGCGCCGTTGAACTGGATGTAGTGGCGGCTTTCCGGGTGGTGCGCAGTCCAAGTGCGGTAACGGTCAATGGCCAACAACCGCAGGTAGTGGTATTCGGCCGAGCGGGCACCGGAGGAGTTTAGCCATGCAATCGAACGGCCGGACGCCCCGTTTGCGAGGGACCCGGCAGTCACAAGTGTCACTTGGGCACCACCCCGGGCGAGATGCAGGGCCGTGGAAGCGCCAAAGATGCCGCCGCCGATGACAATGACGTGCTTCTTGGGAGACGTGGAGGACATGATTCTTTACTTTCTTCGTTCTTCTTATTGTCTGCTGGCTGCCCGGTTTGGAGTCTCTACGAGAGACCCCTGACGGACGAGTGGATGTTTTCGATGATCCGAAGCACTTCAATGGATTCGCGCGGATCCACAGGAAGCGGGCCGGTACCTCGGATGGATTCGGCAAGTTGCGTGTAAAAGCGCGGATACGCTCCCCGCTCCGCGGGGATTGCTGTTTCCGTGCTGCCCGTGCCGAGAATGCCCCACGCTTCTTGGTTTTCGACGCCGAAGGAAGGATCCGTGGGCAGAACTCCGGCAGCGAGGTCCGTCTCCTGGCTGTCCAAACCCCATTTGGTGTAGCCGGCAGAGGAACCGAGTACGTGGAAACGAGGTCCCGACCGGGCCGCCACACCGTTCATCCAGAGCCTTGAGCGAACCCCCGACTCGTGCAGCAGGGACACGAATGCTTCGCTTTCGCCCCCTTCAGGATTGGGCCCGTGGTTAGCCGTTTCACCGTAGGTGTCCAGGACCGGGCCAAACAACTGGATGGCCTGATCGATCAGGTGGGCGCCCAGGTCATGAAGGAGGCCACCGCCTTCGGCCGGAGTCGCTGCATCACGCCAGTTGCCGAAGCCCTCTGGCCGCCACCACTCGAAACGGGATTCGAAGCTATGGACCTGACCCAGATCTCCGCCGCGAATGAGCCTTTTAAGAGTGAGGAAGTCAGCATCCCATCGACGATTCTGGAAGACCGACAACTGCACCCCTGCACCGGATGCCAGATCAAGAAGGTGCTCCCCTTCCTGCGAGGTGGGCACGAATGGTTTGTCCACCACCACGTGCAGACCTTGGGCGATCGCTGCGGACGCGAGGTCCATGTGTGTGGAAGGCGGTGTGCACACGGCCACCAGGTCGAAGTCATCCGCGGAAGCAAATATTTCATCCGCGCTGGCAAAAACTCTTGCCGCCGGGTAGAGGCGGGCGGCCTCACCGGCACGCTCTGCATTGGCTGTCACAATGGCGTTCAGGGAAAAGTCCGGGTCCGCGGCGATCAGAGGCGCATGGAAGACCTTGCCTGACACTCCGAATCCAATAATGGCGGTCCGAATCGGTGTTGCAACCATCAGAGCACCGCCGAACGGTTGGGCTGGGCAAGCATGGCTGCCACTGCTGTCGCAGCCGCCTGGCGGACGTTTGGTCTGATCACTTCGTTTCCAATCGTGGATGCGGCCCACCCGGGCTCCGGGATTCTTGAGGCTGGGTTCGGTCCCCTTCGGAGTGAGGGGACCGAACCCAGCAGGTTTGCATACTGCTAACTCACGGCTGGGGCGGCCGACGGATTGATCGCCGTCTTGCTGTGCTGGAGTGCCTTGGGAAGGGCGAAGACAGTCACGAGGATTGAAATGACGCACGCGATGGTCATGTACCAGCCAAAGGACACGTTGGAACCTGTGATGGAGAACAGCCATACAGCGGCGAGGCCGGCCGTGGCGCCGATCAATGACGTTCCGACGTTGAAGTTCAGTGCAGATGCTGTGGACCGTACTTCCGGCGGGAAGCTCAGGACGTAGGCCACGCTGAGCGGGGCAGCAACCAGGTTGTTGATCAACGTGAAACCGATGACGCTGACCGTTGCGAGGAGGATCGACTTCTCGCCGATCGCGAAGAAGGCCGGCACGGTAAGGACAACAAAGAGCCCGTAACCCGTCAGCAGTACTACACGGGCACCAAACCTGTCGGCGAGGGAGCCGCCCCAAATGCTGGTAATGGGACCCACGGCGTAAGTCAGCATCGAGGCGAGCAATGCCTGGGATGCCGGGAACCCCGCGGTGATCAGTGCTGTTACGAAGTACGCCTGGATTGTGTACGAGCCGATGCGCTGGCCCGCACCAAGACCGATGACCTTCAGCATGTCTGCCCAGTGGTAGCGCAGAGCAGTACGCAGAGGGGTTTGCTTGACCTTCTCGGTCGCGGCTTCCTTGAGAACCTTCTGGAACTCAGGTGTTTCACTTACATGGTTACGCATGTAGACACCGATGAACGCGATCGGAATGGAAAGCAGGAACGGGATGCGCCAACCCCAATCCGCGAACGCGTGGCCGGGCATCGCAACGCTCAAGATGTAGGCGATGCCCGCGGCGAGGAACGATCCCACTGAGGCCGTCGAGTTCAGCACCCCCGCGACGAAGTTGGGCCGACGGCCTTTCTCATGCTCGAACAGGAAGTTGGCAGCAGTTGTGTACTCCACACTTGCGCCTATGCCCTGCAAAAGACGGGAGAGCATCAGCAGTACCGACGCTGCAACGCCGATGGCTGCGTAGGTCGGCAGAAAACCGATGCCGGCAGTACCAATGCTCATCAGGGCGATGGTCAGGATCAGAACGAATTTTCGACCCTTGATGTCACCAAGCGGACCGAGGATCAGCCCCCCGATGGGCCGGATGGCGTAAGAGAGGACGACGCCGATGTATACGGCCAGGAGGGCGGCAGTCGAATCGCCGGAGGGGAAGAACTGGGTTGAGATGATTGCGGCCAAGGTCCCATACAATGTGAAGTCGTAGTACTCGACGACGTTGCCGAGCATTGTGGAGATGAAAACACGACGCCGGGTGGCTGAAGCCACGGGGGCCGTGGCGCTGGCTGTATTTGCCATGTTATTTCCTAGGGGTGAGGGCGGACTGTGAGTGTCCGCTGACGATTTGACTGAACTGCTCTGGGTAGACCTCCCGGGCGAACGCCTCTGAAATCTTTCCCTCTGCGAGGTCTCGGGCGACCTCGTCCACATTCCTCAGTTCCGGTGGGCCATAGCCTCCGGCTCCGGCTGTTTCGATCGCTACGCGGTCGCCGGTCTGGAGGACCGTGTATCCGTGGTTGATGGGCCGTGCCCCCTCGCTGAGGACGGCACGCGCGCCCTCACCGGGCAGTCCGCCGTCGAGGCCCCAAGGACGGGATTTTTGACGGCTTGTATCCAGCCAGAAATGAATGTCGGGATCCTCAACACGAACCGCACGCCGGATACCCAGGCCACCACGGTGTTCCCCACCGCCGCCGGAGTCTTGAATCAGTTCGTAGGCATCGATGACGAGCGGGTACTCGGCCTCGAGGCTTTCAACCGGCAGGTTGGAGGTGTTGGTCATGTGGACCTGGACACCGTCCATGCCGTCCTTGGTAGCACGGGCCCCGCATCCGCCGCCGATGGTCTCCAGATAGACGAACTCTCGCCCAGTGCGCGAGTTCCGTCCGGAGAAGTGAACACCGGTGTTGGCGCCATTGCTTGCTGCGGTGACCCGCTTGGGGACGGCCGTGGCCAACGCGCCGTGGATGAGGTCAACGATCCTCTGGCATGTTTCGCTGCGGCCGTTGACCGCTGCTGGTTCCTGGCAGTTGATGATGGTTCCGAGCGGCGCCTCGATTTTCACGGGCCGGTACAGGCCCGCGTTGGGGACGATGTCGGCGTCGATCAGACTCTTGAGCGAGTAGTAGACCGAGGCGTACAGGGCAGTCCAGACGACGTTGACGCTTGCGCGGACCTGCGGAGGGTTTCCGCCGAAGTCGAACGAGATGTTCTCGCCGTCGATCACGATACGCACTTGAAGTTCGAGCTCGTCGTCCAGCTCGGGGCAGTCGAACTTGTCCTGGAAGGAGTACTCGCCATCCGGCATGGCCGAAATGGCTGCCCGGGTGCGGCGTTCGGTGTAGTCGAGCAGATCTTCGCCTGCCTGAACCATGACTTCGCGGCCATAGCGTTCGCAGAGGTCCTTGTACCGCTGGGATGCAAGGCGGTTTGCCGCCTGCTGTGCACGCAGGTCAGCCTGCCGCTCGTGCGGGACCTGGCAATTCAGGAGAATCAGGTTGAGCATCTCCTCCTGCAGCGCGCCTTGACGGATAAGGCGGACGGGCGGGATACGCAGGCCTTCCTGGAAGATGTGCGCGTGACCGCGATCGCCGAAATCGGCGTGGTGGGCGAGGTTGGCCGCCCAGGCGGTCAAGATGCCATCGACGAAAACCGGCGTGGCCAGGACGATGTCAGGCAGGTGGGATCCGCCGCCGCTGAATGGATCGTTGCCGATGAAGGTGTCACCGTCTTTGATCTCGTCTAACGGATAGCGGCTCAGGATGCCGTCCACGATGCCCATCAGTGAACCGAGGTGCAGGGGCGAGCCGCCTTCGTCCTGGGCAATGCCCTGCCCTTTCGCGTCGAAGAGGGAAGCCGTGCAATCCCGGCGTTCCTTAATGTTGGTGGAGTAGGCGGCGCGGACAAGCGTTTCGCCCATTTCCTCGACGACGGTCGCAAGCGCGGAGCCGATGACTTCTGCAAGAACGCTGTCGAGCTGTTGCGTGGTTTTGTTATTCATTGGGGCTCCTTCGGATTTCAATGACGAGGTTGCGCACGTCGTCGACGACGCAGACATCGGAGGGAAGCAAGAGGGTGGTGGTGTCCATCTGTTCGATGACGGCAGGTCCCACGATGCGGTGGCCGACGTCGAGCAGGCGCCGGTCGTAGACCGGGCATGAGACGTAATCGCCTTCTTCGGCAAGGTAGACGTCACGACGGGCGACGACGGCGTCCTGCGCCTTCCGTCCGTTGGCGGCAGCGCGTACGATCTCGGCACGGGGGACGTCTGCGATGGCCTGAAGCCGGAAGGTCACTGCCTGCACGGCCTCGTCGTGGGCACTGTAGCCGTACATGCGGTCGTGCGCGCGCTGGAAGCCTTCGATAATGCCGGCGATCGCTGCGGCATCGATGTCGCCTTCGGGGAGCTCGACAGGAAGTTCATAGTTCTGCCCCGCGTACCGCATTTCCAGGCGACGGACGACGCTCCGGCGTTCTGTTTCAATCCCTTCCTCATCAAACCAGTCCGAGGCATGGTCGGAGAGTTCAGCGAAGATCTTAGCGATGTCTTCCGCATTATCAGGGGATACATGCGTGATCTGTGTGCGCATGAAATCGCTGCGAATATCCGTCATGAGCAGCCCGAGCGCGGACTGGGCGCCCGGTGTTTCCGGAACCACGACGCGGTCGACGCCGAGCTCAATGGCCAGCCGGGAAGCATGCAGAGGGCCGGCGCCACCGAACGGGACAAGGGCGTAATCACGGGGATCGTAACCTCGCTGTACCGAGATGACACGTATGGCCCGTGCCATGTTCGCCGTGACTACCCGGATAATGCCCTGCGCCGCCTCCGGAACGCTCATGCCAAGGGGATCTGCGATAGCCTTGACCGCCCTGTGGGACGCCTGTGCGTCGATCTTCAGCTGGCCGTCCAGGAGATACTCCGGATTGAGGACTTGGAGAACCACGTTGGCGTCCGTCACGGTGGCATCCTGTCCGTTTCCGTAACAGGCCGGGCCGGGGAAGGCACCGGCGCTCGCCGGGCCGACCTTGAGGTGGTTACCACTATCGATCCAGGCAATTGAACCGCCGCCAGCACCAACGGTGTGGATGTCCAGCATGGGGGAACGGATCGGACGGCCGTCCAGCTCCATGCCGGAAGTGACCTTGGGTTCGCCATTCTGCACAAGGGAGACGTCAGAGGACGTGCCACCCATATCGAACGTGATGATGTCCGGGCTACCTGCCGCGCTGGTAATTGCAGCGGCGCCCACAACACCGGTGCTCGGTCCGGAGAGAACCAGACGGACCGGCATCTTCTCGGCCGTTGCGAAGGGGATGATTCCACCGTTGGACTGGGTCACGTGCGGGATGCACTTCAGTCCGTTCTCGGCAAGGCGCTGACGCAGGCGACCGAGATAGTTTGCCACCACAGGGCCGATATAGGCGTTCGTGACGACGGTGGAAAGGCGTTCGTATTCACGGAACTCGGGGAGAACGTCACTGGACAGGGACACATACGCCTCAGGGAATTCCTCAGCGATGACAGCAGCTATCTGCTGCTCGTGCTCTGGCCGTAGGTAGCTGTAGAGGAGGCAGACTGCAATGGATTCAACCTGCTGTTCCTTCAGTTCCCGCACGGCAGCCCGGACTTCATCAAGGTCCAGAGGCGTTTCGATGCGTCCGTCGTGGCGTACGCGCTCGGTCACTTCCAGACGAAGGTCACGTGGAACGAAAGGCTCCGGCTTGTCGGCCTGCAGATCGTAGAGGTGCGGGCGGCGACCGCGTCCGAGTTCCAGCAGGTCCCGGAAGCCCTTGGTGGTGATAAGCCCTGTGCGCACGCCGCGCCCGGTCAGGAGTGCATTCGTGCCCACTGTGGTGCCGTGCGCGAGGTAGGTAACCTCCTCGATCGAGCGCCCGCCCATTTGTTCGAGCAGTTCCTGGATGCCGAGCACAATTGCGCGTCCGGGATCGTCGGGTGTCGATGAGACCTTACGGACGTGTACTTGTCCGTTCGCCTCGTCGAACGCACAAAGGTCGGTGAAGGTACCACCGGTGTCTACGCCGATTCTGAGAGTCATGATCTTCCTGTCATCTGATTTCGCTTTTGCCCGAAGGGGTCTGTCGACAACGTCGGCCAAGATCCTCTAATGGGGATGGATGCGGTAGTTGCGACTTTGGGGAACGTTCCCAAATCTGCTGAACAAAATTCTAGGGACGTGATGCAGGCCACGTCAATACCCCATTTTTGATGTGTTGAAGAGCCATTCGGTTCACCGCGCGAACAGCCCCGCCGCCCGATGCCAAAGGAAGGGAAGTGGGCCAGAAGCGGGAAACTTGGCGGGAATTCCTTGACCTGGGCGGTGAAGGCGGCTTAGTCTCAATAAATCTTGGGAACGTTCCCTAAAACTTCGCTTCGTGAGGAAAGAACGGCGAGAGTGATGAAGAGATGACAGGGACAATTTGCCACCGGCCTGTATGCGCGAACACTCTGACCAAACTGCGTTGACACCAGTGGAGCCCACCTCACCCTGCTGGGAAATCGAGTATTACAGTTGATGTATGGCTGCCAGCCGCAATCCGCTCGATGACCTGCGCGAAACCATCGGCCACTTGGCCAATCAGCTCAAGCTGCCCGGTTCGGAACGTGTCGATGACCTGGTGGGCGATCTCATCGGCGCCAGGCCCGGGCCGGCCCGGCCGCTGTCCGAGGTGCAGGCCGAACTCGACGCGCTGGTGGGACTGGAAACCGTGAAGGAACAGGTGCGGGGCCTGGTCGCATTGCTCCAGGTTCAGGCCCGCCGCAAGGCGCACGGACTTCCGGAGGTGGCCACATCCCAGCATCTGGTGTTCCTCGGAAACCCGGGCACAGGCAAGACGACCGTGGCGCGGCTCCTGGCCGAGATGTACCGCGCGGTCGGTCTGCTGCAGAAAGGGCACTTGGTCGAGGTCGATCGTTCGGGCCTGGTGGGGCAGTACGTCGGGGCGACCGCCATCAAGACGGACCGGGTGATCCGGCGTGCGTTGGACGGTGTCCTGTTCATCGACGAGGCGTACGCACTGGCCCCGGAGGACGGGCGGATGGACTTCGGCCCGGAGGCGATCGAGGTTCTGCTCAAGCGGATGGAGGACCACCGCCACCGCCTGGTGGTGATCGTCGCCGGGTACCCGCGGTTGATGGAATCCTTCTTGCTCTCCAACCCCGGACTGCGCTCCCGGTTCGCCCGCGAGATCACGTTCCCCGACTACTCCGTCGACGAACTCCAGACGATCTTCCACCAGATGCTGGCCCAACACGAGTACACGCTGGAGCCGGGTGCGGACCAGATGCTGCGTCGTATCCTCATCGGGCTCCACGCGGGCGAGGACTCCGGCAATGCACGGTTCGCCCGCACGCTGTTCGAACAGGCGCTCAACCGCCAGGCGCTGCGGCTGTCGCTCGACGAGGAACAAAGTCTCGATGCCCTCGATCGTGAGGCGGTCACGACGCTCACCGCGAACGACATCGCCGAGGCCGCGCTGGCCTTGGGTGAGGAACCGGAGCCGGAGCCGGAGCCGGAACCGACGCCGGAACGGGAACAGTCACGCTGGTGGCGCTGGCTGCTCTGACCGGCCTCGTTTTGCATCTTCGTCGCTTACAACCAGGTTGTTTACGACCAGCGCATATCGTCTTCTTCCAGGACGATGTGGACTGCTGCTTCCTCCGCCGATGCACCGGCACCGTCTAAACCGTTGTCTTCCGCCCAGTAATCCGTTGCCGGATCGAAACTCTCTGGGGAGCCGGCCCATGTCAGCCGGCCAGCTCGCACAGAACCGACCTGATCGTCGATAACCTCGCCGTCTGTGTCGGTGGTGTCGCCGATACCGTCTCCGATCACTTCTTCAGTCACTTCGGGGATCTCTCGGGCAAGCCGGGCGGATAGCGGTTCCCGGGACCTCGCCTCGCTCAATGTGAAGCCCCAGGAGAGGTCAGCCGGGCGCCAATCCAACGGCGAGTACCCGGTTTCGTTTATCTCGTCTCCGAGTTCATCGGCGTCGAGGCTCTCGTCGGGCGGAAGCAGGCCGAAGTACTCGGCCTGGTCCTCGAAGCCGTTGCCGTCGAGGTGGTCCATCAGGTTCCTCCGAACGCGGTCTGGCTCTCGCGCTGCGGAAGCTTCCATCCTGGGCGGGGGTAGTGGCAGGTGTAGCCGTCTGGGTACTTCTGGAGGTAGTCCTGGTGTACTTCCTCTGCTTCCCAGAAAGCTCCGGCCGGTTCGACCTCCGTGACGACTTCGCCGGGCCAAAGTCCTGACGCGTCGATATCTGTGATGGTGTCCAGCGCGATCTGCCTCTGCTCTTCACTGGTGTAAAAGATGGCGGACCGATAGCTGCGGCCCATATCATTCCCCTGCCGGTCCGGGGTCGAAGGGTCGTGGATCTGGAAGAAGAACTCGAGCAGATCCCGGAAGGAGAGGATGTCGGGATTGAAGACAATCTCAACGCTTTCGGCGTGGTTACCGTGGTTGCGGTAGGTGGCGTTTGGTGTGTCGCCACCGGAGTATCCGGTTCGGGTGGAGATCACACCCGGCTTCTTTCGGAGCAGCTCCTGGGCGCCCCAGAAGCAGCCGCTCGCGAGTATCGAGCGGTCGCGGCTCATGATTCTTCCTCCGTGGCGAAAAGCCTGCGAAACTGCCCATATCCAGCTGCCTCGAGCTGCTCCAAGGGTATGAAGCGCAACGCGGCCGAGTTGATGCAGTAACGCCAACCGCCGTCGGCGGCTGGGCCGTCATTGAAGAGGTGACCGAGGTGGCTGTCACCATGCTTGGAACGCACCTCGGTCCGGACCATGCCGTAGGTGTGGTCCTCATTCAGGACGATATTGCTTCGGTCAATAGGCGCCGTGAAGCTGGGCCAACCTGTGCGGCTGTCGAATTTGTGGAGAGACGTGAAGAGCGGCTCTCCGGAGATGATGTCGACATACAGGCCGGCGTCGTGGTTGTCCCAGTACTCGTTCCGGAACGCCGGCTCCGTCGCCGCTTTCTGGGTGACGTCGTACTGCTCGGGAGTGAGTTTCGCAACTTTGTCACGATCTCTGCTGTAGTCGGGGGTGGACATTGGATCCTTCTTTCCTGTGGGGTGGTTCCAGACCGTGGGCAAAAGCCCAAGTCGGCATGATCGATCGGAGTGATCGTCTACTTCGCACGCGTGAACGCAGTCAGCTTTCTCTCGGGACCGCTGACTGGCGCGGGCTGCACTCAGTCCTCGCTCGGCCCGGTGCCGTGGACGATGTCTCCATTGAGTCCGTCGGGGTAGAAGCCGCCGGAGGTGCCTGATTGGGCGCCGAGGTAGACGATGTTGAGGATTTGCGCTGCGCTCCGGCCAAAGGTCCGGCCGTATGCGTCGGTTGGAACGAGGTTGGCCACGTCCCGGTTGCCGAGGTCCTGGTCATCGTCTCCGGGGCCGCTTACCGTGTTGCGGAGCGCGGAGATCTTGTGCACGACCTCGAACACGGAGTCGTCCGCGAGTCCTTCGCTGAAGAGGGTGGCACGGACGATTCCGGCGTGGTAGGCCTCCGTGGCCAGCAGGCCGGCTGCAGCGTCCAGGTAGGTCTTGTTCGAGATGAACGGTGCTGCCCCTTTGAAAGCGGTGACTCCCACGTCTTCGAAGAGGAAGGCGGCGAAGAGGAAGTTGCGGTCGTTGGCGTATGCGTCGAAGATCTGTCCGGGCTCGATCAACCCGGCAGCGGTGGCTGCAGCAGTGAAGCTGTGGTCGAGGGAGATGCGTGGCCGTGCAACGGCCGCGCCTCCGAGTGCGCTGCGGAGGAACGCGACATGGGCCTGCTCGTCCATGGCGATTTCGCGGGCAATGTTCTTGATCAAGGGACTGCGGAAATCGACCTGCCGGCCACCATAGACCTGGCCGGGAGTCCCGATCCCTCCCACCATGTCTTCGGGAAGTCCCTGCCCGGTTGCGCCACGAAGGTAGAACTCGGCCTCAAGGTACTCAAGGTTGAGGGCGAAGTTCAGGATGGAGGCATCGCTGGGCCCATCCTCAACTGTAGTGGCCGGCCCCGCGTTGGTCCCGGCTTCGGCAACCATGGCGGCCAATTTGACACGGTCCTGTGCGGTCTCTCCGCTGGCGTTAATGGCGTCGCTAATAAAACGGTTCTCAGACATCTGACTCCCTTACCCTTCTTTGAATCCGGTCATGCCCAAGGGCGACCGCTGACGTGCTCGAGGTGGCTGTCGAAACACTCCAACAGTTCTACCTTAAACAGGACGAAATAGTCCAGATATCGACGCGCCCGAAGCCAGCAGAACGCGATGACATCGAGGCCATATACGCAAATAAGACTTGCCGAACAAAGCCTTGAGACTCTAGTCCGGACTAAATAGTTCCATTTAGTGGGACGGGCAGATCAAACCAACTTCACCGACAAACCACGCGCCACAACGCGACGACGAACCTGCAGGAGCCATCAGCGGCACAGCCGCCTGCGCCCATGCTGAACCCGATGACGACAGAGCTATGGCGCACGCACCGATTTGGACTTACCGACATGGACATGGACTCCTCATCCTGGCTGAACGCACTCGGCGATGCCGGAAGCAAACGGGACGCGGCGTTGTCCCGGCTGCACAATATGTTGCTGAGGGTGGCTTTCCATGAGTCGTATCGCCGTGGACCCGCCTTCCGAATCAACGGGCCGGAGCTCGAGGACCTTGCACATCAGGCCGCCGATGATGCGATGGTTTCCCTACTTGAGAAACTCGACACTTTTCGCGGGGAGAGCAGATTCACCACCTGGGCTTACCGCTTTGTCGCGCTGGAGGTCTCGAACAAACTCGCCCGGCACTTAAGGCGTAGGCCATCCGTGTCCCTGGATGCCGAGGAATGGGAACAACTCCCTGCACTCTTCGGAGCGGACCCGCTCGCTCAGACACAGCAGCGGGAACTGATCACGGCCGTGCAGCGGGCAATGAACGAGACATTGACCCATCACCAGCGCCGCTTCTTCGTCGCGGTCGTGGTCAACGGTGTGTCAATCGACGCGATGGTGTGTAGATCTGGATCGAATCGGGGCGCGATCTACAAAACCATTTTCGATGCCCGGCGCAAAATCCGTGCCTACCTGATCGCCAACGAATATCTGGAAGGGGAGCCGGCATCTGGCCAATCCATCGAACACACGAAGGTGGAAGCTCATGTCCGGATGGCATGAGCGGCTTGAGCAGTTCGCTGGCACCGCGAGGATCAGAGCCTGATCCTCTGGCTTTGTCAGGGAGACTTAGTCAGTAGACAGGCTCTCGATATGAGAAAGCGCCATGTCAATCGATGTCGCCATGGGTGTTACATCCCGGGCGGTCTGTGCCAGCATGTATCCTCCTTGGACGGCACCCATGAGTCCGGTCGCGAGCTGCTCAATCGAGGCCTCAGGTGGAAGCGCACCACCATCCTGAAGCCTGCGCAACACGCCGGCCAGCAGTCCTTGCCACTCAGTAAAGAGCTGAGACACGGCGCGTCGGGCGGCATCGTCTTGATCGGAGACTTCGGCGGCCAGCGAGCCGAGCGCGCAGCCGTAGGCGCCATGTCGTAGTGCGTTGTTCTGGACCAAGGCATCGCGCCAGCGGCGCAGGCCCGTGACCGTGGAGACGTGGCCAAGAGCATCGCGCTCACGCTGGATGATGCGCGCGCCCACATGATCTACGACGGCCCGCACGAGTTCGTCTTTGCCTGCGAAATGGTGATACAGCTGCGACTTGCTCACTCCACTGGCCATTACAACGTCGTCGAGCGTGGTGGCCCCAACCCCCTGGACATAGATCAGCTCGGCCGCCGCGGCGACGATCTTTGCCCGCGTCTTTTCACCGCGCGCCGTGAGGCGCCTGCCACTGCGCGAGTCAACCGTTGTCATCACAAATCCATTTTATCGAACTGCTCGTTCCCGTCCGTGCGGGCGGGTCGTCATCCCCTGCCTCAAAAGACACGAGCGCAAGGTCGAGTGCGGCGTTGAGGGGCAGAGGGTCTTGAGCGATCTGACTCAGCGTGCTGCCTCCATGAAGCGCCGCAAGAATCAGAACAGCCGTCTTCTGAGGATCGACATCGCTCTTCGGACCTCGTGGGGAAGGGCACGGGTTCCGCCGCATGACGCCGGACCGGAGCAAACGATCCAACGCCTCGGCGAGGAGCTCGCGCCACTGATCGAGGAAGTCGGAGCGGTCACGCACGTCGCCGGTCTGGCGCAACGCCAACGCGTATGGGGACTGCGGGGTCATGAGCTCCTCGACGATGCGATGGCGCCAGCTGGTCAGCATCGCCCGGTCAGTGATCCCAGCCAGGTGAACTCTTTCGCGGGCCAAAACCTCCCCGAAGTATGTCCTCATCCCATCCTCCTTCCAGGTCGGCTCGATCGGCCGGGATGGCCTTCCCGGTTCCGGACCGGTCTTGTCCAGGTACGGGCTGGTTTCCGTTCCTGACGACGTCAATTCTCCGACAGGGACTTATTCGTCCCGGCGGCAATGGCAGTGCGAACCTCGCGCATGTCGAGGTTCTTGACGAACTCTACGACCTGCGCGAGAGCGGTAGCCCGAAGGGCGCCAACCTGATTGAAGACAAGGACTCCCTCACGAAACGCCATCAGCGTCGGGATGGAAGTGATGCCTGCGGCTGCTGCGACGCGCTGCTCCGCTTCGGTATCGAGCTTGCCGTGAACGATGCCAGGATTATCCTTTGCGGATCGCTCGAAGATTGGGCCGAACTGCTGGCAAGGGCCACACCACGGGGCCCAAAAATCAACGAGAACAATGTCGTTATCCTTAATGGTGGTCTCGAAATTATCGTCCCTGAGCTCGACGGTTGTCATAAATTCCTTCTCCTCGATACGCGTGCTAAACAGTGGGTCTTGCCGTGCTTTGGACGTGAAGTCGGGATAGGCCAAGGGCCCGCGCCACGGCGCTGTTGCGGGGGACGCACGATGAAGTCGTCCGCGCCGACGGCGTCGTTGCCGGTACATCCACGTCTGCAGCCTCCTGCTCTCGTTCGGTCGGCGTGACCGTACTCCCAGTGGTTCCCGCCATGCTGGCTCCCTATCAGTCCGGTTGTGGGCTGCACATACTTATATGCGTCGGTCCTTTGCGCCGTCTTACCAACAACCTCAACCGCGATCCTCTTTGGAACGACATCACCAGGGTGAGGATCCAGCCCCTTTCAAGGGCGCAACTCTTATCGATGTGTCGCGGTAAGACATGCCCGTTTTGTGCCGCTAACCTTGCAGATCCAAAAATGCGCTGTAGAAAAAAGCGTTTAGGTGATGGGTCGGATGTAAGGAGATGAATGATGAAGTCGATTGTGATGCCGGAACAGGCCTGGAAACGGGGGATTCCTTTTTCGATGTCAACCCGGGCAGGCGGGTCAAGACAAAGACGATCTTTCTACATCGGGCCGTACGGATACGGCATACCCTGCACAGTCAATCAGCGAAAGGACGCCTCAATGACCGCCTTCGAATTCCAAGTCGTCAACGACGAGAAAACCGGCATCTACGAGGCCATTCTCGGCGACACCGAAATCGCAGGGCTGCCCTACAACCTCGTCGACGACGATCGACTTGTGCTGCTGGCCACCTCAGTGTTCCCCAAGTTCCGTAAACAGGGAATCGCCACCGAGCTAATCCGCCGCGTCTTCGATGATGTGCGCGCACAAGGAAAAACGGTCACCATCATGTGCCCGATCGTTCGTACCTTCATCGAGCGCAACCCGCAGTACGCCGACCTCATCGACCCCAAGCACCCAGGAGTGATCAGAGGGTCACACGGATCCTAAACCCAACGCTCTGGGGGAGTGAAACGAGAAGTGTTGGAGACGTGCCGAATTTTCCAATTGAAAGGTCGAACGATGGCAATCGCATTTGGTTTTATCAAGCGAAATTTTCGTCCGGTTTGGTGGGCTTACGTCCTTTTGGGCCCCGCATCGCGGGGCGATTACTTCGCACCTATCGTGCATTCGCACGACGACTTCGAACAGGCATCTGAAGCGGACCTTGCCGGCTTCGAAGTGGAGACGGACACGCACGCGTACCGCTACGCGGTACGGCGGGACGACCTTCCGAACGAACACCTCTGAGATCACGGAGGGAGCTACAGCTGGCGCTCAACGCAAGGATCAACTATGAGTCATGAGACAAGACAACAGACAGGCAACCAAATGAAGGCGATAGTGGTAACGGATCAGGCCGCAGGGGCGGTCGGAATGAGGCTGCTGGAGCGTCCAGAGCCAGCCGCGGCAATCAACGACGTCATCGTTGAGGTCCATGCGTCGGGATACGTACCGACTGAGGTGGAGTGGTCGTCTACCTGGACGGATCGGGCCGGACGTGAGCGGTCGCCGTCGATCATCGGACACGAACTGGCTGGAGTGGTGACGGCCCTTGGTTATGGCACTACAGGGCTTTCGCTGGGACAGCGGGTGTTTGGTATCTCGGACTGGCATCGTGATGGCACCCTAGCGGAGTATGTGGCTGTCGAGGCACGCAACCTTGCGCCCTTGCCGGGCGATGTCGACTTCCAGGTCGGTGCGAGCCTGCCGATCTCGGGCCTCACAGCCTGGCAGGGGCTGTTCGTGCACGGCCGCCTCCAGCCGGGGCAGACCCTCCTCGCGCATGGGGCGGCCGGCGCTGTGGGGACCATGGTGACACAGCTCGCGCGCGAGGCCGGTGCCTATGTCATCGGCACCGGACGCGCCGCCGACCGTCAGAAGGCGCTTGACTTCGGCTCTCACGAGTTCTTGGATCTCGACAATGGCACCCTCGAAGACATCGGCGCAGTCGACCTGGTGTTCGACGTCATCGGCGGGGACATCCAGAAGCGGTCCGCAAACCTAATCCGGGCCGGGGGAACGCTGGTGACCGTCACCGGGCTGGCCGACGCGCGGCCCAGAGACGGGCTGGCGGTCGACTTCGTGGTCGAGTCCATTCCCGCCCAACTGACCGAGATCGCCCAGCGCGTGCGGGATGGCCGGCTGCGAACGAACATCGGGAACGTCTCTATTCTCGACGACGCCATTGCCGCCCTCAACCCGACCGAGCGACGAAAGGGCAAGACCATCATCACCGTTCGTTCATAGGCACTCCGCACGCTGATTGGTGGTCGACCGCCCGCCGGAGTTCCTAGCTCCGCAGCCATTCCAGCTCGACGTGTAGCGGACGCTCGCCGATGGTGAGCTGTCCGCCCGCCAATGGCTCGCCGTCAACGCGGATCGACGCCGGCCGGGGGAGCCGCACCCGCGTCCCCGCCAACGGTGCCAGCCACCCCGCTCCAGGAAGTCGATGCACGGTGAAGGAGGCACCGTGCCTGTCCCAGCTGAGATGGTCGATGGCGAGCCCTCCGCGTGCGCGAAGTCCCGTCACGGACCCGCGCGGCCATGCGGCAGGTACCGCCGGCAGTACTGACAGCGAGTCGGTGGTGGACCCGAGCAACATCGAGGCGACGAGTCCTGGAAGACCTCCGCTTGCGTCCAGGTTGAAAATCCTGCCCGCATCGTGCGTTGTTGTGAGCGTCGGGCTCCAATGATCGATCGCGAGCCAGTTGATGCAGGTCTCCGCCGCCGCAGCATCACCGAGCGCTGCAGCGGCCATCCCGAGCTGGACGAGGCCGAAAGCCATCTCCATACGTCCAGGCGGCGCGGTGGGCGCCTCAGCACGCCACGCTATCTTGTTCCTCACCGTTTCAGAGGCGGCTGCACGCAATCGCGTCGCCTCCTCGCCGTCGCCATCAAAGGCCGGATCAATCTCGTACCACAGCGGGTAAAGCTGGGAGGCGTGGCGGTGCGCGATGTTCTCGTTCCACTGTGGGTCAAGCCATTCGGCAAGTGTGCCGTCGCCTGCGACGCGATAGGCCGGCAGGTGGCGCAGGACATGTGACCATCGTTCATCCAAGGAGTCGTCGCCCCGGGCCCGGCCAAGCAGTCTGGTCGCCCGGGCAGCATCGCGGAGAATGGCGACGTCGATCGTCGCGTCAGTCGCGAGGGGGACCCGGGCGCTTCCCGGTGTGTTTTCGGGTGAGTAAGAGGGGACAATCCTGCGCACGCCGTCGACTTCAGGAAATGCGGTTTCGGCAAAACGGAGGACTCCTTCGGCCAGTTCCCACACTCTGTCGTCCACGATCGATCGATCGCCGGTAGTGGCCACGGCATCGGCTATGACCCGCAGAACCCACCCGCCGCACCCGGTCCAGAACAGGTGGGGATATTGCTCGGCGAAATGGTTGGTGCGGCCGTGGGTCGACATCCGCGACGGTAGTAGCATTCCCTCGGCACCGAAGACCAGTCGTGCGTTATCCCGGTAGTCGTCAAGATGCGGGAGTACGAGGTTGAGGAGCGACAGGGCAAGCTCCGGGGTGCCTGTTGGAGTCATACCTGCCATGGCGCCATTCTGTACGTTGCCGTTCAGGGTGTAGTCGGCCGACCAAGCAGGCCGCCAGGTTCCCTGCCAGACACCCTGGAGGGTCGGCGGCAGCTCGCCGGTGGAGGCGATGATGTTCGCCCGTCCGCTCAAATACGCTGCCTCGACCACCCGGCGGAGCGCATTTTCGTCACCGATGCGGGCCTTTGCCCATAGTTCCTCGGTTCGTGTCTCGGACGAGCCGCTTTGCAGATCGAGCATTGACGCGGCAGCGAGGGGATAACGCGCTTCCCGCTGCTCGTTGCGGACTTCATCCCACGACGCCGGAATGGCGCCGGCCGCTTTGGCGTTTCGCCCGGTGGTCGGCAGCGCGATGTCGACGCGGATCAGCCGAGGGACGTCGGGCCCCGTCTGTGCATCCGAGCGTGTAACGTCTCCATCGACCTCCCACGTCGTCCCCGTCACTGCCGTAACGGCAGCACGGATGGCAGTGGGCCCATCGCCTGCAGAAGCCACGAGTAAGCCACGGGCCCCGCCCTCGAAAATCGCATTGACAGCGGCTGAAGCGTCGGGAACCCCGGTATCAAAGGACGTCGGCTCGCCGGCACCCAGGCTTAGCTCGACCATGCTGGTGCTCTCCCATTCCGACTCGAGCGCAAGCAGGACAGACTCGCTACCGTGCGGGGCGATGAGCCGGAGCGCGTGCCGCCTAAGTTCGAGGTCGGTCCACTCAACCGCGATCTCGCCAAGAAGCGGATCTATGGTCCGCTGCGACATAGAGACGCCGCCGGGGGTATGTATAGTCAGTGTCGCGCAGAGACCAAGTGGGTCCGTCCAGATCAGGTCGTCGCCATACCCGCTGGCGCGGACGCCGTCGCTGAGCGCGCCGCTTGCGGCGTCGGCATCAGCACAGAGGAGGGCGTCCCGCAGCCGCCCACGCACAGGAGCGAGGTCGGGTGCGTCAGGTCGGGGATTCACGGGGAGGAAGTAGCCCTCGTGCGCGAGGGAAATGGTGATGGCGTCGGCCGGACCGTACGCGACGGCACCGACCCGACCACTGCCGACGATAAGCCCTTCCTCCCAGGTAAGCGCCTTCGTGGCCGTCACAAAGACGGGTCCCTGTTGTGCGGGGGCAGCGGGAAGGCCAGTCATTAAGCCGACTCTCGCTGCACGAGGGAAGTGCTAAGAATCGGCCGTCGGTCGACTTCGCGCCCTCGCAGGACCGCGAGGATGGTCTCCGCGGCGACGTGGCCCATATCCTCCAACGGCTGCCGAACTGTTGTGAGTGTTGGATCCATGGTGGTCGCGATGGTGACGTCGTCGAAGCCGATCACGGCGACGTCGGACGGAACGCGTCGACCCGCTGCCTGGAGGACCCGAATCGCCCCGCTCGCCATCAGGTCGGAGGACGCGAAAACGCCGTCGAGGTCCGGGTATCGCTTGAGGAGCCGCGCCATCGCAGCTGAACCGCTCATCAGGGTGAAGTCGCCATGCACGATCGGGCTGTGGTCGATGCCGAGCTGCGTGAGCTCGTCGCGCCAACCCCTGATACGCTCGCGGGCTGGCTCCATATCGTTCGGGCCAGCAATGATGCCCAGTCGTCGCCGTCCGGCGTCGGCAAGCGCCCGGGCAGCGAGCCTTCCGCCACCGTAGTTGTCAGAGTCGATGACGATCGCGTCGGGAGCAAGTGGGACGCGGGGTTGCCCAACCCACGCGATCGGAATGGGGGAGTCCGTGAGCACCTGCGCCAGATGCGTGATCTCGTGCTGAAGGATGACGATCGCACCGTCGATCGCCCCCGAGCGCAGAAACCGTGGGATACGGTCGCCCTCGTCGTGGTCGGCCGGGACCAGTATGGGTTGGACTTCGCCGGCGTAAAGGCCCTTCGCAGCGCCCTTGAGCACCGAAGTGAAGAACGTGCCTGTCAGGCTGTCAAGCTCGTTGAAGGCGACGATGAGAGCGATCGCCCCCGCGCGCCCGCCGCGCAGCATGCGTGCTGCACTGTTGGTCTCATAGCCCAACTCCTTTGCGGCGTGCTCGACAGCCGCTGCCATCGTGACGTCGACATTCGTCTCACCGGCGAGTACCCGCGCAGCCGTGGCACGGGACACGCCCGCCATTTTGGCAACATCCACCAGGGTGGGTCTTGGCATTGTACATCCTTCTGAAGGTTGTCGACGGCGGACCTTGGTTCATCGAAACGCGTCCCATTGGCGAAACTTTGTTATCCAACAGTATAGAGATCGATACCCCGACGATTGAAGTGTTGTCCCAAAAAGCTATTGCGTGGCGCCAAACTGCAAGCTACGGTTGGCCCAGAGATCGTTCTCTGGCCCCAGACTGAACGCTCTGAAATCCCTTCCAAGTCCCCAAAGAAGAGGAATTGTCGTGAAAAGAAGCTTGTCGGCGATAATCGCCGCTGCAGCAGCACTTGCCGTCGCTCTCACCGGATGCTCCTCCGGCGGCAGCGGAAAAGCAGCCGATCCGAATGCGGAGGTTTCCTTCTGGTCCTTCACCGGGATCAACGCGAAGGACAGCGTCAATGAGTACGCCAAGAAGGTGCCCGGCGCGAAGGTCAAGCTGACTGAGGTCGGAAGCACCACCGAGACTGCAACTGCCCTCACCGCCGCGCTGGCCGGGGGCAAGGTCCCCGATCTCGTCATGATCCAGAATGACGATTTGCCCAAGTTCGTCGAGAACAGCACCAACTTCCTGGACCTGCGAAAGCTGGGCGGTGACAACATCGCCCACGACTATCTCGACTGGGCCGCGGGTGCTGCGACCGCGCCGGACGGCTCCGTCATCGGCATTCCGACGGATGTCGGAGGACTGGGTTTCGCCTACCGTGCGGACCTCTTCGAGCAGGCCGGCCTGCCGACGAACCCTGATGAGGTCGCTGCCATGTGGAAGGATTGGCCCTCGTTCATCGAGATGGGACGGAAGTACACCGCCGCCACGGGTAAGCCTTTCGTGGACAATATTGAGACCAGCGTCTTCTTCTCGACCGTTAACCAGGTCAGTGAGAAGTACTATTCGGACGAGGGAAAGCTCGTCTACGACACGAACCCCCAGGTGAAAGACGCGTTCGACGTCGCGGTCAAAACCCACGACGCCGGCATCAGTGCAGGTATTGCGGCGTGGTCCTCGGGCTGGGCTCCAGGCCGTGCGAACGGTGCCTTTGCCGTCACCATTGCTCCCTCATGGATCCTCAAGGGCATCAAGACTGATGCCCCTGACACCGCGGGCAAGTGGCGCATCGCCAGCGTGCCCGGCGTCGGTGGCAACTGGGGTGGCAGCGTCATTGCCATCCCGGCCCGCGCGGAGCACCCCGAGGCCGCCTGGCAGTACATCAAGACAATGATGTCGGCTGAGGGTCAAACGGACCACTTCACACAGTCGGGCACCTTCCCGGCGGCGACCTCCGCCGTCGCAAGCCAGTCAGTCCTGGACTACTCCGACCCCTTCTTCGGAGACTCGAAGATCGGAAAGGTTATGGCCACCTCCGTCCAGCACTTCCCGTCGTTCTATAACGGCCCCGACACCACCCCGATCAACGGTGCGCTCCTGAACACCCTCGTCCAGCTGGAAGCCGGCGGTGTCACTTCCGATAAAGCCTGGACGACCGCCCTCCAGACGGCCAAGCAGGCCATCGGCGGCTGATCGTCCCACCCACCCGAGTGGCCCGGTGCGGACAGGGCCGGGCCACTCTTCGACGGAGGTACACCTATGTCATCGGCGACAGCCACTCTCTCCCGCAAACAGCGCAAAGCCCCGATTCAGAAGGCCACGCGGATCCGTAACCCGCTCGCTGAGCGAATCGCTCCCTACGCGTACGTTGCGCCCTTTTTCATCATCTTCATTGTCTTTGGACTTTTCCCCCTCGTCTTCACCTTTTACGTCTCGCTTTTCGACTGGAATCCCATTGGAAAGCAGACCTTCGTCGGCTTTAAGAACTTTGAGCAGCTCTTCGCCGACGGACGGTTCTGGAATGCGCTACTGAACACGTTTGGGATCTTCCTGATCTCGACGATCCCGCAGCTGCTCCTAGCGCTTTTTCTCGCGCACCTGCTCAACCATGCGCGTCTTCGCTGGGCGAACTTCTTTCGCATGGCACTGCTGGTTCCTTACATCACCTCAGTGGCAGCGACCGCGATCGTCTTCGCTCAGATCTTCGACAAGAACTTTGGCCTCATCAACTGGTTCCTAGGACTGTTCGGGCTCCCGTCGGTGAACTTCCTTGCCACCAACTACGGCTCCTGGATCCTCATCTCGGCAATGGTGATGTGGCGCTGGTTCGGGTACAACACCCTGCTTTACCTGGCTGGATTGCAATCGATGCCCCGGGAGATGTTCGAGGCGGCCTCCGTGGACGGCGCTTCGAGCTGGCAGCAGTTCCGGCATCTGACGATCCCATCGCTGCGTCCCATCATCGTGTTCAGTGTCATCATGTCAACCATCGGTGGGCTGCAAATCTTCACGGAGCCGCTTCTCGTATCGCCCGAATCCGGCCTCACCTGCGGGGCGGGCCGACAGTGCCAGACTCTTTCCCTCTTTCTTTATGAGCAGGGTTTTGGCCTCTTCAAGTTTGGCTATGGTTCCGCAATCGGCGTCGTGCTGTTTGTGATCGTGGTTCTCGTATCGCTCCTTAACTTCTTCCTGTCCACACGTACGAGAAAGGCCAGCTGATGTCCGATGTAATCGATGAGGTTATCCCGCAGCGCCTGGCCGTCCGTGGGGTGAAACCGGGCCGCCAACCCAAGCGGCGCGGCAAGGGCGGCGGAGTCAGCCGGCGCGTGTACATGTTCCTCGCCCTCGCCGTCATCGTGTCGGTGTTCCCGCTGTACTACATGTTCGTCATCGCGTCTGCGGGAGCCACAGCTGTGACCTCAATCCCGCCCCGAATGTATCCGGGCACGCAGTTCTTCGAGGTCGCCGCGAAGGTGTTCGACACCGTCCCGTTCTTCGCTTCGCTGATCAACAGTATTTTCGTCTCGCTCACAATCGCGGTCGTTTCCGCGATCATGTGCGCGATGGCGGGCTTCGCATTCGCCAAGCTTCAGTTCCCCGGCCGGAATTTGTTGTTCCTCATCGTCCTGTTGACGATGACTGTCCCTGCGCAGCTCAGTGTGATTCCGCAGTATCTGATCATTTCCGGACTTGATTGGGTGGACACGCTGCAAGCAATCATCGTGCCTGGGCTGGCCAGTGCGTTTGGTATCTTCTGGATGCGTCAACATATGGCGACCACCGTGAGCGACGAGCTTATCCAGTCGGCCCGGATTGACGGTGCTAATTCGTGGCAGATGTTCTGGGGGATCGCATTCCCGGTGGTGCGTCCGGCCGCGTTTGTGCTTGGACTGATTACGTTCACCAGCGTGTGGAACGACTTCATGTGGCCATTCATTGTCCTGAAGTCCCCGGAGCTGTTCACTGTGCAGATCGCGCTGAAACAACTCCAGGCCAACCGTACGATTGACGTTGCGTTGGCCATGGGCGGCTCGTTCCTGGCTACGCTGCCCCTGCTGATCGTGTTCTTTTTTGTCGGCCGGCGCATGGTGTCCGGGATCATGGATGGGGCGTTCAAGGGCTGATGCTGCACAATATTTCCAGCGCAAATGCATTGCCCATCACCGGTTCTGCGGATAGCCCCGGTCAGCAGGGCTGGCGGGATCGCTCTCTCCCTGCTTGGGAACGCGCTTGCTTGCTTACCGCCGAGCTGACCCTTGAAGAGAAAGCCGCCCAGCTAGGATCCGTTTGGCTTACCGATTCCGCTGACGACTTCGCGCCCAAGCTGGAGGGCGGTGTTGAGTCCGGCGCCGATCGGTTTGAGGGTGGACTCGGGCAGCTGACTCGCGTTTTCGGCACGGAACCGGTCACTGTCGCGGAGGGAGTGCGCCGTCTGCGCGAATTACAGGAGCGCGTCGTTGATTCCAACCGCTTCGGCATTCCAGCCATCGCACACGAGGAGTGCCTCACCGGGCTTGCAGCCTATGGCGCCACGGCATTCCCGACGCCGCTCGCCTGGGCGGCCACCTTCAATGAGGAACTGGTCCATCGGATGGCGGAAGCTATCGGCTCCGACATGCGCGCACTCGGCATCCATCAAGGTCTCGCTCCCGTGGTGGATGTGGTGAAGGACTACCGCTGGGGCCGGGTTGAAGAGACCCTCGGTGAAGACCCTTACCTCGTGTCGCAACTGGGTGCCGCATACGTAGCCGGACTGGAGAGCACGGGGATCATTTCGACGCTGAAGCACTTCGCCGGCTACTCAGCATCCCGCGGTGCCCGTAACCACGGCCCCGTCAGCATGGGTGCGCGTGAGTTCGCTGACACTGTACTACTGCCATTTGAGGCCGCGCTGCGCCAAGGAGGTGCCCGCAGTGTCATGACGTCGTATACGGATATCGACGGCGTGCCGAGCAGTTCAAACGGGCAACTCCTGACGACGTTGCTGCGGGACCGTTGGGGCTTCGAGGGCACCGTGGTGGCGGACTACTGGGCTGTGCCGTTCCTCTCAGCCATGCATCACGTCGCGGTTGATACGGCCGACGCGGGCCGCCTTGCCCTGAGCGCAGGAGTCGACGTCGAACTTCCGCAGACAGCGGCGTATGGTGAGTTGCCGCGCTTGATCCGAGAGGGCGTCGTGGACGAACACGACCTCGATCGCTCGGTCCAGCGCCACCTCCGGCACAAGTTCGAGCTGGGGCTGTTCGATGACGTACACCTTGTGCCGCTCGATGCCGAAAGCGTCGATCTCGACAGCGAGCACAATCGGTCGATTTCATCGCGGCTTGCAGAGGAGTCCGTAGTGCTGCTGCGTGACGAGGGCGCTCTTGCGCTTCTCGGCTCGGGGAACATCGCGGTCCTCGGCCCGGCGGCTGACCAATTCCGCAGCCTCGTTGGATGCTACGCGTTCCCCAACCATGTACTTTCGAAATACCCTGGCCACGATCTCGGCATCAGGATTCAGACTGTGCTGGCCGCTGTCAGCGACGAGTTCGGAGCGGACCGGGTGCAATTCAAGGCTGGGGCTGAAATAACGTCCGAGGACTCCGACGCCCTCTCCGCAGCTGTTGCGCTTGCCCGCGACAGCGACGTAGCGATCGTGGTGGTTGGAGACATTGCCGGGCTGTTCGGCGACGGCACCTCAGGCGAAGGCTGCGACGCCGCGGACCTTCGGTTGCCCGGCGGACAGGATGCACTCGTCACCGCCATTCTCGACACTGGAGTGCCCACTGTCCTGGTCGTCTTGTCCGGCCGCCCGTACGCCCTTGGTGCCTACGGGAAGGCGCGTGCCATTATCCAAGCATTCTTCCCCGGAGCCGATGGCGCCGCTGCGGTTGCCGGAGTGCTGTCCGGTCGCGTCCCGGCAACAGGACGCCTGCCCGTGCAGATTCCGCGCTTTCCCTACGCCTCGATGACGTACCTGCAGCCAGCGCTCGGGCTCTCGAATCCCGGGATCACCTCCCTGGACAACACGCCGCTGTACCCGTTCGGGTTCGGGCTCACTCGGGGCACGATCGTCTACGAAAACATCACCGTTGCCGCGAACCTCAGCACTGATGGCTCGCTCGTCGTGGACGTGACGATACGCAACGACGGCGATAACACCGTGGAGGTCGTCCAGCTCTACGCCGCGTTCCCGTCCGCCCCAGTGGTGCGCCCGGCCGTACAACTCATCGGATACGCACGGATCCCGATCGGATCCTCTGAATCGCGGACAGTCTCCTTCCACGTAGATGCAGCCCGACTCGCGATCACAGGTGTTGACGGGACGCTGGGAGTGGACCCCGGTCCGCTGCGGCTCATCGCCGGCCCCTCGGCTGCCGAGGCCGCGGTAACAGCTGAGGTGACCATCGTCGGCGAACGACGACTGCTGGCCGAGCGCGTCCTGCGCACACCCTGGTCGATCAGCGCCGCGACTGGCTAGATGGAGAGGTTCTTCCCGGCTCGGGCTCGACCTGCATTCCGTGAGGGGGAGACCGGCAAGCCTTCAGTCACGGCAGTCGGGCCAGAGTTGGCGGCTCGTTTCCTGAATGCCAAAGCCACAGGATTTGGGTCGCGGGTCCGTTTCGGAGGGAGTCCTGCACCCCGTCGTCGGATGTGCGGCTCCGCTCGGCACTTTGACCGGTGAGCTTCCCTTGGGGGCTCCGCCAAAGTTAGGGGTGACTGTTATCCGCTTCATGGCTCCTCCTGCATCCTTGCTGGTTCAACCATGCTGCAGCTGGATCAAGAGTTCCCCTGGTTTTGCGCAGCTTCGGCAAAGTTTATGGACAGGAAAAGGGGCAAGTCATAGGGGGGAGGGTCAGGGCGTAGCTTTGTAGCAACGCCATCTTGTTCTTCCGGCCTGCTAGATCCCGGACAAACTGCTGACTGCGCAGATTGCTCCTCCGGCGCTCCGCGCCTCGGCGCCGTTGGCCAGGCCATCCGGCCCCGGGACGATCGAGAATGTCTGGCGTTTGGTCATCGGGGAGGCCAGCCGGTAGCTAAAGGTTTTACCCGTCAGGTCGATTCCTTCACGGCGCATGTGCTCGCCCATCATCAGAGCCAGAAGAGGACCGTGGATCACCAGGCCGTCGTAGCCCTCATTCAGGCACCAGTCGAGGTCGTAGTGAATCCTGTGTGCGTTGTACGTCAGTGCGGAGAATCGGAACAGCAGTCGTTCATCGGCGGCTTGCTCCAGCACAGGGCCCTTGGGTGGGGGCGGCGGGGTTTGCGGGTCGGGTAAGGGGGCGCTGCCCGGGGCCCGGTAGACAATGTCCTGTTCTTCGCGGATCACCAGACTATTGTTTTGGAAGACTTCGTGGCGAACGGTGGTGAATGTAAGTGGCCCTGTGCGGCCGGCCTTCTCGACTGATCCGGCCACGGCAATGACTTTTGTGGCCGGGGTTCCGATCTTGAGTTGGCCGAAGGTTGAGACGCGACCCCCGGCAAACATTCTGCGCCGCCCCGGCCCAGGTGGGGCCGGAATACCCACAGTGGGATGACCATCCGGCCCCAGGTCGCTCTGCCGGTTGCGCTCCAGAAGGTAGAGCCAGTGCCATAGTGGAGGGACTGTTGTGCCCTCGTCGAAGGGCACGTCAATATCCAGTGCGGCCGCAAGGGATTCAACGGGTTCCGCGGCGATGAGTTCAGTGCGTTCGACCCGCTCGGTCAAGGTAGTTGTTGTCATAGTGAGTCTCACTCCAGATGGGTAGAGGGGTTGCGCTGAGGGCGTTGATCAGTTTGTCGAGGGTGGATGCTGAATCCAGGTTCTCCACCGCCTCGATTAGCTGCGCTGCGGCCTCGTTGCCGTAGGGGCGCAGAAGGGCCTGTGCTTTGGCGACGACTTCAGCGTGGGTCATGGGGTTCTTTTCGGAGCCTTTGGCATCGGTGGGGTTTCCGGCGAGGAGCGTAATTTTTTCGCCGGACTTCAGGTCAAAATCGAGGCGGGGCCCGTCCTCCAGTTGGATGGAGGAGTCCAACACCATCGAGATCTTGGCGAAGGTCTCTTGGATCCGGGGTTCCGAAATGCGCGGTGGGTCGAATTGCTCCAACCCTACTGAGCGGTTCTCCAGCGCCACGCTGATGGCGTAGGGCAAGCTGAATTGGGCATCAAACACGGTCTCGATGGGGTCAACATTGAGCATGTTGATCGCAGTTTCGCCTGCGGTCACGGTGATGGAGAGTACATCGGAGGGTTGCAGATCGCGTTCAGCGATCAGCTTCAGCACTGCGTCAACCGCTGAGTGGCTGCCTCGGCAACAGGCATAGGGCTTGAGATAGGACGTGGAGACGTTGAAGGTCTCACCAAGACCTGCAGTGACCCGTTCCGGGAAGCCCCGGCCGTCCCCATAGGTGGCAAAAATCCCACCCCATGGAGCCTCGAAGAGCCGATGAGGGCCCGTAATGCCCGCTCGGGCCAAAAACGCTGCGTCGATTCCTGACTCGCCGGCTTTGCCTGGGTGCACCCGCTTGGTCCATGCGCCATCTTCTATGAAGGCCCAGACCCCTCCAGTGAATGAGCCGGCAATGCCGAGCGCATTCGCGAAGGTGTCCGCGTCAAGATGCAGGATTTTGGCGCACGCGGCAGCCGCAGCAAACGTGCCAAACGTCCCCGTAGAGTGCCAGCCCCGGTCGGTATGCGCGGCAAATCCGCCTATGCCCTGCAAGAGCCGATAACTGACGTCGTAGCCCGCGCAGGCGGCGACGATCAAGTCCTTGCCGCTTGCGCCGACCAGTTCTGCGGCAGCGATCGCGGCTGGCAAAGTTGCCGAACCAGCGTGTCCGGGGCCGCCGCCGTCGTCGAAGTCCCGTGCGTGGGCCGAGGTTCCATTGGCAAGTGCCGCGTGGGCCGGGTTCAGCCGTCCGCGGGTGCCCCAGATGAGGCATGGACCACCGTTTGACATACCGGAGAGGGCGTTGCGGACACGGCGCGATTCCTCCGAGGGGATACCTGCCATAGCCACGGCCAGTGTGTCGAGGATGTGGTCTTTCATAGCGGAAACCACATCCCGTGGGAGGTCGTCGTAGGTGGTTCCGGACCAGTATTCGGAGAGAACTTCTGTGATGGATGGTTGGGAGCGGGATTCAGGTGACATGAATGACCTCAGCTTCGGGGGCCAAGGTGGACGGTTAGTTTCTTAATCGTCCACCGCCCGGCGGTCTGGCTTATGGCTGATTCGGGTTCGACGACGCTGGCCTGGGGGTAGTGGCGCGCGAGGTGTGAGACGACCTCTTCGATTTCCACCTTTGCCAGTCCTTGACCCAGGCAGTTGTGCGGGCCCGTGCTGAACGTGAGTGGCTGGTTTCGCTCGCGGCCCAGGACGAATTCGCCGGGGTTTTCGAACCGTTCAGGGTCTCGGTTGGCTGACCAGACGGCCACGTGCACATCGGCGCCGGCCGGGATGGTGACCCCGCCAACCTCCATGTCCTCCGTCGCAATCTTGCTGATAACACCGGTCCGGGGATACAGGCGGAGCGCTTCCACCACTGCCGTAGGTATCCACGTGGGGTCGGCAACAATCTGCTCCCAGACTTCCCTGTTACGCAGTAAATTCCACACCACCAGGCCGATCTGGTGGCCCGTGTTCACGGAACTTGCTTCAAGCATCGAGGTTGCCTCGTCGAACAGTTCCTGTGCGGTGAGCTTTCCCTCGTCTGCGAGTGTCATCAGGTGGGAGAGCATGTCGTCGCCAAGGCCGTGGCCACGCTTTCGCTTCATCAGATCATTGAGGTACCGGAACAGTTCGTCGTAGGCCGCGAGGATGTCGGTTTTCAGGCTGGGATCCCTCGCCAGAAGCGCCAATGTCCGTTCGGACAATTCCTGTACCTTGGGTGCGTCGGATTGCGGAGCTCCCGCTAAATGGCAGTAAACCAAGGAGGGGATTCTGCGATCAACCCCGGCATGAAAATCCACCGGCTTCGTGTCCTTGAGGTCGTTGAAGATGCCTGTCACGATGTCCGTGAGGACGTCGCGGGTGTTCTGCACTGTTGCCGGGCCCATGAAACGTGCAAGCGGAGTCCGTAAGCGCAGTTGCTGGGCTCCGTCTTGCATGATGATGCTGCGGGCTCGAAATCCGTGGACAGAGCCGTCGTTGATGCCGAACTCTTCCATCAGGCGCAATGCTGAGTTGGCAAACCGTGGATTGCGCAGCACCTCGGTAGAGAGTTGGTAGGACAGAACGGCGTAGCCACCGGATCCGACCGCGATTCCTCCATCGGGAAGCGCGCCGCCCTGGTGGTGGGTAGCCTGTGGGGAGAACAGTTCGAATGCTGGCACTGTGGTTGTCATGACCGCGAAATCGCCCCCATCGGGCAGCAAAGGATGACTTCTTCAAGTTCGCTTTCGCGATCGTCTTCGACGTCGGAAGCCAGCTGTACCAGCGAGCCATCCTTCTCTATGTGGAACACGTCCGGCATTAAGGCTGCGCAGGTGCCGTTGGCATCGCAGCGCTGCAGGTCCACGTTGACTTTAATCATGGGGATGCCCTTTCTCGGAATCATCGGGCCGGAGCAGCCCGGGTTTCCGGGCAAGGTGTGCGGCGACCATTTGGTGTTTCAAGGTCTACCTTGCTGCCGCCCGCGACATTTCACAAATACCTAAATTCCTTGATACCCATCTATTTCGCATATACCTTGATTGGTACCGCACCCGCTTGAGAGCGAAGGGGTGTTCCCTTACGCGGGTGTTTGATCGCCGGAAAACAGGGCTGCAAACCGCTCAGCTACCGGAGTTACTACGCCTTCGCGTCGCGTGACGATGGCAATCGGCACGTTGGGCCAACCGCCAACCACGGGAATTTGTGCGACATCCGGGTGGAGGCGGGCCATCTCCAAGCTTGAGAGGGATACTCCGACTCCGGCACCCACCAACTGCGCGGCAGTCATGACAGTCGGTACTTGGATCACCTCTGTCGGGTTTGCCCCCGAGGATGAGAACTTGTCGGCCCAGATTCGCCAGAGGATGCGCACTCCCGGAATTCGGGCGGGCAGGATCCAGGTGGCGTCTGTCAGCGTCGCAACGTCCACTGGCGTGGTTTCCGAGAGGCCCCAGGATCTGGGTGCAATGAGCGTCAGCGGCAGTTCGTCCACAACCGTGACGTCGAAATGCACTCCGTTGATGGGTTGCAGCGGCTCCTCGGCCACTATGGGCATGATCGCCAGGTCAAGGGTGCCGTCGGCCAGCCGGTCCAGCTGCACTTTGGGATTGGCGTCTGTCAGGTCCAGGGTCACGTTTCGGTAGATCGAGAGGAACTCCGAGATTTTGGTACTGCCGATCCGCCATAGGCACATCGGTTCGCACCCGAGGTGGAGTTCGCCGGCAAGCCCCTGCCCCATGGCTTTGAGCGTGTCTGAGATTCTTCGCTCTTCCGCCAGAAGCCGGCGGCCGGCATGGTGCAGATACTCGCCCGCGGCGGTCAATTCGATGCCCCGGGGCTTCCTGTCGAACAGGGTCACTCCGAGCTCTTTTTCGAGCTTCGCCATAGCCATGCTCAAGGGCGGCTGGGATATCCGCAAGGCTTGGGAAGCCTCGGTAATGGAACCGTTCTCCGCCACCGCGATGAAGTATCGAACATTCCTGAGATCCATGCATTCAGTATATGGAAACCTCTACTAATTGGTATTTGATGTATGGCCGGATGTGGACGACCGTTGGTTGAGGGCAGCGACGCTCACGTCATTTCGCAGGTTTACAACGGAGGCATCATGGAATACCAGCAGCAGGTAATTGTGGCCGGAGCCGGTCCTACTGGTCTGCTCAATGCACTGGGCCTGGCACAGCAGGGACTGGACGTTACCGTCGTCGAACGCTCAAGGGAGCCAACTGACGCCCCGCGGGCGATCCTCTACCACTGGTCCACACTCGACGGTCTGGAACGTCTCGGTCTTTTCGACGACGCTTCACGGGCCGGGTTCCTGAAGCAGGATTATGCCCATCACGTCCGGGACACCGGTGAAACTATTAATTACGGTTTGAAGGCGTTGGAGGGCCGCGTAACCCACCCCTACAACCTGCACCTCGGCCAGGGTGCGCTGGCCACGATCATTCTTCGCCACCTTGAGCAATTTCCCAACGTCCGCGTCCTCTGGGGACACCAGATCACGGGGCTGACCCAGGATGACTCAGCAGTGACAATCACGGCGGAGCACGACGGAAATCCTGTTAACTTGCGGGCTCCCTGGCTCATAGGCGCGGACGGTGCGGGCTCTGCCGTCAGGAATGCATTGAATCTGCCTTTTGAAGGTTTTACGTGGCCGGAGCGCTTTGTTGCCGCCAACATCCGTTTCCCCGACGACCGCAAGGGCTGGGCCCAAACGACCTTCTACGTCGACGATGTTCTCGGAGCAATCATCGTGAAGATCGATAACTCCGGGCCCCACGGGCTGTGGCGCTACACCTACATGGAGGATGCCGTTCTACCCGAAGCAGGCGTGGTGGACCGTCTGCCTCGGTTCCTGGAACAGATATTCGGCCCTGAGGTGGCTGCCGGCACCACCCTGGATGCCATTGCGCCGTATCGCATGCACCAGCGAAGTGCTCCAACCTACCGGCTTGGCCGCGTTCTGCTTGCCGGGGACGCGGCCCATGCAACAAACCCGACAGGCGGCTTCGGGCTGACCATGGGGCTCTTCGACTCCTACCTGCTGAACGAGGCATTGGGCGCCGTCATCGCGGGAAATGCCGATGAGTCCGTTCTTGATGCCTACTCCGAACTACGACGCACCGCCTTCATTGACAAGGCCAGTCCCCGTGCCACCGCAAACAAGCGGTTGATCTTTCACTCGTCGGACCCTGTTCAGAGGGATAAAGACCTGGAGCTGTTCCGGAGGATGGGCAACGATCCAGAACTGGCCGCAGAGGTCCTCTACTTCACCAAAACACTCGAGACACCCTCGCTTGTTGACGCATAGGGCGCCTTTGCCGCCATCAACAAGCCGGCACTATCTACTTCAGGAGTTAACATCATGCTTCCTCTGAGCGGCATCACAGTCGTCTCGCTTGAGCAGGCGGTCGCAGCACCGTTTGCTACACGCCAACTCGCCGATTTGGGGGCTCGAGTCATCAAGATCGAGCGCCCAGGCGTAGGAGACTTCGCCCGCGGGTATGACGAAACCGTCAAGGGCATGGCGAGCCACTTTGTTTGGCTGAACCGGTCCAAGGAGTCAGTCGCCTTGGACCTGAAGAGCCGGGAGGGTCACCATGCCGTGCACGAGTTGGTTCGCAGTGCTGACATCTTCGTTCAGAACCTGGCCCCGGGTGCGGCAGAACGTCTCGGGCTCGGCGCCGATGCCTTGCGTGCTGAGCGTCCGGAGCTGATCCACGTCTCAATTTCCGGTTATGGTGCCGACGGCCCATATTCGTCAAAGAAGGCTTATGACCTCCTGGTGCAGTGTGAAGCCGGTCTGGTGTCCATTACCGGCTCTGAAGAGACCCCATCCAAAGTGGGGATTTCGATTGCGGATATCGCCTCGGGTATGTACGCCTACTCAGGCATCCTGACCGCGCTGCTTCAGCGCGGTCAGACCGGGGAGGGGGCAACCATCGAATTGTCGATGCTCGAGGCGCTCGGTGAATGGATGGGATACGCCATGAACTATGCGGTGTACGGCGGAACCGCACCAAAGCGGACAGGTTCATCACATGCTGCCATCGCCCCGTACGGTCCTTTCACGTGTGGTGACTCGCAGCAGGTGTTCCTGGGAATCCAGAACGAACGTGAATGGGCAACCTTTTGCGACCGGGTCCTTGGCCGTCCGATGGTCGCCATGGATGAACGCTTCGCACGAAACTCCCTCCGTGTAAGGCACCGTGCGGACCTCACGTTGGTGATAGAGGAGGGGCTCTCCCGGTACACGGCGGATGAGGTTGTGAACTTGCTTGAGAAGGCCGGGATAGCGAACGCGCTGCTGCGTGACATGCAGGGCTTCGCTGACCACCCCCAACTGGCGGCGCGCAACAGATGGCGGGAATATGACTCACCCGTCGGGCCCCTACGCGCCCTGATTCCTCCGGCCACGTTCGTTGGGCAGGAGCCTGTGATGGGTCGCGTTCCCCAAGTGGGAGAAGACACCGAACGCATTCTGGCAGAGTTCAAAGTGCTGGAAACAACATGAGCAAGCCCCCTTATGAGGACTCTTTGGCGTTGCTTCAGAGCGCCCGCTCGTTCCTGTTTGTCCCGGGGGACCGGCCTGAGCGGTTCTCCAAAGCTCAAACTTCCGGGGCTGATGTGGTCATCCTCGATTTGGAAGACGCCGTCAGCGCTCGCAATAAGGATTCGGCCTTGCTGGCCGTCACCTCATGGTTGTCAGGAACAGGTCAAGCCGTGGTTCGGATCGAGCGGGACCAGGAGCTTGCTTCTTTGAGGGGCATCCCTGGACTTATTGGGGTAATGGTGCCCAAGTCCGAAAACCCAGACCACGTGTCCAGAGTCCATCAAACGCTGGGATGCCCCGTCCTAGCGCTCATTGAGTCAGCCTCCGGCGTTGTGGCTGCCCACTCACTGGCGAGTGTTCCGGGCGTGGCCCGACTGGCTTTTGGCGAACTCGATTTCGCGGCTGATATTGCCGCGCAGCCGAACCAGCGCGCAATGTTGCTGGCGCGTTCATCACTGGTCCTTGCCTCCCGGGCCCATGGCCTTCCAGGTCCCCTGGATGGCGTGACGCCAAAGTTCGACGACGACTCCGCGCTGACGCAGGACCTGCACGCCGCCATCGAGTTGGGAATGTCGGGAAAACTCCTTATTCATCCCCGTCAGGTGGCCGTAACGCACCACGTCTTCCGTCCCAGCGACGACGAGGTCGCGTGGGCGGAGAGGATTGTGAAATCCATCAGCGACGGGGGAGCCGTGGTCAAGGTTGACAGTTCCATGGTGGACGCCCCTGTTCTGCGGCGCGCGCAAGCCATCCTTGCGCGCCTCGCGTCCGATGCACGCGCGCTGGTCAATCACCGGGAAGCACACGCCGGCGGCAGCCTGGCGGAGGAGGACAAATGAGTCACCCTATGAATCATCGGCCTGTTGCCGTCATCAGCGGCGGCGGTGGCGGCCTCGGAAATGACATCGCCGATCGCCTGGCGGACGACGGGTTCGACCTTGCGCTCCTTGACGTCTCGTCGTCGGCACTACAGAGCGCAGCAGCCCGACTCTCGGAGAGATCGCCGAAGCTCAAAGTGCTGACCTATGCGGGGAACCTGGCCGAGGAATCAGTGGTCGCCGAGACCTTCACCCGTATCGAGGCGGAGTTTGGGCGCATCGATGTCCTCGTCAGCGCGGCTGGGGGCAGTGGCACTGCCAAGGTCCGTGAACTCTCGGAACTGAGCGCCGAGGTGTGGCGTGAAGTGATCGAAAGCAACCTCACCAGCACTTTCCTGTGCGCGCGGCAGGCTGTCCCGATCATGCTGAAGCGCGGCTATGGACGGATCGTAAATTTCTCGTCGCTGGTTGCCGACGGTCTCGATGGGCCGTCAGGAACTGTAGGCGCCCGGCTGGCCTATGCTGCGTCCAAGGGAGGCATCGTAAGTCTCACCAAGCAGCTCGGCAAAGACCTCGGTGGCACCGGGATTACCGTGAACGCCGTAGCTCCTGGACTCATCCTCCCCACCACTGGGCGGGTCCGGGACACCTTCGAGGTGATGGGGGCGGAAGAGAAGGCCGCAACCTCTGCCGCCATCCCCGTTGGCAGACCAGGAACCGGCCGCGAGATTGCCGCGGCCGTGGCATACCTCGCCTCAGCGGCAGCCGCATTCACGTCAGGCACCGTCCTGCACGTGGACGGAGCAGCATCTTGACCACCAACCCCACTTGCAACGGAGACTTCAGATGAAACACCCCCCGCTGATCATGCTTCCGGCCCTGGGCGCCGACTCCCGGCTATGGCAGCCGGTCATTGATGAACTCGGGGCAGAGTTCGAATGCTCCGTGGTCCGTGGTGAAGGGCACACGATCCAGGCCATGGCGGACCATGTGCTCTCAGCAGCCCCCAACGAATTTGTCCTGGTTGGAATTTCGATGGGAGGGTATGTCGCCCTTGAGATAGCGCTAAGGAAGACCGGAAGAGTCAAGGCTTTGGCGTTGTTCAACACCTCGGCCATTGCCGCGCCGCAGGATCGCCGCAAGAACTCGGAAGGCCTTATCTCACTAGTGAATTCCGGGGGATTTCTGGAAGCGATCACCCGCACAGCCCCGGCCGTATCGCGGGGGATCCCCGAGGTCCAGCGGGTAGTGGAGGCGATGACCAAGGAACTGGGCGAGCACGTTTTCGTCGATCAGCAGCTCGCCGTGATGAATCGGTCCGACCGACGCGCGGAACTGGCCGCCATGGACTGCCGCACCCTGGTGGTGGGCGCTGCCGAAGACATCATTACGCCGCCGGCTTTGAGCGAGGATCTCGCTGCACGACTCCCTGACGCGCGCTTTGTCCTTATCCAGGAGAGCGGGCATTTCGTTCCACTGGAGCAACCACAGGCGGCCGCAACCGCGCTGCAGGTTTTTCTTCGGAACCAGCCGGAAGGTTCGCCGCAGGTAGTCGGCAGGTGAGCATCACTTCCCTCCTTCCATCCTGAGATGGAAGACCACACCATTGAAAGGAAGTCCACGATGAGCAAAGACCTAGGTCCGGAATCGCTCACTGACGCTGTCATCGACAGTTTCAAAGACACTGCTGACCCGCGCCTTAAGACCATTCTGGAAAGCCTGACCCGCAACCTTCACAACTTCGTTCGTCAGGTGAGCCCCAGTATTTCCGAATGGGAAGCGGCAATCAACTTCCTTACCGCTACAGGCCGGAAGTGCGATGACGTGCGCCAGGAGTTCATCCTGCTTTCGGACGTACTGGGAGTTTCCATGCTGGTGGAGACGATCAACGATCAGGAAACCCCGGATGCTACGGATTCGACCGTCCTCGGGCCTTTCCATATGGTCGAGTCGCCCGAACGGCATCTGGGCGACAACATTTCTTCCGAAAGCGATGGTGACGTGTGCGTTGTCAGGGGGAGGGTCCTCTCAGTCACCGGACTGCCTATCCCCAACGCCCGGATCGACGTATGGCAGGCCAACACGACCGGCTTCTATGACGTCCAGCAGCCGGGCATTCAAAGCGTCGGCAATGGCAGGGGACTCTTCCGTACCGACGAAAATGGTGCGTTCCATTTCCGCAGCGTTGTACCGAGCTTCTATCCGATTCCAACCGATGGGCCGGTTGGAGGTCTACTCAAGGCCACCGGAAGACACCCCTACCGTCCAGCCCATATCCACTTCCTTGTCACCGCGGCCGGTTTCAAGGAGCTAACCACCCACATCTTTATTGGTGGAAGCGAGTACATCGACTCGGATGCTGTCTTCGCTGTCAAGGAAAGCCTCATCAAACCCTTCACCCACAACGAGGACCCTGTGGCGGCCGCAGAGTTTGGGGTGGATTCCCCGTTCATCGAGGGAGTCATCGACATTCTGCTGCACCCGGAGAACCAATCTCCCAGCTCAAGTTTCCAAGTATCCGAGGAGGTAGTCCGGTGAAGGAATTCCGCTATGAAGCCCGGCCGATGCGGGTAACTTTCGGCGCGGGGTCGCTGAAGACACTCCCCGAGGAGGTCCGTGCGTTGGGCCTCAGGCGTGTACTGGTCCTGGCCACTCCGTTTCAGGAAGATCTGGCCTGGACCATATCCAGGCAATTGGGTGAGCTGAGCGCCGGGGTGCACGCCGAAGCCGAGATGCACGTCCCGATTGAATCAGCCCACAGGGCACGTGATGCAGCAAGGGCAGCGGATGCCGATGGTTATGTAGCAGTAGGGGGTGGATCCACCACGGGACTTGGGAAGGCAATAGCTTTGGAGTTTGGCGCCCCCATCATCGCGGTGCCCACCACCTACGCCGGATCGGAAATGACGCCGATCTGGGGGCTGACGGCCGACGGCGAAAAGAAGACCGGCCGTGACCCGCGAGTGTTGCCTGCCAGCGTCATTTACGACCCGGAACTTACGCTGACCCTTCCGGTGGGCATGTCGGTCACCAGCGGTTTCAATGCGATAGCCCATGCAGTGGAAGCGCTCTATGCCCCCGACGGATCTCCTGTTATTTCGCTGATGGCAGAGGAAGGAGCTCGTGCAATGCTCAACGCCTTGCCGAAAATCGTCAAGGATCCAGCCCATGGGGAGGCCAGGTCCGATGCGCTGTACGGGGCATGGCTTTGTGGTGCCACTCTGGGAGCGACCACGATGTCGCTGCACCATAAGCTCTGCCACATCCTCGGCGGGACCTTCAATTTGCCCCATGCTGAAACCCATACGGTAGTGCTGCCCTATGCCCTTAACTACAACGCTGGGCATGCTCCCGATGCCATCTCCGCATTGCAGCGGGCCACAGGGGTGCAGAATCCGGCCCGCCACTTACGCGAACTCGGCGTGGACCTGGGCGGTCCGCATTCTCTGCGTGAGCTGGGTTTGACCGACGACGACATCGATAGGGTCATCGAACTGGCAACGCATCATCCATATGCCAACCCCCGTCCATTGACAGCAACAGGCCTCCGTGGCCTCCTCACCGCCGCGCTTGACGGGGACGCCCTGCCATCTCCCTAGCCATACATCAAATAGATGCCTACCGGAATTAATTGGTATTTGTGCAATACCAACCGCGGTCACAGAGTAGAGGAAAGCAGTGATTCACGTCACGCAAACTCACAACAGAAAGACAGGCCATGGTCCAAACCACTACGGACATTGTGATTGTTGGGGGATCGACGGCGGCACTTCGGGCGGCTGAGATTGTCAGCCGGCGGGCCCCGGGCTTGAAGGTCACGGTGGTCAGTGCCGAGCAGCATCTGCCCTATGAATTGCCCCCCTTGTCGAAGATCCCCTTGAAGGAATCCGTCGACATTGAAGCGTTGATCTACCCCTCTGCGCGCGCTCTGCAGGAGAGCGGCGTGGAGTTCCGACTCGGAGACACGGCCACGGCCCTTGACCCGCAACGTCAGGTGGTGACCACAGGCAGTGGCGACATCAAATATCGGGCAGCAATCATCACCACAGGATGTGAACCGATCATGCCTCCAATATTCGATGGGGAACAGGACGTGTTCGTCTTGCGGCGCTTTGAAGACTCCGTAGGACTCCGGGAAGCCGTCAATGATCGCCGTCGCTCCGTGGCCATCGTGGGTGCAGGGTTTATTGGTGGAGAATTCGCCTCGACCTTGATCGGGGACGGCCGCGAAGTATCCCTGATCGATCTCTCCGAACACCCGCTTATCCGCTTCGGTGAAGAAGTTTCCAGGGTTTACGAGGACCTGCATCGAGGCAAGGGAGTGGAAACATTCTTTGGATTGGGCGCAACAGCCACCATCGAACGGAACGGCCGTCGATTCCTGAAGCTTAGTGATGGCCGTGAAGTTGCCGCTGATGTGATTGTGGTGGGAGTCGGGGTGCGGCCCGCCGTTTCCTGGTTGGCTTCTTCGGGTATCGAACTGGAAAACGGCATTCTTGCCGACGAATATCTGCAGAGTACCCGGGGCGTCTTCGCCGCAGGTGACGCCGTCCGGTGGCCCAATAAACGATTCGATGCAGCCATGCGCATTGAGCACTGGACCACCGCAGCCGAACAAGGGCGAGCAGCCGGACTGAACGCGGTGAACTATCTTGAGGGATCACCACTGGTGCCCTGCACTACTGTTCCCTTCTTCTGGTCCGACCAACATGGTCAAAGGGTGCAGTGGGCCGGACATCAGTCCGGAGGGGAACAAGTGTATTCCAGCCAGAATGACAACGGATCACTTTTCCTCTTCCGTCAGGGAGGTTTCCTCGCCGGGGCCTTGGCCTTCGAACGGCGCCAGGAGTTCGTGCAATTGCGCGCAAAACTACGCCAGCCTCTCGCCTGGGAAGTAGCCATGGGCATGGTCCCGGGGCTCGAGCCCATGAGCAGCGCGGTCCTGGTGCCATGACTGTTAATCGGCGCCGCTATGTCTCATGCCCGTGCGGCATCCTCCTGGATGCGGTGGACGATGAGGAGCTGGTCATCGCGGTGCGTGCCCACTTGAACGAATCTCATCCAGGACTGGACTACACACGGGACCAGATCCTTCTCATGGCCTACTGACATCAAACAAAGGAGTTTCAATGTCTGTTAAAACTGTGATCTCTCAGGACATCGGTGACAGTTCTGCCTCACGACTTCGGTGACATTTGGTGTCTCAGGACATCAGTGACGGTATTCCCCCTCACGCGCTACCTGCGGAACCGGGTGAGGGACTTGCTGATCCCGAGGTATCCGGTGCCTTCTGATGGCCACGCGTATTCCGCGATGACCTCGCCTTCGGTGTTGGCGAACATGACACCCTCCTGGTCCCAGACGGCAACGACGGTTCGTCCGCCCATCCGTTTGGTCAAGGAGAACAGGGTCCTGCCAATATTGACGACGCCGTTGGAATAGACCCGGAGCTTCTGGCTGCCGGTGGGTGCCGGGTGAGAAATGCTGCCGGTGATTTTCTCGGTCGCACTGGTTTCGAGCTCAGTTTCCGTTTGCAGACCGTTCGTGGTGCTGCGATCCGGCGCTCCCGGCCCAGCATCCACCACAGGTTCGACAGGGCCCGGATCCACCGGCGCGGGTGCGTTGGTTTCGTGAAGAACCGCGATTGGTTGCGGCCTGGGTGCATCGGCGACGGTCGTGGCGTCCCATGACTGCCGTGGAGTGATGCGCCCGGGCAGTCCCTGGTGCGGGCGTTCGGTGTTGTAGATCAGGTCAAACTTGTCAACCATCTCCTGCAACTCTTGATGTGTTGCCGCGAGGGGTTGCTTGTCCAGCCACCGGAACAGTGTCTGGTGGAACCGTTCGTTCTTCCCCTGCGTGGTGGGTTTGTATGGTTTGCCGGTGATCGCCTTGATCCCCAGCGAAGTCACGTAGGTGACCAGTTGGCCTTCGAGTCCACGGCGTGAGGGATTCAGAGCCGCCCCGTTGTCCGTCAGCAATCGTTGCGGCACGCCATGGGCTGCGATTCCCTTTTTCACGACCGCCAAGGCCGCCTGGCTGGTTTCACCGGATGCCACGTGGGAGGCGATCGCGAGCCGTGAGTGGTCATCTTGCAGCTGGAAGATCACGCACTTGCGCCCACCGGTGAGCACGTACTCGGTGGCGTCCAGTTGCCAGCAGGCGTTCGGGGCCGGGTAGACGAACCTGCGGTACGAGGCGCGGGGTTTCTTCGTCGGCTCGGACCGGGCCACGTTCTTTTCCCGGAAGATCCGCGCCAGCGAAGCGGGCGAGGGGGCCTGCATCCCCAGGGACACCATCTTGTCGTGCACGCTGATCGGCCCGTGATCCAGGCCGGAGGACTCCAGGGCCGCTCGCACCTTCAGCGCCTCTTGCTTCAGGTCCTCGGAGAGCCGGGTCGGCGAAGTTTTTGGGCGGCGGGAGCGTGGCTCCAGGGCCGCGGCTTGGCCCTCCTCACGCGCTCTGGCCCGGATCGCATAGAACGTCTTGCGGGTGATGTCATGCTCGGTGCAGAACGTGCTGACAGCGCCGCGTGGTGCGTCATCAGGCCACTGGGCGATGGCGAGGCGGATACGGGCGTTGACAGGCTCATTCTTGTTCACCCGTCATTCTTTGCCGCCGCCACGGACCGGTCAGTAACCCGTTAACACCCGGGGAAGTGTCACCACCAGAACCCGCGAAACTGTCACCGATGTGTTGAGGCAGAACGGTCACCGATGTCTTGAGACATAACAAATGTCTGTTAAAACACCAGGGCGAATGAAATCGGTACTCTTTTCAAGTTTCATGGGAACAGCCATCGAATTTTACGACTTTCTGCTCTATGGACTGGCTGCCAGCCTGGTTTTCGCTCCGCTCTACTTCGCCAATCTCTCACCCGCATTGGGCATCGTGGCGTCGTTCGCGACCCTGGCAGTCGGTTACTTGGCGAGACCACTGGGTGGTCTGATCTTCGGCCACTTCGGTGATCGGATCGGACGAAAGGAGATGCTCGTCCTGACCATGCTCCTGATGGGCGGTGCAAGCTTCTGCATCGGTCTCCTCCCAACCCAGGCAGCAATCGGCCAGCTGGCGCCCCTGCTGTTGATTGTGCTCCGCGTGATTCAGGGCATCGCTGTCGGAGGCGAATGGGGTGGGGCTGCCCTTATGGCCATGGAACACTCGACGCCGGAGCGGCGGGGCTTCTCCGCCAGCTTCGCCAACATGGGTGGCCCTGCCGGCGCTGCCTTGGCAACGGTGGTCTTCAGCCTCTGCAGCATGATGCCTGAGGAACTGTTCATGACATGGGGATGGCGGTTGCCGTTCCTGTTCAGTGCAGTCCTGGTTGGCGTCGGACTCTTCGTGCGCCTCAAGGTCGCTGAATCGCCAGTCTTCCTGGAAACGCAGCGCAAGGAAGCTGCGTCGCAACACCGCAGGGTGCATCCGCTCCTGGAGGTAGTCCGGAAGTATCCGCGCGCCGTCGTGATCGCTTGCCTGGGTACGATCATGGCCTTTGCCATGCAGTCACTTCTCGCCACCTTTGCCATGCCGTATGCCGTTGCCGCCGGGCACAACCGCTCGGAAGTCCTGTGGATCAGCCTCGCGACCCAGGTAATCCATGTGTTCACGATCCCTATGTTTGCAGCGTTGTCAGACAGGGTAGGGCGACGCAAAGTGATGATGACCGGCGTAATCGGCATGATTTTGCTCATCCATCCCATCTGGTTGATGATCGCTGCAGACAACGTTGTGCTGTTGTTCGTGGCTTTCCTGATTGGAAATCCACTGCTCCAGGCCATGGTGTACGGACCCACAGCGGCCTACATCTCCGAGATGTTCGGCGCCGAATCCCGCTATACAGGCGCATCCTTGGCGTATCAGGTGTCCGCGACGTTGGGTGGCGGACTGGTTCCCCTTGCGGCAACCGCGTTGCTGGCAGCCCGTGGTGGAAACGACCCCGTCTACGTGTCGGGCCTGGTCATTGCCATTGGCATTGTCAGCCTGTTGGCCTTGTTGGTACCCGGCCGCCGTCAGAACAAAGATCAGGCGCCGGCGGACACCGAGGCGTCGACTTCCGTGCAGTAATCGGGACAAACGAGAGGATCAAAATGATCTACGAACATGCCGATCTCCGGATCAATCCTGACACCGAGGAGAAATTTGTCAGGGACTTCAGTGCCGTGGGGAAATTACTGGTCGAGGCGGAAGGGTGTCATTCAGTTGAGTTGCTGGTTAGCGTGGACAGCCCCAATACATATCTTTTGCGGGTAGGTTGGGAGAATATTGAAGACCACACCGTAAGATTTCCAGGTACCTCGGAAGCAAACGAGCTACGCCGGGTCCTGATGGAACACTGCGTCACTCCGCCACAGGTTCTCCATTTCGGTGGACAGGACGTTTCGATCTCACTGTGAGGCCGGTGCCTTCGACTCAAATCTAAACGGCTACGCGCTGTTTTGCAGCTCTTTTCTGGCATATTCTCCACGTATGGCGGATCAATGAATATTGTATTTGTGCTCAAGGCGGATGAAGCACAGGCTGGACTTAGTCCCGCATTGTTGCGAGGCAATCACCACACTCAATGAGGAGTACAAATGGGTACCATCGGCACTTATCTTGGAACAATACTGAGCCTGCATTCCGTGTCACCCTCCAACCCGGGCCCCTCGTCCTGGAACGTGGGCCACCACGGGCCCTCGGGGCGCATAGTGACCCATCCATGGGCAGGCTGGTTCATCGAGGACAGCGCCGAGGCAGAACCGGAAACCGACACTGTCGCGTAACGCGAGAGGAGCTGGTGCCCTATTGTGCCCTGGTCCGACCTGCCAGCCAGGATGCGACTTGGGTTCGTGAAGTGAAACCAAGCTTGGACAATATTCGCTCGATGTGACCACCGACCGTCCTTGGGGACAGAACCAGTTCGGCAGCGATTTCCTTGTTGCTGCGCCCTTGGGCAACAAGGGCCGCAACTTGCGTTTCCCGCTCGGTCAGCTGTGGCCCGCCCGGGCTGTATAGACCCACAAACTCCGCTTTGTTTGAACGACGCAGTTCGGCACGGTTCCTGCTCTCAACGGAGTGCCTGCTCTCAACGGAGTCCGCCCGGGGCGAAACATAGGAGCTTTTGGCCAGGTTCAATGCGAGCTCAACAGCTTGGTCCTTGGACAGAGCCGGCCCGCCGTCGAGTATTGACCGGAATCGCGCCTCCCCGAGCTCCCGTCGAATCTGGCCCACAGTCTGCTTGAAATCTGTTTCCAGCGGACCGAAGGCAGAAACGGTGGTGCCGATCCCTTTCCAAACCGATTGAGCTGCGTGAAGAAGTGCTGCTGCCGATTCAAACTGCCTGTTCGAAGCGGCTGTCCAGGACATTTGCTCGATGGTCAGGGCGATGCAAAGCCCATCGTGAAAATCGCGTTGAATTTCCAGCGCGGAGATCTGGCATCGGCGGGCATCCTCGAGCTGACCAAGGTGCCAGTGGCAAAGGCCCATGACCGCGTGCCCATACGCACGGCTCCACCGCTCACCGTGCCTGCCGCTTTCAGCCAGTACCCGCTGGCAGGTCGCGAGGGCTTCCTCTATCCGCCCGGCATACATCTGTGCCCAGGCCAAAAGGAAAGTCGCCGTAAGTTCTGAAGCACAGTCCTCCTGCAACCGGTGGACGGTTGCTGCGCGGCCAAAGAGCCCTATAGCCTCTTCGAGCCGACCTCCGAGGACTTCGCTTAAAGCCTGCCAATGGTCGGCATGAGCTGCCAGCACCGGATCATCCAGGTCATGAGCGATTTCACGGCATTCGGCCAAGTACCCCTGTGCGGGTTCCGGATCGCCCTGAAGCAGGGCTACCCACGCAGCTACCCATAGGACATTTCCACGCTCGCGCGTTCTGCCCGTAGCCAGACCAAGCATCCGCTCAAGCCACCCACGGCCATCTGAAAGGTTGCCCCCAGCGACCCAGTGGTACCTGAGAAGGGCCGCCAGATTCATCCCTGCCAGTTCCTCACCCGGAGTGCTTGCCGACCATTCCAACGCCGAGAGAATATTCGTATGATCCCGCCGCGCGGCAGCGAGGCGCGTTGACTGTTCCGGACCGCACCAGAGCGCAACAGTTTCGGACGCTTTTCCGAGGTAGTGGTCGCGTTGGCGACGGCGGAGTTCGGAAGACTCGCCGTTGCGGTCAAGCAACGCCGCCCCGTATTCCCTGAAGGTCATCAGTTGCCAGTACCGCCTTGGCTGGTCGCCCGCAGACACGACGTCAATGACGTTTTCTGCGACCACCAGAGACTTTGCGACGAGGTGATCCAGCAGGTCCAGGACATCCACTTTGTTGATCTCGCCAAATCCGCAGACCTCCTCCGCGGCCTCGACGTCAAAGCCGGCCGGGAAGACCGCAAGCCTGGCCCACAAAATCTGTTCCTCCCGGGTACAGAGTTCATAGCTCCAATCCACCAGCGCCCGCAGCGTCTGCTGCCGGGGAATTGCTGCCCTGTTTCCGCCCTTAAGGATGTCAAAGCGCCGGTCCAGCCGCTCCACGAGTTGAACAACCGATAATGAGCGCAGTCGGGCAGCAGCAAGTTCAATGGCAAGAGGTATACCGTCCAACATCTGGCACAGTTGGGCAACGGCCTGCCGGTTGCCATCGGTGATCTCAAATCCAGCGTTTATGCTTTTCGCTCGATCAACCAACAGCCGAACAGACTCAAAAGCCTCAATCGTTCCGGCTTCGATGTCGGACGCCGAAGGGGCACTGAGCGGTGGCACTTGGTAGACCTGCTCACCGAAGATCCCCAGGGGTTCCCTGCTGGTTGCAATGACACGCAGCTCTGGTGAAATTTCCAGGAGCCTTGCCACCAAAGCCGGTATCACGTCCAGAAGATGTTCGCAGTTGTCCAGGACCAAGAGCAGTTGCCGTTCCTGGACGTACTCCGCAATCCTCTCTGCGGGTGATCGGTTCGACTGGTCAGGCAGTCGGAGGGAAGCCGCAATCTGCGAAACAACCAAAGAGGTGTCTTCCAAGGCTGCAAGTTCAACTATCCAAACGCCATCGCGAAACGCCTTGCGGGTTCGTGCGGAAAGCTCCGCAGCGAGGCGCGTCTTACCGACGCCTCCGGGTCCGGCAAGCGTAAGGAGGCGGGAGCGTGACATCAGCTCCCTCGCTGCGCCGAGTTCATTGCGTCGTCCAATAAAGCTCGTTAGGTTATGGCCCCCCAAGGAGCCAATGGTCACTGCTTCGGTACTCATGACCCTCCTGTGATGCAGATAACAATACAGGTAGCAGATGGGGTCATTTGACCCGTCCGCTGCCAGTCGCAGCCGCGCACACTGGATGCAGTCAGAACGACTCTTGGAGCAAATCGGAAGGCAAGCGCGATGAGGCGCAGAGCAGCAAATCCAAGCACCTGCCGGAACGGCGGCAACGGATCAAGTGCAAGCACTAATCCAGCCACTGTATTTTCCGGTTTCTCCAAAGACGGCGGCCCTGCCGGCGCCGTTTCCAATCCATGGGCGGCGGACAATTTCTGGCCGGACTGTATTGACACACAAGCCCGCGAATTCCTGCCTGTTTTCCCCACAGAGTACAGCAGTAAGCAACGCTAACTCGATATCTGAGGGCTATTTCCTCAATCCTTAAGGCAAAATGCGGCGGGAATTCGCCCACCTATTCCACTGTTTACCACAATTACTCAGCAATGAAAGAGGCGCCATGACAGCGACGTCAATCACCGAATTGTCAGACATCAACGTTCCGGATGCGGAATTAGTGGCCCGCGCTGCCAATTTGGTGCCGTTGGTCCGGGAGTTCGCAGCGCAGGGTTCCGAAGCCCGCCGCGTTGCCCCGGAAGTGGTATCGGCACTGGAAGGCGCCGGACTTTTCCGGATGTTGGTTCCGAAGCGATACGGGGGCATGGGTGCTTCATTGCGCACAGCCGTGGAAGTGACGAAGGAAATATCCCGCGGTGATGGTTCCACGGGGTGGGTCACCACGCTCATGATGGTGGGAACAGGTTTCGCCTCGACTTTTTCGGAGCAAGCCCAGGAAGAGGTCTTTGGAAGCAATCCCTTGGCGAAGGTGGCTGGCACGTTCAGCCCCGGAAGCAAGAGTGAGCGCGTTGACGGTGGCTATCTGATCAGTGGCCGGTGGCCATATTCCTCCGGTTCCTTTGCTGCGGACTGGGCGACGCTTGGTGTGTTGCTTGATGGCGATGATCCGATGGCGCTGGCCCTCATCCCCGCCGAAGCGTGGACCATCGAGCCGACCTGGTTTGTCGCGGGTATGAAAGGCACGGGCAGTGACACGATTGTGGTCGAAGACCACTTCGTGCCGGAGCACCGGGTGCAGCGACTCAGCAACATGCTCACCTCGAATTTCCTGTCCCCGTACAAGGACGACCGCATGGCAAATGTGGCCTTCAACGCCGTGGCAGCCGCTATCCTCATTGCCCCGCAGATCGGCCTGGCGCGGCACGCACTGGAAATCACCTTGGCCAAGCTGCCCGGCAAACCGGTGGCCTACACCATGTACAGCAACGCCAAAGATTCCCCCACCCATCAGTTGGCTGTTGCGAAGGCAGCTTCAAATCTGCATATCTCTGAGCTCCTGCTGAACAGGATGTGCCTGGACATAGACACAGCGGCCGACGCCGGTGAGAAATTGGACCTTCCCACAAGGGCCCGCATCCGCAACGACACTGGAGTTATCGCCGAATTGATCGGGCAGGCCATCGATGCGCTGATGACCGCCAACGGTGCAGGATCCTTTGCCGAAGCCAACGTTCTTAATCAGATCTGGCGCGATTCCGAAATTGCCGCACGGCATGCCTTTGTGACTCCTGAAATCGGTAAAGAAGCCTACGGCCGGGTCCTGATGGGCCTGGAACCCACCATCAACCTCTAAGGCAAGGTCAACATGTCCATTCCCACGATCCCCGAAGCGCCCGCTGAAGACCCCGCACGAACCTACCGGCACGTTCTCGGGCACGTCCCCACGAGCGTCGCGGTAGTGACAGCCGGCTTAAGGTCCGGGCCTGTCGGCATGACTGTGGGCTCCTTCACATCGGTGTCACTGGAACCACCCCTGGTGGCGTTTTTTGTAGACAAGTCGTCCAAAACATGGCTTCGGCTCTATGAGGCAAGCCACTTTGGCGTCAATATCCTCGGCCAGGACCAGACCGAGCTCTGCAAGGCGTTTGCCCGCCGTTCGGAAGACCGCTTCAACGAAGTGGACTGGACGCCGTCCGAGCGTGGGGTGCCACTGCTGAACGATGCCATAGTCACGCTTGAATGCACCCGTTACAAAATCGATCTCATTGGAGACCACTACCAAGTCGTCGGGCGGGTCGAGTCCCTGGAACTGCGAGCCACCAACCCACCCTTGATCTTCCTTCAAGGCAGCTTCCTCAACCTCTCGGTTTAGTGGCGAAGTACGCCACCGGAAGGACCGCCCCAGGCAATTGGGCAGCCCTTCGTCCCAACAACTTTTAGCAAGGAGAACGCATGTCTCTCATCGTTGAGAAGCCAAACGATCTGGACCGCAAGCATTTCTTTATCGACGGCGTTTGGGTCAAGCCCACAGGGGGTCGGACCCGAAACCAGGTGGAGGCAGCCACCGGAGAAGTGATCGGCATAGCCGCTATGGGTTCGGAAGCAGACATCGACGCCGCGGTCAGGGCAGCCCGGCGAGCCCTGGACGATGGGCCTTGGGGTAAAACGTCTCCGCAGGAGCGCGCTGAGGTGATGCGAAGATTCGCCCGTGAGCTTGACTTCAGATCCACCTACACATCCGAGCTGGTCTCTCGCGAGAATGGGATGCCAATCGGGTTGTCGCAGATGTTGAATGGCGTGGCGCCATCCGTCCTCCTGAACATCTATGCGGACGTCATCGAGAACCTCTCCTTGGAAGAGGTGCGCACCAGCCAGGCTGGCTCGACCATTGTCCGCCGAGAGCCCGTCGGAGTAGTCGGCGCGATCGCACCATGGAACTTTCCGCAAGCGTTGGCCATGTTCAAGATCGCGCCAGCCCTTGCTGCCGGTTGCACAGTGGTGCTCAAGCCCTCGCCCGAAACAGCATTGGATTCCTATGTCTTTGCCGATGCGGCAAAGGCCGCCGGTCTGCCTGATGGCGTATTGAACATCGTCCTGGGTGATCGGGACGCAGGAGCAGCGCTCGTCTCCCACCCTCTGGTGGACAAAATCGCGTTTACAGGTTCAACTGCCGCGGGAAGAATTATCGGCGCCGAGTGCGGGCGCTTGATCCGTCGTTGCACGCTTGAACTTGGCGGCAAATCCGCAGCTGTCTTCCTCGAAGACGGCGACGTCAACACCCTGCTGGCCGGCCTGGACAATGCCTCCTTCCTGAATAACAGCCAAACCTGCACCACCCAATCACGAATTCTCATCGCTCGATCCCGGTACAACGAAGTCGTTGACGCGATCGGGAGCTTCGCCGACTCGTACAGGTTGGGGAACCCGCTCGATCCAACAGTGACCATGGGGCCAATGGCCACACATGAGCACCTGGAACGGGTGATGGAGTACATCGATATGGCAAAAGCGTCCAACGCCCGGTTGGTGACAGGAGGCGGCCGCCCTGATGGCCTTGACAGCGGGTGGTTCGTTCAGCCCACAGTCTTTGCCGACGTCGATAATAATGATCGCCTCGCACGTGAGGAAGTCTTTGGTCCCGTCATGGCACTGATTCCTTTTGACGATGACGACGACGCCGTTCGGATGGCAAACGACAGCAACTACGGTCTTGGAGGATCGGTGTGGAGCGCCGACGAGGACAGGGCCTTGTCCGTTGCGCGGCGGGTAAGGACCGGGACCATCGGACTCAATTACTACACCTTGGACCTGGGGGCGCCGTTCGGCGGATTCAAGGATTCCGGTGTCGGCAGGGAACTCGGGCCCGAGGGTATCAACGCATACCTGGAATACAAGTCAATCTATGCCTCTACCAGGTATCTCAGCGTCTGACCCAAAAAGCCCAGTAACAACGCCATGCAACCTTCAACGGGTTGCAATGGAAGGAGATCGAACCGTATGAGTAATTCAGCTGAGATTGTCGCGGCCTATTTCGACGGCGTGAAAGCGGGCGATGCGATTGCAGTGGCCGAGCTGTTTGCCCCTGATGCGCAGTTGATCAATGCTGCGGGGATCCTCAAAGGGGCTGATGCCATCAGACGGATGTACCAAAACGGATTGACGCCCGGAGCGATGACGCCAAGCCCGCATCCGCCGGTGGTGAACGGAGAACACGTAGCCGTCGAGATAGACCTGAATGCCAACGGGGTCAGCCTCAAACTCGGCGATTTCTTCACCATTCGCGATGGGAAGATCCACAGTCTGACCATTTATAGCCTCACCCCATCCGACGCGCGCCTCTTCGACGACGTCGGAATAGACCCTGCGCGGTAGGGCCGGATCCATCTCCCAACCGCAGCCAGTCCGAATTCGTGAAAATATCAGGAGAACACATGAAAATAGCTGTCTTTGGCCCTCATCGTCGTGTTGGTGTCATCAAGGAGGATAAGATCGTCGACGCCAATGGAGCCTACGCAAAGTTCCTGTCCGAAACGTCAGAGCTGACGCGCCCCCAGGCACAAGCCGACGCTGACGTCCCTTCGGAACTTGGGGCGTTTATCGCAGAGGGGGACCGGGCCCTGGAAGGCGCCCAGGCCGCCGTCGAGTACTTATGGGCCAAAGCCCAGGACGATCGTGGGCTCGCGGGGGAGCCGCTCTTCTTTGGCTTCGGTGAGACTGAACTTCATGCCCCGGTGGCCCAAGGCTCCCGGATCTTTTGCGCTTTGGCCAACTTCTTCGATCACATGGAAGCCGCCAGCAAGAACAGTGCAGGTAATGACACCGCTGAAGTCCTTGACCGGCTGGTCCAGGGTGGGCCGAAATACTTCCTGAAGGACCACCGGGCAGTGGGAGCTGACGGCCAGCCGGTGCGTTTCCCCGCAAGGACCCGGCGCTTGGATTACGAGGCCGAGGTGGCGATTATCGTCGGGAAACAAGGTCGCGATATCGGCCGCGATGATGCTCTTCCCTATATCTGGGGATACACATTGCACAACGACTGGTCGATCCGCGACAACGTGTCCTTCGGGCCGGACTTCATGCACTCCAAGAACTTCGATACGTCCGCAACCATTGGGCCCTGGATCGTTGTCAATGAAGGCATTGACCCGCAGGACATTCCCATTGAGTGCCGTGTCAACGGGGAGGTCCGGCAAAGCGGCAACACCAAATCAATGGTGCACGATTTCTCCGCCTTCATCCAACACCTCTCAGCTGACACCACCCTGTATCCGGGCGATCTCATCAGCAGCGGAACGCCAAAGGGAACCGCCGTCGATTCCAGCCGGCAACAAACTGATGGATCTCATCCGGACACGCTGTTCGTGAAGCCCGGCGACGTCGTCGAGGTGTCCTCGAGTCTCATCGGCACGATCCGGAACGAAGTTATCAGTCCGGCCACGTGAGATTTCAGATCAGCGTGAAGTCTTCAGCCATTGCTCCCCTTGGCACACATAAAGAGAGATGACCATGAGCGAACAGCAGCACAACGTGGGCGGTGTTCTCTACGACCGCCCCTTCAAAATCCGCCGGCTCAACCATTTTGGCATCAGCGTCGAAGATACAGGCGCGTCGCTGGCCTTCTACCGGGATCTCCTCGGATTCCAGGTGGCCGATGCCCTTGACCTGGAAAAGTATGACCCAGGGGTATGGCTTGATGGCCTCGCCGACAAACATATCTATTTCCTTCGCCACAACAGCGATCACCACACCTTCGTCCTGATGCCGAAGGCCTGGGTGGACCATATGGATTCCCCGGCCAGGGGTGACCTGACCATCAACCAGATCACGTGGCAAGTTGGAAGCCTTCGCGAGGTGGTCCAGGCACGGCTATGGCTTGAGTCCCTGGGTAACAAGATCGAACGCTATGGCCGGGACCCCGGATCCAATTGGCACACTTACTTCCCCGATCCCACAGGGCACACCAACGAACTGGAATATGGCATCGAACAGGTCGGTTGGGATGGCCGGAGCAAACCCGAAGTCTTGTGGCCATGGGCGAACGAGCACCCTTCGCTTCCCACGACGTCGGAGGGCAGCGAGCTCGCTGCCGCCGAGGCCGATGGTGTGGACCTCACCAGCGGCTATCGGTGGGTGGACGAGTTGCCGAAGACGTTCGATGTAGGCGGTGTGCTCCTTTCCCGCCCGTTCAAACCCGTTCGAATCGGACCTGTCAGCATCTTCGTTGAGGACGTCGCCAGCGCAGAGAAGTTCTACACGCAGCGGCTTGGCCTGGTGAAGAGCGAGGAAACGGTGGTCCATGGTCACCGTGCCGTCTTCCTGAGGGCAAACACGGAACACCACAGCCTGGGACTCTTCCCGATGGAACTCCGGAAAAACCTGGGAGTCAGCGAACACACCACGTTGCTCTCCTTCGGCATCCAACTCGGCTCGTACGAACAGTTGCGAGCAGCGCGAAGCTACCTCGAAGAGCGCGGTGTCAAGCTCCTGGACCTGCCACAGGAGATCCATCCCGGCGTCGACTACACGCTTCACGCAGTCGATCCCGACGGCCACGTCATGGAGTTGTACTACTACATGGAACAGGTGGGATGGGACGGGACCGTGCGGACACCAGCACAACGACGCGTCATCGATCCCGAGGTTTGGCCCGAGGCGCTGCCTCCCATGTCCGATACGTACGGCGGCGAAACCTTTTGGGGTCCCCTCGGCTGACGCCGGATCACTTGCACCACCGTTCCCGCCAAAGAGGCCGGGAGCAAGAAACTACAAAAAGGAGGCCTGAAGTGGGCCGTATCATCATCAGTGGGGCGTCGGGGGATCTTGGGCGCAGAGTCACAGAACTGCTTCTGGCGGCTAACCCGGACATCGAACTAACGCTGGTATCACGTACCCCGGAAAAGCTGTACAAACACAAGAATCCGGGCATCCGCGTGATGCGTGGGGACTACCAGGAGCCTGAATCCCTCAACGAGGCCTACATCGGCGGCGAAGTTCTGTTCCTCATCAGCGGACTCAATCTGGGCCGTCGGGTTTCCGAGACGAGGAACGCGATTGCCGCGGCACAGCATGCCGGTGTCCGGCACATTGTGTACACGTCCGTGGGCGGCATTCACCCTAACAACCCGGCTCTTTCAGCCAGGGACCACTATCAGAGCGAATTGGATCTCCGGAATTCGGGCTTGGCCTACACCTTCCTCCGCAACGCGCTGTACGCGGAGATCATCAGCAACATTCTTGTTGCTCCTGCGGTAGCCAGCGGAGTCATGGCACAGGCAACGGGTCATGGACGGCTGGCGCCGGCCGCCAAAGCCGATGTCGCCCGCAGCGCAGCCGCTGTATTGCTTGCTGCAGAAAGGCATGCGGGTGCTGTCTATGAAATCACAGGACCTGAACTGCTGACTTTTGAAGACATTGCGCGCATTGGTTCGAAGGTGCACGGCGCGCCAATTGATTATCAGCCGATTTCCGATGATGAGCGGCTCGCCTTCTTCGATTCAATCGGTATCCCAAGGACTTACGACCCCTCCATGCCGCCGAGTGCCGACGGCCACATGTGGGCAAGTGATGAGTTGGTTACTGCCGAAGTCGCGATTGCCGAGGGGTATCAGACCGTTCTCTCAGGACACGTTCAGCTGATCACCGGGCGCAGTCCCGAACCGCTGCAATCGGTGATGGAAGCCGTCAAATCCGTGCCGTACGACCAAATCCCGGCGCAGGTGTCATAGCTCCTTACTTCAGGCATGCGTTCCACAGGACGGCTTCGCTCATAGGAATATGGGCGAAGCCGTCTGCGCGGTATGACCCGGGGAAGGATCTAGGATATTGCCGTTGCCCAGCCCACGGAGGTGGCGAGTGAACCATTGCGGAGATGATCAGGGCCTGCACCGAGCAGCTCCATGCCTTGGCCGATCGCGGCGAGGTCCGCTGCGGCAGTCCGTGTGTTGGCCCCCAGCAGCGCCGTGACCAGGATTGCAATGATGAGCGGGTTCAAGGGCCTGGCTGGTTGGCCCTCGGCTGGCTCCTTTGTTGCAACTGGTTGCAGCCCTCGTCCTACATCTACTCAACGGCACCAAGCACGACGCGAACAAATGCTTCGGGACGCTCGTGATGCATGAGGTGTGAGGTCAGGGGTACTTTCTCAACACGCACTGACGGGATTTGGCGGGATGCATCCTGTGCGATGCGGTTGTACCACCTGTCGCTCTCGCCACCAACGAGCCATGTGATAGGCAACCCTGATTTGGCGAGCGCCTTGTAGTCCACATATGCTCCGAGCGGTCCGAATCGGCTTGCACCCAGTTCTGCCAGGATTGTTTCTGTGTTAGCCAACAGGGAGGCGCGCGATTCGGAAGGTGCACGGTCGAAACCGTTGCCGCCGTCGACGGTTTTGGAAGCGAACTGAAGAAACAGTGTCACAGCTTCTTCCCCGCGTCCGCGGGTTTGGAGCCATCGAACTCGGGCAACGATTCTGAATAGCTCCATGGAGCCATTCCTGATGCCGTGGACAGGCGCTTCCATAACAACCACATGGGAAATCAAGTCGGGCCGCCGACCGGCCAGGTCCAAGCAGACTGTGCCTCCGGAACTCCAACCCACCAGGCAGGCAGGGCTGGCGGTCCGTTGTTCGATGAGAGCCTCAAGGTCGTGACTGTGGACCCGGTAATCGACCACGGCCGGATGCACGGAACTTCCGTATCCGCGCCGGTCGTAGTCAAGGACCCTGTGGTCTTTAGCGAGGGATGGCAACACCCCATCCCAGGTGCTGCCATCGGCGCCCGTGCCATGGACAAGAATCATGGTGGGACCGTTGCCTGATTCGCGAACGGCGATATCGGCTCCGTCCAGATTCAGCGTTGATCGTTTCACTGATTGTTCCTTGCTGTGTGACAAACGTTGGGATATAGGGATGCCCGTGGCCGGTAGGGCGTAGCTATGGGCGACTGACCACGAGGTGGTCAGTCGCCCACGGGCCAATCAGTTTGCAGTTCTGGCAAGGATGGTTTCATCGCTCGCGGAATTATGGGTGGCGGCCGACAGGATCAGATCGGCGGCTTTCTCACCAATCATGATGGCTGGGGCGTTGGTGTTGCCGCTGGGAACAGACGGAATGATGGAGGCGTCCGCCACCCTCAGGCCTGCAATCCCGTGCACTCGGAGCTCTGGGTCTACTACAGAGAGGTCATCGATGCCCATCTTGCATGTTCCAACCTGGTGATGATAGGTCCCGGCCACTCGGCGCACAAACTCCCGAAGGGTGTCCCTGTTGGCGACGCCCGATGGGCTGAACTCGGACTTCCGGAATGGGGCGAAGGCGTCCTGCTGGCCGATTTCCCGACAGATTTCGACCGCATCAACGAGCGCTTCAACGTCATACTCGTCTGCCAGAATGTTGGGGTCCACCACCGGCGCCACTGTGGGGTCGGCTGACGCGAGCCGGAGTGATCCGCGGGAGCGGGGGCGGACGATGCCTGGTGCAATGGTGTAGCCGTGCGCCGGGGCAGCTCCACCGTCTGTGGGGTATGGCAGATGAAGGAACAAGGGCTGAAGATCCGGCGCTTCCTCGTCGGTTTGCTTGCTGTGAGCGTACAACTGGCTCTCGAGCAGGTTGTGCTTTCCCGCCGCTAGTGGCTGGCTGGCTTCATAGATGTTGCCGGCCAAGAGGTGGTCATGCAGGTTTTCACCGACGCCGGGAAGGTCCGCGACGGAAGCTATGCCAAGTTGCTGTAGCTGGTTCTTGGGTCCAATTCCGGAGAGGAGCAAAATCTGAGGAGACCCGATGGCCCCTGCGGAGAGCACTACTTCGGAGTTGGCGGCTGCACGGTGCGCGCCATCGGCTGACTGGTACTCGATGGCGATCGCCCGCCCGCTCGCCACCACAATCCGCGTGACAAGTGCACCAGTGGTGACGGTCAGTCCGGGATGGTCCAGCAGGGGCGCCATGAAGCTCTGCCATGCGCTGGCTCGTTTCCCGGCACGGGTGGTGGTGTGATTAAAGCCGACGCCGGTCATGCGGCTTCCGTTGAAATCCTCCGTTTCCGCGTGGCCAAGCGCCTTTGCGGCATCCACAAAGGCTTGAGCGGTTGGATGACGGTTGATGATGCGTTCGACGTGGAGCGGACCTCCCTCACCGTGGAACTCGTTGGCTCCGTCCGCATGGTCCTCTGAGCGCTTAAAGAGCGGGAGTACTTCATCCCAGGACCAGCCCGCCGCCCCGTTCGCTGCCCAGACATCGTAGTCGTTGCGGTGGCCGCGGATGTAGATCATACCGTTGAGGGAGCTGCTGCCGCCCAGAACCTTGCCCCTTGGCCAGTAAAGAACCCGGTTGTTGGCGTGCTTTTGTGGCGTGGTCATCACGGCCCAGTCATTGGCGCCTGTGAGCAGCGCTGGCCACCCTTGGGGGCTATGGATGTTTGGATCCGTATCCGCGGAACCGGCTTCCAGGACGTGGACGCTGTAACCGGCGTCGAGCAAACGCCGGGCAATTACACTACCCGACGAGCCTGCCCCGATGATGATGTAGTCACTGGCAATGGTGTTATTAGCCATGAGTTCCTCCTTGAACGTAGGCGTGATGATGGATGGCGATGTATTCAGAACTTTGCCGTCCTTGCCTCGGGAAGGCTTTGGCCTCAGGCGCACGGGGCTTTGCACGATGCGCAGGATCGTGATGCGGATCACGCTAAATCGCGCTCGTGTGCCAGACTGAACGGGGTGTTGTAGAGGAGGATGTCCGTGACCGAAGTTGCGCTCCCAGAGCCGCTGCAAGTCTTTAACGCTTCCCTATTGGACAGCGGGGAACGTTTCGAGGCTTGGAAGGAAGCGGTTAACGCTGCCTTTGTGCCCTTGACTGTCACAACCACTGAACCGGGTTGCTTCAGCGGCTCCCTGGTCGGCCAAAGTGTGGGTGCAATGCATGTCAGCGAAGTTTCCGGAAGCGCGAGTCAGGTCCAGCGGACTTCACGTCAAATTGCCGCAAATGATCCTGGCCTGATAAAGCTCGGCCTGCAAGTGCGCGGCTACTCGGTGGTTGCCCAGGACGGCCGCGAGGCTGCCCTGACGCCCGGCGACTTCGCGATTTACGACACCAGCAGACCCTACGACCTGTACTTTGACGATGCTTTCCGGATGCTCGTGGTCATGTTTCCGCCGGACGCGGTGCAGCTGAGCCGCCGTCACATCGCCTCCCTGACGGCCTCCCGTGTCTCCGGGAGGCATGGCCTTGGCTTACTGATGTCCACACTCCTGAGCGCGTTGGGGCAGCAGCTGCACGACGGTAAGATGCCCGGAACCGCAAGCGTCTCCGATGCACTGCTCAGCCTTGTCTCAGCAGTATTTGCCGAAAGGATTGATCCGGGTTCGCCGCAGAACTCAGCGCGATTAGTTCTGCTGGCCCGTATCCAGGCATACATCTCCTCTCATTTGGGAGATGCGGAATTAACGGTCGTTCAAGTGGCAGCCGCACACCACATCTCCGTCCGCTACTTGCAAAAGCTCTTCGAAGAGCACGGCGAAACGGTGAGCTCCTGGATCCGGCGCAAACGCCTTGAAAAATGCCGTCTGGACCTTGAGAACCCGCAATTGAGCGGCAGGCCGGTATCCGCCGTAGGAATGCAGTGGGGCTTTGCGGACGCCTCCAGCTTCTCCCGCGCCTTCAAATCGGCCTTCGGCCAAGCGCCGGCTGAATACCGCTACTCTTTCACTCCCCATCGAAGGTTCAAGGAGCAGAAGGACGATAGCTGACTAATCCGCGAATGGTCACAAACCTCCGCCATCAATCAGGCGCGACTGACGATCGACGGCAGCCGAACTCGCAGACAGCTTCCAGTGGACGTCTACCTCATTGAAATGAAACAGGCCTACGTCAATGTGAATGCAGGGTTGGCCCTTGAATGCCAACAGGACCAGGTGGCGATGACGGAATTCCAGAAGCATTTCTGGCTGTTGCTGCAGGCCTTGTGCAATACGATACGGTTCGTATAAGTTGGGTGGACTGAGATGCAAGGGCGGGCCCCTGGGCTTAGCAAATCTGCGTTCTCAATCTCGTCCTTCCCAGGCCAAGGACCAGCGGCGTGCAGCGGGTCCGAATGAAAGGAAAGCATGATCGTGAAGAGTGCCTTGGAGCCGCGCGATGCTGTGGTCGTCGCCTACCGCCGAACACCGATTGGCCGGGCCCGTAAGGGTTCATTGGCCGCTGAGCGCCCCGAAGACCTCGCCCTCGCAGCCATTCGGGGAGCACTCGCGGCCGTTCCGCAGCTGGGCTCTGACGAGTTCGCGGACGCCTACGTGGGTTGCGCTGTCCCGCAGGGCGCACAGGGCGACAACATCGGACGTCGAATCATTGTGCTTGGAGGTATGGACACCGTCCCGGCGGTCACAGTAAACCGCTTCTGCGCCTCCTCGCTGCAGGCTACGGCAATGGCAGCACAGGCTGTCCGTGCGGGAGACGGCGATGCCTTCCTGGTTGCGGGTGTCGAATCGACCAGCGCAGTTCCTCCAGTGACAGACAACCCCCACCCGGCCTTTGCCGAGGCAGCGCGACGGGCCGATGCCAGCTTCGAAGCCGGTCAGCCGTGGGTCGACCCCCGGGATCGTGGCGAGCTGCCGGATGTGTATCTTTCCATGGGCAAAACTGCCGAGTTCGTAGCCCGTCAATCCGGGACCTCGCGCCGGGACCAGGACGAATGGGCTCTTGAGTCTCAACGGCGGGCGGAACGGGCTGTCCAATCCGGGTACTTTGCGAGAGAGATTGTCTCAGTGACCACGGCTTCCGGCATGGTGGTAAGCGCCGATGACGGCCCGCGACCGGGAACCACCATGGAAGCCCTGTCAGGTCTGAAGCCTGTGTTCCACGAGTCCGGAACTGTCACGGCGGGCAACGCCAGCCCGCTGAACGACGGCGCGTCGGCCTTGGTGGTAATGAGCGCCCGCCGCGCCGGCAAACTTGGATTGCGGCCGTTGGCCCGGATTCTGGGCAGCGCCGCCAGCGGCCTTTCACCAGAGATCATGGGCCTGGGACCGGTTGATGCGTCCAGTCGTTTACTTGATCGTTTGGGACTGTCGATCGGTGACATTGACGTCGTCGAACTGAATGAGGCCTTCGCCGCCCAAGTGGTACCAGTAGTCCGCAAGCTCGGGGCGGATCCGGAGCGCGTCAACCCGTTTGGCGGCGCAATCGCCCTGGGCCACCCCTTCGGTGCAACGGGTGTGAGGTTGGTTGGAACGATCATCAATGGACTGCAAACCACTGACGGATCCCTCGGCCTGGCCACCCTGTGCGTGGGCGGCGGCCAGGGCATGGCCATGGTGCTTGAGAGGCTCTCGTGAAGCCAGTAGCACTTATTGCAGACCCGGCCCGCTCCATGCTTGCCGCAGACCGCTCCTTGGAAGGCCTGGGTATTCGGGTGTTGAACGCAAGTGAAGGGCGGGCCACTGCAGTCCTGACCGTTATGCCGCAGATGGCCAACGGGCACGGGATCGCTCACGGTGGCTTTGTCTTCGCGTTGGCAGACACCGCATTCGCCATGGCCGCGAACACGTTCGGAGCCGGAATCGCCACTGCGGAGGCTTCGATCTCCTATGTTTCCCCGGCCCGCATCTCGGAGGAGCTTGTTGCCTGCGCTGAAGTGACATTTCACGAGGGCCGCCGGATGATCGTGGATGTCATGGTGCGGGCGGGGGAGCGGACTGTCGCCATCTACCGCGGAACAGGCAGGGCGCTTCGCGCGACGGACTGATTCTCGTGCACGACGTCGGGGCCACGCGATGGTCCAGCCATGCACGAGGAAACCCCTTGGATCACTGGGCAATAAACAAGTCGGCGGTCCAAGGGGCTTTCCGTGCCAGCTCACGGCCGGTCACTATTTATGCGGTGACGCGTCCGCGGAGGAACTCGGAGTCAGGTGAGTCCGTGACTGGAAGCCCCGAAGCTTGCAGGCTGGCGCGTAGCTGCTTCATGAAGCGGTCGGGGAGCCTGACTGCCGGAGGACGCAGCGCGCCCCCATTAAATCCGGAGAGCCATTCCTGGTATTTCCACTGGGTGCGGTTGATGGAGCTCGTTCCCGGAGTGGAAGTGGACGACACCGCAATATTCGCGGCCCGGGCGGGCTGCACCTCCCAATACCGTTCCATGGCCTCCTCCCACTTGCCGGCGCGCGCGAGCTCAAAGGCCTTGGGGTAGTAGTCGCCCATCCAGTTCGTGTTCGCAGTGCCGGAGAACTGAACGTCCAGGACCGACATCAGGGGGATGAGTTCGGCCTCAATGGGGCAGGAGATCACTACTTCATCGCGGAAGTGGTGGTACATCTCCATGACACCTGGAATGCCCGGGTATCCCTGTTCGGCCTTGATGGCAACAATGCTGGGCATGGCAGCAAGGACGCGGCGCACGAAATCAACGCTCATGCCCGCGGGGTGAATCCTCTCGAACCCCCAAGCCGGCAGCGGGAACAACATGGTTGCAAGGTCGGTTTCGTCGGTAAACCGCTTGGTGTAGTCGAAAACCTCGTCGTATGAAGTGGGCCAGAACGAGGAAGGATAGGCCAGCAGGGCACGGTCAGCGCCCGCCTTCGTCGCCAGGTTTGCGGCGTGGATGTTTTCTTCCAATGTCCCGAAAATGGCGTGGAAAAAGAGGCCGAAGTCTTCCCCGGCAGCCTCGCGGGCCACCTCCGTGATCCGGGCATTCTCCTCCGGAGTTATGTTCGCTTCGGCTATCAGCAGGGAACCCTTGTAGCCGCGTTCCTTGAGCAGGAGGATGTCGTGTCGGATTGCATTTTCGTTGATGCCGGAGAAGTCCGGGGTGAAGGACGGGTGCGTGACGGCGACAGTGCCGACAAAGTTCTCCCGGGCCCAGGAACGTGCCTCGGATTTGGTGTAGTCCACCATGATGTACTCCTTGTTTTTTCCGTTTTTTCTGATCTGGGGCCTATTTGCGGCTGGTGACGATGCCAACCGGAAGGATCGTGCCAACGCCCTCGGCGCGGGCGCGATCCACGAGCATTTCGGCCACCACGATGTCCTGCAATCCGGAACCCGTTGACTTATATATCCTGATCCCGCGCTCCACATCGATCGCAGTTTCCCCGCTGAGGACCGCATTGAGCGTGACGACGAGCGAATCGACGTCGACGCCGTTCGCCCGGGCCGCGATCATGTCCCCGCTGCCGTGAACTACCTCGTCACGGGTGTCCACCACTACTGTTGTGGCCCTTGCGATCAGCTCTGCAGGCAGTTCCCGTTGGGCTGGGGTGGTGGAACCGATGGAAACTACCGCGGAGTCGGAGCCGACCCATTCGGCCTGCAGGGTAGGGGACTCATCCCGGGAGCGGGCCGCGCACAAAATCAGATCAGCCCCTGCCGCAGCCTCGCGGGCGGAACCGACAGCGCGTACGGGGGCGCCAAAGACGCCGTCAAACCCGGCGGCAAAGGCCTCGCGATTGGCGGCCGTAGGGCTGAACACGCGGATGTCCGCGAATTCAAGGACATGCGAAAACGCGGTCAGATGGGAACGTGCTTCAAAGCCGGAGCCGATCACCCCGACGCTCAGCGGCCGTGGCGGGACAATGCTGGAGGCGCCCACTGCTGTGGTTGCGGCGGTGCGCAGGCCGGTCACACGGTTTCCATCCATCAGCGCCACAAGATCCGCGGTGTCTTTATCGAAGAGGGAAATCAAGTAGCTGACGCGGAGTCCATCCGCGAAGGACCCTGCGATGGATTTCGCGCCGAACAGTTGCCCGCCTGGTGGGACCGAGGGCATGACCCGCAGCCATTCCCGTGGCGTCTGGGCGAATATGCGTCCAGGCGTGCCGGCGTCGTCAGCGGGATTCTTATAAGCGGCGCGGATTGCCTGGATCGCCGCAGGCCAGTCCGAAATGCTGGCCACATCGGCGTCGGTAAGAAAGAGCGGAAGGTTCGTCGGTAGGTCACCGTCGGTGCTCACGGGCACTCCTTTGTGTCGTGCAGCCGAAGCGGCTGCTGGGTGGTCGGGATAAATCAGGAGAAACATCGAAGATTGTGTCCGATACGCATCGTATCCTATAGTCGTGACGAAGAACACGTCTCGAGGAAGAGGACCCACGTATGGCAATCGCAACCGTCAACCCCACCACCGGTTTGACCGAATTGATCATTGAGGCGCACACCGCGGAGGAAGTCCAGGAGCGCATTGCGGAATCGGCCAAAGCAGCGCAAGTGCTGCGGGGGACAACCTTTGCCCAGCGCGCGCGGTGGATGCTCGCTGCGGCGGAAATTCTCGAGGAGCAGGCGGAGGGCCTGGGGGAGCTGATCACCGTTGAGATGGGTAAGCCAATTGCGCAATCCATTGCCGAAGTGCACAAGTGCGTTAAAGCGATGCGCTTTTATGCCGCGCGGGCCGAGGAATTCCTTGCTGATGCTCCCTTGGACAACCCGTCATCGGTGGGTGCCAGCAGGGCGTGGACGCGCTACGAACCGTTGGGGACCGTCCTGGCGGTCATGCCTTGGAACTATCCGTTGTGGCAGGTCATTCGTTTTGCGGCCCCCGCGCTCATGGCTGGCAACTCCGGCTTGCTCAAACATGCATCAAACGTGCCGCAGGCCGCGCTCTTTCTGGACACGCTCTTTGAGCGGGCGGGTTTCCCACCTGGCTCTTTCCGCACCCTGCTGATTGGCGGCTCTGCGGTGGCCTCCGTGCTGGCCGACGAGCGGGTCAAGGCCGTCACCCTGACCGGCTCCGAGCCGGCAGGACGTTCGGTGGCTGCCATCGCCGCCGATCATGTGAAAAAATCCGTGCTGGAGCTAGGCGGCTCAGATCCCTTCATTGTCATGCCTTCGGCCGATGTTGCGGTGGCGGCAGCGACCGCCGTCCGTGCACGTATCAGCAACAATGGCCAGTCATGCATTGCCGGCAAGCGCTTCATCGTGCACACCGAGGTCTACGACGCATTCGCCGCCGAATTCGTGAAGCTGATGTCGGAGCTTTCCGTGGGGGACCCGCTGGACCCCGCAACCCAGGTGGGACCGTTGGCCACCTTGTCCGGACGCGACGAGCTGGCTGAACTTGTCCAGGATGCCAGGGTCCTGGGGGCCCAGGTGTTGACCGGCGGGACAGTTCCGGAGGGTCCGGGCTTCTTCTACACCCCGACGGTGCTCGCCGGGCTAACTGAAGAGATGCGGATCATCCAGGAAGAGGCCTTCGGCCCGGTCGCGTCGCTGTACCGCGCCCGTGATCGCGAGGATGCCTTGCGGATTGCGAACCAGACTGCCTTTGGGCTTTCGAGTTCGGTCTGGACCGGCGATGTTCAGGAGGAGGAATGGTTCCTGGCGAATCTCGACGCGGGGGCGGTCTTTATCAACGGAATGACGGTTTCGTATCAGGAGCTTCCCTTTGGCGGAATCAAGCGCTCCGGCTTTGGTCGTGAACTGGCTGCCGACGGCATCAGGGAGTTCTGCAACCTCAAGACAGTCTGGAAGGCCTAAGCCGGCAGGCCCCGTTTTAGGCGCTTCCCTGCACCCTTGTGCCCCTGCGTGATGCATGTTACTTTTTATTCGAAACGATACGTACTGAACTTGAAGGAGCGAGATGACTAACGTCAACGTCGACGTCGTAGTGATCGGGGGAGGGCCCGTTGGAGTCACTGCCTTGGCCTTGTTGGGGCGCGCAGGTCTGACCGCAGTCGGGGTGGAGCGGGATACCCAGGTTTGGCCAACCGCCCGCGCCGTGCATTTTGATGGTGAAACCTTCCGTACCCTCCAATCGCTGGGGGTAGCAGAGCGCTTTGCCGAAGCAACTTTGCCGATGTCCTCCTTCCACATTGAGAATGAGGAACGGGAAGTCCTCGTGTCCGTGCCCACTGGCCAATTCGGCACTCAGGGCTGGCATGATGACCTCACTTTTCACCAACCGGACATCGAAGTTCTGCTACGGGGCGTGGTGGAAGAACTTCCCGGTGTTGACTTCCGACAAGGCGCCACCGTGATCTCAGTGCGCAACCAGGGAGCCGGCGTCGCGGTGGCGGTGCGGGACGCTGACGGCACGGAATCACTCATCCATGCCCGCTGGGCCATTGCTGCGGATGGGGCCCGTTCGTCAATCCGCCAGGCGCTGGGGATTGAGTGTGAAAAGCTGGGTGAAGATGCGCAGTGGCTGGTCGCAGACGGCATTTTGGAAGAAGGCCCTGGGTTGTCTTCCGACATGATCTTCCTGGGCCATCACACCCGGCCCTCCCTGTGGATCCGCCTGCCCGGCAAGCGTGTTCGCATGGAGTTCATGTTGATGCCGGGGGATGACCCCGAAGAAATTGCAACCCCCGCGGGTGTTGAAAGAATCAGCCACGGCGTCCTGCCGGCTGGGAAGTTTATGGCAGACCGTCTCGCCACCTATACCTTCCGCGGCCGCATCGCGCAGCAGTGGCAGGCCGGCAACATATTCCTGGCAGGAGATGCAGCCCACCAGGCACCTCCACTTTTTGGGCAGGGACTTTGCGCAGGAATGCGTGATGTGGCCAACCTCGTCTGGAAGCTTGGCGCTGTCAAGCGGGGCACGGCCAATGAAGGCCTGCTCGACACCTATGAGAGTGAACGCATGCCGCATGCACGGTTCTGGGTGGAGCAGGCAACAAGAGCAGCGGGTTTCATGCAAACAACCGACGCCGAGGTCGCCAAGCAGCGTGACGCCTTCATTCGCGCAAACCCTGCTGCCTCCGCCCCGGTAGCCCCCGCACTGGGGCCGGGCCTGCACGAAGGTGGCGTCGATGAACGTGCCGGCAGGTTGGCCATTCAACCGATCCTCAGCGACGGAGTGCGTCTGGATGACATGGTGGGAAGCCGGTTCCTGGTGGCAACAACACACAAAATCTATTCCGCAATCCCATCCCAACTCCGCGAACAACTCGAGGATTCTGCCGACGTCGTGGTCCTGTTTGATCCGGCAAAAGTGGGCCAGATCCTTCAGGCCGCCGGCGCCCAGGCTGTTGTCATCCGCCCCGACCGCTACATCCTGGGCTTAGGCGATACCCCTGAGGCCTTCGAGCGCCTCATCAGCAGAATCCCGGGCCTTGCCCGGGAAGTGCCGGCACCTCTCTAAGGCAAAAATTCGACAGACCACACACGGACAGGAACACAGGAGCGCATCATGGCATTCAGCCCGATCACACACCTCAGGCACTTCGACATCGCAGTGCCCGATTACCAAAAGCAGGTTGAGTTTTACAAGAACCACTGGGGACTCACCGAAATGGAGAACGACGGCGACGTGACGTACTTCGCCGCCGAAGGCTCACCGGAACAGTATTCGGTTCGTGTTCGTAAGGCCGATGAAAAGCGCCTCGACATGGTCGCTTTCGGTGCAGCGGACAAGTCCTCAGTGGACCAACTCGCCTCGGATCTCATTGCCAAGGGCGTAAAGCTGATCGGGGAACCCGATGACGTCAAGACCCTTGGAGGTGGGTACGGCTTCCGGTTCTTCGACCTGGAGGGACGCACTATTGAGGTCTCCTCAGACGTAGATGTACGCAAGCATCGCAAGATTGAGGAACGCGAGGCGATCCCGGTGCGGCTCTCCCACGTGGTGCTGAACTCTCCTGAGCCCGAGAAAATGCGCGCCTGGTATGAGCAGCACCTGGGTTTCCGTCTCTCCGACACCCTGAAGCACCCGCACATGGGGGACCTCTTCTACTTCATGCGCTGCAACGCCCAACACCATTCCATAGCGATCTCCCGCGGCCCGCACGCTTCACTGCAGCACGCATCCTTCGAACTCCGCGGTATCGACGAGTACATGCGCGGCAGTGGCAAACTGCTGCGTTCGGGATTCAAGAAGATCTGGGGTCCCGGCCGCCACAAAGCCGGAGACAACACCTTCACCTACTTCCACGATCCCAACGGGAACACCATGGAGTACACCACGGAGCTGGACTCGGTGGACGAGGATACGTGGCATCCCAGCATCTTCGACACCCGCGACCCTGAGACGTCTGACCAGTGGGGAACCGGTGGCGACATGGACGAATTCATCGCCCGCGAGATGTTCAACGACCAGGACAAGGGCCTCTATGTCGCCCCGCCCGTTTAGCGGCACCAGATGATGGCCATTGGAGGATTCATGGAAGAAAACCAAGTGAACGGCTTCACGCTGGGCACCTTCGAAAAGGCGGGGGAGAGCTTCCCCGGTGCGGTCTTTGGGGACCGGGTAGTTGACCTGCGCATCGTGCTGCCGGGAATTTCACGCATCGGCGATCTCTTCGCCGATTGGGACGCACACCTGGATGTGCTCGGGTCCATCGACGTGGCCGCCGCGGCTACCCTCCCGCTCAAAGGGCTGAAGGTGCAGGCGCCGGTCCAGCCCGTGGGCAGCATCATCGCTGCCGGGGCAAACTACCGCGAGCACGTCGTTCAAATGAGCGTCGCCCACAAGCTCGGCAAGGAAGGCGCCGACCCAGCGCAGCTGGCAGCTGACGCGGCGGCCGAAATCGATGAGCGGGGCCGCTCGGGGGATCCGTATGTCTGGACGGGTATACCCTCGGCGGTGTGCGGAGCCTACGACGACGTACAACTTCCTGATGTGGGTGGCAACGTCGACTGGGAACTGGAGTTGGGAGTGGTCATCGGACGCAAGGCCCACAGGGTCTCAGCCGAGGACGCTTTTGACTACGTGGCCGGATACACCATCGTCAATGACATCACCGCACGCACGTTGGTCCCGCGCAACGACATTGCGATGATGGGTACCGACTGGTTTCGCGCAAAAAACCAGCCCACGTTCTTTCCTACGGGCCCCTACCTCGTGCCAAAGCGGTTCGTCCCGGATCCGGCAAAGCTGCGGATCCGCCTGAGCCTGAACGGCAATCCAATGCAGGATGCTCTGGCCGATGACCTGGTCTTCGACATTCCGAGCCTGATCGCCTACGCATCCTCCGTAGCGGTACTGCTGCCTGGGGATGTCCTTATCACCGGTTCCCCGGCAGGCAACGGTTCTCATTGGGGCCGTTTCTTAAGGGACGGTGACGTCATGGAGGCGGAAATCAGTGGACTGGGTACCCAACGTTCGACTGTTCGCGGGCCCAGCGGGCAGTTGCCTCCCTGGTATGTGGATCGGCCGCTCGCCGTCGCTGCTGCTCGCGGAGCCGCCCAGTGACCCTGCGCCAGAGCCATTTTGTCCCGCCGGTGTCCTATCTGCTGGCGGAAGATCTTGGATTCCTGCGAGGATCAGACGTGGTGCTCACCCGCACCACCTCAAGCGCCGAACAGCTTCGAGCCCTGCTCGCAGGGGAACAGGACATGGTTGTCACGGCGATCGACAACCTGTTCGAGTGGACCCTGGCCGGGGCCGACCTTCGCCTGGTGGCCCAGATGGAGGCGACCACGCCGCTGGGCATCCATGCCCGCAGTGGCCTGGAGACAATAGCGGATCTGGCAGGTTGCCGGTTCGCGGTTGACGCTCCCAACAACGGTTTCGCGCTCATTGCCAAGCGTCTGCTGGGGGACGCCGGCGTCGAAGTCGACTACGTAGTGGTGGGCGGTGTGCGCGAACGCCTTGAGGCACTGCTCGACGGCGAAGTGGACGTGACTCTGCTCGGGGCGCCGTTCGACAAACTTGCGGAGAAAGCCGGATTCGCCCGAATAGTGGACATCAATACATGGCTGCCGGAGCTGCCGGGCCAAGGACTGGTGGTCCGTGCCGACGTTGTCGGATCCGTGGAGCTGGAACGCTACCTCCGAGCCCTGGTGCGCGGCGTGGAGGCCGGAGTTCCAATGTCAGATGCGCAGGGCATCGAATTACTTCAACGGTGCGGTTTCCATGCTGGGGCTCCGCGCGCATGGGACTCACGGGCGCGGACGCTAACCGTGGACCAGCGCGGGCTGGAGCTGTTGACCGGGATCCGACAAAGCCTGGGTATGCTTCCGCCGGGCATCGGTCTGGAGGAGCTCTACAACGGCGAACCGCTCTTGCGGGCCAGCCGGTCCGCCCCTATCTGTAACTGAGCATGATCCCCACGAAGTTGCCTATTGCAACCGCATCAAGCCGATACGATACTGTACGTATCGTATGAGAAATCTAAAGGAGCAATCATGAAATTGGGAAGAATTGCAGTGCCAACGCCTGATGGCGAACAGATTCGACTCGTCGCGGTCCAGCCCGAACAAGGCCGGGTAATTGACCTTGCCCGCGCCTACGCCCTGACACTTCAGCGCAAGGCCGCCGAGCCGGATCGTGCCCGTGCGCTCGCGTTGGCGGTGCTTCCAGGAAGCTTGGCAGCGGGAATCGGAGGAGGCTCCATCTTCCTGGACGCCGCGCACGATGCGCTCGCTGCGGCAGACGACGCTTCCTACAACATCGACGACGTTTTGTGGCGCGCAGCTGTTGACGCCCCAGTCATCCGCGACGGGCTGACTTTCGAAAAGCACATCCAAAACTTCCACCGTATTGTCGCCAAGGCCCAGCCGGCACGCTCGATTTACGAGCGGCCGGGTTATTTCAAGGGAACCACGGCCATGTCCTACGGGCACAACGAGGAGCTGCCTTACCCCGACTTCACGGAGGCCCTGGACTGGGAACTTGAGGTCGGGTATGTGGTGGGCAAGTCGGGAAGCGACCTGACCCCTGACACGGCGATGGACCATCTCTTTGGCATCACCGTCTTCAACGACTTCAGCGCACGCGATGTCCAGAGCGCGGAAATGGCGATCGGCATGGGCCCGCAGAAGTGCAAGGACTTCGGTTACGGCATCGGCCCCTGGGTCACTACGATGGACGAAATCGATTCGATCGAGGGGCTGCGCGGCCAGGTCCGTGTCAACGGCGAGGTGCTCTCCGATACCAAGGTCGAGGACTTCGTCTACACCCCCGCGGAGTTGCTGGCCTACGTCTCGATCTCCGACCGCCTACAGCCAGGGGACATTATCGGGTCCGGCACCATGGGCTTCGGCGCCGGCGTGGAGATCGGAAAATTCCTAAAGCCCGGCGACGTTATTGAGTTGGAACTCGAGGGTGTGGGCACACTGCGCACCCCGATTTCCACTGAACGCCAAAAGGCCCCCTGGTGGCCCGAACCCCGCACCTACCCGCATGAAGAATGGGTGGCCTGATGACCCGGCCCGCAGTTCGCCGCATCGTCACCGGTCACGACGACGAGGGACGCGCCATCATCCTCTCGGATGGAGCGGCACCCAACAACTGGTCCTCGGACATGATTCCGGGATTTGGTGCCACAGTCCCCTGGGTGACCGAGGCAGGGGCGATCGATCATGTGAGCGACGAGGATCCGGCTGGCGCGGACGTCGAGATCCCCAGCTTCCCTGCCCCGGGCCAGACGATACTGCGCGTCGCCGATTTTCCGCCGGACTCTGTGTACCCGGACGAGGCTGGCTCGGTCATCTTCAACGAGATCGACGGACACGAGGAGGCTGAAGCCGGGGCCGAGCACAGCGGTTCCAGGCATTTCTGGTTCCACCGCACGGACTCGCTGGACTATGCGGTCGTTCTTGAAGGTGAAATCACGCTGCTGGTTGACGAAGGTGAGGCAACCATGCGCGCCGGTGATGTGGCCGTGCAACGTGCCACGAGCCACGCCTGGTCCAACCGCACGGAGCAGACCGCCAGGGTCCTGTTCGTACTGATCGGAACCGAACCGCTGACCGCGGCACAGATTGCCGAGCAGCGCAGGAAGGCCTCCCGGCACTTGGAGAGGGCATGATTACCAACGCCCAGGCCGCAGATGGCGAATTGATCTGGCAACCTGATCCGGAACGGGCGCCCGAGACCGGCGTTGGCCGATTCGCCGAGTTCCTGGCCGGCCACAGCGTCGGGATTGGGGCGGGCTACGACGAACTGTGGCAGTGGTCAGTGGATGAGCCCGGGAAGTTCTGGGAGCTTTTCGCCGAGTTTGCCGGCGTCGATTTAGGTGGAACTCCGGGGCCAGTGTGCAGCAGCGACCCCATGCCACACACGCGCTGGTTCCCCGGCCGCACGCTCAACTTTGCAAAGCATCTGCTGCAGGGCCACGAGGGAGTCGCCCTCATCGGCATCGATGAGGATGGGAAGCGCGAGGAGGTCACATGGGCTGCGCTGAGGCGGGACGTTGCCTCCTTGGCTGCCCATCTTCGTAGTTGCGGCGTAGGCCAGGGGGACAGGGTTGTTGGAATACTTCCCAACGTTGCCGAGGCCGTCGTCGGGCTGCTTGCCAGTGCGTCCCTCGGCGCTATCTGGTCGGTCTGTGCCCCGGAGTTCGGCCCGGGTGCAATCTTTACACGCTTTGCCCAGCTCGAACCAAAGATCATCCTTGCCGCGCCGGGCTACCGACTCGGCGGGAAGGACCGGGATCGCCGTGGTGAGCTGGTGGAAATCATCGCAAAGCTGCCTACGCTCGAGCACATCATCTGGGTGGGGCGGCATACTTCCATTCCAAGTATCCCCATCCAGATCCCGGGCACGGATTGGGAGCAGGCCATCGCCGATCCAGCGGAGCTTGTCTTCACCGACCTCGAGTTCAGCCACCCCCTGTGGGTACTGTTTTCTTCGGGGACCACAGGGATTCCCAAGGGGATCGTTCACGGTCACGGGGGAGCGCTGCTTGAGGAGCTGAAAATGCTCCTTATACATTCCGACCTGCGCCCGGGGGATCGATACCTCAACGTTGCTTCAACGAGCTGGGTGTTGTGGAACTCGCTCGTCTCTGCGCTCGGAGTTGGTGCCACGGCGGTGCTCGTTGATGGAAACCCCACTTTCCCGTCCTTGGACCGGGTATGGCAGATCGCCGCAGCAGAGCAGATTGCTGTCCTGGGCGTGGGTGCTGGTTTCATCCACGCCTGCGCAAAGGCTTCCCTGGCACCGATGCGCGACCATGACCTGGCTGCCTTGAAATCCGTTCAGGTCACAGGTTCACCGCTCTCCGCTGACGGCTATCGCTGGGTTTACGGCAATGTGGGCGATGTCTGGTTGAACTCGATGAGTGGCGGTACTGACATCGCCTCCATTTTCGTAGGGGGATGTCCCACACTGCCCGTCCACGTCGGCTATATCCAGGCGCCTGCCCTTGGGGTACGTGTGGAGTCCTGGGATGAAGCCGGCAATCCCACGCGTGGCAAAGGCGAACTGGTGGTTACCCAACCAATGCCATCGATGCCCCTGAGCTTCTGGGGTGACGACGGCAGCCGCTATCACGACAGCTACTTCGCGACATATCCGGGGGTGTGGCGGCATGGGGACTTCATTGAGTTCACCCTCCAGGGCATCCTGATCCACGGCCGCTCCGACTCAACCCTCAACCGCAATGGGCTGCGGCTCGGCTCGGCAGATATCTATGCCGTGGTTGAACCGCTGCAGGAAGTTGCCGAGGCTTTGGTTGTCGGTGCGGAACTGGGCGTTGATTATTACATGCCGCTGTTTGTCCATTTGGCTGACGGAGCCGACCCGAGCATCGCGCGGGAAGCTATCACCAGATCCATTCGGGAGAACCTGTCCGTTCGGTACCTTCCCGACGACATTGTCTTCATGCCCGGAATTCCGCATACCCGCACTGGAAAGAAGCTGGAGGTCCCCGTAAAGCGGCTCTTGCAGGGTGCACCACTGGAAACCGTCGCAGATCTCGGATCGGTGGACAACGCCGCCCTGTTGGAAGAATATGCGAGGTTTGCCCTTAGTCGGCAGACCGTATCACCCTAGGCGGCACCGCCCTACGGGCAATGGAAATGGGGGAGAGGACGAGCCGGACCGGCGCAAGCGAGGTCCGGCTCGTCGTCGTGCTCGGGCCCTTACGTCAAAGCGGTCCAGAAGCTGATTCGCCCGCTAGCGACGTCCCATCACCGCTTTCCTCGGGGTGCGATGCATCCAGGACTTCGACTGCGTATTGCACCACCGCTTTGGCCCGGTTTGTGAGGACCGCTTCCTTGGGCCACACCGCGACGACGGAGGTTTGGCCGGCACGGGGGCGGAGGTGCCTGGTGACGAGCCCTTTGCCTTCGCTCGAAACGGGGATCTGGTTGGGCCGCGACATCAGCAGGCTATAGCCGAGTCCCCGCCCGACCATTGCCCGGACAAGATCGATTTGCGGTACTACCGCCCCGAGGTGGGGTTTGAGGCCGCGTTGGGCGAACATCAACTGCGTATATTCGGTGCTGGGTGCCGTGTTGAGCATGATGAGCGGCTTGCTAGCCAAAGCTTCCAGTTCAATGTCCTCTTCCTGGGCAAGGGGGTCGTCGGCGCCCAGGACTGCCATGACTTCGGTTTGGTAGATGACTTTGCGTTCCACGTCCGCGGGAAGGCCGATGTCATAGACGATCGCAGTGTCCAGGCTTCCGTTTTCCAGAGCGGGCAGCAGGTCGGCATGGTCTCCCACCGTGATGCTGATTTCCACTTTTGGGTGGCGTTTTGCCATGCCCTCGAGGACGGCGGGGAGCACGTTGCTTGCCAGGCCTGTGTAGCAGCCCAGTGACACCGGGCCTTTGAGCTCGCCACGAAGCTCTCCCAACCCCTCGGCCAGTGCACTGGCTTCCCGAAGCAATTCCCGGGCCCGCGTTGCGAAGTGGCGTCCAGTGGGTGTCAGGTGCATTCCCTTGGCTTTCCTGCGAATGCACAGCTGTTCCCCCAGTGCTGCCTCCAGCTCACTGATGGCATGGGAGAGCGCCGATTCGGAGATGTGCAGCTGTTGTGCTGCTGACCCCAAGGTGCTGTGTTCGGGGAGCGCGGCGAACAGTTCGAGCTGTCGAAAGGTGAACTTCGGCACTTGAGTCTCTATTCCTAAGAAATCGAATTACTTCTGCTGATATCCGCAGTTTACTGGAGAATCCTTTGCCGTGACACTGATTACACGACGACGTACCAGTAGCACTTGTTACAAAACGACGTGCCAGTAGGAGCAAGCCATGACGACACAAGCGGGCGAGTGCCCGTTCCACGGGAACTCAGTGATTACCCATACGACAGCAGACCCGGTTCGCGGCAGCGGGGGAGAGGAGCCTGCAACTGTTTCACCGAATGCCGCTGACTACCCGGTGGCTGATTGGGTTGACGTAGCGGCCCTTGCAACTAATCCATACCCGACTTATGCCCGGCTCCGGGCGGAGTCTCCGGTGGCGTGGGTTCCGCAGCTTAACAAGTTCCTGGTGACGAGTTACGCCGGTTGCCACACGGTTGAACAGGATCAGGAGCTGTTCAGCGCCAACGTTTCGGGTGCAACGATGACCCGGGCGATCGGCGCCCAGCCAATGTTGCGCAAAGACGACCCGGAGCACGCCGCAGACCGGGCGCCTGTAAATCCTGTTCTTCGTCCCAAGTCCATCAAGGAAGTCTGGGGACCGGTTTTTGAGCGTAACGCCGAGACCTACCTTCAGAAAGTCGCCGAGCTGGGGCCGGACGAAGCGGATCTGAACCGGGATTACGCAGCCCCCGTGGCATCGCAGAACCTTATTGACCTCTTGGGATTGAAGGACGTTTCCGTGGAGCAGGTGCGGCGCTGGTCTCACGACTTCATCGCCGGCATGGGAAATGTTCTGGATGATCAGTCGATCTGGGATCGGTGTGATGCCGCTACCGCGGAGGCTGATCGCTTGCTGGAGGAGCTCATCCCCTATTACCGGCAGAATCCGGACGCCTCGATGGTGTCCGCATTCGCTAACAGCGGCCTCCCCACCGCGAATGTTGCGGCCAACGTCAAACTGACCATTTCCGGTGGTATGAACGAGCCGCAGCATATGGTCACCAACATGGTGTGGGCGCTGAGCAATCACGTTGACCAGCGAGAGCAGGTCCTTGCTGATCCAGCTTTGTGGGCATCAGTGTTTGATGAGGCGGTCAGGTGGCAGTCACCGATCGGAATGTACCCCCGGGAAACGACACGGGAAACTGTCCTTGAAGGCGTCCGTATACCTGCCGGCGCCGGTATCGGCGTCGTCGTGGCATCTGCCAACCGCGACGAGGGCCACTTCGGCGCTTCAGCTGCAGAATTCGATATCAATCGGACCAAACGCCCCCACCTCGCCTTCGGCAGCAGCGTCCACCTCTGCGCCGGTCACTGGGCGGCGAAGACCTCCATTGGCCAGATCGCCGTGCCGATGGCCTACGAGCGCTTTCCGGGCCTGCGCGTGGACCAGCGACGGAGTGAAAGCTGGGATGGCTGGGTCTTCCGCGGACTGACCAGCCTGCCCGTCACCTGGAACTAACCCAACTACCCATTACCAAAAGGAGCAACGATGCCCAGCGTCACCTACACCCAGCCCAACGGCACCCAACAAACCCTCCAAGTCGAGGCAGGCACTACCCTGATGCGTGCTGCTGTCAACAACGGCGTCGACGGCATCATCGGCGAATGTGGAGGCCAGGCCATGTGCGCCACCTGCCACGTCTACGTCCGCCCGGAATATGTGCAAGCGCTCCCGGACATCAGCGATGACGAAGACGAAATGCTGGACTGCGCCACGGCCGAGAGGACGGACAGCTCCCGGCTCGCCTGCCAGATCCAACTCAACGCGGAGCTCTCGGAGATTGTCGTGGACATCCCGGTCGGCCAACTCTAGAACGGGGACAGTGATATGAGCGTTGTCATCATTGGTGCCGGACAGGCCGGCCTGCAGCTCGCCGACTCTCTGCGGACAGAAGGATACGACGGCAAGATTGACGTGATAGGCGAGGAATTCGGTGTGCCCTATCAGCGCCCCCCTCTGTCAAAGGACTACCTCGCTCCGGGTAAGGAAGCAGCTCCCTTGCCGTTGCGCGGCCCATCCTTCTTCCTCGATAAGCACATCACGCTTCATGCAGGGGTTCGGGCACTGACTGTTGACCGGCCTGAACGCACGGTGAAAACCACTGAAGGGATGCTCGAATACGACCACCTCGTTTTCGCAACCGGCGCCAGAAACAGGATGCTGAGCTGCCCGGGCGCCCTCCTGCCCGGCGTCCATGGTCTAAAAACACTCTCGGATGCAGAGGCATTGCACATGGCGCTGCCCGCGGCCCGCAACATCGTGATCATCGGTGCCGGATTTATCGGACTCGAATTCGCGGCGGCAGCCTTGGCACACGGATGCAACGTCACAGTCCTGGAATTCGCTCCCCGTCCAATGGGACGAGCGCTGACTCCCGTCATGAGCGAATGGTTCGCAGGCGCCCTTCGCTCCCAAGGCATAAGCCTGCGCCTCAATGAAGGAATTGAGTGCTTCGAGCCTGGAACTGATGGCCGGGTAGCAGCCGCAATCTCCACCTCAGGGGCTTCCTACCCAGCAGATCTCGTCCTCGTCGGCATTGGCGTACAGCCCAACGACACCTTGGCTCGCGACAGCGGAATCGAAACAAGCAACGGAATCGTCGTCGATGAAACACTCCGCACAGCAGACCCCGCTATTCTGGCAATCGGCGACTGCGCCAATTTCCCCAGTGCACATGCCGTGGGCAGTCTCCGCCTGGAGTCCGTCCAAAACGCCACAGACCAAGCACGTCATGCGGCACGTGCAATCCTGGGGGCTGAAAGCCCCTATACGGCACTGCCGTGGTTCTGGTCCACGCAAGGCCCATACAAGCTACAGATGGCAGGCATCCCACAACCGGATGACGACGTCCTGATCATGGGCAACCCGAGCGAAGCAAAGTTCTCCGTCCTCTGCTTCAGGGAGGGCATCCTCGCGGCTGTGGAATCGGTCAACAACGCCGCAGACCATATGGCGGCCCGCAAACTACTCTCTTCAGGCATCGCCATCACCCGTACCCTAGTGGAAAGCGAGGGCTTCACCCTCAAGGCTGCCACCAGGGAGGTATCGCTTGTCAGCCCAGTCCCCTAATGGATGGACCCCCACCGGGATGGACCTGAATCTGTTGATGCCCCTGCGTGTGTTGCTGGAGGAGCGCAACGTCAGCGCGGCCGCTCTTCGGTTGAATGTCAGTCAGCCCACCGCTTCCACATTTCTTGCCAAGCTTCGTCGGTACTTTGATGACCCTCTGCTGGTGCGGGAAGGCAATATCTACAGATTGTCCCCTCTGGCAATGCGCTTGAAGGAAGAGCTACCGGGCGCCCTGCGGTCTCTCGAACAGATCATGAGGGCCAAATCGGAGTTCAATCCTTCCACCAGCGATCACGAATTCACCATTTTGGCCACGGACTATGCCAGTTGGCGCGTCGGCACCCAGCTGCTTCCCCGACTTGAGTCCTTGGCTCCGGGGATCAAGATCAGGTTCGACCATGTCCTTCCCGCCCACGTCGACGGCGCGCCCGAATCCCTCAAAGATGTGGATGGCATGCTGCTGCCGCACGGCTACCTCGCCCAACAGCCCTACTTGGACGTCCTCCTTGACGATTGGACATGCTTGGTCGCCAGCGACAACCCGCACTTGGGGGAGCGCCCTTCACGGGAAGAACTTCTGGCGATGCCCTGGATCATGACCATCAGTGGCAGGGGAGCGTTTACTCCCGCCGCACGGCAACTTCAGATAGCCGGGATCGACCCAGTGGTAAGCACCATTACCCCAAATTTCTTCGTCATTCCTTCCCTGATTGAAGGATCCAACAAGGCCGCCTTGATGCCCGGGGCGTTAGCCCGGAGGGCAGTCCAAAGCTCAAGCCGACTCCGCCTTGTGGACCCTCCTATCCCTCTGTCTGCGCTTTCAGAGGCCTTCTGGTGGCACCGGGACCGAGAACACGAGCCCGCGCACCGCTGGTTCCGCCAGCAGTTGGAACTGGCCTGTGCGCCGCTGCTTCGAGCGCCCTCGGAAGAGTTTTAACACCGCTCAAGGCAGACCTTCCACTATCTGATTTTCCAATAGCTCCTATTGGAAAATCCCGCTTCCCAATAGTTATGACCCAACTCACACTGAAATAGCCGGCAGATAACAAGCAATGGAAATTTGATACGGCTTTACAGAAAGGATCGACGATGATCCACCTCCTCTCACATCTTTCCCACATCGAGATTTTCGCGAGCGATCTCGAGGAATCCGTCCGCTATTACGAAGAGCAGGTTGGTCTTCGTGTCGTGGACCGTGCAAACGGCAAGGTGTATCTCCGTTGTTGGGGTGACTACTACGCGTACAGCGTGGTCTTGACTCCCGGAAATGAGCCTGGAATGGTCTCGATGGCCTGGCGCACGTCAAGCGACGAGGCACTTCAGGAAGCTGCCCGCCGGCTTGACGCCACCGAGTACGCCGGAAAATGGAAGGATGCAGGAGAAGGCCTCGGGCGCTCCTACGTCTTTACCGGACCGTACGGCCACACAATGCAGCTTTTCTGGGAAGTCGACCTGTACAAAGGCGAAGGCGAATTCGCTTCGACATACCCCGATCGGCCTTCGAAAAGAAGCAACCAAGGCATCGCGCCCCGCCAACTGGACCACGTCACGATCGCCGCTTCCGATGTTGAGGGATTTGCCACGTGGTACAACGAGACGCTGGGCTTCCGCATCATGGCCTTCGCAGGCTTGGAGCACCCGGACATCACTTTCTTTGGGGTCCTGACCACCAACGAGAAGTCACACGATCTGGGAATTCTGCTCGATGCTTCCGACCGTCCCGGTCGCATTCATCACTACGCCTTCTGGGTGGATAACCAGGCTGAGCTGGCCCGCGCGGCGGACCTCCTCATCGAGGACGGCACACCTATGGAGTTCGGTCCAGGCATTCACGGTATCGGTGAGCAGGATTACCTGTACTTCCGGGAGGCTAGCGGCCTACGTATTGAGGTCAATACCGGCGGATACCGTAACTACGTGCCTGACTGGAAGCCAAACCGCTGGACCCCTGCCCTCGGGGCGAACGATCTCTACCGGAACAGGGAACTGCCGCAGTCGATGCTGGAGGCCTTCCCGCCCGCAGCCGCACCGACCGCTACCGAGCAGGGTCTCGTTCCCGGCACCGAAGCCGAACTTATCGAACAAGCGGCGCTGCGAACAGAGAGGTTCATTGGATCATGACCGCATTCCCGGAATCAAAGCAGAGTTTGTCCTCTTTCACTGACTCCGTCGGCCTTACCTGGCGCCATTGGGCCTACTTCACACTCATTACGCTCGTCCTCCTGGCAGACGGGATGGAAGTTACGATTATCAGCCACACCTTCCCTTCGCTTGTGAAGGAGTGGGGTGTCTCTGTGGGCGGCGGTATCACCCTCATCGTGACTGCTGGCTTCATCACTATGGGAATCGGCGCGATCATCGCCGGACGTCTTGCTGATGTGCTGGGAAGAAAGACAGTGTTGACCAGCGCCGCCGGCCTCTTCTCCATCGCAACGACGCTAGGGGCAACATCCCCGGATTTCACCGCTTTCACCATGTGGCGGCTCGTGGCTTGCTTCGGCATCGGCGCCGTAATGCCAACCGGCGTCACTCTCCTTGCTGATCTGGTTCCAGCCAGGCGGCGCGGGGCAATGGTTGCGGCAGCATATGCGGGCGTAGGACTGGGAACGACGGTTGGTGCAGCACTCGCCGGCCTGCTGATACCCGGTGGCGGTTGGAGGGCGCTTCTCGTTGCAGGCGGCCTTGCCCCGGTCCTCATCATCATTATGCTTGCATTCCTCGTGCCCGAACCGCCTGCTTTCCATGCCGCCCGTGGGGCGACTGAGAGAGCGAAACAGGGACTGGCGCGCCTTGTTCCGAAGGTTGATCTCGCACATGTCGATCTGACGCCACCGGCAAAGGGAGACACTAAGGAAGCCCTTAAAGTCGTTGTCTCCAAACGCTTTGCCGTCACGACCATACTCCTCTGGGTCTTCGGGTTCTTCTCGCTCGGTACGCAGTTGCTGATCGCCCAGTATCTTCCGACGCTCCTCCAGCAGCCCGTCCCCGGCCTCAACACGGTGCAGAGCAGCACCATCGTAGGTGCATATGGATTCTCCAGCGTTCTTGGTGGACTGGTCCTTGGGGCCATTTTGACCAAGGTATCCCGATACTTGACCATTGGCCTCGTCCTTGGAATGTCCGTAGCAATGACCCTGGTCATCGCTCTTGTACCGAGTCCCGGGTTTTCCACGTTGTTGCCGCTCTTCACGATCGCCGGCTTCATCCTGCCGACAGGCTTCGGCCCTACACGCAACATCCTCGCCACTGCTGCTTACCCGACGGCGGTCCGCGGCACCGGCGTCGGAATGACAGAACTCGGAGCACGCCTTGGTTCGGCCGCCGGAGGAGCGGCCGGCGGCACCCTGATAGGTGCCGGACTGAGTCTCTCGGCCATTTTCCTCGCGCTCCTTGTACCTCTCGCAGTCCTGCTTGGCGCTCTCGTCGGCTTGAGAGCCGAAGCGAAACGAACGGGAGAAACCGGGGCGGAGGCCTCCGAAGAAGTAGCCGGTCCGGTCCTTGCCGCACCTACCGTTGCCAACTGACGCCGTCGTCGTTTCCTGCTTTGATTATTTGATGGCGCCTGCCCCGATTCCTTTGACGATGTGCCGCTGCGCCAGCAGATAGAAGATTATGACAGGAACAATCGATATCGCAGTTGCCGCCAGGAGGATTTGTTGTTGCGGTGTTTCTGCCGAATCGAAGCTGGTCAGGCCTCGCTGTATGGGCATGAGTGAATTGTCATCGAAGAGAACGAGGGCCATGAGGTACTCGTTCCATGCGGCCAGTCCCTGGATTACAGCTACTGCCGCCAGGCCCGGCTTGGCCAAGGGGAGGATAACGCTGGCGAAGATCCTGAGGGAGGAAGCGCCATCAAGAGCGGCCGCTTCCTCTAGATCCTTGGGCTGGCTGGCGAAGAAGCTGCGCATGATCAACGTGGCCATGGGAACACCTGAAGTGATGAGGATCAGGACGTAACCTACCCGGCTGTTGGTGAGCCCGAGGTCGGTCAGTAGACGGTATTGGGCGAGGAACATAGCAGGGGCCGGGATAATCATGACGGCGAGAATCACCACTGTGAAGATGCTCTTGCCCCGGAACTCCATGCGGGCAAGCGCGTAGCCGGCCATGCTCGATGCCACGAGAATCCCCGCGACCGCGGTCAGCGTGTACGTAATGCTGTTGAGCAGGTACATTCCGAGGTCGCCCTGCACCCATGCCGTGACGTAATTTTCCCAATGCGCTTCAAGGGGCACGAGGCTTTTTCCTGCAAGCAACTCCTCCAGCGATTGGAGGGAGCCGGAAACCATCCACAGGAGGGGGAAGAGCGCTATGAGCGCAGCAACTATCAGCAGGCCGTACAGACCGATTTTGTCAGGCCGGATTCGACTCCTCCGGACGCGCACGCGATGATCCTGCAGTGCAGTTGCGTCAGAAATGCGGGTTCGATGTTCGGCGACTTCGGTGTTCTTCACTGACATCAGAGGCTTCTTTCGACTGATTGATGTGTCCTCATGCCCGAGACCGCCTGGTTGAGACGGCAAGCTGAATCAGAGAGAGCAGCACGAGGGCACCGCCGAAGACAACCGACATGGCGGCAGCGCTGCCGTACTCGTGGTTTGTAAAGGCTTCAGCATAAATTTGAAGGGTCGGAACCATGGTGTGATAGCCCGGTCCTCCGTTCGTCAGCACCTGGACGGTGCCAAAGACCTGCAGTGCCGCCAGAAGGGTGAGCAAGCTGACGATGGTAGTGACAGGCGCAAGCTGCGGCCAGGTGATGTACCGGAATTTCGACCACGCCCTTGCCCCGTCCAGTTCCGCAGCTTCGTAAAGTTCGGAGGGAATGTCCTGCAGTCCTGCGAGGAAAAGCAGGAATCCGAAGCCCCAATGGAACCAGATGAACACCGCAATGACCGATGGCAACGCAAGGGCAGGATCGCCGAGCCAGTTCTGCTGGAAGGCGCCGAGTCCCACGATCTCGAGCAAACGATTGAGGACTCCGGATTGCGGTGAGAAGAGCGACGTAAAGATCAAACCAACGACGACGACCGAGAGGACTCCGGGAAGATAGAAGACTGTCCGGAAGAAGGTTTTTCCTCGTACCACTTTGTTCACTGCCACGGCCATGGCGATCGCGAGACCGTTACCGATGAAGAAACCGACCAGAGCGAAGACTGCGACGTTTTGCATCGATGCCCAGAACGCTTCGTTCTTGAACACTGACTCGTAATTCTTCCAGCCGATAAAGGGCGTGTCCGGGCTGACACCGTCCCAGCTCTGGAAACTGAGCAGGATGGCTTGGGCGAACGGAGTGATGGTGAACGTAGCGATCAGAACGATTGCGGGGGAGAGGAACAATAGCCCGAGCAGCGTCTTTCGCGCGCTGCCTCTGCGTCGCGGCGCCCCGAAGGAGCGCCGCGAGGCAGATGTTGCGAGTTGGGGGGACATCAGCTCTTATCCTGGGCAGCCTGCAGGTCATCCAGGACCTGGTCGATCGTAAGCTCGCCGAGGACAAGGCCCTGTGCATCCCGAATGATAGCGGTGTTCACGTTGGTCTTGATGGTGTTCGGCAGAACCTGCATGTCCTTAACACCTGCCCCGAATCCGGAAAGTTGGGGCGAAAGTGTCCCGCTTGCCAGCAGCTCAGGGTTCGATGGCATGATGTGACCCACTTCAGCGAAAACCTTCTGCTGTGCAGGGGCAGTAAGCCACTTGACGAACTCAAGCGCTTCCTTTGGGTGCTTGCCCTTCGGGTTGATGACTGCGCCCTTTCCCGGAAGGCCCGGTGAACGGGGTGCAAGTTTGCCGTTGGCGGCCGGCGGAACGGTCAAAGAGATGAAGCTGTTGTAGTCGGGGGCCGTCTTGAATCCGACCGAGACGCCAGGGGAGGCGTCGAAAATGGCGCCGACTTCATGCTTGCTGAAGAATGATCCTTCCACGGTGGGGTTGTCATTTTGGCCGCCTGTCAGGGAGCCGTTGGCAATAACGCCGGCCTTTTTCAAATCCACGAGCAGTTGGAAGGCATTGCGCCACCCGTCGGACTTCCAGCTGGCCTTACCGTCAAACGTCGCGGAGATCTCGTCGTCCGTCAGCCAGTTTGAGGCGAAACCCTGGATCAGCTGGGGCGTCAGCGAGGCGGCGACAGAGAAGGTACCCTGGCCGTTCTTGCTGGCCGCGGCGAGCTTTGAGATGAGTTCGCTGGACGTCTTTGGCAGGGCCCCGGGGTCGATGCCGGTCGCCGCCGTGTCCAGAAGGAGCCCATACGTCTGGGTTTCCCAATGCGCCGTATAGATTCCGGCGGGAACACCCAGGTTGTTCCCATCTGCGAACGTGGACATCTTGATCACGGCGGGGCTGAAGTTCTTACCCCAGTCTCCCTGCAACTCGGATTCAAGGTTCATCGCCCAGCCGGCTTTGTAGAAGGGCGCCATGTCCGTGGCATTGAAAGAGGAGTAGATATCAGGCATCGATTTTGACTGTGCTTTTGCCTGCAGCTTGGGCAGATAGTCTGTCGGGCCGGGCGAATCAACGGTGATTTTGATGCCCTTCTCCCTGGAGTACTGCTCCGCTAGCTGATTCAGGGCCGCTTCCTGTCCACGGGATTGGTTAAGGAAGGTCAACTCAACGGCACCAGAGCTGTCACCGGACGCGCTCGTTGAACCGCCGCCGGCGGAACAGCCCTGGAGGAAGAGTGAAGCGGCTACTGCGACGGCGCCGACGGTAACAGCCCGACGTCGGACAGCTGCCGGACTTGCTGGGGTACTGCTGTTTTTACGCATGGATTCTCACCTTTGAAAAGGACGTAAGGATTTGGGGGAGTTCTTAGTCTGTGGTTCATGGAAGGAGTCAAGGTTGCCCTGCAGGCGCGGAGGTGCCGGGCCTGCAGAATGGCGGACCGGGCGGACAGCTAATTTCATAGGCACGTTGGTTGCTCCCCCAGGGCGGAAGATGGTTCGACGTAGGCCCTGGATGTGTTTTCCTGGTGCTCGATGACCGCCACACCTTGCGGTTCAAGGACCATTCCAGCTGTCGGGCTTCCGCTTAGCAGGTCTCTGCCTCTGGCCGTAAGAGATACAGGAACGCAGCCATGGTTGATCACGAAGCTCACTTCGCCGCGCCGGACGGTCTCAACCCATCCTTCTCCGTCGGGTATCTCCATAGCCGCGTTGAATGCGATCCCTGCCTCGGCGAGCAGTGTGTGGACCAGATTCGTCATCGCGCGGGGTTCCAGACGGGTGGCCAAATACCACGCTGCGCCGTTCCCCGTGGATCGACGCGTGAGGGCAGGCATTCCCTCAAGGTGGCCTTGTCCGAAGTGCGCCTTGACCTCTGCGTCGAGGATTCGTACCGCTTCACTCCATCCAAGACCCGTGGCGCGGCCGCCGGGAAATACCTCACCGAGAACTTCTACAGTTGGAGGGATGGTCGCGTCCGGCCGAACCGGGATGGAGCCGGGTCGCTGCCATGCAGCCGCAAGGGGTACGAACTCTTCGATCCACACCCCCAGGGTCTGCTGCAGCTTGCCAAGATAGCCGTTCAGCCGGACATGCAGGGACTCATCGAGGATCGCCGATTGGGCTGTGACGAAAACGGTCGATCCGGAGTTGGCGGCCTTGTCCAGAGCGTCAAGTTGGGCGTCTGTTGCTACGAGGAGGTTGGGGACGATGATGAGGGGATATGCGGCGAGGTCCTCATCGCCGCGAACGAAATCGACCACAATGCCGGCCCTTGTCATGGCTGTGTGCCAAGGAGCTACGAGGGCGAGATAGCTGGATTCGACTGGTTGCCCGCGCTGCTCCAAGGCCCACCAACTGTTCCAATCGAAAACGATCGCCGCCTGGGCGGGGACGTGTTTGCCCATGAGGTGGGGGAGCCTGTCCAGCTCGTGCCCGAGCTGGGCTACTTCGCGCCAGATGCGGGTGTCGGTGCCGGAATGGGGCAGCATCGCCGAATGGAATTTCTCTGCGCCCACTCCGGACTGGCGCCACTGGAAGAAGAGTATTCCGTCGGCTCCGCGGGCCATGGCCTGGTAGGACAATGCCCGCATCTGCCCTGGCGCCTTGGGGGCGTTCTCTGGCCGGGTGATAACAGCACCAGTGGATTGTTCCATCAGGATCCACGGCTTGCCCCTGCCCAAGGACCGCATAAGGTCGCGCGCCATGGCTGCGCCGAGGGGCGCGTCAGGGTCTGCAGGATCGGGGTACAGATCATCCGAAATGACATCGACGTGTTGCGCCCATTGCCAGTAGTCCGCACCGCGGAAGACACCCATGAAGTTGGTGGTCACAGGTATGTCCGGCGTTACTTCGCGCAGTATGGCTTTCTCGGCAAGGAAGCAGCCGAGCAGTTCGTCAGAGCTGAAGCGGTCAAAGTCGAGCAGTTGGGTGGGGTTTGCGAAGGCTGCTGTCGTCCGCGGAGGCAAGACCTCGGCGAAGGACCCGTAGCGCTGGGACCAGAAGGCTGTACCCCAAGCATGGTTGAGTCCGTCGACGTCGACGTATTTCTTTTCAAGCCAGCGTCGGAAAGCTGCCGCCGATTCGTCGCAATAGCAGCGGGCCACATGGCATCCGTACTCGTTGTTGATATGCCATAGGGCCAGCGCGGGATGCTGACCATATCGCTCGGCAAGCTTTCGTGCGAGCCGTCCCGCGGCTGAACGGTAAGCTGGCGAGCTCGGGCAGTATGTCTGGCGTGAGCCCGGGGCCAAGCGGACGCCGTCGGCTGTCACCGGAAGTGACTCGGGATAGGCCAAGGAAAACCATGGCGGAGGCGAAGCCGTCGCCGTTGCAAGATCGACGCGGATGTTCCCGGTGTGGAGATTGTCCAAGGTCCGGTCGAGCCACTCGAAATCGTACTGGTTCTCTTTCGGCTCCAGCATGGCCCAGGAGAAAACGCCAACAGTTGCGAGATTGACTCCTGCAGCCTTCATCAGGCGAACGTCTTCAGGCCATATCGATTCGGGCCACTGTTCGGGGTTGTAGTCACCGCCGTACCACGGGGTGGTGGAGAACGCGGAGCGCATAGCTGCCTCTCTCATTGGTGATGGAAGGAAAAAGCGTGGTTCTAGCGGCTTGAATGGGGGGAAACGGCGTATCCGCTGAAGCGGGGCAGAGTGTTGAAACCCTCGACGGCGAGTCGCCAACCTGCTGGGAGTGCTGCTCCACGTTCAACGGCAAGGGCCAGATGGGCTATCGCAGCCAGGAGGCCACCGTTGGCAGGAAGGTAAAGAGTGAGGAAGCCTGGGATCTGGGGATTGTGCCCATTGACGAGGAACTGGTTCTTCGGCGACGGCAGAAGCAGTGCCTGAATCGCCTTCTCCATGTCTCCCAGCCGTGCTGCCGACATCGACATGACGGGATAGTCCCATCCCCAGGTGGATTGAAGGTCCCAATTGAGCCACACGGAGTCAAGGGTTGCGCGCATGGCCCCGGGATCAATAATGTCCGTGTCGGGCAACCAGCCAAGGGCCATCAGCATGGAGGGATGGTCTTTGCGCAGCAGGTAAGGCGGAGTCGCCAAGGCAGCGTATGTTCCGTCGGGCATCAACCGGGGTTGATGCATGCGGCGGCCGACAACGTCCCAGTCCTCACGTACCGGTAGGTTCAGCCGTTGCCGCCATTCATTGGCAACATTCAGCGCCCAGGACCAGTAGGCGAGTTCGAAGGTGGGATCTGTGTTTGTAGCCCGGTCAACGAGGTAGCTTTCCTGGGCAGGGATAAGCGGCGGTGGCAGGATAAAGGTTCCGTCGTGCTCTTCAACGAAGTCGGCCATGAAGTCCGCTGTCGCTTCAACAAGCCTGTAATGCTCCTCGAGGAATCCTTGTTCGCGGCCCTCGCTGTACAGAAGTTCGAGCAGGTGGATCAAGTGTGGCTGCTGCCATATGAGGAACACGCCGATATGACTGGGCGATTCCCGGGCTGACGGGTCTGTTTGCTTCGGCCAACGGGCACCCTTGTATCCTTGGCGGCTGGCCGTTTCCTGGGCAGCCGGGAGGGCTGTGTGGTACCAGCCGAGGCTACGTTCAAGGAGTGCCCCGCGCCCCCACAACGGGAAGTGGGCGCCATGCCACCAATGCATTTCGAGGTGGAACTTCCCGCACCAGGTGTTGTAACTCAACCCTGTTTCTGCAGGTGGCGTCCCTCCAGCGCTGTTCACCGCGAGGAGGTATTGGGACAACACAACCCGCCGTTCAAGCTCCGTGGCGCGTGCGTCGGTGCTTCCGTCGAAGCTAACTGCGGCACCGCTCAGCCAAAAGTCCTCCCATGCAGAAGCGGCGGCTGTACTGACAGCCTCAAAAGAGTGTGGAGAGTCCGCCGGTTGAGGCCCCGGAACGGACCTTAGGGTAACGACGACTTCGAGCTCGTCCTCAGTGGTGACCGCCATCACGCGGGTCCCGCCGTCGAGCAGGCATAACGTACCTGTTGTCTCCACCCGAACTTCGTAGGTTGTGGATTCCACAACTCTGCGGGCCAGCCATGTCCCGGGTGATGTCTCTTCCCAACACACGCTCTCGGCCAGCGGGAGTTCGAACGGGGCCAAGTCATCGCGCTGGGGGTCGAAAATCCAGGACACCGCCAGTCCGCTTCGCAGCAGTTCTGATCTGATTCTCGTGGCGAAACATTGTTCGGTGGGATGCGCCGTGGTGGCTACTTCGACGGGTACGCCCTGGAGCTGATAACCGGCACTTACTGTGCCAGACCACAAGTCGAGTTCAGTGTGTGCGCCCTCCAGTTCGTTCGGATGGCCAATCCGGGGACCTGCCTCGGTTGCGTCCAGCGCGAGGCGGCCCAGATGCATCCTTCTGGGGTTGAAGGCGAACCAAGCACTTGCCGTCAGTTCGCCGGGAATCGGGTCGGCGGCGCGCTGTAGCCCCATTCGGTCCAGGTAGGGTACCGGGCCCCTGGAGGTTTGGTGCATGGTGGTGGCATCTTCCAGAGAAAACTCCTGTCCGCTTCGGGTGCTGTACCAGCCCCAGCTCGATTGAGTGCGAAGGGGGATTTGGAAGTCGTCCACGTTAAAGCGCCGTACCTGCTGTTCAGGCAAACCCCTACTGCCATCATCGGCAATCCGCAGTGGATCGGGACGGAGTTCGTGAAACGCCGGAAAAGTCTGCAGACCGGAAATGTCCACAGTCATCGCGACATCGCCGTTGCCCACGCTCAGCGTGTTGGTAGCGTGCGCCTGTGTGAGGACGGGATTATGACGGCACACAGTGCTGCGCCGGTTGATTTTCATGCGCGTACCCCATGCAGGCCGTCAGAGAACATCTGGCTAGGGCGTGTCACTTTAAGGGGTTGACGGTGTTTGGGCATCTTTGCCTCCTCGACGCTTTGACCCGAATTCTGAGTCAACTATAATTTCTGTTTAGAGGATAGCGTTAAGGTTTGAAACGAATCAATAGTTTTCACGAAGGGACTTGATGTGGCGGAAAAGCGGGGGGAGTACGCAAAGTCGAACAAGCGCCGGGAAGCGCTCAGCGCGGCGGCGCTGAATCTTGTGCAGGCGAAGGGGCATCGGAATGTCACGGTCTCCGAGGTCGCCCAAATGGCCGGGGCCAGCGAGCCGACGGTGTTCTACCATTTCCCCACCAAGGAAAGTCTGTGGATCTCGGCCTTGAAGCAGTTTGACGACGAGAACATTCGCAGCGTTGGTCATGAGGCCGGAGCTATCGCTGATATGGGCCATCGCGCGGAAGTAGGTGTTCGCCGCCCCCACATCCCGCTTCTTTATGCGGAAATGGCGGGCGCCGCCGTCGATCGGGAAAACCCTGCGAACCCCTACTTCCAGGAGCGATTGGCCCGATCCCTGCAGGTCATAGCGACCGACATTGAACGCCTGCAGGACGAAGGCAAGGTGCCGGCCGACATAGATGCGCACGTGGCAGCCCGCGTTCTCCTAGCGTGCTGGGAAGGTTTGCAATTCCAGTGGCAGCACGGACCCGAGTTCGACATCCGAGCCCATTTGGAATGGAACATCCGGGCAGTCCTGGGTCCTGACGCATTGACCCCGCCGTGATGGCTTCCAGCAGCGGCGGGGTCAGTACGTCAATTGACAAGATTGGTAGAACCGCACTCAGTGCACCAGGGCATCCACCAGGCGGTCCACGGCTGTGACAGTGATCGTGGCCGTTTGGTTCGCGCCTTTCACGGTGACGGTGATTTCACCTGCTCCGGTGGGGCGCACGATTGCCAGCGCCCTTCCCTCGTAGGTGTTGCAGGCGTCTGAGCGGAAGGAATCCTGTGACTGCGGGTTCCCATTGCCGAAACCTTGCAACACGCCGTCGCCTTCCACCGCGACAGAGAAGGACTCCGCCCCCTGCCTGAAAACACGGCCCGCATCGTCTTCCAGGGATATGTCGACGAACGCGAGATCGCTATCGGAGGCGTCGATGATAGAACGATCGGTTTGTACCCGGAGCGTGGGCAAGCCCTCCGGAGTCGAGAGACTCCATCTTCCCTCCGATCCGTCGGCATTTCGGGCAATAGCCGCTACCTCGCCAGCGGCGAATTCGGTTTCGAAGATCGCCTTGAACCCGTTCGCGGGGCCTGCCGGGCGGACTCCTGCACTCTTGCCGTTGACCTGCAGTTCCACCTCAGGCGCTGCGCTGTAAACCTCGATGCGCATCGGTGCTCCCTCGGCAACATCCCAATCCCATGTTGCAACTGCGTCGCTGAAAGACCATTGAGTGGGGCGTGCCTCCCGCGTGAAATTTTCGGGGGGATGCACTGCGATGTAGGGCTCGGCCCTGAGACCGAACACAATTTCACGAAAGTAGGAAACAGGCCGGCGATGTCCGGTAATGTCGATGTCCCCGCACCACGCGGTCCGCCACGGGAATGGTGCGCCGAAGGATTGGGGTCCTTCGTCAGCGTAGTTGACGCGTCCTATACCGGCCTCGCCCAGGTAGTCCCATCCGGTCCAGGTGAAGTCGCCGATGAGATGAGGGTGCTGTTCAATGGCCACCCAGTTCTCACTGATCTTCGCAGGGAAAGTCTCGGTCCCCACTATGAGGCGGTTCGGGAACAGCTCACGGTCCAGCTCGTACCTGCTCTCTCCATAGTTGAGTCCGGCAACGTCGACTACCGCAAAAGACTCCTCAGTGCTGTTGGTGACCAGGTCCGACGTCGCGATGTCCTTCATCAAATCGCCCATCTGATTCATGGCTGAGTTGACGCCACCCTCCATGTTCCTGCCCGCCTCGGCGAGGCGGTGGATGACGGAGACCATCGGATTCATGCCGTTCGTGGTGAAGCGGGTGGGATCCAACTGACGGATCTTCTCAGTGATGCGCCTGCCCCACACGGCGCCCAGGGAGTTTCCGGTCTCGGGAATTTCATTCCCGATCGAATACATGATGACGCTGGGGTGGTTGGCGTCTTTGAGCACCATCGCTTCGACGTCCCGCTCCCACCAGTCAGCGAATCGCAGTGAATAGTCAAAGGATGATTTGGACTCGGTCCAAACGTCGAAGGCCTCATCGATGACAAGTAGCCCTAGACGGTCGCAAGCGTCGAGCATTGCGGGGCTAAGAGGGTTATGGCTACTGCGGATGGCGTTGAATCCGGCCTTCTTGAGCAGCTCGACGCGGCGTTCTTCTGCCCTGCGGATGGTGGCTGCGCCGAGGGGTCCGTTGTCATGGTGAATGCACGCGCCCCGCAGTTTAACGGTCCGTCCGTTCAGGCGCAGGCCGTGCGCGGTATCCAGCTGCAGAGTGCGGAAGCCAAACGCAGTGGTGGAAAGCTCAAGCTCATCGCCGCCGTCGAAGACGCGCGTCACCGCCGTATAGAGGTTCGGATGGTTAACGTCCCACAGCATCGGCTTCTCAATGGTCAGACGTTGACGCAGCACTGCGGGCTCAGCGGGAAGGACAGTTATGGGTGCCTCCGTGTGAGCGACCAAAGCTTGTTCTTGATCGAGGATGTCAACGCGGACCCGCACTGTTCGTGGTCGGGTCCCGGAGTTCCGCAGCGTCGTCGCTACGGCTGCGACGCCCAAGTCAGCATCGAGGTCAGGGGTGGTGATCTGGACGCCCGCGTAGTCGAGATGGACCTCGCCGGCAACAGTGAGCCAGACATCACGGTAAATGCCCGCGCCACTGTACCAGCGGGAGTCCTCGTGTGCGCGTGCCTCAACCCGGATAACATTTCGTTCCCCGTGGCGTAAGTGCGGGGTCATGTCTACCCGGAAACCGGAGTAGCCGTAAGGGCGTTGGGCTACAAAGTCATCATTAACAAAAACCATCGCGTCCCGGTAGACGCCTTCAAAGTCGACGGCGACGTGGCGGCCGCTCCACTCGGATGGCACATCGAACTCCTTCGAGTACGCGAACGCACCCCCGGGGACGTAGCCTGTATTCGACCCGTTATCGCTGGGAATCCGCACCGATCCCACGAGTGCGTCGTGGGGTAGGCGGACGGATTCCGGTGACGCCTGGCCGGGGCGCAGCTCCGAGAAGAAGCCGATTTTGGGGCGAACGGACCACCCGCTGTTGAAGGAAACGCGTGTGGGCTGCCTGTATTCCATGAGGTCCTTCGTCATAGTCTCTTCCAGTCTGTCTTGTGTGTTCCATGGACGGGCTTCCCGCGGTTGCGCATGCAACAGCCGCTGCAGAGGCCGGAATACGTCAATGAATAGTAACCGCAGTGGTTACTATTGGCAAGGTTCGACAGGCCTAGGCTGATCGCCCTTCGTCTTCGTAGTCGCTGACCCCGGCCAGCTCGCGTCCGGCGATGTATCCGAAGGTGAGGGCGGGGCCGAGATTGATCCCTCCTGCGGGGTAGTGGCCACCCATGACTGAGGCTTGGTCGTTGCCGGCGACGTAGAGTCCATTGATGGCTCGCCCTGCGTTGTCCAAGGCACGTGCGCGTGGATCTGTGGCAAGGCCTGCGAAGGTGCCGAAGGAGCCGGGGAGAACCTTGACGGCGTAGAACGGACCCTTTTCCAGGGGTCGGAGAGATGGGTTGGGTGTGTTCTTAGGGTCTCCGCCGTATCGGTTGAATTCGGTGGTTCCCCTGTTGAATTCGGGGTCGATGCCTTTGCGGGCGTTTTCGTTGAAGTCCGCCACGGTTTGTGCCAAGGCTTCAGGGTCGATGCCGCAGGCGGTGGCCAGTTCTTCGATCGTGTCGCCTTTTTTCAGGTAGCCGGATCGGAGGTAGGGGAATAGTGGGACGGGGCGTGGTTTGGCCATTCCCAGGGGGAACTTGCGGACGTAGGCGGCGTCGGCGATTTGCCAGGCTTCGACCGGTTCGCCGTCGGGCGTTGCTTTGAACATTCCTTCGACGTAGTCGTAGTAGCCGTTGGCTTCATTGACGAAACGTTTGCCGTTGCGGAGCACGCCGATGCTGCCTGGTTTGGCCCGGTCCATGATGTGCGGGAATGTTCCTGTGCGGCCGTTGCGGTAGGGAACCAGGGAGACCGGGCACCAGGCGGCAGGCGATTCGACGTTGGTGTCGAAGCTGGCGCCGATGGCCTGCGCCATCGTTATGCCGTCTCCGGTGGTTTCCCTGGGAGCCAGGGTCCAGTGTTCATTGCCAGTGGGGGTTTTGGGGAATAGTTCAGCGCGGCGTGCCACGTCGTTGGGGAAGCCGCCCGTGGCGAGCACGACGCCGCGCGCCGCGTTGATGGTGTAGCTTCCGTCAGGTGAATGTACGACGGCGCCGCTCACCTTTCCTGCCTCGTCGGTGAGGAGGTGTTTGGCCGGGGTGGAGACGCGGATGTCAGCACCAAGATCGTCAGCTGACTTCAACAGCCTGGCGGTGAGGGCGGTGCCGTTGACGAGTTGCATGTTGCGACGATGGATGAGCAGATCCAGAACATGCCGTCCCACCCGCCATGTTGCATGGAGCAGGCCTTGGATGTTGCCCTGGGATGCGGAGAGGAATTTAGTGAGATCAGGTCCGGCCATGATGCCCATGCCCAGGAATGAGGTTTCGTAGAGCTGGTGGCGCGCCTTTGCCCGTAGCTCCGGCTTGATGTTGCGTGCATTGAGGGGTTTGGGGCCGACAGAGCGGTTTCCGGTGCCCGCGCCAGGGGTCTGGCCATAGATGTCTTTGATCTTGGCCCCGGGGACGAATTGGAGGCTGGTCTTGTTATGGAAGAACCCGACCATGTGGGGAACTGCTTCAAGGAAGGCCTCGATCCTTTCCGCATTGTAGTTCTTGCCGATGCGGTGGCGCAGGTAGGTACGGAAGAGTTCCCGGTCCTCGTTGATTCCGGCTGCTTTGGCCAAGGGGTTACCTGGGGTCCAGGCCCAGCCGCCGGACCAGGACGTGGCACCTCCACAGACGTCTGCTTTTTCCACGACGATGACTTTCAGCCCGTGGTAGGCCGCTGTGACCGCTGCTGAAAGGCCGCCTGCGCCCGATCCGATGACGAGGACGTCGCAGTCGAACGTGGTCCCGGAGGTTGCGCTTGATTCGATGGTTTTGGTGGTCTTCACTCGGTTCTGGCCTTCAATGTTGTTTGTTGGTCTCGTGTACGGGCTGGAGGCAGGTGCGCGGTGGCACGCACCTGCCTCCTGTCTGTTGCTGGGGGATGGGTACTGCTTTGGGTTTAGCGGTGTTCTTTGTTGGCCCACTTATAGGACCAAAGGCTTGAGACCAGTGCTATGAGGCAAAGCCCTGCAAGGAGTGCTGCTGCCGGGACCCAACTGCCGCTGCTTGCCATCAGGGCGGTGGCGATCAGGGGAATGAAACCGCCGACGGCGCCAGCCAGTGCGTAGGCAAATCCGGCGCCGCTGTATCGGATCCGGACGTCGAACATGTCGGTGAACCACGTTTGCTGGACGCAGGTCGAGATGTTGTGTCCGAGGTTGATCAACGCGACGAAGCCAAGGATCATCGGGAACAGATCGCCGCTTTCAAGGGCCGCGAAGAACGGGGCTGCTGCAAGCGCTGCGGCCAGTGGGCCGATGATGTAGAACCATTTCCGGCCGAACTTGTCGGCGAGTCGGCCCCAGAGGGCAAGGAAGGGAATGGCCAGGACCATGGCGACCATGGAAGCGGTCAGGACGGTTGAGGATGGGGTATCAGTGAAGTTCTTGACATAGGCAAGTGAGAACGTAAAGCCCATGTAGAAGGTGCTTTGGTCCACCATTCGCATTCCGATCACTGCCAGGATCTTTTTGGGGCTCGTCCGCAGGGCTTCGGCCAAAGGTGCCTGGGCGGCCTTGTGTTCTTCCTTGGCTGCGGCAAACTCCGCTGATTCCGGCACGCCTGCCCTGATCCAAAGGCCGACGAGGGCGAAGAGGATGCTGATCACGAATGGCAGTCGCCAGCCCCAGGCGAGGAACTGTTCAGGGGTGGTCATGGCGGTGACCAGCGAGAACGCCGCGGTGCCGAGCAGCAAGCCGACGAATGAGCCGATCTGGACGCCGGTCGCCAGGAAGTTCCGCTTACCTGCGGGTGCGTTTTCCACCGCCATCAGGGCGGCTCCGCCCCATTCCCCGCCGACAGCCATTCCTTGGATGGCCCGCAGGGTCACCAGCAGGATGGGCGCGGCGACACCGATGGCAGCGTAACCGGGGAGCAACCCGATGGCCGTGCTGGCCAGGCCCATCATGATGACGGTGATGAAGAGCATGGTGCGGCGGCCGTACTTGTCACCGAAGTGGCCGAAGATGGCCCCGCCCAGTGGGCGGAACAGGAACCCGACGGCGAAGGAACCCATGGATGCCAGCAGTCCGGCAACTTGGTTGTCGGACGGGAAGTACAGGGGACCGAAGACAACGGCAGCGGCTGTGCCATAGAGAAAGAAGTCGTACCAGTCAACGACTGCGCCGACTGTGCTGGCCAGTGCTGCACGGCGGCCTGCCCTGGCGCTGATCGTTACCGGGGGATGGGTGGGAGTGCTCATGGCGGCAGTGCTCCCTGTGCTGGGGGTTTGGCGAGTCGTCATTGCGGTTCACCGCAACCTTTCTGTAGCTCGGCACCTTTGCCGGCGAGTGGGATAGGTGCTTTAATGACTACGCAGTCATTTAGTGATTTTGATCATACGCGCATCGTTGGATCGCGGTCAAACACCCATTGAGCAGGACGGAAGTTATGAACAGAACCATTGGTCTGGCCCACTTGTCAGCGTTGCATCTGAGTCCGCCCGAACTGGTCCAGGCTGCGGCTAACGCCGGCTTCACCTCTGTCGGCATCCGCGTTTACCCGGCGACCAAGGGCGAATCGACCTACCGCATGGCGGTTGGCTCCACCATGTTTGTACACACGCTTGATCGTCTCGCAGGGACGGGAGTGGCGGTGCGTGATGTGGAGGTATTCACGCTCAACGGGAATCGTGGACGCGCCGAATGGGAGCCCGTGCTTGAAGCGGGAGCTGCCCTGGGTGCGAGTGTTCTGAACGTGATCGGAAGTGATCCGGATGGGGGCCGGCTAAGGGACAGCCTTGCGGCGCTGGTCGAAGATGCCCGCGCGTTCGGGATCAGGCCCTCCGTTGAGCCGATCTCCTACCAGCCCCTGGCAACCGTGCCTGCGGCGGGATTGCTTGTCCAGCAGACGGGATGCGGAATCATGCTCGATGTTCTTCACTTCGTGCGTGCCGGCGGCAGGATTGCGGAACTGGAGCATCTGCCTGCAGGGGCTGTGACTGTCATCCAGCTGTGTGACGGCCCAGCCGACACCCCGGACTTGCCGGTCCCGCGTGCCATGCCCTTGGGACAGGACGTCAACGGATCCCCCCGGCAGATCGAATCCCGGTCAAAGAGGCTAGCGCCAGGGGAGGGTGTCTTCCCCCTTGGGGAGATCCTGGACCTTTTCCCGGACACGCCGATCAGCGTCGAAGTCCCTGACGTCCTGGCCGTCGAGGCGCATGGCACATTTGCCCACCTCCAACACCTCTATGAGGCAGCCGCAACGCTGACCCGAACCTCCCTGAAAACCGAAACGAAGTGAACACCATGAGCGAACTTACCCAAGAAAAAACAACCCGAACCGCCGCCCCGGAGACCTATTGGCCCGGTCGGTTTCAGGACCAAGTGATCCTGGTGACCGGCGCCGCCGGCGGCCTCGGCTCGGACACCGCGGACCGGCTGGCACGCGAAGGTGCCACAGTTGTATGCACGGACGTCAATGCCGGCGGCCGGGGTGATGGCAGCAGTCCGTCGAACTGCATGGCCCTGAATGTCACCCAAAGGCAGGACTGGGACCATACTGTGCAGGCCGTTCTGCAGCGGTACGGCAGGATCGACGGGGCGCTCTTTGCCCATGGCATCCAGGGACCGGAGGTTCCCGTGACGGAGATGCCGGCAGAAGGATGGGCCAGAACCCTGAGCGTGAATCTGGACGGCTGCCTCCACGGTCTGGCCAGTATCCTGCCGGTCCTCACCAAGCAGGCCTACGGCAGGATTGCCATCCTGTCATCCATTTCCGCGCGTGAAGGGAATCCGCACCAGGCCGCCTACTCGGCTTCCAAGGCGGGCCTGGTCGCACTGGTGAAAACGGCAGCGAAAGAGGTGGCACCTTACGGTGTTACGGTCAATTCCATCGCCCCGTCCATGATGAAAACCCGGCTCCTTCAGGACCTGAGCCCGGAACGAAACGCCCAACTCCTTGCCAAGGTTCCGATGGGAAGAGTCGGGCTGCCGGAAGAATTCTCGGCTTTGGCCTCATGGCTGCTATCCACCGAGGCCAGCTACATGACAGGCCAGACACTGGACCTCAGCGGCGGCCGCAACACCGCCTAAGCGGGCGGTCCCGTCGTCCCCCGCACCTGCATATGGACCGGAAACACCGTCTTCATCGTTTCGCTGGGAGGCTCACCTTCGATCCTCCCAGCAAGACGGTCCACTGCCAGATACGACATCTCCGGGATCGGCTGATGCACAGTGGTGAGGTTGATGAAAGCCCACCGCGCCGGCCCGGAGTCATCGAACCCCACCACGGAAAGCTGCTGGGGAACACTGATCCCCAGTTGCGCAGCGGCGTCCAACACGGCAAACGCCAAAGCATCCGTCACGCAATAAATTGCCGTCGGCCGGTCCTGGGTATCCAACAACTCCAGCGCGGCCCGGACCCCTTCTTCATGGGTTAGCCTCAGATGCCGAATCCAGTCCTCACGAACCTGAAGTCCACGCCGTCCCATGGCCGCCCGGAACCCGTCCTCACGGTCCCGGCCATTGGACCGGTCCCTCAACGTGGTCAGGAGACCGATGCTCTTGTGCCCCAGGCCTTCGAGATGGGCCACGACGAGCTCGCCAGCGCGTCGGTCATCGGCAAGGACCGCCTCGACGTCAACAGTCGTATCGTCACGGCTAAGCAAAACCGCCGGTGTCCCGCGCTCCAACACCCTGCGGACGGCGGCAGAAGATTCCCGCGCCGAGACAAAAATCATCCCGTCCACCGTTGCACTGTCCAGGACATCAACTGCCTCAGGGTCAGGTGAAATGTCCGGGTCCCGGATGAGGACCATCCGATACCCGCGCTCAAGAAGCCGATTCTGCAACGACTCCACAATGACCGGATAAATAGGGCTGGTCAGGTCAGCAACAACCACACCGACGGCGTGTGTCCGCCGCGTCACCATCATCCGGGCAGCGGCATCAGGCACATACCCTAGCTCCCGTGCCACCGAAAGAATCCGCGCTTTCGTGGCTGGGGCAACGGACGGATGGCCCCGAAGGGCACGGGACACTGTCGACTGCGACAATCCCAAATGACGGGCCACGTCAACGCTGGTTACCATTGCACCATCGTATTTCACCAGATCAGCTCGGGTCCCGATGCTATTGAACGTGCGTCTGGCTCTTCTGAGCGGACGGGCTGTCTTGCTGGTGCCGTGGGTCTGCGGTGTCCTGACTGAATTTCTTGCGGGTTTCGGGTGCGATGAGTGCGGACACCACCGTAATGATGCCAATGATGCTGAAGTACAGGATCACCCATCCTGGTTCACCATTCCCGGCGTTCAGAAGGGCGACGGCGACCAGCGGCGCGACGCCACCGGCGAGCACCGAACCGAACTGATAGCCCATGGAGGCTCCGCTGTAGCGCAATTTAGTAGAGAACAGTTCTGCAAAGAAAGCTGCCTGTGGCCCATACATGGAGTTGTGGAAAACAGCGAGGCCAATGATGATGGCGAGGGTTGCCAACAACGCACTGCCTGTGTCGGTCATGACGAAGTACAACGGGAAGAACAGGAGTCCTCCGATGGCCCCGAAAAGGTAGACGGGCTTGCGGCCGATTTTGTCGGAAAGGATGGCCCAGAGTGGGACGGCGATAATGCCAATCGCGGAGGCGATAAGTACCGACATCGTTCCCTGGTTGGCGCGGTCGGTCCCGAAGGTCTTCATGATGTAGACCACGGAGAAGGTGGTGTAGAGGTAATAGGCGGAGTTTTCTGCCAAACGCATTCCGACGACGAGCCAAATGCCCTTGGCCTCCTTCTGCAGTGCCTCACCCAAGGGTTTCTGCGAGGTCTGCTTGGCCGCGACGAGTTCTTTGAAGTCGTCGGAGTCCTCGAGCTTGGAGCGGACGATCATGCCCGTAACGATCAGGAGGACACTGAGCAGGAACGGTATGCGCCACGCCCAGGCGTCGAAAATGTCGGCGGGCACCGAGGCTTTTACGACAAGGACGCTGGAATTGGCGAGCAGCATTCCGGCGGGAACGCCCATCTGGGTGAAGCTCCCGAACAATCCACTGCGGCCAGGAGGCGCGTGCTCGATGGAAATAACTGCCGCTCCCGCCCATTCTGCTCCTGCCCCGAAACCTTGCAGCAGGCGCAACATCGTGAGCAGGACGGGAGCCCAGAAACCGATCTGGGCGTAGGTCGGCAAGAGTCCCATGGCCAGGGTCGCGACCCCCATGATCAGGAGGGAGAGAACGAGCATGGGCTTCCGGCCGATCTTATCTCCGAAGTGACCGGCGAACATCCCCCCGAAGGGGCGGGCCACGAAACCCACCGCGTAGGTGACAAAGGCAAGAAGGAGACCGGTTGCTGGGTCTTGTTCGGGAAAATACAGTCTGCTGAAGACGCCGGTCGCGGCAAGGATGCCAAAAATGTAGTAGTCATACCATTCGATGGTTGTGCCGACGAAGCTGGCGAGTGGCACACGCCAGGGGGTCTTTGTGCTGATGGATGTGCTGGGAAGTGTCATGGGATTTTCTTTCAGCTTGGTACAAGGGAGTTGGCGGGGGAGATGGTCAGGCGAAGGGATTGGAGAGTCCGATGTAGACGGTCTCGAGGAATTCCTCGATTCCTTCGGCTCCGCCTTCACGGCCGAGGCCTGACTGCTTGACGCCGCCGAACGGTGCTGCGGGGTTGGAGATGATGCCCGAGTTCACACCGAGCATGCCGGTCTCGAGTTGTTCGGATAGGCGAAGGACCCGGTTGATGTCGCGGGTGAACACGTAGGAGATCAACCCGTAGGGGGTCGCGTTGGCGCGGTTGATTGCCTCTTGTTCGTCGTGGAAAGGAACAATCGGGGCCACCGGTCCGAAGATCTCCTCTGACAGTGCACGCGCCTCGGCCGGCACATCGGTGAGGACGGTGGGTTCGTAAAAGTAGCCGGGTCCGGGCAGCATCCTTCCACCGGTGAACACGCGTGCCCCCTTACTGACAGCGTCATCGACAAGGTCTGCGACTTTTTGGCGGCTGTGCTCGTCAATGAGCGGTCCGATCTGAACTCCGGCCTCCGTCCCGCGACCGAGTGTCATTTCGGACATCCGGGAGGCCAGACGCTTGGCGAACACATCGGCAAGGCTGTGGTGAACGTAGAACCGGTTGGCCGACGTGCAGGCCTGTCCGCCGTTCCGGAGCTTGGCTGCGATGGCACCTTCAATTGCCGCGTCGAGGTCTGCGTCGGCGAACACCAGGAACGGTGCGTTTCCACCAAGTTCCATGGACGTTCGAAGCACGGTCCCCGCTGCCGCTTGCAGGAGGCGGACCCCGACTTCCGTGGAACCGGTAAACGAGAGTTTCCGCAACCGGGGATCTGCGATGAGGGGACCCGTCACAGCTCCCGCCGAGGATGTGGGCACCACGTTGAGCACACCTGCTGGCAATCCTGCCTCGTGCATGACCTGCGCGAAAAGGAGCGTCGTCAGCGGTGTCAGGGCCGGTGGCTTGATCACCATCGTGCAGCCGGCCGCGATTGCAGGAGCGACTTTCCGTGTCGCCATCGCCAAGGGAAAGTTCCACGGAGTGATGAACAAGCAGGGGCCGACCGGTCGTTTCGTCACCAGAAGGCGCGAATTCCCGTCCGGCGATGGGGAATACCGGCCCGAGATGTGGGCTGCTTCTTCACTGAACCAGCGGAGGAACTCCGCGCCATAGGCGACCTCGCCGCGAGCTTCAGTAAGGGACTTGCCCATCTCCATTGTCATCAAGAGGGCGAAGTCCTCGGCGCGGGCGGTGACGGCTTCGAAGCCGGCTCGGAGGATTTCGGCGCGGGTGCGCGCGGGGGTACCGGCCCAAGCAGTTTGCGCTGCCGCCGCCGCGTCGAGTGCTGCCAACCCGTCCACAGGGGATCCATTGGCGACGGTGGTGAGGACTTTCCCGGTGGCAGGGTCTTCAACATCGAAACGCTGCCCTGTCGCGGCGTCATGCCACTTTCCAGCAATGAAGACTCCGGTTGGTAAGGAGTCCAGCAGGGAGACTTCCGAAGCCGCGTTCACCGAGGATCTGCTTCCGCTACCGCAAATGTGATGATTTGTCGCACCGCGAGGCCGTCCGCGAGGTCGTCCATGGCTTGGTTTACTTCCTGGAGGGTGATGGTGGATGAAATCAGTGCTTCGATGGGTAGCCGCCCCTCACGCCACAGCTGCGCGAAGGCGGGGATGTCACGGGCAGGGACGGCGGATCCGAGGTAACTGCCAATGATCGTGCGGGCCTCGGCGGTGAGCCCGAGCGGCTTGATCGCCGCTTCCGCAGTTGGTGCAGGAAGGCCAACGGTGACGGTCCGGCCACCTACGCCGGTCAGTGCCACGGCAGTTTCAAAGGCTCTGGCGTTACCGGCAGCTTCAATCACGATCGGCGCCTTGAGCCCTGCTTCGAACGCCTGACTGGGCGTGTAGACCGCGCTTGCGCCCAGAGCAGTCGCTCGTTCGAGCTTGTCGACGACGGCGTCCACTCCGATGACGTCCCCTTTTCCGAGGGAAACCGCTGTGAGCAGCGCCGCCATTCCGACTCCGCCTAGACCCACCACTATGGTCGTCTCTCCCTCTTCGGGCTTGGCGGCGTTGATCACTGCCCCGCCCCCAGTGAGCACGGCGCATCCAAGGACCGCGGCGATCTCCGGCGGGATGTCGTCGTCAACAGGCACTAGTGAGCGCCGATCGATGACGGCGTGGGTTGCGAACGCGGACACACCCAGATGGTGGTAAACATCCTGCCCGCCGCGATGCAGACGTGTTCCGCCCGAAAGCAAGGTTCCCGCATTGTTCGCTCCCGAGCCGGGCGTGCAGGGTAGTCGCCCGTTCGTGCGGCAATTGGCGCACTCCCCACATCGGGGAAGGAAGGCCATCACCACCCGCTGGCCCGTGACCAGGTCCTCGACTCCATGCCCCCAACTGACGACACGGCCGGCAGCTTCATGGCCGAGCAGCATCGGTAGTGGCCGAACCCGGTTGCCGTCCACGACGGACAGGTCAGAGTGGCAGATTCCTGCGGCTTCGATTTTGATCAGGACCTCACTTGGGCCGGGCGGATCGAGCTCGAGTTCGCTAACGGTGATAGGACGGGAGGTTCCGAAAGGCCGTGGGCGGCCGATCTCTTCCAGGACTGCTCCGGTTATTTTCATGGTGTGGCTTTCATGTTGATGTCTCCCCGGGTCGGTGCGGGGTGATGGGAATGTGGGGTTGCTCCTTCGGCGATGGCCGAAGTTACCGCTGTGGCGATGTCGTCACCGGCGCGGAGTGGGCGGCCTGAAAAGATGCCTTCGTGCGCGAGGATGGGGCGTCGGTCACCGGCCAGTTCCGGGTAGCGTTCTTCGAGTGCTTCACGGCGCTCGGCAACTCGGTGCCAGTGCGCGATCGTTTCGCGGTCGCCCTGCCGGACGGCGTTCCAGCTACGCGGCATCTGCTCCCGGGAGGGCCCTGCGGACGCGCGTCCCCCGATGTTCAGCCGGGAAGGGCGCCTGCTGGTTTCAGCACCACACCTTGGACAGGGCGGGTTGGCCGATGCCATTGTCGCGAGGCCGGCCTCGAAGTGGTGCCCGTTCTGGCAAGCGAAATCGTAGAGGATCACGTGTTCTCTCCCAGCGGCCGGCTCAGTTGTAAAACCCATCGGGTGCATAGCGCAATGTCTTGGCCTGTTCCCCGTCGTGGCCGAAGATAACCTCCGCCCCCGTACGGTCGGCGATAGCCCGGAGTTTTTCGACAGACTCAAGCCAGCGAACGTTGTCCCAAACGATCGCCGCGCCGACGGCGGGAGGCCCCCAACTGTCCGCGAGGTACACCGCGTCCGAAGTGAAAATCTTCGTCCCCTCGTTTTTGAGATCCAGCTGCAATGACATGGTTCCCCAGGTGTGGCCGGGGGTCTCTATTACCTTGACGCCGGGCACGATCTCCACGTCGCCGCTGACCCCTTCCAGATCGAGCGACTCGTAGTCCGAGACGATGTGCGCCCCCTTCGAATAGCCTTCTATGGCACGTGCGCCAGCGATCTCGGCGCTGTTGGCGATGATCCGGGTTTTGCCGTTGTCGAACATCGAGGCGTTTGCGGCATGGTCGAAATGCAAGTGTGAGAGCACCAGGATGTCAATATCATCCGGTGTCAATTCCAGCTGAGCGAGAGAAGAGTCCAGATAGCCCGGTCCGTCCACTGGCTCACGTACCGGAAAGAAGTCCTGAAACCCTGTGGGCGCCCATCGCTGCTCCCAGTCACGCGGAACGCCCGTGTCCCACAGAATCCGACCCTCGGGATGCTCGATGAGCACAGCATGGGTGGGGCAATCGCCCCAGACGACAGGGTCCTCTTTATGGTGCCGGTCGCGGATAGTCCGCCCACCTTTGAGCAGAAGCCAAGTCAGGTCGGTCTCCATGACCCCGGTGGACAGAATATGGACGCGCATATCAGTCACTACAACCTCCTTGTTGTTCGCGGCAACTTTTACCGTTCCCCCACTCTGCAGGTTCACAAGAAGCAAAACCATGGTCGTCTCAGACATATAAATGGCTAATGCATAGCCGACGCTGACATACGCAGCTTAGAATCACCGTATGACCGAGACCAGAGTCCAGGAATTCAGGGCACCGGGCGACCCGGAAATCCTCATGGCCGCCACTGAGAGCTCGACGGATCTGGCAAGCGTGCGCGATCGTACGCTCATCCTCAAGGGGATCCTGCGCCGCACCCGTACGCTTTTAGGCGCCGACATGGCATACCTCAGCCTGAATGACCTGCCTGCCGGGGAGACGTATATCCATGTCACGGACAACGTGCGTACCGAGGAATATCGGAACATTCGCATGCCCTTGGGCACCGGGGTACTTGGAGCCGTCGCCACCGGCGGTTCAACCGCCTCCACTCTTGACTACCTGGCTGACCCAAACATGAACCACATCCCCGCAATCGACCAGATCGTCGCCCTCGAAGGAGTAAAGGCGATCGCCGGGGCGCCGCTTAGGGTAGGTGGTCGGATCGTCGGTGCCCTGCTCGTCGCACATCGTACGCCGGCCAGCCTTCCGGCTGCCGGGCAACGGGCCCTTGAGCACATGGCAGCCCAAGCCGCCCTCGCACTCGAACAAACCCGCCGAGGAAGTGAGATTACTCAGCTTAGGGCGCTGATAGGAAGTACAAATACCAGCAACGCCGGCCGGACCCGGGAACTGGAAGCAATGCTCGCACTCGATGAGCGGCTGATGGGGAGTATGGTCGCCTCCGTCAACGCGGAGGGCGTCATTGCAGTGCTCGAAGAAGCAACGGGGCGGCCCCTGGGACTGTTTGACCCGGCAGGACGTCACCGCTTCGGCTCCGTGACGCTGAACAAGCCCGCACTTGAAAACTGGGGTGTGCAATCAGCAATCAACACGTCCCTGCACGGCGCAGGTGCCGCGACGGTGCGCCACAAAGGTGATGCCTACACGGTTGTCGCCATCGCGGCCGGCAACGAGCACCTGGCGACATTGGTCATGAACGGTACCGCCGGCAAAGAGATCGCCTTGCTTGAGCGGGGTTCGGTGTTTGTGAGCGCAGCGCTACTTTTCGAACGCACCCTCGTCGATGCCAACAACCGCGCCCAATCAACGCTCATGGAAGATCTGCTTGCCAGCCGAACCGAGGACCAGGCTCATGCTGTGAGAGCCAGGTTCGTCGCCTACGGCATTGAACTCCGCAATAAGATCGCCGTCCTGGTCATCCTGGTTGATCCTGCGGTACGGCACGCTGCCCTTGCGATAGTGCAACAGAGACTTCGAAAAGCTCCAATGCTCATTTCGTCCCACATGGGCCACATCTGCGTGGTGACGACGTCGAGCGGGGCAGCCTTGGCCGAAGAACTGGACCAGATCCTGCACGAGGATGGGCTGTCCGCAGTAATTGGGCATGCAACAGCGACCGGCGGCACCATCACCAGTGTCCGTGAGGCCCATGATGAGGCCTCAGAAGTGGTTACGGCCGCCAAAGAACTCGGCTGGCGACGCGGGTTTGCCGACCTCAACGATCTCGGTATTGCCGGAATCATGCTCAGCCATGACAGCGCTGCAACCGCAGCGCGGATCATCGAACGAACGCTCGGCCCTGTTCAGGACTACGACCGGGCGCACCGAACTGAACTGCTTGGCACGCTCTGGGCGTACCTCGAGACCGGGAGTCGTCTCCAAACCACGGCTGCGCAGCTGCACATCCACCAGAACACCGTTAAGCAGCGGCTCGAGCGGATCGACTCCCTGCTCGGCCCGCAGTGGCGAACGCCGTCACGCCGCGTCGACGTGCACTTCGCGCTGCGGCTTTGGAAACTGACTCCACAACGACTCCACGAACCCCGCCGATAGTATTCCGTGATGGCACCGCCATGGACTTAGGAAGAGCCACTCACAAAATTGCCCTGGCGTACAGCGCTGCTCCAATCAATCCAGCGTCTTGGCCAAGGGTTGCGGGGAGAATGAGGGGGCGGCGATGAAAGGTCAGTAGTGCGTCGACCGCTTTTCGTAAGGGGACAAGCAAGGCTTCCCCCGCTTGGGAGAGTCCGCCACCGATGACGAAGACCTCCGTGCCTAGGATGCTGATGCACTGGCTGATGCTGAAGGCCAGTGCCTCTACTGCTTCTTCCCAGACTTGCTGGGCGATCGGGTCGCCTTTGGTGGCGAGGGAGAGTACAGCTTTCGCGCCGTCCACCGTGTTGCCGCTTATTGCTGTGTAGCGGTGGGCAATGGCTCCTGCAGAACCGAGGGCTTCAAGTATGGTCGTTCCGCCGGAAGGGTCCGGGACTAGTGCGTGGCCTATTTCCCCGGCGTAGCCTCCGGCGGTCACGGGTTTGCCGCCGGAGAACACTGCGGCGGCAATTCCTGTGCCGATGACAAGGACTGCGGCATCGTGGTAGCCGGGTGTTTGGCGCATGTGTAGTTCGGCTGCCCCTGCGGCGGCCACGTCATGGCCGAAAGCCACGGGCATGCCCAGCCTCGACTGCGCTTGGGTGGTGAAAGGGAAGTCGCGCCATCCTAGATTGGCGGAGTAGATGCCCGTCCCTGTGACGGCGTCTACGATGCCCGGTACCGTCAGGCCTGCTGCCTGGACCTCTGCGTTGGGGTGTTCTGCTTGTAGCTCGCGGGCGAGCTCTGCGATCCGGTCCAATATTGTCTCCGCCGGTTGCGTTGGATGCAGTGGCGTGGCCACGCTGCGGGAGCCCCGCACGTCGCCGTTGGTATCGATCAATGCGGCTTTGATGAATGAACCGCCGACGTCGAAGGCCAGGACTGAGGCGCGTGCGGCACCAAGCGACACGGGGGATGGCATGGGTGTCCTACTCTTTGTCCTCTGAATGGTGGAACGATTGCGGATGGCGGGTTTAGACGGCGCCATAGGACAGTCCTGAGATGAGCCGGCGCTGGAAGATGATCGCGAGGACCAGGATCGGGATTGTTCCCACCGTTGCCGCGGCGGCCATCTGGCCGAAATCTGTTCCCGCGATCGAGATGAAGAAGTTGACGGTTGTCGGGAAGGTGCGGGCGTCGATGGACGTCAGGAATTGTGCGAACGCGAATTCGTTCCAGGTCTGAATAACAAGCACGTCCCCCTGGCCCGTCAGGCGAAGGCTCAGCGGGTACTTCGAACAGCGCAAACGCGACCTTCATGACAGCTCGTCAGAGTGCTGCCGGACTATCGTGAACGTTTCGTATTGGATGGATCACGTATTAGAGTCATCGTATGGCGATTAGAAGCGAGCAGAGTCAAAGAGCGATCCTCGACGCCACCATGGCGTTGCTTGATGACAGAAAACCTGGTGCCTTGACCGTCCAAAAGCTATCGATTGAGCGTGTCGCCCGGGAGGCGGGCGTAAGCAAGACAACGATTTACAGGTGGTGGCCCAGCAAGGCTGCGGTCGTGATTGACACCTTCCTCGACAACCACATCGCGCGTACTCCCATACTGGAGGATGTTCCGGCGATCGAGGCACTCAAAGAGCATCTTGGCTCACTGGCTGAGGTTTATGGCGGCCGTGAGGGCCACCTCGTCGCCCAGCTGATCGCGGAGTGCCAGTACGATCCGGCTGCCATGGCCGAGTTCAAGGACCGATTCTGGAATCACCGTTTGGAAGCCGCGCTTGCCCTCATTGAGCGGGCGGTCCAGGAGGGGTCGATCAGGAGTGACATACCTGCCATGGTTGTGACTGAACTTCTCTACTCGCCAATCTATTTTCGGTTGTTGCTTCAGACTGGACCACTAGACCGAAAGATGACGGACCAGACGCTAAGGGCAGTGCTGGAAGGCGTCCGCGCATAGCTGGATAAGGAACAAACACAGGAAGGGATTGGCGCTGACAGCGTCAATCCCTTCCTCTTTGCCTGCCCGGGAGCCCGCGCCCGAAGGCGTAAATCACGCCAGCCCTCGCCAGCTGCATCTGGGATAGCCCGGCCGGGTTTGGCAGACAGGCCCGCCCTTGAGACATTGTCAATACGATACGAACCGTATATATTCGGGCTGGGGCGTCGCGCTGCATCGGCCCGGCGGGTTTTACGTCACCCATTTCCGTGAACAAAGGAGTTCCACGTGACTTATCCGAATCAACTTGGCAAACCATCGAATCAAGGTCCTGAGCCGTACCCGCCCGGCATCCAGGTTCGTGTGGGCGCGACCCTTACCGCAGCCTTTGCCGCACCGTTCGTCTCCTCGATTGCGAACGTCATACCCGGATCACTGAACGGTGTTCTGCAGCAGCACTTTCACACCCACGCTTCGCAGCTCACGTGGATCACCGCAGCATTCCTGATTCCGGTTGTCGTCTTCGAGCTAACCTTCGGAGCCATCGGTGACATCTTTGGGCGAAAGAGGCTCATGTATCTGGGGTCGCTGCTCCTTCTGGCTGGAAGCGTAGCCTCGGTGTTGGCTCCGACGGTTGAAGTGATGTGGCTTGGCGCTGCACTGAACGGCCTGGGTGCGGGCGCGTTGTATCCGACGTCGTTGGCGATGGTGGCCGCCGTCGTGCACACACCAGTCCAGCGGACCCGAGCCATCGCGGCCTGGGCAGGATTTCTCTCCCTTGGCGGTGCCATCTGTCCCATCATTGCCGGGGCGTTCGCAAACGCGGGCTGGTGGCAGGGCGGCTATGTGCTGATCGCGGTCGGCGCAGTGATTACGCTTGCTTTGGTTATCCGGGCAACGGATTCGTCGGCGCCTATGGGCCGAAAGCTGGATCTTCCCGGACAGGTGACGTTTGCTGTGGGCCTGACCGTGGCCCTTTGGGCGACAGTGCAGGGATCCGAGGTCGGCTGGAGCCAACCGGAGATCATCATCGGCTACCTCGTCGCGGCTGTCCTGCTGGCCTCTTTCATCATCATCGAATTGCGAACACCTTCGCCACTGCTGCACCTGGGCATGTTCAGGATTCGTTCATTCTCGATTGTTGGCATCGTAACTGTGATCGGTACCTTTGGATTTCTCATATATTGTTTCTCCACCAGCGTTTGGCTTGGCGTGCTGCAGCACCAGAATGCGGTCTACATCGGGGTCATTTGGCTCGTGATGCAGGGCCCGTCCTTCGTCTTCGCCCCGGTCGTTGGCAGGCTCCTGCACTCCGTCAGTCCACGGTGGCTTCTCAGTCTCGGGTTCGCGTTGATCGCCGTTGGTGCCTTTATCGCGGTCGGATTTGACCCGCACGACTTTGACTGGACGAAGTTCTTCCTTCCAGGGGCGTTCATCGGTATTGGCTGGGCCCTGACCATCGCGTCGATTTCGGAGGTATCTGTGAACACCGTGCCGAAGTCCCTTGCCGGGATGGGCAGCGCTACCACGAACCTTGTTCGCGATCTCGGTTTCGCGCTCGGCCCCGTCATTGGCAGTGCGATCGCTTTCGGGACGGCCAACAGCCAGCTGATTCCTGCTTTGGGCGCGCTAAACCTCCCGGCGGAGCAGGCAGGCCCGGTTCTGGGTATCGCCCAGGCCGGTGGAGCGATTGCCGTCAATAGTGTTCCCACCCTCCCAGCTGGTGCGCACGAGGTTGCCCTGACGGTCCTGGGCAGTGGATTCCAATTGGCCTTCCTGATCGGTGCGATCGCTGCCGCTGTTGCAGCGGTCGTCACACTCATCGGCCTCGCTGGCATGGACAACCAACCGGCGGTCGAAGAGGTTACAGCCCAGGACCTGGAGCCTCTGGCCGATCCCGTCTGACGTTACTTCCCAAGGCGTCTCGTCGGTCGCCCACGGCGGGTTTGCGTTTACCGTCGCTGCCACCGCGAGACGTACCCGGATGAGGCAGGTGTTGAATCTGACTGTCATAAAGGGTGCGGGAAGCCTGAAGCCAGGCTGCTGTTTGGCTCGAGATTTGCCCGGGATATCGACTTCCCCGATGATGACGACGGCGGCGAACTCCCGCCGTCGTCGGCTGCAAGGTCCTCTGGAACCTTCTTGAGATGTGGACGGAAAGGGGGCTACCTTGCGGGAAAGACTGTTCGCGAACCAGAGACTGAACTCCGCTACGCCGAATGCAAGTCAGCTAGCACTCTTGCGTTCCAGGATGTTGACCATTTGCCTGAAACCTTCAGCATGAGTCTGGCTGAGTTCGAGCGCGACCGGTTGTGGGCAGGAGGAGAACTTCGCAATAACAGTGTCGCTGACAGGGTCAATCCAGATGAATTGGCCGTGGATCCCAGCAGCGTAGACCGTGCCTCGGGCATCTCCGGGTACCCACCATTGGTTTCGGTATGAGCCGTTGGGGTGGACCTGCTGGTAGGCGGTTCCGCGGGCCAGTTGCGGGTCTCCACCGCGCATCGTCTCTTTGATCCACCATGATGGGACTAGCGTTTGCCCGTTGGCTTTCCCCTCGTCCAGCATTAGCTGTCCGATCTTGGCCATGTCCCGTGCGGTGCAGGCGATTCCTCCGTTCGCAAATGCGAACCCACCGGAATCGGTGGTGATGAGTGCATCATCGCTGGTCCCAAGCCGGGACCATAGTTCGTCCGAGAGAACTTCGGCGTATCGCTTTCCGGTGACGTTCTCAATGATCCATGCGAGCACGTCTGTACTGGCCGAGCAGTACTGGAATGATCTGCCGTGTTCGCCGGCAGGTTGGAGCCGTGTGAGGAATTCGTAGGTGTCCCTTGAATCTGTCTCGAGCTTTGGACGCCAGCCGGCGACCCTGTCCTGCTGCTGGACTTCAGCGTCTGCATCCAGGTAGTTCTCGCTGTAGCGAACGGCGGCGGTCATGTCGAGCACTTGGCGGACAGTCGCGTTTCCGTAGGCGCTTTCCTTCAGCGCCGGCACGTAGTGGCGGACACTTTGTTGGGTATCTATGAGTTCCTGGCCTACCAGGATGCCCATGGTGAGCGCGCAGATGGATTTGGAAACAGACATCAGGACGTGCCGGTCGTGCGGCTGGAAAGCGCCAAAGTAGCGTTCCATGACCACGTTCCCGTGCTGGAGGACCACGATGGCATCTGTGTGCGTGGATTCCAGGAACTGGTCAACACTGCGCCATTTCTCTGCGTGTTCGGTGGTGACTGGAGCGATTCCAGTAGGCGGCTGGGATGAGCTGTCCCGACGGATCGTTGCGGTGGTGATGAGTTCACTGATGTGAGCGAAGCCCCAGCGGTTGAATGGACTTTCCTGCCAGTTGTCCAGGGTGACGTTCCCGTTGAAGTCCTGGCCTGTGTAGCGGTCGATCCTACCGGGATTTGTAAGGAGGAAACCACTTGCTGTTGTCTCTGGCATGTTCTAGTCGCTGCCTTGCGTGTTAAGGGTGTGGGCGTTTGCAATCTCTGGTTGGCCATGTCCTGGGGCTGCCTCGAGGAGTTTGCGGGTGTAGTCGTGCTGTGGGTTGGTGAAGATCCGCTCGGCTGGTCCGCTTTCTACGATCTTTCCGGTCTTCATGACCGCAACGTCATCGCTAAGGTAGCGGACGACGTCGAGATCGTGAGAGATCAGCAGATACGTCAGCCCTTTTTGTTGCTGCAAGTCCTGGAGCAGGTTCAAAATCTGGGCCTGGACGGAAACATCAAGAGCGCTGGTGGGTTCATCCAGGATCAGGAGACGGGGCGAGGTGGCCAGAGCGCGTGCTATGCCGACGCGTTGGCATTGTCCTCCGGAGAGTTGGTGTGGGAGCCTGTGTGCGTGTTCGGCTCCCAGCCCGACCTCGTCAAGCAGATTGTTTACTCTTGCTTGGAGCCTCTGCCCCTTCAGGGAAGTGTGGGTCCGTAGTGGCTCTGCCACTGAAGCCCCGATGGTCATGCGTGGGTTCAAGGCCGCCACGGGATTCTGCAGTACTATTCCCATTCGCGAACGGACAGTGCGCAGTGCCTTGGGTGCGAGCATGCCGAGGTCTTGTCCTTCAAAGATGGCCCGCCCGGATGTTGACCGCATTAGCTGCATGGCACAGCGGGCCAGGGTACTTTTGCCAGAGCCGGATTCTCCGACCAGGCCGTAGACGGTGCCTTCCTGGATGTTGAGGGAGACGTCGTTGACTGCGGTGAAGACTCTTCTATGGTGCGGGAACGTTTTGACGATGTTTTCGAGGGTGAGAACGTTGGTCATAGTTCGGCTTCCTGGAGGCAGGCGACTGCCTGGTGTGGTCCTGTCTCGGTGAGGAGCGGGTCGGTGAGGGAGCAGTCGGTGACTGCATGCAAGCAACGGTTTCTGAAGGCGCACCCGGTGAGGGAGAGGAGGTTTCCCGGCACTGTTCCAGGGATGGCATGCAGTCGCTGGCCGTGTGTTCGCCCTGCCGGGAGGGCGCCCAGAAGGCCGCGGGTGTAGGGGTGGCGTGGGTTGTTCATGACCGCTTCGACAGTTCCGGTTTCGATCACCCTGCCTGCGTAGAGGACCGCCACCCGGTCACATACATCGCGAATGATGCCAAGGTTATGGCTGATGAGCAGCACACCGAACCCAAACTTGTGCCGGAGTTCGTCAATCAGGACCAAAATTTGCCGGGCGACAGTGACGTCCAGGGCCGTCGTCGGCTCATCCAGTATCAACAGCCGGGGCTGGCGCAGCAGAGCCATGGCAATCATGGCCCGCTGCAGCATCCCGCCGGACAATTGATGCGGATAACTGCGGTAGACACGTTCGGGGTCGGGAAGGCCGACCAGGCTCAGGTGTCGTATGATTTCAACTTTGCCTTCGGGCCTTGAGATCTGTCGGTGCCGGCTCAGGACATCGCTGAGTTGGCGGCCAAGCGTGAAGACGGGGTTGAAGGCAGTTCCGGGGTTTTGGAACACGATGGCCACTGGCCCGCCTGGTTCCGAGGAGGCGTGTAAGGGATCATTGCTGATGCTCACTTGCCCCGTGCGCCGTGCACCGCGGGGAAGGATCCCCAAGGCTGCAAGTCCTGTGAGGGACTTACCGCAGCCCGTTTCACCTACCAGGCCGAGGATTTCACCCGCGGAAACATCAAGGTCGATCCCGCGGACGGGGCGGTTGGTAACCTTCCCCCGGTCGGTGAATTCGACGTTTAGGTCGCGGATGCTAAGTACGTGTGTCATCGCTTTACCTGCCTGGGGTCAAGGAGGTCGCGCAGCGAATCTCCGAGGAGGTTGAATCCCAGGACGGCCACAAAGATGGCCAGCCCCGGAAAGGTGGCTATCCACCAGGAGCTGAATATAAGTCCTCGTCCTTCGGCCACCATCAGGCCCCAGTCGGGCAAGGGCGGCTGAGTTCCAAGACCGATGAATGCCAGGGATCCGGCGGCCAGGATCACAGTACCGATGTCAACGGTTGCTTGGACGAGGATGGGCGTCATGCAGTTGCGAAGTATATGGCGGCTGATGATGAGCAGTTGCGGAATGCCCATGGCGCGGGCTGCTTCGACGTAGGAGCGTTCCCGAAGGGATTTTGCTTCCGCTCGCACAAGGCGCGCATACCAGGGCCACCAGCTGATGGCCAAGGCGATGCCGGCGTTGGTCAGGCTGGGCCCAAGAATCGCAACGGTCACCATGGCCAGGAGCAGAGGCGGGAAGGCCTGGAAGATCTCGGTCACACGCATCAAGGCTTCGTCAAGCCAGCCACCGCAATACCCGGCGACTGCGCCGAGGGGAATGCCGACGAGGGCAGCGGCCGCGACAACGACGGAAGATATGGTGAGCGCCGGGTTCGCGCCCATGATAATGCGGCTGAGAACGTCACGACCGAGTTGATCGGTGCCTAGCCAGTTTAAGGCGTTGGGGGCGAGGTTTCGGGCGGAGGCATTGGTCGCCCCCATTCCCTGATCAGGGAAAGGTGCCAGCCATTGCCCGAAAACAGCCAGGATTACGAGAAGGATAATGATCATGGCGCCGACGGCGGCCAAACGGTCACGGCCCAGCGTCTGTTTGAGTAGCTTGATCGGTGTGAGGGTTCGCTGTTCTCCGGTCGTCCCGGAAGGGCTGGGAGCGGCGATTTGGGTGGTGGGGCTCATGACATGCTCACTCTGGGGTCGATTCGGGATTGCAGGATGTCCACCAGAAGGTTGGCCAGCAGGTAGGCTGTGGCGCCCATGAGTGTAATTGCCATGATGGCCGGGTAGTCCACTGCAAGCATGGAGGATGTAGCGAACTGCCCGATCCCTGGCCAGTTGAAGACAGCTTCGACGAAGAAGGTTCCGGTCAGGGCGTAGGCTGCAGCCATTCCGGCGATAGACAGGACGGGTGGCAGAGCATTTTTCAGGGCGAGGCGCCATCGGATGGCGGACTCCCTCAGACCGTAGGCCCGGGCGGTGAAGATGTAATCCTGGTTCATGACATCGAGCATGGCGGCCCTTGTCATTCGTGCAACGAGTCCGAGAGGGTATGCGGCCAGGGTGAGGGCCGGCAGGATCATGTGCTGCAACCCGTCGGTGAAGGCCACGCCGTTGCCGGTGATCATGCTGTCTAACAGGGGAAGACCGGTCACGTGACTAATGGGGTTGGAGTATTTGATGGAGTTGCTGAATTGCCCCGTTGCTGGAAGTATTCCCAGCCCCCCAACGAACAGGAGTTGAAGGAGCAGTCCGAGCCAGAAGGCCGGCACTGAAATCCCTCCGATAGAGAGGAAACGGATTGCTCCGTCGAGGAATCCGCCGGGGCGGCGGGAGGCCACCACGCCAAGGATGATCCCAGCCATAACAGCCAGGACTATGGCAAACCCGATGAGTTCCAATGTGGCCGGGAGGCGGGTGAACAGCTCGTCCAACACGGGGCGTTTTGTGGCAAGGGAATGACCCCAGTCGCCTGTGATCAGGTTCCTCAGGTACTCGAAGTACTGAACAAACAAGGGACGATCAAAACCCAGTTCTTGGCGGACCCGGTCAAGCTCGGCAGGCGGGGCCTTCGGACCGGCATAAATGACGGCTGGGTCGCTGGGAACGATACGGGATAGTACGAAGACGATCGCTGTGAGCACGGCGAGAACCAGCACCGATGTGATGAGCCGTCTGAGGACGAAGCGCAACATGGTTCTCCTTATCTTGGATGATGGAATGAAGGTTGGATCGGGGAGAAGCGGCCCGGCTCAAGAAGCCCGGGCCGCGTCTCAGAAGGGATGGCTAGGCAGCGGGTTTGATAGATGCAAAGAACACCGTGAAGGGATAATTTTCGTTGAACTGGGAAATGTTTAGTCCAGCCGGAACGACGGAGACGGCGCGGGCATCGTAGAGGAACGCAGCAGGTGCCTCCTTATAAAGGAGCTGCATGGCTTCCTCATAGAGGTCCGCGGCTGCAGACCTGTCCGTTCCTGTCAGTGTTGCCGCCTTATCCACCAATGCGTCGTACTCGGAGGATTTCCAGTAGCTCAAGTTGAAGGATGGCTTTTCGCTGGAATGGAACAGTGTGGTGAGGTTGTCACTGCCGGCGTCGCTGTAGGTCGGCCAGTAATACAGCACAAAAATGTCCTGAGCTGTTGCGGGATCGGCCTTGGCGGCATCCCACTGCTGATTGAACAACTGGGCCTTGACGTCCACTTCCACACCGATCTTGGCGAACGCATCCTTGATCAGTGGCACAAAGCGGGCTTCCGCAGGGTTTTCGGAGGCATAGCTAAGAGTGAGCTTCAGGCCGTCGGCATGACCAGCTGAGGCCAACAGTTGCTTGGCCTTTTCCAAGTCTTGGGAGTACTGCGGGACATCCTCGCTGTAGGGGAATATGCCCTTGGGAGCAGGGCCGTGGGACTGCGTACCGTAGCCCTGCCCTCCGATGTCGATGATCTCCTTGTACGGAATTGCGTAGCTGAGCGCGCGGCGGACCTCCGGGTCATTCAGCGGTGCACGGCTGGTGTTAAACATGGCCAGGAAGTTGAAGGGTGAGTTGAAGTCTTTCACCGTGAACTTCGGATCGTTAGCCAGCGTCTTGGCGTTTTCCACGGGGATGCTGGTCGCATAATCGACCTCTCCTGCGGTCAACATTTGCTGGGCCGTTACCGCATCCGGAGTGATGAAGATGTCCACAACGTCGAAATGCGGGGCCTCTTCTTTGTTCCAGTGGGCATCGAACCTTTTCAGCACGACCTCAGAGCCGGGTTTGTAGGAGTCGATGGTGTACGGTCCGGAGCCCGCGTCAATTCCGGCATCAAAGTACTTCTCGTCCTTAGCCGATGCCGCCAGGGCTTTGGGGGAAACGATCCAGGCGCCATAGGTGGAGGAAGCTACGAGGTCCATCGGGGCAGCGTATTTAAGATTGATAGCCACAGTTGAGTCGTCAGGGGTTCCTATGCTCTCCACCGGGGCCCAGATGAAGGATGCTGCTGCCCGCTCCCTTGCGGCGTCAATGCTGGCCTTGACAGCTGCAGAATTGACGGGCTCGCCGTCGTGGAAGGTTGCGCCTGAACGGATCTTAAAGGTCCATGCCTTTCCGTCCTCACTGGCGCTCCAAGACTCGGCGATGGCCGGCTTGAATTCTTCGGCGGAGCCTTCAGGGTTCTTCCATAGCAGGGGCTCATAGACGTTTCCCATGTACAGCGCCTCGGTTGAAAAGGAACGCACGGGATCCCATGTGGTTATGGCAGCAGACGCGGCGACCGTGAACACATCCGGCTTTGAAGGTGCATCCGGAGAGGGAGTGCAGCCTGCTGAGCCCAAAGCAAGAACGACTGCGGTGGCCGCAGCGAACACGGTCCGAGCCGGGGTTGGAAATGAGAGTGCCAAGAGAGACTCCTTGAAGAAGGGGGGAAGTGTGACGAGTCTAACTAGGCGACACTATGCCTGGGAAATGCCTATGATGGGTAGAACCAATACCTTGGAGGCATAGGTGGACTTAAGGCACCTGACATATTTCCTGAGCATCGTTGATGAAGGATCCATCAATGCTGCGTCACGCTCTTTGATGGTGGCCCAACCATCTTTATCCCGGCAGCTTCGTTCGTTGGAGAAGGACCTCGGGCTGACCCTCTTCGATAGATCAGCAGCAAAATTGTCACTGACCGCTGCGGGCACTGCATTTCTGCCCATCGCCAAGGACCTGGTCACTCGCGCCGCCCAGGCCAAATCATCCGCACGTGCAATGGCCGGGGGATCAGTGCAACGGCTGACGATAGCAGCAGCCTCTGCCACCATCGCCGACATCATCGCCCCCTTCATTGTTTCGCAGGGGCCAGATGGAGTCCTTACCAATGTTGTCGAGGCAACCCCTGAGTTTGTCTACGATGCGTTGCAAGAAGGTAAGGCTGACTTTGCGCTGGGAACAAAGCCACCGCCATCCGAGCTTGAATCAGTTGTAGTGGGAAGGGCGTTCCTTTGGGCGCAGTGCAACGCCGAACACCCACTTGCCGGGCGGGAGAAAATCAGCCTCCAGGAACTCGTGCAATGGCCGCTCATAACCATGACAACCGATTTTGGTGTCCGCACAATGTTCGATGATGCTGTTAGCGCCGAGAGTCTCACGTATAAAGCCGAATTTGAAGTACGCTCCGCCCGGGTCGGCCAAGCGCTGGCGGCCGCAGGCAAAGGCATCTGTGTGCTCTCGGATGATCCGGGTTTTGGAGTGCATGCCATGCCCATAACTCATCGCGGAAAGGATCTGGTGTTCACGCTCTTCGGTGTGTGGAATCCGCTGCACTTCGCCACACCTGCGATAGGGGAGTGCCTGAACAACCTTTCACGTTTCACATCGGACCTGTATCCGGCCGCTCGAACATAGAAGGGACCTCACTCCCTCGTCTTGGTTTTCACCATGGTCCTCGCGTAGCTGATCAGAAACTCGTACTCGTCGTCCGGTGTCAGGTCACCGAGGAGCACGTCCATTACAAGGCCGTCCTCGAGGGCTACGAAGCTCCGGGCCAGGAATCCGGCGGGCGCCGACAGGGTGAAAGTATCCTCCTGCGCGCCTCGTTCCAGGATCCCCTTGTAGAGGTTCGTTTGGCGTTCCACGAACGCCATCTGCTGTCGGGCAGCTGCTTCGTTGCGCAGATAAACCGGGATCAGTTCCACGAGGATTCGGGATGCCGTTTCGCTTTCCCCTGGCCAAGGTACGCCGGAATGGACGCAGGCCCTGAGCTGCGCTTCAGGTCCGCTCTCAGCTTGGATGCGAGCCTCCCTCCGGTCACAGTACTCCGTAACGCCTTGATGGAAGACTTCGCTGAAGAGCTCGTCAACGTCGCGGTAGTAATACAGCACTGCAGCTGGGGTGACACCGGCTTCGTTTGCAATGTCGGAAAGGCGGGCCGCTGATGAGCCCCTGTCCAGGAGGACTCGTCCAGCCGCTGCTACGAGTTGATCCCTGCGTTCTGTCTGGTTCCGTGGTCTTGCCATGATCTCAATGCTTTCACACCGCGCTCAAGGTGAGCCTTGACACACCCAGGTTCCTTAATTAATCTTTAATTAATCTTTATTTAAGAAACTCGCTATACGCAAGGAAACCTCCCTGTCATGACTCGACTTCTCCCTCTCGCTCTTGTGCAATCACCTGCAGAGACGTTGACTGATTTTGCTGCTGGTCTCGAGCGGAAGGTCAAAGCACATGCGGTTGCCGACCTTTTCGTTTACCCGGAGCTGCACTTGAACACGGCAGACTCTCCGGGTCCTGAGGGCCGGCAGGCCTACATGGAAGCCTCGGCCGAACCTCTCCATGGCCTGCGCGGGCGCACTCTTTCCGAGCTTGCCGGAGACCTTGGAATCTGGCTTTTGCCGGGCAGCGTGCTCGAACGTGGCACGGACGGACGAATCTACAACACCGCCGTCGTGTACTCCCCGCAAGGAAAAGCTGTAGCCGCGTATCGGAAGATCTTTCCCTGGAAACCCTACGAGACCGTTTCTTCCGGCCAGGACTTCGTAGTCTTCGATATGACTGGTTACGGCCGCGTCGGCCTATCCATTTGCTACGACGCATGGTTCCCCGAGCACAGCAGGCATCTGGCGTGGATGGGCGCGGAACTCGTCCTTAACGTTGTCCAGACCCCGACCAATGACCGCGTGCAGGAAGTGGTCATCGGGCAAGCCAACGCAATCGTCAACCAAAATTTCGTTGCCAGTGTTAACGCGGCCGGTCCGCACGGGGTTGGACGCAGTTTTCTGGTTGACCCTGAAGGCCGCGTGCGGATCTCTGCGACCGGGCCTGAAGACGCCACCTTGGTGGATGTGATCGACCTGGACCAAGTAGGAAATGTACGTCAGTATGGCACTGCGGGCGTCACCCGCCCCTGGGACCAGTTCGCTGAAAATGATGACAGCATTCCGTTGCCGCTCTACGCGGGTCAGCTGCATCCCCGCCTCTGGCGGCAAACCAACTCCCCATCAAACCTGACCAACCTCAGCACTGCCCCAGCCCAAGGAACCTCCCATGTCCGCTGAGAACATCAAACTCACCCCCAAACTATCCCTGCTATCGGTGGTCGTGTTCGGCTTGGCCTATATGGCGCCGGGCATCGTCATGACGATCTTCGGTGTGATCTCCTCCACCAGCGACGGATCAGCCCCGACAGCATTCGCCCTGGCCACTGCCGCCATGCTGCTGACGGCCCTCAGCTACGCAAAAATGGCAAAGATCTTTCCGAACTCAGGTTCGGCCTACGTGTATGCGCGCCGACTACTCGATTCCCGCGTCGGCTTCCTCGTCGGGTGGGCGATCCTCCTGGACTACCTCTTCCTTCCCACCGTGGCCTGGCTCTTCCAATCGTTCTACCTCGCAGCACAGTTTCCCGACATCCCCGTTTGGGCCTGGCTCGCCTTGAATGCAGGACTGACAACGATCATCAACGTCACGGGCATCGTGCTCACCGACCGTGTCAATAAGACGCTGACCCTCCTGGTGGTTACCCTCATCGGGATCTTCATCGCCTACTGCCTGGCCTACCTCGGTGGAAACCCGCCGTCCTCGTTCACGGACCCCTTCTGGAATAGTGCGACGACCGTAGGCGGCGTCGCCGCGGCTGCGGCCATCGCTGCCTACGCCTTCCTGGGATTCGACGCCGTCAGCACACTCAGCGAAGAAACCAAAGACGCCGAGCGCAATATTCCGCGGGCTATCCTCCTGACAGTCCTCGTCGGAGGAGTACTTTTTGCCGTTGTCTCCTACATCATGCAGCTCGTTCATCCCGGCGGGGACTTTGAAGAAGCAGCCACTGCGGCATATGCGATGCAGGTTCTCGTCGGAGGGCAGTTCTACGCCAACATCACCAACATGCTGTTTGTCGTCGGCGGGTTCGCGTCGGGGCTCGCCATCCAGGCCAGCACCAGCCGGCTCCTCTACGTCATGGGCCGCGACGGAGTCCTGCCCCGCCGGCTCTTCGGGCGCCTTCACCCCCGAACCAGGACGCCTATCTTCAATCTGGTCCTCGTTGGTGCCGTGGCCACGCTTGCACTGAACATCTCCTTGGAGGTCGCAACCTCCTTCATCAACTTCGGCGCCTTCCTGGCATTCACCACCGTCAACCTCTGCGTCGTCGCCTACTTCATCCGAAGCCGTCGGCAAGGAAAAGACCTTTCGATCATTGGCTTCATCGTCCTACCAATACTCGGGGCTGCCGTCGACATCTACCTTCTAACCCAGCTCAGTCCCATCGCCATCACCATTGGCCTCTGCTGGGTCGGCCTGGGTGTGCTCTACCTCGTCTTCCTCACCAAAGGATTCCGCAAAGAACCACCAGAAATGCGTCTACAAGACCGTGAGGGCCAGCCCGGCGAACCCACTAGCGTTCTGCCGCCAAAGGCGGACGACACACGGGCAGCCAGGCAGAAAGCAGCCCCGGTCCAGCCCACTGAAATCTAAACTCCCCGACAACTATAAGGACGGGCCGGGCACGGGTGCCCATGCCTGTCCTTGCGTGGCATGCGAAATGACGACCAATCCAAGTCGACACAAAGAGCAAAGCAGGAGTCCAATGATCATTACGATCGAGGCCGGCCGCTACTTCCACATCACCGGCCAATCGACAACAGAAATCTCAGACAGTATCAACACGGCTGTGTAGATGGCCCGCGACCACTCGATGACAGAAGGATGGCAGGGCATTATTGTCACCCGCCACGGGCCTGACATGTACACGGTGAACCTGAGCTCTGATGTTCCCTGTGGAGTAACGGTGGAACGGGATCTCACCAGCGGCAACCAGCCTAAGGACTGGGGACGTCAGGCAGCTATCTAGAAACACGCCGACGACGGCGGCAAAATCCGCCGTCGTCGGCCGTAACGCACCCGAACTTTCTCGAGGTGCGGACGGAAGGCGCCGCTATCTGGCCGCAGTTGCCGGGGCCTCCTGGAAAGCCGGTACAACGTGCTCGATGAAGAGTTCGAGCGAGAGCTTCTTCTCCTCGTGCGAGAGGCTGTTGTCCGACCAGATGCTGAACTCCGTAACCCCCAGTGCCTCGTACTGGCGGAGCCGTTCGATCACTTCTTCAGGGGTCCCGATCATTGCCGTTTGGTGGAGGGACTCCGGCGTGAACTCCGGACGGTCGGCGAACTTTTCTTCAGGGCTGGGCTCGAGGAAGCCGTTGATCGGAGTGTTCTTGTTTCCGAACCAGGCGTCGAATGTCCTGTAGAACTTGTTGATGGCCTCGGCCGGGCGGCGCCACCCCTCAGGTTCGTCGGCTGAGTGGACATGCGTGTGGCGGAGCACCATGAGATCCGGCCGGGGGACACCCGGGTTGTTTTCGACGGCGGTATCAAACTTGCGCGCGAGGTCGTCGACTTCCACGTCGCCCTTCATCAGCGGGGTCACCATGACGTTGCAGCCGTTTGCGACCGCGAACTCGTGCGAGGAGATGTCGCGGGCTGCGATCCACATGGGCGGAGTCGGTTTCTGTATGGGCTTGGGGACGCTGGTGGATGTGGGGAACTGCCAGATCTCGCCGTCGTGTGCGTAGTCACCTTCCCAGAGCGCGCGCACGGCGGGAACGATTTCGCGAAGGTGCTTGCCGCCGTCCACCGCGGACATGCCTCCCATGAGGCGGTCGAACTCGAACTGGTAAGCGCCGCGGGCGAGCCCTACCTCCATTCTGCCGTTGCTGATGACATCCAGAAGTGCGGTCTCTCCAGCCACGCGGAGCGGGTTCCAGAAGGGCGCAATAATGGTCCCGGCGCCCAGCCGGATGCGTGAGGTTCGCGCCGCCAGGTAGGCGAGTTGGGGCATGGGGCTGGGGGAGATGGTGTACTCCATGGAGTGGTGCTCACCGATCCAGACGGTGCTGAATCCTCCAGCTTCCGCGAGGAGGGCCAGCTCCGTCAGGTTCTCGAAGCATTCGCGGTGGGAGACGGACTCGTCCCAACGCTCCATATGGACGAAGAGGGAAAACCGCATTAGTGACTCCTTCGTTCTGCGGCGGCGTGTGCCGGCGAATCGATGTTTGGGGCAGCTTCCTGGGCTGCTGCATTGCGTTCGGCAATGGTCTGATTGCCGCGGGACCAGTGTTCGTGCTGGATTTCGCGGATGATGACCGTGGTATTTTCGGGCAACGCGCCCACAGAGATCTCGGCGGCGCGGTGGAGCTCGTCAATGAGCGATCGGAGCTGCTCGGGGGTCCTGCCCCGGGCGATTGAGACTTCGATAAGAGGCAAGATTGTCAGCTCCTCATGATGAAGGGGTCGGCGATGGGGGATTCGTCGGTGTTGATCCAGACACTCTTGACCCTGGTGTATTCACGGATGCTTTCCATGCCGTGTTCCACGCCCACGCCGCTGGTCTTGAAACCTTCGCGTGGTGATTGGGGAGACATGGTGCGGTAGGTGTTGACCCAGATCGTTCCTGCCTCCAGACGGCTGGCCATCCGGTGTGCCCTGGCCAGGTTGGTGGTCCAGACGCCGGCGGCGAGTCCGTACGTGGTGTCGTTGGCAAGGCGAAGTACTTCGTCCTCGGTTTCAAAGGGCATGATCGCTGCGACGGGACCAAAAATTTCCTCCCGAACCACACGCATGGAGTTGTTCACGTCGGTAAGGACGGTTGGCTCGAAGAAGTAGCCGCCGAGGCCGGTGTTGGGTCGGCCCCCGCCGGTCAGGACAGTAGCCCCTTCAGAGACACCGAGATCCACGTAACTGGCCACCTTGTCACGTTGGTCCTGGAATGCCAACGGTCCCAGTTCAGTGGCGTCAAGCAGGGGATCGCCAATGACAATGCTGCGGGCGCGGTTGGCAACGCGCTCAAGCAGTTCGTCGTAGATGGATTTGTGGGCGAACACACGACTTCCTGCAATGCAGGTCTGCCCGGCGGCGGCGAATATGCCAGCTACTACTCCCATGGACGCATTGGCAATGTCAGCGTCGCCGAAAACAATATTCGGGGATTTGCCGCCCAGCTCCAGCGTTGAACCGATGAAACGGGACGCGGTTGAGGAAGCAATGCGGGCGCCTGTGGCGGTGCTGCCTGTGAATGAGATCTTTGCCAGGCGGCGGTCCTCCACCAGCGCGGCCCCCGCCTCTGCGCCGAACCCTGTGACGACGTTGATGACACCGGGCGGAAAACCGGCTTCATCGGCCAGCGCGGCGAGGCGCAGGACGGTGGCCGAGGTGTATTCGGAGGGCTTGATGACAATGGTGTTGCCGGTCGCCAGTGCGGGGGCCAGCTTGCTCGTGGTCAATGTCAGGGGCGAGTTCCACGGTGTAATGGCACCCACGACGCCGAGGGGTTCCCGCAGCGTGTAGTTCAGCATGGCGCGGCTTGAGCCAGGTATGGTGTCGCCCTGGATCTTGTCGGCGAGGCCCGCGTAATAGTAGTAGTACTCGGGCATCGCGGCGAGCTGGGCCCGCATTTCGCGCAGGAGCTTACCGTTGTCAAGGGATTCCATGCGGGCCAGTTCGTCACCGTGCTCGCCGATCAAATCGCCGAGCCGGCGGAGGAGGTGTCCGCGCTTGGTCTGGCTCAGGTCCCGCCAGGCCGGGTTCTCGAAAGCCGCAGATGCTGCTGAAACGGCCTTGGAGACATCGGCTTCGTTGCCGCGTGCTGCGCGGTACAGGACGTCGAGGGTTGCGGGGTTGCTGCTGTCGAAGTAGTCCCCATTGGAGGGCGCAACCCACTCGCCGTTAATGAAGTGTTCGTAGCGGCGTTCAGTGGACATTCGAATGCTCCTTGATGAAGGCTGTCAGTTCGTTGGCGAGCTCTTGGGGACGCTCAACGGGCATCATGTGGCGTGCCCCGCTGATGATGGAGTATGTGCAGCCGGGTATGGCCGCAGCCAGTCGTGCACTCATCTCGGGCGTTGATCCCGGGTCCAGCTCGCCCGTCACAGCAAGGGACGGAACGTTAATCCGGGGAAGCTCGGGGGCAATTTCGGCATCCGCAGTTGCGAATACCCGATAGCAGGCCAGGAAGGACTGGGGATCGTTGCGAAGCAGGACCTTTCTGGTTGCCTCGACCAATTCGGGCGTCACGGAGGACCCTTCCGGATACCAGCGGAGGATAGATGCTTCCACGGTGGCGGGAAAATCGGCGGCAGCTGAGGCCAACCGCGTCATCACTGCGGCGTGCTCGTGCGGTGTCCGGTTACATACTGATCCGACCGAAACCAGGGATGCCACAAGATCGGGCCGGTAACGGGCCAGATGCTGGGCGACGAGGGCACCGAGCGAGAACCCCACGAGGTGGGTGCCGGGTTCGAGGTATCCCGCGACGTCCGCGGCGAGTTCGGCGAGCGTTATTCCTTCCGGCGCGGCCTGGGCCCGGTTTCCGTGGCCGAGGAGTTCAATTACTTGAATGTCGAACTCAGGTTCGAGGAATTCACGGAGCGGCCCCCACATCGACCCGTCAAGGCCGACTCCGTGAATGAGTGCGATGCGGGCGCGGCTCACTGGGCAGTCTCCTTAGTTGGCTTCGGTGCTGAACGCGGCGAGGCGCTGCTGGGGCCGACCTTGGGCTGCGGCGGCCAGGGCAATCACGATTTCATCGGCATGCGGGGCGTCGTTAATCCGGACCTCGATGCTTTGGTGGTGGGACCGGATGGTCGCATCAGTGATGTGCTTAAGGGGAATATCGAAGACCACACCAGCGGGGCCTCGCTTTTCCACGGCCGGCAAGAGGGTGGTGGCGTTGGCAGCGTCACGGAAGTGGTTTCCGAACGCGAGGGTGTGAATGAGGCCGGAACCGTGCTCGATTTCACCGTTCAGTCCCACGATCGCAGCTTTGCCATATGCTTCGGCAGGGGAGCCGAGCGCTTCAAGCACGCGTGGAGCGAGGAGGGCTCCGATGTCCGATGCATTGCCATCGATACCGGCGGAAAGGTCCTCAACAAACCCTTGGCCTGCCCACGGGTTCTTAATGATGGCTGCGACAACCGCGACCCTTGCGGTCGGGCTGACTTCCCGGCCTCCTTCAGTCAGGACGTCTTCGGTCAGGGTGACAATTTTGCGAATGCTCATGAAACAAGTTCTCCTAGGGTGTCTGCTTTGACGATGGGATCGGTGCGGCGGTCCCCAATGCGGGAATGCGGCCTGGGCCCCGTTGAGGCCCCGAGGACGACGACGATCTCGCCTGGGCGCGGGGCGTCACCGATGCGTGTGGTGATGCTCTGGTAATGGGTGCGGGTGGCGGCGGCGTTCTTATGCCAGAGGGGTACGACGAGCGAGGTCCCTGCCTCGGCACGGTCGTCTGCGAAGCAAATGATGGATTCACCATCGAAGCTTTCACGGACCAGGTTGCCAAAGAACGGTGTGTGGATAAGGGCGGCGCCGTGTTCAATTTCGCCGTCGATGCCGACCAGCGCGGCCTTGCCGAACGCCTCGATGGCGTCCACGCCGCCGAGGTTGGCAGCAAGGAGGTCGGTCAGTTTACGTGCAAGCACTGGAGCGAGCTGTACTACTTCCTTGCCGAGGTCATCGCTCGGGCTGCCACCCAGCCATGGGTTGGTGACCACGGCAGCAGCTGTCGCGCGAACCGCTGGAATGGCGGGGGAGGCACCATTTTCGAGCAGGATTTCCTCGCTGTAGTAGACAATCTTGCGGATGCCTAGTCTTTGGTCGTTCATTATCGGTTCTTTCCAATAGTGGTTGAGCGCATGGCTTCCTTTCGTCGTCGTTGCTTCAGCTCCGGCGGCCCGGAACCGGTTCGGTGAGGGCCTCCCTCGATGAGGCGTGAACGTGGTTCCTCATGGCGGATTCGGCCCCGAAGGGGTCCTTGTGCTCGATCATGTCCAACACAGCCCGATGTTCACGCGTGGAGGCTTCGAGCCTCCCCGGGTGTTCAACCGTGCGCAGGACAAGGCGTTGGTACGCGAGCTGGTTCATGAGCCGTTCGTAGTGCTCAATAAGCTTTCGGTTATCCGAGCCCCGAACGATCGTCCAGTGAAACTCATGGACCAGCCGGGCATAGGTGTCGGTGTCATGGGTGAGGGAAGTCATTTCGGACTCTTCCAGGTTCCGCCGCAGTATTGAGAGCTCCTTGACCTCTCCGCGTCCGGCGAGCAGGGATGCAGCGAGTCCCTCCAGGGACTCCTTGAGCTGGAAGAGCTCGATGATCTCCCTGCGCGTGGGCTCACGCACGAAAGTGCCCACCTTGGGCCGGATCTCAACCAGACCTTCATGCTGCAGCTGCTTTAGTGCTTCGCGGATAGGGGTCCGGCTCACGTCGAACTCCTGGGCCAGGAATGCTTCGGGAAGAACTGCGCCCGGAGGAAAATCCCCTCCCAGTACCAGTCTGCGGATCCGATCAAGGAGGGCGTCGCGGTCAGCCAGCGCATTCTCTACTTCCAGGTTCTCTTGCATACATGAAAGACTATGTTGCATGCATCAGCGGAGTCAACAGCAGGCCGCGAACTTTTACTAAAGCCCGGCATTACAGGGAATTTGCCAATTTTGCGTTGGCCTATTGACGTTGGTATGTGACCTGTCTTACGGTCATTGGTATGCAACAGACGCTCGAACCGCTTATCACGTCAGCTTGGCTCGCCGCTTGGGACAAGGGAGACCTTGATGCTTTGGACAGCCTCGTATCTCCCGGTTATACCCGCACCAGTAAGGCGACAGGCGCAACTGTCGACCTCGCCGGCCTGAAGTCGGAGATCGCCGCCGTTCGGGAAGCCTTCCCGGACCTGCGCACTACTGTCGATGACGTCGTCGAAGGGGACGGAACAGTCGCCGTTTTCTGGACTTCCACCGGCACCCACACCCATGAATACCTGGGCGTACCCGCCACTGGTCTCACCGTCCAGACCCGTGGCTCAAACATCCTGATCCTTCAGGACGGCAAAATACTCAAGGAAACCGTGACATGGGACGGCAGTGAACTGCTCGCCGGCCTTGGCATTCGGCCACTGCGCGGTATTGCTGCTCCGATTGTTCCGGATGGCGACGAGTTTGCTGAACTGGACCCATCCCTGATGAAGGCTTTCAACCGCCAGTTCATTACCGGAGTTACGGTCGTGACCACGAAGGAAGGTGATACGCCAAAGGGGTTGGCAGCCAACTCCTACTGCTCGGTCTCCCTGGAACCACCGCTGGTGCTTGTCTGTGTACAAAAGACGTCCAGCACCTACCCCGCCCTTTTCTCTTCAAGCCACTTGGGCATCAACATTCTGGGCACGGAGCAGTTGGGCACTGTGAAGACTTTCGCCTCGAAGGCTCCGGACAAGTTCGCCGAGCTCGACTGGCACGAAGGGCCCAAGGGAAGTCCCCTGTTGGACGGTTCGGCCGCTTCCCTTGAAGCTGAAATCCAGGAACGTTTCCAAGCCAAGACCCACACGGTCTTCATCTGCAGGGTCCGCCACGCGGAAATCAGCGAAACTGCGCCAATGGTCTACAAGGCCGGGCACTTTTTCGACGGCGCTCAACTCGCCGAACTCTAGACGGCCGGCGCGGCCAACAATCCCCGACAGGAAACCAACCGCGCCGACCGAACTGCTCGTAAGCAGCGCACCGAGGTGCGCATCCAACATTAGGACAAAAATGAGCCCGGATACCATTCGCGCTGCAGAAAGCAGCATTGCCGAAGATCGCGGTTACCGCGACAGCCTCACCAAAATCGAGCCTTACGGCATCGAGCACATTCCCGACGTCGAGCGCCATGGCAAGCCCCGTTCCCAGTTCTTCCTTTGGTTCGCCGCCGGAATGAACTTCCCCATCGTCGTCCTGGGGTTCAGTGCCACATATTTCGGCCTGCCGTTCTGGGCTGCGGCCCTGGCGATCATCCTTGCCGGCGTGACCTCCTCTGCAGGAATGGGTTACTTGTCCGCGATGGGTGTTCGGCTGGGCGTCCCACAGCAGATGCAGGGGCGCGGACCTCTTGGCTTCATCGGCAACCTCTTCCCGGTGGCCTATGTGAATGTCTTCGCTGGAATCGGCTGGGCCGCCGTTACGGTCATCCTTGGCGGCAAGGCGATCGCCCTGCTCACCGATATCCCCTTTTGGCTCTCGTCACTGATCCTCATGGGTATCCAGCTTGGAGTGGCCGTTATTGGCTACAACCTGATCCACTTCCTGCAGCGGATCCTGTCCTTTGTCCTGGTGATCGGCTTCGTCTTCATCACCATCGTGGCGGCCGCCAACGGACGCGTCGAAACCGACTTCAACCCCACAGCCCTGGGCTTTAACGGCGTCGGAGGGTGGATCGTCTTCTTCGGCTGGTTCTTCTCCTTCATCGTCGCGTGGATGCCCTTTGCCTCGGACTACTCCCGTTACCTTCCCAATACAGCGGGGAACAGGCGCGGCGCCGGCTGGGCCACCATGTTGGGCAACTTCGTGACCCTTGTCTGGATGGGGATCCTCGGAACCCTCCTGGGAACCACCACCACGGCGTCCGATAGCATCGGTGCGCTGAAGGAACTCATGGGCCCCTGGGCCGCCGTCGGCCTCGGCGTCGTCGCTTTGTCCTCGTTCACCCAGAACTTCCTCAATGTCTACGGCGGCGCCATTTCCATCCAGACCATGGGCGTTCCGGTCAAGCGACACACAGCCGTAGTCTTCATCTGTGCCGCATCCTATCTCGTGGCGCAGTGGGGCCAGACCGGATTCAACGAAGGCTTTACCGCATTCCTTAACCTCACTGCCTACTGCATCGCCCCGTACGTGGCGGTCCTGGTCTGCGATTACCTGTTCGGAGGCCGACGCACCGATCGTGGGCTGCGTGAACTCTTCGATAAGAGCAGGAAGTTCGAATGGGGGTTCGTGGCCTGGGCGGCCGGCGTCCTGCTTTCCTCGCCGTTCTGGATGTCCTCGATCTATACCGGACCCATAGCCGCCGCTTTCCCGCAAATGGGTGACCTCTCGTACTACATTGGTGGGGCCATCGCTGCCGGTACCTACTTCGCCACCCATCGGCGCAGGCGTCTTTCAGGACTGGAAATGCTCGACCGCAGCCCCGGCGCGCAAACCCTCTAACCATCAACAAGGTAAAGGTCGGGGAGGACTCCATCCAGGATCCTCCCCGGCCTTTCCACAACAACCTTCAAGCCCAGGGCAACCGACCGTATCAGGAGCACCCGATGAGTACCGCCACACTGCAAGGGACGAGCGCGGAAGTAGACTTCGCCGCAGCTCGCCCGCCCCGGGCGGTGGTGGCGGTGGTTGTTCAATGGCGCGGACGAATTGCCCTCTTCAAGCGCAGCCAGTCCGTCGGTCATGAACGCGGGCTCTGGCATTGCATCACCGGATACCTCGAACCAGCCGTTTCCCCGCTCCAGCAGGCACTGGCTGAGCTGGAAGAGGAAGCAGGTCTCGCCCTCGGGGATCTCGCCAGCTTCCGGACCGGTGAACAGCTTCAAATTTCTGACCACGAAGGCAATCCGTGGCTGGTCCATACCTATACAGCCGTCAGCAAGAGGCGACGGCTAACGATCAATGACGAGCACGACGCTTATCGCTGGGCTGCTCCCGGGAAGATCCGGCGGTTCTCAAATCGGGTTCCGTGGCTGGACATCGTCCTGGGGAGCCTGATGCCGGGCGCCGAAACGAACGCAGGACGATGAACGCAACATCGGGGTCCTGCAACACATACGCAATAGTAAGGAACCCTCTGTGGCCGAACACTCTACTTTGACGATTGACCGAGAAACGAGTCTCCTCGCTTCCGTGCCTACCGGCCTCCTGATAGGCGGTGAATGGCGGGATGCGTCCGACGGCGGGACGTTCGATGTGCACGATCCCGCCACTGGGGAGGTGCTCGCCACCCTCGCTTCCGCGACCAGCGCCGACGCTGTGGCCGCGTTGGACGCGGCCGACGCCGCCCAGGCCTCCTGGGCGCGGACCGCGCCCCGGACCCGGGCCGAGATCCTCCGCCGTGCCTTCGATTTGGTGACCGAACGGGCTGAGGACTTCGCTTTGCTGATGACCCTGGAAATGGGCAAGCCCCTGCCCGAAGCACGCGGCGAAGTCAGCTATGGGGCTGAGTTCCTGCGCTGGTTCTCCGAAGAAACCGTCCGCGACTACGGCCGTTACCTCACCACGCCCGAGGGCAAGAACAAGATCCTGGTCCAGCACAAACCCGTCGGACCCTGCCTGCTGATCACCCCGTGGAACTTCCCGCTGGCGATGGCCACCCGCAAAGTCGCTCCCGCTGTCGCGGCAGGCTG
>NZ_JBFTJK010000004.1:0-295620 GCF_056395385.1 Paenarthrobacter sp. 10L420 | reverse complement strand
GTCCTGGACATCGGCCGCACCACCCGGATCTTCCCACCCCACATCCGCAAAGCCATCACCGCCCGCGACGGCGGCTGCGCCTTCCCCGACTGCACCATGCCCGCCCCCTGGTGCGAAGCCCACCACATCACCTACTGGTCACACGGCGGCACCACAGGAACCGAGAACGGCACCCTGCTCTGCAGCCACCACCACCACGTCATCCACAAAGAACAGTGGCGGATCGACATGAACACCGGCGTGCCCTGGTTCACCCCACCACCACACATCGACCCCAAACAAACACCCCGACGCAACCACCACCACACACCACTCAGAACATAAGAGGTCGTGGTTGGTCATTGAAATGCTGCCCATACGGCTGCCGCGAACTTGGCCTCAACAGAGTTCAATGGCGGTCGGGAATTCGTGGAGATCAGGAACACCAACGTGCCCGCAACGAACAGGATCAGCCATGCAGAGGGCGAAGCATGCTCAACGCCCCAACACCGGGTGCAGGTGTTCACTCTCAATCGCGACGCGGGCTTGAACCGCCCCTGCCTCGAGGGCATCGAAAACGGGTGCGCCCCGCAGTGTCGCAGCAAGGAAACCAGCCATGAACGCATCGCCGGCGCCGTTCGTATCCACGACGTCGGCTGGAACGGCGGGAACCTCATGCTGGGTGCCGTCCGCTTCCAGGGCGACAGCACCTTCCGCCCCGAGTGTGCAGACCGCCAAGCGAGGTCCCCGCGCGAGGCAGGAATGCATGAGCGCCCACGGATCCTCTGTCCTGTCGTCATTCATGAACACCACCCCGGCCGCTCTCAGGAACGGTTCATGGAACGCCGAGGATCCGTCGTAATCATGAAGGTCCACCCATAAAGGCGTCTCTCGAACCTCTTCGCGCTCCAGCAGCAGCACCCCAAAATCACTCAGGTCGATCACGGCGAGATCAGCGGCAGCCACCACGGCGGTCGCCCTCTCAAGATCCTCCTCCGACGGGGCTGAAGGCACCGAGACGTAGAGCGATACCCGGCTGCCGTCGTCGGTCATGAGGTTGACGTGACGCTCGGTTCGGTCGGAGGCGATCTTTTCCACGGTGACGCCGGCGTTGGTGAGTGCGCGGAGGATCCGCCCGCCGTCGTCGTCCGCCCCAAGTGGCGAGCACAAGCGCACGCCGATGCCCAGATCAGCGAGGTGCACCGCTTTCCCCGACGACGTTCCGCCGACCGTCTCCCAGGCGCGTCGCGCGAACTGCATATGCGGGACGGGCTCGGGAAGATGGTCCAGGAGGATGAGCTGGTTCCACGAGGCAGGGCCGCACACGGCAACGGTGGGAGTAGCAGGCATGGCACTATCCAAGCACGGTCCTGGATCACGTTCCCGGAAACAAACCGGCCAGTTCAAAACCGTTGACACGTGACCAAATGGTCACCTATTCTAAATCCATGGACGCCGTGTTCAAAGCACTGGCAGACCCCACCCGGCGGGAGCTGCTCGATGAGCTGTTCCGCGAGGATGGGCAAACCCTCACCGCCCTCGGAGCCCGGTTCGAGATGACCCGTTTCGGCATCGCAAAGCACCTGAAGTTGTTGGAGGATGCCGGACTGGTGGTCACGCGCCGCCGAGGACGTGAAAAGCTGCATTTCCTGAACCCCGTCCCCATCAGGCTCATCCACGATCGCTGGGTGAGCAAATACGCTGAACCATGGGCCGCTGCACTCAGCGACCTCAAATCCAGATTGGAAAGTCCCATGGAAAAGATCTTCGAGATTTACATCAAAACCACCCCGGAACGGCTCTGGGAAGCCATCACCAACAGCGAAATCCGCAGCAAGTACCAGTTCGGGAACACGTTCACGGCGGACTGGACTCCTGGCGGCCGGTTTGAAATGCGGAACGTCAAAGCGGACGAGCCCTTGGGCGAGGGCGAGAACATCGAGGTCGATCCCCCGCGGCGGCTCGTCCAGACGATGCAAGCGCTGTGGGGCGAGGACGTCAAAGCTGAAGGAACGTCGCGGATCACCTGGGAAATCGAACCCGTGGGCGATTCGTGCCACCTCACCGTCACGCACGATCAACTCCGCGAAGGCGCCAACGAGCAGCTGTACGGCGGCTGGCCCATGATCCTCTCCGGACTCAAGACCTGGCTCGAAACAGGCGAAACACTGACAACGCCCGGCTCGCTCATGTACGCATAGCAGGTTAAGCCACGACGACGGCGGAACCTTCCCGCCGTCGTCGTCGCTACTTGTCGCCTCCCGCCAGTTAGGCGACGGGAGAAGCCAGCTCCTCTTCAGAGAGCCATGCCGCCTGCATGGTGCCGAGCAGGTGCGGCGCGAAGTCTTCGCCGATTTCCAGCACCACGCGGCAACGCGCGCCGCGCTGCTCCGGGAATCCCGCGTACTGGCCACGGAGGTCGCACACGGTCTGGCCACGGCTTGGACCGTTGGTGGTGTCTACCTCCACGCGGACGGTCGGCGCCACGGTCAGCTCCACTCCCCTGACGCCAATGGCAGCAGCCAGGGGATCGTGCATTGCTGAGCAAGCCCGGCCAAAGATATCCACATAGAAGCCGAAGTAGTAGCCAAGCATCTCGCCGAGTGCCTGTGAAACGGGGTGCTGGGATGCCAGCAGTTCCTGGCGGTGGGTTTCCTCCAGGACGTTGGTCATGGTGACGTCCAGCGGCACCAGCGTCACGTTCCAGTCAGCAGCGAGTACTTCGGCCGCAGCCTCGGGGTCGTTGGCGATGTTGGCTTCTGCAACGGGTGTGATATTTCCCGGGGCCAGGGCCGCACCGCCCATGATGGTAATTTCGGCGATGAGCTCCGGCAGCCTGGGCTCCAGGCGAAGGGCTTCGGCGATGTTCGTCAGCGGCCCGATGGCCACAACTCGCAGTTCCCCAGCATGCTTGTGCGCCAGCTGCACGAGGAGCTCAGCAGCCGTTGCCTCAACGGGCTCGCGATCAGAGGGAACCAGCTCCACGCCACCGATTCCGTTGTCGCCATGGACATGCGGCGCACCACCATGGAAGGTGCCGACCTGCGGATCGTGCGCGCCGATCGCTACGGGAATGTCCGGGTGCCCGGCCAGTTTCAGCAGGTCCAGGGTGTTCCGGGCACCACCGGCGGCGCTGATATTGCCGCTCACGGTGCCGATGCCCACGAGTTCCGCTCTCGGGGTTGCGAGCAAATAGGCGAGGGCGAGGGCGTCGTCGATTCCCGTATCGCAGTCGAGGTAGAAGGGGGCGGCGGTGCGCTGGGTGGTCATGGTCTCTCGTTTCAGGATGTAGCGGGGTGTTGGGAAGAGGAGTGGCGCGGCGCGCGGTGCCGCGTGCCGCCGTCGGGCGTTAGATCTTTTCGCCCTTCGGTGCTGTGATGAACAGGCTGACAAGGAAGGCGAGGACGGTGATGGACACCGAAATCCAGAGCGCAGCAGAGTACCCGGCTGCGGTGCCTTGGCCTGCGAACGGCGCGACAACCACGACGCCGAGGCTCGCCCCGATGCCGAAGGAGGCGCCGTTGATTCCCGGCAGTGCGGCAGGTGCTTCCTTGGGCGAGAGCAGGACGGACAGCCCGTTGATGGCAGTAAGGAAGAAGCCGTTGTAGAAGATACCCAGGGCTGCGATGGCGATGAGGACGGCTACTTGGTTGTCGGCGAACAATGCGGCAGCAAGGGCGCAGACCAGACTCGTCGCCGTGCCGACGCGGACGGTCTTGATCCAGCCACGACGGTCGGCAATCCACCCTGCGAGCGGGGCCGCGAACACGCCGATCAGCGCTGCCGGGGTCAGGAACAGCAATGCTGCGACCGAGGCCGGAAGGCCGAAGCCATTCACCTTGTCCTGGCTGAGGAGCACGACGGTGAAGTTGATGATGGCGAAGATTCCCGCGAGCATCAGCACAGTGGTGGCGATGACCGGCCATACCTGGCGCGAACGGAGATGGTGGACGGCGACCAGCGGTGTGGAGCGTTTCTTCTCGATGAGCCAGAACGCGGTGAAGGAAGCGATGCTGCCAGCCAGCAGGCCAAGCGCGGCAGGTGAGGTCCAGCCGGCCGAAGAACCAGTAGAGACGAAGTAGGTAAGGAAGACCAGGAACACGGACAGGGAACCTGCCCCCCACCAGTCCATCCGGCCTGGGGCGACAGCGGATTTCCCTCCCGGGACAACTTTGATGACGCAGACGACGGCGATCGCGGCCAGGGCGAGGACGGCAACGAAGATCGACTGGAAGCCGAGCGTTTCAGCCATCAGCCCGCCAAAGTAGCCATCAACGCCGCCCACACCGCCGTTGATGGCGGCGATGATTCCGATGGACGTGCCGAAGAGGCGGGCGGGCAAGTATTCGTTGAGCACGATGTAGGAGAGCGCGAAGATGGCGCTTGAGACACCCTGCATGAAGCGGCCGGTAACCAGCAGCGGCAAGTTCGGGGCGAAGATGCACAGCACGGTTCCGGCGCCCATGATGGCCAGGACCAAGAGCAGTGCGGTGCGGCGGCCGATGAAGTCGCTCCAGCGTCCAATCACAGGTCCGGAGATGGCGCCCGCAAGGAAGAACATGGACTGCACCTGAGCCACGGCTTCGGGCGTTTCGCCAAAGAAGGAGCCGATGTGCGGGAGTGCCGGCGTGATCATGCTGGCGTTGAGCTGGAACGACAATACAGCGAGAACCAGCGTGGTGATCAGCAGGACTGCAGCCCGACCGCCGGGGCGGGTGTCCGGCGTCGCTTCTACGGTTTCGGCAGGCTGCGTCTCAACCGCCGTGTTGGGGATATTCACATCAAACTCCTTTGTCCGAGGGCGCAGGCGGCGCCACGAGATGTGAGTTGTTATACAAGCATGTATTACGAGCTTGTGCAACCTATCACATTTTTCGGGTACAGTGTCCGTAACCAAACCCAAGCGAGGCACCCTTGACCGACAATGCCGTCCAGTTCCTGTCCCGACCCATTGCGCCCCAACCCGGCCAGCCTTTGCGCGTAGCGGCATACTCACGCATCGCCGAGGCAATCAGGACCAAGCTCCTCCCTCCTGGCTCGTTGCTCCCCACGGAGACCGAGCTGGGCGTCATGATGGACGTCAGCCGCACCGTGATCCGGGAAGCTCTGATGTTGCTGGAGGAAGACGGGCTCACCAGGGCACGGCGGGGAGTCGGACGATTCGTGGCTGATTCGTTGCCCCGGATTGGCATCGAACACATCCGCCCGTTCGATCAACTCCTTGGCGGCCCGGACCAGGACATCCAGGTCAAGCGCGTTGCTGCGATCAAACAGCCAGCCTCCGAATTCGTTGCCCCCGGAATCGGCGTGGAACCCGGCCAGGACGTTTGGTTCTGGGAAAGCGTATTGATCCGGAACGGCGAGCCGGTGGCCCACCTGCAGGAAAACGTTGCTCAAGGAATCCCTGAGGCCCAGGCACTCTCAGAAGCGGCGGAAGCTCCCACCCTTTCGGCTTCCACACTTTTGGAAGTCCTCAGCGGGATTCCGGGGTCTTCGCTTGGACCTGGCGAATGCGAAATCAGCCTGAGTACCGCCGGTCCCAGCCGCGCAAAGTTGTTGGATCTTCGCCCCTCCGAGCCGGTTCTGGTCCTCACTCAATACGTCCGCCGCAAGGGCTCCCCGTTCTACCTGGCCAAATGCCTCGTGGCCGCCAAGGCCGGTCACCTCTCCGTCATCCAGTCCTCCTGAATCCTCCCGAAAAGGTCCTTCCATGAGCTCCTCCCCTCAGTCTTCCGCGCCCATTTTGGCTCCCACGAGCACCGCGCTCACCGTTGTAGGCAGCATCAACCTCGACATCACGGCTACCGCCAGCCGCCTCCCGACGCCGGGCGAAACCGTCGGCGGGGCCGTCCTCCGTCAGCAGCCCGGCGGTAAGGGCGCCAACCAGGCCGTGGCGGCAGCCCGACTCGGCGGTGCCTCGCGCATGGTGGGTGCAGTAGGCCGGGACGAAGCAGGCCGCAGCCTCCTCGAAGCAATGGCGGGTGCCGGCGTCGACGTCCAAGACATCGCCCAGGTGGATGCCGCGACAGGGACAGCACTGGTCCTGGTGGACGGCGAAGGCGAGAACCAGATTGTCGTGTGCCCGGGTGCGAACGGCGAAGTATCCGTGGATGGCGTGTCCTTCGCGGAGGAGGAAGCCGTCTTGTGCCAGCTCGAAGTTGACCAGCACGTGGTGCTGGAAGCCGCCCGCCGAACCACCGGCTACTTTGCCCTCAATGCAGCACCGGCGGCGCCTATCATTCCGGAGCTGCTGGAACGCTGCGACCTCGTGATCGTCAATGAGACCGAGTACGCCCTGATCCCCGCCCTTCGCACGGCGCCCCTCGTTGCAGTGACATATGGCGGGGAGGGCTCGGCGATCTTCGAGCATGGCGAACGCGTGGCGGAAGCTCCTGCCGTACGCGTCACGGAGATCGCCAACACCATTGGAGCCGGCGATGCTTTCTGTGCCGCGCTTGTCCTGGCCCTCCGCTCCGGACTGGAGCACAGCCATGCCCTGGCAGTGGCCAACGCCGTGGGTGCGGACGCTGTCCGGGACGCCTCATCGCAGCCTGCGCTCAAGGCCTTGGAGCACTACATTGAGGCGACGCGCACGTCTTTCGTCGCCTGAGCTATGCACTCCGCTGGCGTTCGATTGGGAGGTGCTACGATTGCTACGGAGGTCAACCATGACAACAATTCCGCACCGTGAACTCCGCAATCAGAGCAGCAAGATCCTGGAGCGGGTCAAGAACGGCGAAATCATCGATGTCACTAATAATGGTGAAGTTGCCGCAACACTGATTCCGCCGTCAGCTTCGCCCTTTGAACGCCTGCTGCAAGCTGGAAGCGTGCGGCCAGCCGCCACGAGTCCCGTTGACTTCAAAATTCTTTCGCGAGTCGCCAGTGAGATGGATACCGCCAGCATTTTGGCGGACCTGCGCGGCGACCGGTGATTGTTTATGTCGACACTTCAGCCGTACTAAAACTCGTAGTGGAAGAGCGGGAGTCAGCAATAGCAGCCGCCCATCTTTCGGACAAAACGGCTGCCGGAGGGCATCTTGTTGCTTCCATGCTCTTATACACGGAACTCCATTGCGCTGCCCGTCGCCGGGACTTGCCGTTCGAAGTGGTTAATAACGTCCTCGCCGGCATTAATCTGGTTGACGTGACGCGGTCGGATCTCATGTATGCCGCGGCCTCGCCCAGGCGGCTTCGCAGCGCTGATGCAATCCACCTTGCTACCGCCATCAGGCTCCAAGTGGATAGCTTGGTTGCCTACGACGTGGAACTGCTTCTGGCAGCAGTGGAATCTGGGCTCACAACGTCGTCTCCCGGGGCCTGATCAGGCGGTTTAGCCCACGATCCGGAACTCGTCGAACTCCCCCGTTGCGTCGGAAACCTCGAATTCAACATTCTCAATGCGACCAGGTGCCCGCGCGGAATGGAGCCAACTCACCAGTGCCTCGGCGCCGGCTACGGATCCCTCGGCCACCACCTGCACGGATCCGTCGCGATTATTCCTGACGGTCCCCCTCAGCATGAGCTCATCCGCTTTGCGAGCAGTCCAGTAGCGGAATCCCACGCCCTGGACCACGCCCGTGATGCGGGCTGTGACTCTTAGCGTCTCATCGCGATAGCGGTTTTCCAACGACTCAGTCATGGACCAAATCTAGCCGCGCGCAACCGTGATGCCGAGTGCTTGGCCCACGAAACCCGCCCTTGTTCGCTCTCCTCACCGTTCAAGGGCGGGTATGGCGAACAAGGGCGGGTTTCAGCGGGAAAGGAGTCAGCCCACCACGATGTCGTGCGTCGCGTGGTCGTACGTGAAGGTGACCGGGCCGCCGTCGTGGTTCAACTCGTGGTTGGCGCCATCCCGGACTCCGAACGCGCCATAGTTCTCATCCCACGAACGGTTCAGCGCGATCTTGTACGTATAGAAACCGGCCGGCAGTTCAGCCGTCAGCGCCCACAACTGAACCAACGGGTTGAACTCCATCTGGACCTCGTCATACTGGGGAGCCCAGTCTTCCGGAGCGCCCAGGATCTTGTTGAAGTCACCCGCAATTGCGACGGCGTCCGGCTGAGGCAGGGTCTCGACGGCGGGAGCCGCCGCTGCCTTGGCAGGAGCCTTGCGCGTGGAAGCCTTCTTCGCTGCCGGGGCAGCCTTAGTGGTCGCAGCCTTGGTGGTGGTCGCCTTAGTAGCAGCAGCCTTCGGCGCAGATACCTTCGCGGCGGCTACCTTCGGAGCTGCAGCCTTCTTCGACGTCGCCGCACGCTTCGTCTTGGCCTTGGCGGGAGGGGCCGTAGGCACGGGAACATCGGCTGGTACCGGTGTTCCGGCGTCGAGGGCCTCCGCGAAAGCCGAAACTTCAGGGAAGGCGACTGTCGCCCGCAGGCCGTCGTCAGGGATGGTCCATCCCGAACGCCCCTTGACCAGCCAGCCGGCTTTGACCAGCTTTGCCGATGCCGACGTCAGGGTTTTGTGGCCGCGGGGAATGCCCCCACTGAGAAGCTCAGCCTCATGATCGTTGAATGGAACGCGTCCGATGGCCTCTGCCAGGACTTCCCCTGCGTTCAGCGTGGCTCCAGACCATACGCCCTCAGCAAGGATGTCCAGTACGGCCTTCAGACGAAGGTTGGTGTTCTCGGCGGTGTTGGCGCCCATGCTTCTCCTTCTACGGTGGATAATCCCTTGCAGTTTGCCAATGAATTGTTAATTCGCGCGACTGATATTGGTAAACACCGTGTGTCGTGACCGAGTGTGACATTCCCGGGGCCGGAAGTGATCGACGGGTCTCGCCTTTAGCACCAATTCAGGGTTTATTGGCCCGGCACGGACGCCTTGACCCACTCCGTCACTTCATCCAGCAATACAGCTTTCCGGGCGTCGCTGGCGAACGAGGAGCGGATCGAGTTTGCCGCCAAAGTGGCCTGCTCCGGAACCGAGAACTCAAGGACCTTGGCCAACTGCTCGAAGTTCTCGTCTACATAGCCGCCAAAGTAGGCGGGGTCGTCCGAGTTCACGCAAACGTTCAAACCGATGGCAAGCATCTCCGGCAGTGGGTGGTCAGCCAGCTTGTCCACCGTACGCAGGCGAACGTTGGATAGCGGGCAAACTGTCAGGGGCACCTGCTCCGCGACGAGCCGCTGCACCACCTCCGTGTCCTCCATGCAACGGATGCCGTGATCGATCCTCTCCACGTGCAGCACGTCCAGGGCCTCGGTGATGTAGGCGGCCGGCCCTTCCTCGCCCGCGTGAGCGATCCTTCGCAACCCGGCCTCACCAGCACGCTGGTACAACCGCTCAAATTTCGACGGCGGATTGCCCACCTCTGCTGAGTCCAGCCCGATGCCGACGATGGGGGCGTGCATCGCGAGCAACTGGTCCAACACCTCAAGTGCGGATTCCTGGGACATGTCCCTGAGGAAGGCAGCTATGAGGAGTGTCGAAACGCCGAAATCTTCCTCTGACGTCGCCAACGCATTCGCGATCCCATTGACGCACACCTCAAGCGGGACACCCCTGGCCACATGCGCCTGGGGATCCATCATGATCTCCGCATGGCGCACTCCCCCGGCGGCGGCGCGCTGAAGATAAGCACGGGTCATGTCGGTAAAGTCCTGCTCGGTCTGCAGGACGGCCATGTTGGCGTAGTACAGGTCAAGGAAGGACTGCAGATCCGTAAACTCGTACTTCTCCCGCAGTTCTTCGATGTCTTCATACGGCAGTTCGATGCCGTTGCGTTCGGCCAGGGCAAAGATCAGCTCTGGCTGGAGAGTCCCTTCGATGTGCAGGTGCAGTTCGGCAACCGGGGGCGCCGTGGTCGTCGTTTTCTCGCCAAAAGTTTCCACTCGACAACTCTAGGCCCCATATCCGCACGTGTCCCGGAGCACTCAACTTGGTTCTTCGCCGCGGGACCCCCAAACTGAAAGGATGCAGACTTTCCTCCCTTTCGCCGATTTCCGTGAGAGCGCCGCGGCGCTCGACACCTCAAGGCTCGGCAAACAGCGCGTCGAAGCCCTCCAGGTCCTCCGCGCACTGGTCATCCCGGAGTACGGTTGGCAGCAGCACCCGGCCGTCCGTATGTGGATGGGCCACGTCCCCGCCCTCACCATGTACGGCCTGGCAATGGCCGACGAGTGGATCCAGCGCGGCCACCCGGACAACACCCGCAACAACATCGCGGAGTTCGCACCCCAGGCTGCACACCCGGATTACGCCTCCCGGATCATCATGCCGCCGTGGCTGGGCTACGAGGACCTGCACCTCAGCCACCGCTCCAAGCTCATTGGCAAGGACCCCAAGTTCTACGGACCGCTCTTCCCGGGCGTCGAAGAAAAGCTCGAATACATCTGGCCCGAGCCCAAGCACGAATTCCACCCTGAAGACCCTGAAGAGGACCGTCTCTGGATCCTGCGGGCCAATGTGGAAGACATCCGCCCGGAACAGCTCACCACTGTGAGCATGCCTCCTCACGGCAAGGCCAAGGCTGCCGCAGATTCAGAATCCGGCGAGTACCAATTTGTGTACGCGGAAGAGAAGTCCCGCCGCCAGCTCAAGGGCCCCAAAAAGCGTCCTGCCAAGGTACTGGAGAAGAAGCCCACGCGGAAACGCCAAGCCCAGGAAGCTGCATTCAATACTCTTCCCGGCAAGACCGAGATCGCCGTCCCGTTCGACGGCGGCCAGATCTTCGCCGTCGGGCTGGTCCAGGGACGGCCTATCACGGTTGAGGGTAAGTTCGCCCGGAACTTCGAAGTCACTGACGTGGTCAAGCGCTCCGACTTCGATTACCCGGCACTGCTGCAGGATCCGCGGGTCTTCTTCCCGATCCCCGCACCGGCACAGTAACCGCTGGAGACGGCCATGGATTTCCAGCACATCATCGAAGAAGTCGGCCGGTACATGGACTTCGCCGGCGTGGCAGTCATGGTGGTTGGGGCGCTGGTTTCCATCCCACTCGCCTTGCGCGGGTACCAACCCAAGCGCGCCAGTGGCCTGGCCCCGTTTTCTCCTTATCGGGCCTACCGGCAATTGCTGGGACGGTCCATCCTCCTGGGCCTTGAGCTCCTGGTGGCCGCCGACATCATTAGGACAGTCGCTGTGACGCCCACGTTTGAGAGCGTGGGCGTCCTGGCGATCATCGTGCTGATCCGGACGTTCCTGAGCTTCTCGCTTGAGTTGGAGATCACTGGCCGCTGGCCGTGGCAGAAGGAAAAGGACCACGACGGCGGCAGTTCAGTTCCGGATGGCTCGTCGGTTCCGTCGTAGTCACTCCGTCGTAGCTTGCTCCGCTGTCAAAACCCGCCCTTGTTCGCCCATCATCCCGTAGTACGGCATGACAGGCGAACAAGGTGGGGTTTCGTCGGCTGCGGCTGGCTACTTCCCGAGCCCTGCCCGACGAAGTGCCTCGGCCATAGCTGTGTTGGCGGGAGCTTCAGACTGCTGCGGCTTGCCCTGGCGACGGTCACCCTGACCCGGCTGGCCACCACCGCGCTGACCAGGCTGACCACCGCCACGCTGACCCGGCTGACCACCGCCGCGCTGACCAGGCTGACCACCGCCACGCTGACCCGGCTGACCACCTGAGCGCTGCCCTCCAGCATCTCGTGCACCCGGGTTACCTCCGCCAGGGTTACCTCCACCCTGAGCACGCCCGCCGGAGCCGCGGCCGCCCGCGGTGCCGGGCTCGTCGTCGAGCCTTAAGGTCAGGGAGATGCGCTTGCGCTCGGGATCGGCCTCAAGCACCTTGACCCGCACTACCTGACCGGATTTCACGATCTCGCGGGGGTCCGAGACGAATTTGTTGGACAGCGCGGACACATGGACCAGGCCGTCCTGGTGCACTCCGACGTCCACGAAGGCACCGAACGCGGCAACGTTGGTGACGGTGCCTTCCAGGATCATGCCCGGCTTGAGGTCGGAGATCTTTTCAATCCCCTCCGAGAACGATGCTGCCTTGAACGCGGGTCGGGGGTCGCGGCCCGGCTTCTCAAGCTCGGTCATGATGTCCTTGACGGTGGGCAGGCCGAACGTGCCGTCAACGAATGTCTGCGGATCCAGTGCAGTGGTGGGTCCACCGCCAGCCGCGACGAGGATCTTGCGGGCAACGGAGTAGGCCTCGGGGTGCACGCTGGAAGCATCCAACGGCTCCGCTCCCCCGGTGATCCGGAGGAAGCCGGCGCACTGCTCGAATGCCTTCGCTCCCAGCCGGGGCACCTTCTTGAGGTCGCTCCGCTTGGCGAACGGCCCATTCTCGTTGCGGTACGCCACAATGTTTTCGCTCAGCAACGGTCCGACGCCGGCCACACGGCTCAGCAGCGCGGGGGACGCCGTGTTGACGTCCACGCCCACGGCATTCACGCAGTCTTCCACCACGGCATCCAGTGAGCGGTCCAGCTTGGCAGCGGTGACATCGTGCTGGTACTGGCCCACGCCGATGGACTTGGGCTCGATCTTCACCAGTTCGGCCAGCGGATCCTGAAGCCGGCGCGCAATGGAGACAGCGCCCCGGAGTGAGACGTCCATGCCGGGGAGCTCGGAAGCTGCCAGGGCCGACGCGGAGTACACGGAAGCACCGGCCTCGGAAACAACCAGTTTCTGGACACCCTTGGAGCCTGCGGCCTCAAGGGACTTAATGAGCTCGGTGGCCAGCTTGTCCGTTTCCCGCGACGCCGTGCCGTTGCCGATCGCCACGAGTTCCACGTTGTACTGCTTGGCGAGGCGGCCGAGGGTGGACAACGCCTCGTCCCATTTCTTTGCCGGCGCGTGAGGATAGATGGTGTCCGTGGCAACCACCTTGCCGGTGCCATCCACCACCGCCACCTTCACCCCTGTGCGGAGTCCCGGGTCGAGGCCGAGGGTGGAGCGGTTGCCGGCTGGCGCAGCGAGCAACACATCACGCAAGTTCGCGGCGAAGACCCGAACAGCTTCATCCTCGGCGTCTGCAAACATGCGTCCGCGAAGATCCGTGGTGAGGCGGTCCAGGATGCGACCGCGCCAGGCGAGCTGGGCAGTCTGGGTGAGCCAGAGATCGGCGGGACGGCCGTGGTTGGCGACCCCAAGGCACTTGGCCACAGCGTTCTCGTAGCGGCCGCGGGCGGCGGCCAGGGCGTCGTCGTCGGCGGGGTCTGCTTCGGCGAGATCCAGCTCAAGTACGCCGTCCTTTTCACCCCGCAACAAGGCGAGCACCCGGTGCGACGGCATTCCGGACGGGACTTGCGTGAACTCGAAGTAATCCTTGAACTTCTGGCCTTCGGCCTCCATGCCCTTCTTGACACGGGAGACCATGCGCCCCTGCTTCCAGAGCCGCTCACGCAGGTCCTCGGCCAGGTCAGGGTCCTGGGCGACGCGCTCCACCAGGATCGCGCGGGCGCCTGCGAGCGCGGCGGCAGAATCCTCAATGGAGTGTTCGGCGTTGAGGTACTTGGCGGCCTCGGTTTCGGGGTCGAGCTGTGGGTTGGCGAGCAGGACGTCCGCTAGCGGCTCCAGCCCGGCTTCGCGGGCAATCTGCGCCTTGGTGCGACGCTTGGACTTGAAGGGGAGGTAGATATCCTCCAGCCTCGCCTTGGTGTCAGCACCGACGACGGCGGCTTCCAGTTCCGGGGTCAGCTTGCCTTGGGCTGCTATCGCCTCAAGAACGGTTCTCCGCCGCTCTTCCAGTTCCCGCAGGTACCGGAGGCGTTCCTCAAGATCGCGCAATTGAGTGTCATCGAGCGTCCCGGTGACTTCCTTGCGGTAGCGGGCGATGAAGGGAACGGTGGATCCGGCGTCGAGCAGTTCCACCGCGGCCTTGACCTGCCAGGCCTTCACGCCGAGTTCGTTGGCGATGAGTTGATGGATGGCAGAATCGGCTGACTGGTGCTGGAGAGATTGAGTCACCCTGACAGTTTGCCTCACATGACCGACAGTTTTCAGGTCCGGGTTCCGGAAAGCCTATGCCGGGAGCGCTGTTAGTGCTGTAGTTGGAGCATGCAGGAACTGCTCATCATCCTTCAGGACGGGTTTGTTTCCGATGACGTGAGCGTGACCGTCAACGGCAAGGAAGCTGTGTCCGAACGGGATGTGTCTACCAAGATGCTGTTGGGAATGGCCGACGAAATCACGGTGGAGCTGCCGGCGAAAGGCGCCACGGTGGGAGTTGAAGTCCGCAGCAGAAAGCTCAGCGCAACGAAAAAGCTCGCTGGTAAACCCAGGAGCCTGATTGTCTCCATAGAGGATGACGAACTCGTGCTGCGCGAAGGAACGGGCCGCGAGGCGTTCCTCTGACGGGGAGCGCTTCGCGGCGGCTGGATTACCTGGATTACTGGATTACAGCGGGCTGGCCGGCCGCTAGTGGGACATGTGCTCCTTGGAGGAGATGTGCTCCACCATTTCGCCCACGCGCTGTTCTGCGTAGTGGTTGCGGGCAATATCTCCCTGGCTGATGATGCCTACCAGCTTGTGATCCTTGATGACGGGAAGACGGCGAACCTGATGCTCTTCCATCATGTTGATGGCTTCGTCAACGTTGGCATCAGCGTCAATCCAGTACGGCTTACCGGTGGCGAGTTCGCTTGCCCGGACTTCGCGGGCATCCCTTCCCTCGGCCAGACACTTGACCACGATGTCGCGGTCAGTGATGAAGCCGGTCAGCCTGCCGTCATTGCCGCAGATGGGAAGTGAACCGCAGTCCAAGTCCCTCATCATGCGGGCGGCGTCCTGAAGAGTCTGGTCCTCCGGAATGCACTGGGCATCCGTCGTCATGAATTCACGTACGACACTCATGGGTCCTCCTTCATCGAATGGGGTTCATCGACGCGGGGTCCTTCGGCTCCGACGCCGATGTTGCCAGCCTACGCTTGGCTGCTGCGGCTGACTAGGCGGTCCGGCAGGTTGCCGCGCAGAAAATTTAGATGCCTCCCTAGATATAATCCATTCGGTGGAGTATTCTCGTTTTGGGTTACACACGGCTTCTGGGCATGGCCACTTTCACCCCCTTTGGGACTCCTCACATGCATCGCCCCGCCCTGAACCGTCATGCCGTCCATCTGGTCATCCTGTGATGGACGAACGCATATTGACTGCTTACAGAGCGAGAAAGATCCTCACATGGACACCCCCAACGTCCCCGGCACCCACTACAACCCTGTCCCCAGCAACCCCACTGACATCCCGTTCCCTCCTTCTTCTTCTGGACCCCACGCTTTTGGGCCCCATGCTTTTGGGCCCCAGCCCAGCACGTTGACATGGCCCTCCGAAGACTGGTGGAGGTGCTGGCGCTCCGCTCCCGTGAGCGGCCGCTATGAAGGCAATCAGGCAGGCAATGGCCCTGTCGGCAGCGCACTGGATCTCCGCTTGGACGTCGATCCCCGCCAGGGCGTGGAATCTCCGGTGCTGAACAAAGTCAGTGGCGATCTATACAGCACCCGCTGGGTCAAAACAGGTGGCGTCAACCAACTCGTGAAGACCTATGTGGAGTCATGGATTGTGGATACCCCAGTAGTCACCATGACCCGCGCGGAGGCACACATTACTGGAACGGTCCGTTACTGGAAAGGCACCCATCCCGCCACAACGGTGGAAATCACCGTCTCCTGGTCCCACGGCGCAATCACTGGCGCAGTGGTCACGTTCACGGCCGGCGGCGTTGCCGGGCAACCATACGCGTGTGCCTACCGTTCGGGCTGTTTCCGGGATATGAACCTTGAGCTCGACTACTGCACATCTGTGGACATCGAACCCAAAGCGCCCGTTTACAACAGCCACTTACACAACAACCGCCCTGCGGACCTGGCCAACCGGACCATCACCATCGAGTCCGCGTACCGCGACGCGGGCGTCGCCGTCACCATCGATCCGGTCCATACGGTGATCGATGACAGTGCTGCCGGCTTCGCCTCGTGGAACGTCGGCGAACTTCACGATGCCATGGAGACCTCCTTCGGCAAGTTCAACTCCGGTTGGCCTGCCTGGAACCTTTGGGGCGTGCAGGCAGGTCTCTTCGACACCGCCGGAGTTGGTGGCATTATGTTCGACGCCGCTGCGGGCTTTGGCGGCGCTGGTCGCGGCCCTGATCGCCAGGGTTTTGCCGTTTTCCGCAACCACTCCTGGTTCACGAACCTGGTCTCCAATCCCACCACGCAGGACCAGGCCTGGGCGATGCGCCACTTCCTGTACACGTGGGTCCACGAGGCAGGGCACGCTTTCAACTTCCTGCATGCGTGGGACAAGGCCAGGCCGGATTCCTTGTCCTGGATGAACTACGACTGGAAATACGATCAGCGCAACGGCACGGATACCTTCTGGGGCAACTTTCGGTTCAGGTTCGACGACGACGAACTGCTCCACATGCGCCATGGCGACCGCGCTTCGGTGATTATGGGCGGAGATCCCTGGGCTTCCGGTGGGCATCTGGAATCCCCGGCCGGCGCCATGACCGTCTCCGGGCCGGGCAGCGATATTGAACTGACCCTCTCAGCCAAGAGCCACTTCGACTATATGGAGCCTGTGTCCATTGAATTCCGCTTGCGCAACACCAGCGACGTACCCGTGGTGGTGGACGGCCGGATGGATCCCAGGTTCGGGAACACTACCGTGTACGTGCAGAAGCCGGACGGAACGGTGGCGCTGCACGAATCCGTGGTCTGCTTCTACGGCCTCCCTGAACCGGTGACCTTGGAACCAGCCGCCGGCGTCACGAGCGATGGCAGCGACCGCTACAGCCAACTGGTCCAGCTGGCATTTGGAGTGCAGGGCTTCGCTTTCGATGAGCCCGGCCAGTACCTGGTCCGCGCCATCTATTCCACCGAGGGCATCGTCCAGGCGTCCAACACCTTGCCGTTGCGGGTCGGCTTCCCGGTCACACGGGAGGAGGATCGGTTTGCACCCGAGTTCTTCACGCGGGAAGTAGGACTCACGCTCGCCTTCGAAGGATCCATGTCGCCGCACCTGAGCAAAGGGCTGGACGCCCTTACCGAGGCAGCCGAGCGGTTCGGCGGCGAGCCTTTGGGCGTCAAGGCGGCCACCGCCGTCGCGCAATCCGTGGGAGATGACTTCTATCGGCGCAAGGAAGACAAGATGGTGAAGCACCACAGCGCCGATCCTGAGCGGGCCCTTGCGCTGACCGATGCGGGGCTCGCGAGTTACCAGAAGGGCAGCGGTGCGGCGAACAACCTGGCGTACCGGAAGCTCGTGGAACTGCGAACGGAGCTGCATGTGAAGGCGGATAACACCGCAGCGGCAAAGTCAGAGGTGGAAACCCTCGCCAAAGATCTGGGCTCCCGCGGCGTGAACCCGACTGTCCTGGCCCAGGTCAAGGAACTGATCCCATCAACTCCGGCGGCCCGTTCCCGCCGGTCGGCTCCGAGGAAGCCTGCCAAAAAGCCGTCGGATGGCTAGTCGGTAAATGGCTCCCCAGCAGCCGGCGACGGCGGCATCCCGCCCTTGGTGCCGCCGTCGCGCCCTCTTCTGCTGCAGTTATTCCGCGATGTCCTCGGCCCACAGTTCAGGGTGGTCTTCCTGGAAGGTGCGCATCATGTCCACGCAGCGCGGGTCATCGAGGACCACTACTTCAACACCACGCGAACGCAGGAGGTCGAACTCGCCCGGGAACGTCTCCGCTTCGCCCACCACGACGCGCGGAATCTTGAACTGGATGATGGTTCCCGTGCACATCGCACAGGGCGCAAGCGTGGTGTAGAGCGTGGTATCCCGGTAACTCTTTTGCCGGCCTGCCGCGCGCAACGCGGACATCTCGCCATGCGCGATCGGATCGCCATGCTGGACGCGCTCATTGTGGCCGCTCGCGATGACCTTCCCGTCGCGGGCCAAAGCGGCGCCGATGGGGATTCCGCCCTCGCTGAGGCTCTTCTGTGCGGCCTCGTAAGCGGCTTCGAAAGCGGGATCGGCGGTGGTACGTGCTGATTCAGTCATCGTGTTCCGTCCTTGGATGTTCTTGGCCGTTGTCCCAGCGTATCCAGCAGGGTTGCTCCCTCGCACTCTTCCCCGCACGGGCTGGCGGACGTAGGCTGTGGTTCGGAGAGCCGGGAAGCCTGGTCGGCCCGCTGGCTGTTGGGCCCGCGGAACGGCTCTGGCATCCGCCTCGGTCGTTGGACCGAGGGACAGGATCAGCCATGTCATCAGCATCAGAGCCAGTCATCGACGCCGTACGGCTAGTCAAAACCTTCGGCAGGACCCGTGCCCTTGATGGACTGGATTTGCAGGTCCATGAAGGCGAAGTCCACGGCTTTCTGGGCCCTAACGGTGCCGGGAAATCAACAACCCTGCGTGTCCTGCTGGGACTTATGCGCCCCAGCTCAGGAACCGCGCGGGTTTTCGGTCTGGATCCATGGCAGGATCCGGTCCGCGCTCACCGCGAAGTTGCGTATGTTCCTGGAGATGTGAGCTTGTGGCCGAACCTTTCAGGCGGGGAAGTCATCGATTTGCTCACCGGGCTCCGCGGGGGCGTCGATGAACGGCTTCGCCGGGAGCTCGTTGAGGAGTTTGAGTTGGATCCGCGGCGTAAGGCACGGACGTATTCGAAGGGAAACCGTCAGAAGGTCGCGTTGATTGCGGCGTTCGCCCGTCCGGCACGCTTGTATCTGCTCGATGAACCCAGTGCCGGTTTGGATCCCGTCATGGAGTCGGTGTTCCGCCGTCAGGTTCAGCGCGTCACCGCAGACGGTGCCACCGTCCTGCTGTCCAGCCACATCCTTAGCGAAGTGGAGCATCTCTGCAAAAGAGTGACGATCATCCGGGCAGGACGGGCCGTGGAATCGGGGACGCTAACGGAGTTACGGCACCTGAAGCTCACCCATTTCAGGGTCGAAGCCACCAACTCGGCGTTGCTGACGGCCATGCCAGGAGCGCAGGACGTCACAACCGACGGCGGCATCGTTGAGTTTGATGTGGACCCGGCCGATCTTGCCACTGTGTTGGAAGCAGCCACGACGGCCGGGATCACCGGGCTGACGGTGTCTCCGCCGTCGTTGGAGTCCCTTTTCCTCAGCCACTACGGCACCGCGAACAGCCAGGTGCGCTGATGTCCGGCGTGATGGGACTATTTCTCGTCCAGGCGCGAAGGGAACGCGTGCTGCTGCCGGTCTGGATTCTGGGTATCGCTTTTCTGGGCTTCATCATCGCCAATGCCGTCGCCACCGAATTTGCTGATGAGGCATCACGGGCGGCGATCATCACCGTGGCCGGGGCAAGCCCTGCGTTCCTGTTCGTCCGCGGACTGCCCGACGGTACAGGCATCGGAGCGGTGGTGTTCTTCCAGGGCTACGCCTTCACCGCTGTCCTGGCAGGACTGATGAGCACGTTTCTGGTCATCCGGCACACACGCACGGACGAGGAACTCGGACGGGCAGAGCTGATCGGATCCGTCCCGGTCCGCAGAGCAGCGCCCCTGATGGCCACCCTTATCCTGGGCGGCGTAGCGAATCTGACCTTGGCGCTCTGTGTGGCGGCCGGTTTCCTTGCCGCGGGACTGCCGGGGTCAGGAGCCTTCACGGCAGGAGCCGCTGTGGGTGCTGTCGGGGCATTCTTCGTTGCCGTCAGTGCGGTGGTGGCGCAGATCATGCCCTCGGGTCGGGCAGCCAACGGTGCAGCCGCCGGACTGGTCGGGGCAGCCTATTTCGTGCGCGGCATCGGGGACGCGTTTGGTACGCCATCCTCTGATCTGACCCATGTGACCAGCGGATGGTTTTCGTGGCTCTCGCCCATCGGCTGGGGCCAACGTTCCCGGCCGTTCTCGGTCGCGGACCCAACACCGCTGCTGGTCCTGGCCGCCGTGAGCCTTGTTCTGGCCCTGGCCGTCCTGGCGCTCAGGAGTCGAAGGGACCTGGGCGAAAGCCTTCTGCCCGAACGTGCCGGACGGGACCGGGCAGTACCCGGGGGTAACTCCTTTCTGGGCTTGGCGTGGCGCCAGCAACGGCTGACCTTGCTCGGCTGGTGCATCTTCTCGGCCCTGCTTGGCAGCATCGCAGGTGGACTTGGACCCGTGGTCACCAACGTCATCGGTGGCAACCAGTCGCTCCGTGAACTGATCGTCCGGCTCGTCCCTGGCGGCCGCGGTGAACTCATCGATGTCTTCACCACGGCGCTTCTGGGCATCGCGGGCGTCCTCGCGGCGGCCGCCGGCATCCAGGTCGTCCTGCGGCTCCGTGCAGAAGAAGCTGAGGGCCGGGCCGAACTTCTCCTTGCCACACCCCATTCCGCGGCACGGTGGCTGGCAGCCAACCTGCTCCTTTCCGCCGCATCGGCAGTGGTCGTCGCGGCGGTCGCGGGAACAGCAGCCACCGTGGGGCTTGCCCTCTCAGGCGTGGCGAGCGGGCCGCCGGGCCTGCTGGTTGGTGCTGCCCTGGCTCACGTGCCGGCCGCCGTCGTATTCGTCGCCGTTACAGCGGTGGCGTTCGCCACGATCCCCCGGATGAGTATTGCCTTCGGGTGGGGGTTCCTGGCCGTAGGGCTGGTTCTGGGACAGTTCGGCGAACTGATGCGCCTGCCCGCTTGGCTCCAGGATCTCAGCCCGTTCCGCCACACAGCGGCGATGCCTATCGAAGCGTTCGACCCCGCAGCTGCCCTCACCATGAGCGGCATTGCCGTGGCCGGAGCAGGACTAGCGGCCTACCTGCTCCGACGCCGGGACCTCACCGCGTGAGATCCGCACAGTCTGCCGCATTCTTTGGGTCTGCCGGTGGGGTCCTAAATTGTCGGGGGCCGCTGATAGCTTGGCTTTATGGTCCACTTTGCAGTGGTTCATCCGGCAACAGGGAGTAGGTCACGGTGTTCTTTCTCGATTCGGAGATAGCTGGCGCGCCACAGGATTTGGTGTTTTCCGCCAGCGATCTTGTCATCGCTGCCACCTGTGAGTACCAGCTGCTCCGGAAACTCGACGAAAAACTGGGCCGCTCCCCCAAGCCTGACTTCGCCTCAGATGCCATGTTGGAGCGGACTGCAAAGCTCGGCGATGTCCACGAGCATCGGGTCCTGGATGAGTTCCTGGCTGAGTTCGGGCCGTGGGACCCGGCTACAGGAAATGGCGTTTACGACGTCGTTCCCGCCTCCGCCATGGACCGCGCCACCCTTGTGGCCAAGCATGCGGAATCCATCGACGCCTTGCACTCCGGAGCGGATATCGTGTTCCAGGCCGCGTTCTTCGATGGCCAATTCCACGGGCGCTCGGACTTCCTGGTCAAGCGTCCCGGCGGCCAGTACGCCGTCTTCGATACCAAGCTTGCCCGCCATGCCAAGGTCACTGCCCTATTGCAGCTGGCTGCCTATGGCGATCAACTCCTTCGGGCCGGTATTACGCCGGATCCCACGGTCACGTTGGTGCTGGGCAACCGGGTGCACAGTGATCACCCGCTCGCGGAGATTCTGCCGGTTTTCAAAGAACGCCGGGAACGGTTCCTCAAAATGACCACGGCCCACAGGGCTTCAGGTCCCGTCGAATGGGGCGATTCTCGCTTCTCCGCGTGCGGCCGCTGCGATTACTGCGCCGAGCAAGTCAAACTGCACCGTGACCTCCTTATGGTTGCCGGTATGCGTATCAGCCGCCGCAAGAAGCTGATGGAAGCCGGGGTCACCACCATCGACCAACTGGCCGCGCTTCCGGAAGTCGGCGACCCCACGCTGCTGCGCCTTCGGGAGCAAGCCCAGCTCCAAACAGGGACGGGGACCCCCGATGGGACCGTGAACTACACGGACAAAGCCGGGGAAGCCAAGGCCGTGAGCTATAAGGTGCTGCCGGACAACACCCTCGGAAGGCTCCCCACGCCGGACCCCGGGGACATCTTCTTTGACTTCGAGGGCGATCCCCTGTGGCAGGATCCAGCCACGGGCAAATGGGGTCTAGAGTACCTTTTCGGAGTCATCGAAAATCCCTTGGAGCCTGGCACCGAGCCGGTTTTCCGGCCGTTCTGGGCGCATTCGCGGGCTGAGGAAGGCCAGGCCTTCGTGGACTTCCTGGAGTATGTTGCCAAGCGCCGGGCCAGCTACCCCGGCATGCATATCTACCACTATGCTGCCTACGAGAAGACGGCCCTGCGCAATCTGTCGCTGACGCACGTGGTGGGCGAAACCGCCGTCGACGATCTTTTGCGCCAAGGCGTCCTGGTGGACCTCTTCGATACCGTCCGGCACAGCATCCGCGTGTCCGAGAATTCGTACAGCATCAAGAAGCTCGAGCCTCTGTATATGGGCCAGCACCTTCGCTCCGGTGACGTCACCGACGCCGGAGCCTCCGTTGTTGCTTACGCTGACTACTGCACGGCGCGGGACACCGATAACCCTGAGCAAGCTGCGGCCATCCTCGAAAGCATCAGGGACTACAACGAGTACGACTGCCTCTCAACCTTGGAGCTGCGCAATTGGCTTCTTGCCCGCGCCGCTGAGCGGTCCATCGTGCCGGGTGGCTCGGCCGGCGACGACTCAGGGGATGCGGAAGATTTCGGGGACCGGTCCGATGCGGCGCAGACCCCCGCTGACCCGAAGAAATACGAGGCGGCACCCGAAGAAACCGCGCTGCTTGACTACGTTGCCGCGCTGCCGGAGGAGGAAAGGCTGTCCCCGGATTCCCGGGCCATAGCCATTGTGGCAGCGGGCGTCGGATATCACGGGCGTGAGGACAAGCAATATTGGTGGGGGCACTTCGACCGCTTGGAAAAGCCAGTGTCCCAGTGGGAGGATGGCCGCGATATTTTCACGGTGGAACAGGCTGTGGTGCTGCAGGATTGGGCTAAACCAACCCCTCGCAGTAACCCTGCCCGCATTGTGAAACTGCTCGGCCGTTCCGGTGACGGCGCGGGATTGGAGACGGGCAAGACGTACTTCCGCATGTACGGTCCCCCCTTGCCTGATGCCTTGGTGGCAAAGGAATCATCCGTGCTCGGCCGCGCAGGCTGGAACACTACCAAGATCATCGAAGTCGGCGAGGACGGTGACTTCGAGTCAGTCACCATGGCCGAGGGGTTACGCAATGATTCGACAGAGTTCCCACAGACTCCCATGGCGCTGACGCCAGACAGCCCGATTCCGACGAAGGGCCAGAGGGCGGCATTGGCCGTGTTGGCCGGCAGGCTCAGGGATTCGCTGCCGGAATGGCCCCAGGATCCAGCATTGGACCTGGTGCGAAGGAAGCCGCCAAAACTGCGCAGTCTGGAATCCCTGCCCGCCGTGGGATCCGGTCCTGATGGCTACATCGACGCCATCACTGCGGCAGTAAAGGACCTGGACCATTCCTATCTGGCCGTCCAGGGCCCTCCAGGCAGCGGCAAGACCTACGTGGGGGCCCACGTCCTGGCCAGGCTCGTGGCAGATGGCTGGAAAGTCGGCGTTGTGGCCCAATCCCATGCCGTGGTGGAGCACATGCTCTGCGCTGCCGTGGAGAAAGCAGGCGTGGATCCAGAACGCGTGGCCAAGGAAGTGAAGCACGGCGATCCGGTGCCGTGGAGTGCGTGCGCCAAGGCCGACGTCAGCGACATCCTGTCCAAGCCGGGTGGAGCTCTCATCGGCGGTACTGCGTGGGCGATGGTAGGCAAGGAAGTTCCGGCTGGCTCGCTGGACCTGCTGGTTATTGACGAGGCAGGCCAGTTCTCCCTGGCCAACACCATGGCCGTGAGCCGCGCAGCAAAACGCCTCCTGTTACTGGGGGATCCCCAGCAACTACCGCAAGTCACCCAGGGCAAACACCCTGAACCCGTGGACGAATCTGCGCTGGGGTGGTTGTCGGATGGTTACAACACGTTGCCCCCCGAACTCGGTTATTTCCTCGCGTTGTCCTGGCGGATGCATCCCGCCCTATGTGACGCAGTCTCCGAGCTCTCCTATGACAACCGACTCGAAGCAGCGCCGGCCGCATCACTTCGCCACTTGGAAGGTGCAAGCCCTGGCATTTCCTGTGTGTATGTCCCGCATACGGGCAACTCGACGTCATCGCCGGAGGAAGCCGCAGAGGTTGTCCGCCAGGTCCAGGCGCACGTGGGCCTGCTCTGGACAAACCCTTCTGAAGCGCCGGGAAGCCGGCCTCTTGAAGAGACCGACATCCTGGTGGTTGCGGCCTACAACGCCCAGGTACAACTGATCAAGCACGAGCTCCGGGGAGCAGGGTTGGCAAAAGTGCGGGTAGGAACGGTAGACAAGTTCCAAGGCCAGGAAGCGCCGGTGGTCATCGTCTCCATGGCCGCCTCAGCCGCAGGGGAAGTGCCGCGCGGCATGGAGTTCCTGCTCTTGCGCAACCGAATCAACGTGGCGGTGTCGCGAGGGCAGTGGCGTGCCGTCGTCGTGCGTTCGCCTGAACTGACCAACTACCTCCCGACGCATCCGGAGGGTCTGGAAAACCTTGGCGGCTTCGTTGCCCTGTGCCAGCGTGGGGTCAGTTGAGGGCACACCCGGCCCAAGTAGCTGGCATTTGTGGTTGTTCCCAGCACTGGGAACAACCACAAATGCCAGTCAGATGGGGAGAGCGAGGGCTTCGTCCAACACACGGCCGAAGTTTGTGGCGTCGTGCGCGAAGCGGCCCAGGAAGAGACCGGAGACACCATTCAGCTGCGGCAGCAGACCCGGCTTGGCTGAGCCGCCATAGATGATGGGCAGCTCAGCCAATCCATGGGCACCGAGCAATGCCCGCAGTGCAGCTACAACCTGGGAAACATAAGCAGCCGACGCCGGCTCCGCAGCACCGATGGCCCACACGGGTTCGTAGGCGATCACCAAGCGGGAAGCAGCCGACCAGTCTCCGGACACGGCCGCCTTGACCTGACCAAAGACGGTAGCGGCGGCATCTTCAGGTTCAGCAAGCACGGCCTCCCCGACGCACAGCAATGGCGTCAGGCCAGCGTCGACGGCGGCACGAACCTTCAGGGCTACCATCGCATCGTCTTCGGCAAAGTACCGGCGCCGTTCGGCATGGCCGATCTCCACCAGGCCCACGCCAACTTCGGCCAGCATCGACGGTGAGACTTCGCCAGTCCACGGCCCATCCGACCAGCCACAGTTCTGGGCCCCAAGGACCAACGGCGAACCCTGAATCATCGCGGACGCTGTGGGCAGCACCGGGAATGACGGGATCACAAACGGGACCACCCGCCCGGCCCCAAGGGCCGGACGGGCGTCCACTTCTGCCAGCAACTGCTCCAGCCACGCCAAACTCTGTGCGTAACCCATGTACATCTTGGTACTGACCCCAACGAACAAGGGACCTGTAGGGGCAGCAATTTTCACGGCTACTTGTCCAGCAACTCGTCGGCCTTGTTGGTGAAGGCCCGGGTGCCGAACATCATCACCGCGGCCAGGAACGGCAGGACACCCAGAGCGTACACACCCATGGTGCCCGTGTCCGAAGCTGTGACCTGGTTGACCGTGGTGCGAAGGATCGGTGCGACGAAACCGCCGAGGTTGCCCAGGGAGTTGATCAGCCCGATACCCGCAGCCGCCGCAGTTCCGGTGAGGAACGCCGTCGGATATGACCAGCAGATGGGACCGGTCGACAGGAAGCTGCACACCGCGAGGCTGATGAAGATGATGCCGAGCGCCGGAAGGTGGTTGGCGCCGGCCCAGGCTGAACCGAAGATGCAGAGCCCTGTGGACACGAACAGTGCCGTGCCCCAGCGGCGACGACGTGCCACCGTGTTTGCCGCCTTGCCCACGAAGTAGCAGGCAAAGATCCCGAAGAACCACGGGATAGCGGCCAGGAGTCCGACGGCGAGTCCCACCTTTTGGCCGGTGAGCTGGGACACCTGCTGCGGCAAGTAGAACGTGACGCCGTAGACCGCGATCTGCAGGCAGAAGTAGATGACGGTGAAGTACCAGACACGACCGTTGCGCATGGCAGCCAGGACGCCGCGCGGACCTGATTCTTCCTTGACGGTGTCTTCCAGTGCCATGACATCCGTCAGGGCAAGCTTCTCTTCTTTGCTCAGGAACTTGGCATCCTGTGGGCTGTTGATGAGGAAGAAGAAGGACGCGATGCCGGCCACAATGGCCAGCGAACCTTCAACGAAGAACATGACCTGCCATCCGGCGACCCCGGGAACCTGGTCGCCGATGTTGATGAGCCACCCGGACAGCGGAGCTCCCAGCATCTGGGAGAGAGGCTGAGCCAGGTAGAAGATGGCGAACATCTTCACGCGGACTTTGTTGGGGAACCAGGCGGCGAGGAACATGATGACGCCTGGGAAGAGTCCTGCCTCGGTGACACCCAGCAGGAAGCGGAGGATGATGAACGAGGTCTCGCCTTGCACGAAGGCGAAGCACGCGGACACTATGCCCCAGGTGATGGCGATGCGGGCAAGCCAGACTTTGGCGCCGAACTTGGTAAGCAGCAGGTTGCTGGGGATCTCGAACAGGGCGTAGCCGATGAAGAAGATACCGGCACCCAGGGCATAAGCACCTGCCGTGATGCCTTTGTCCACCCCAAGGGCAGCTTCGGCAAAGCCCACATTGGTGCGGTCAAGGAATGCCACCACGTACAGGATGACGAGCATCGGCATCAGCCGCCGGGAAGCCTTGGATATGGCCGACTTCAGAATCGGTGAATCCAGCAACTCCTTGGTGGAAGTTGAGGCAACGGACATTGAAACTCCTCTTTGAGCAATCAGTTGGGGTTGAGATGGCTAACGCAGCGCGCCATCAGCGCGGGAAGAAAATGAGCACCATGCCCACTGCGCAGGCAAGGATGCCCACGGCAAGGTAGATCTTGCGTTCTCTGGTCCAGGCCTTCATATCGTCAGGGTCTTCATATCGGGGAAGCCCTAGTGCATGTACAGACCGCCATCCACATTCAGCGTCTGGCCGGAGATGTATCCGGAGTCCTCGCTGATGAGGAAGGCGATGGCGGCGGCGATGTCCCTGGTGGAGCCCACGCGGTTCACCACGAGGTCCTTGGTCAGTTCGTCCTTGCGTTCCTCGCTCAGCGTGCCGCCCATGATGTCGGTGTCGATGGGGCCGGGTGAGATCGCGTTGACGGTGATGTCGTATTCGCCGAGTTCCCGGGCTGTGGCACGGGTCAGGCCGATGACACCGGCTTTGGCAACCGAGTAGGGGGTTTTGGAGAACGTTCCGCCACCGCGCTGGGCAGAGACCGAAGAGATGTTCACGATGCGGCCGGTCCGGTTCCTTACCATGGATTCGGCCACCCGGCGGGTGGCGTAGTGGACACCGTTGAGGTTGATGCTCAGCACGCGATCCCACTCGGCAGGTTCGAGTTCCAGGTAGCCGATGGGTGAGCTGACGCCGGCAACGTTGGCCAAGGCGACGATCTGCGGCAGCTCGGCTTCCAGTTCATCGATCGCAGCCCGGACTTCGGTTTCGCTGGCGACGTTCGCGCCGACTCCGTGGGCCTGGACACCGTATTCTGCAGCAACTTCCTTAGCGGCAGCCTTGCAGGCGGCGTCGTCAAGATCGATGATGCCAATGTTCCAGCCTTGGGCGGCCAGGTAGTTCACAGTGGCGCGGCCGATGCCGCGCTCGGAAACGGCGCCGGTGACGATGGCGGTGCGTTCACTAGGGAAAGTGCTCATGAAAGGATCTCCTAAAAAAGAACTAGTTGATGGGTGCCGGGCCAAGCTCTTCAATGAGCTTTTGCATGGCGACGTAGGCCTTGTTCCGGTACGCGATGAGTTCCGGGGTGCGCTCGGCGGGGACGTTGAGGAACCCTGCGCCGGTCTTCGTACCGAGCTTGCCTGCCTCAACGAGGTCAGACAGGATCTTCGGCGTCGCAAACCGCTCCGGGAAGCCCGTCTGCAGGGACTTGTAGCAGAAGTTGTAGACATCCAAACCGGCCATGTCCGCGATCGCGAACGGACCAAAGAATGGCAGGCGGAAGCCGAACGTCGTACGCACCAGGGTGTCGACGTCGTCCGCTGTTGCGATGCCCTGCTCCACCAGTTGCGCAGCTTCGTGGAACAGCGCGTACTGCAGGCGGTTGAGCACAAAACCTGTCACGTCCTTCACGACGGCGGTCTGCTTACCCGCCGCGTGAACCAGCTCGCGCGAAGCGGCTACCGAGGCGGCGGCAGTGCCGGCGTGCGGAATGACCTCGACGCCCGGAATGAACGGTGACGGGTTGGAGAAGTGAATGCCCAGGAATCGCTCCGGGTTGGTCACGGCTTCTGCCAGGGCGGCAATGGAAATCGTGGAAGTATTGGAGCCAATCAGGGCATCCGGGCGGGCCGCGGCGCTGATCCGGGCCAGGGTCTGGTGCTTGATCTCCAGGACCTCGGGAACGCATTCCTCGATGAAGTCGGCATCAGCAACGGCTTCCTCGATGTCCTTCGCAGCCCACAGGTTCTGCTTGAGGATTTCAGTGGATCCCGCCGGGAACAGACCATCGGCGATGAACTGATCGGATTCGACCAGCAGGCGGTCGAAGTTCTTCTGCGCGATCTCGGCAGACACATCCGCCAAAGCCACGCGCGCCCCACCGAGCGCCAGGACCTGGGCAATGCCGCCGCCCATGTAACCGGAGCCCACGACGGCGATCTTCCGGGCTGCGTTTTTCGCGGTGCCTTCGGTTGCTTCAGAAACGGTCATGATCAAACTGCCTTCGTGTAGTCGGGCTCATAGGAGCAAATGGCGTCCACCTTGGCGGCGGAGGATGAATTTTGGTCAAAGCGGTGGCCGAGCCACTCCCCTACGAGCTTCTTGGCCAGTTCCAAGCCAATCACCCGCTGCCCGAGCGTGAGGACCTGCGCGTTGTTGCTCAGTACGGATCGTTCCACCGAGTAGCTGTCGTGGGCCGTAACCGCACGGATTCCGGGGACCTTGTTGGCCGCAATGGCCACGCCCAGCCCGGTGCCGCAGATCAGGAGGGCTCGATCGAACTCACCATCAGCTACCTTGCGGGCGGCATCGACGGCGACGTGGGGATACGACGTGGAATCGTTGGCACCCACTCCGACGTCGGTCACAGATGCAACGCGCGGGTCGGATTCCAACAGCGCCAGGAGTGCTTGCTTGTATTCCACACCAGCTTCGTCATTGCCGACGACGATGCGCCAGCCTTGTGTATCGCTCATTCTCAGGCTCCGTTTCCGGCCGGAGCCGCTGAAGCAGCGCTGGCCAGTAGTGAATCGATGTGTTGGGAGATCCTCGTGGCGATCAGGCCAAAGGAGACTGCGCCCGGATCCGGATGGCCGAGGCTTTTCTCGGCAAGTGGGCGCGCCCGGCCCTTGAGCGGCCGCAGTTCAGCGGTCCTCGCGGCAGCCAATTCAGCAGCCGCAGCAGCTGCTGCCAGTGCCCGATCCACGGGAGCACCGCCGTCGAGCTCGGTCAGGAACGCATCCCGGAACGGCAGGAGGGCGTCCACCATGGTCTTGTCTCCGGGCTCGGCCTTGCCGAGTTCGGTGATGGCCAGGACGAAGGCATTCACGGCGTCGCCGGCATCCGAGGAACTGTACGTTTCACGGTTCCCGAGCGACTGCCCGGCCGCAATGACCGCCGAGCCCCACAATGCGCCCGAAGTTCCGCCGGCACGTTCGCTCCATGCTTCGCCGGCCGCGAGGAGGATTCGCGCTACCGAGGAGCCTGATGCGGCTTCGCCTGCGGCAGCCGCAGCGTCGACGCCGCGGCGCATTCCGATTCCGTGATCACCATCGCCGGCGATAGCGTCCAGCTTGCCGAGCTCGTCTTCGTGTTCGACGACGACGTCACGCACCTGGGCGAGGATGGCCACAGCCTGCCGCCCGAGTTCCGTGGCTACCGGGGTGGGCCGTTCGACGTCGGCGGTTTCGGCGTCGACGATCAGTGCCTCGGCACGTGCTGCACGGGGCGCCATGCTGCCCTTGCGGAAAGCGGGGGTATCGGCGGGCGCCGCCCAATATTGTTCGAGTTCATCGTCCAGCCAGAGCAGCGTCAGGGACAGTCCGGACATGTCCAAACTGGTCACCAGCTCGCCGCACTCCGGTTCAACAACGGTGAGACCAGCGCCGGTGAGCAGCTTCTCGACCTTGCCGAACAGCAGGAAGAGCTCGTCATACTTCACCGTGCCCAGGCCGTTGACGATTGCCACCACCCGGTCCCCGGCGTCGTCGGGCTTGTCCGCGAGCAGCTTGGAAACCAGAAGCTCCGCAAGCTCGGACGCGGTGGGCATCGGGTGCTCGGAGATCCCAGGCTCACCGTGGATTCCGAGGCCCAGGGACATCTGCCCGGCAGGAACGTGGAACAACGGATCCTTGGCACCCGGAAGAGTGCAGCCGTCGAAGGCCACGCCCAGCGAGCGGGTCCGGTAGTTGGTCTTGATGGCCAAACGCTCGACGTCGTCGAGGTTCAGTCCCGCTTCGGCGGCGGCGCCGGCGATCTTGAAGACTGTCAGGTCGCCTGCGATGCCGCGGCGCTTCTCGAGTTGATCGATCGGCGCGCTGGCGATGTCGTCCGTGACGGTGACAGTGCGCGTTTCGATGCCCTCGGCGTTAAGGCGGAGTTGTGCCTGGCCGAAGTGCAGGACGTCGCCAGCGTAATTGCCATAGCTGAGGAGAACCCCACCCCCAGCGTTGGCCGCTTTGGCCACGCGGTAGACCTGGCCAGCGGCCGGGGAGGCGAACATGTTGCCGCAGGCCGAGCCCGTTGCGAGTCCGGGGCCGACCAATCCGGCGAAGGCCGGGTAATGCCCGGAACCGCCGCCGACCACCAACGCCACTTGCCCTGCAGGTACTTCGGTGGAGCGGACCACGCCGCCATCTACCCTGGCAACATAGCCGCGGTTGGCAGCCACGAAGCCGTCCAGGGCTTCATCGGCAAAGTCTGCCGGGTTGTCGAAAATCTGCGTCATTCCTTAGACTCCTGCGAGCTGGTTTACCGGTGTCTGGCGTCCTTGAGCTACTTCGCTCTTGCCGAGTTTGTAACCCTCGGTCTTCGGCAGGACGTGGCGGCGCAGGTATTCCTGGTTGCTGGCCGTGACGCTGAGTCCGTCGCCACCGTAGTGCTCGGTGCAGAGGATGCCCTGGAAACCGACCGAGAGAGCGAACTTGAACGCCTCGCGGTAATTGATCAGGCCGCTTTCCATGGGTGCGGGCATGGTGATGTAGCTGTCGCGGGCCACATCTTCGTCGCGGATGTAATTCTTCATGTGCCAATAGTTGGAGTACGGCAGGGTCTTGGCCACCATCTCGCGCCAGTCCTCGATAGGACGGTGCAGGCGGATCAGGTTGCCCAAGTCCGGGTTGAGGCCGACGTTGTCCAAACCGATGTCCTGGACCAGCTGCACGGATGAATCAGCAGTGCCAAGGTAGGTGTCCTCGTACATTTCCAGGGAGACGAGGATGCCCGCCTCTGCTGCATGCTTGCCAAGTTCACGAAGGCGGGAGACGGCGTTGCCCCACATTTCCTTGTCCTCTACCGGATCCTTGTAGCCCTCGACGGTCCAGAACCACAACTGCTTCTGCTGCTCCGGAGTGAGGGCCTGGTGAAGACCAAAAGACACGACCTCGCAGCCAAGCTCTGCAGCGGCGTCGATGGTGCGGTGGCTGTAGGCGAGGTTGTCGGCCCAGTCCGTCTGGTGGATGACGCTGCGGCGGATTGCGGAGATGACCGGCACTCCGATGCCCACTTCGTCGGCCGTCTGCTTGAACTCGGCCAGACGCTCCGTGCTGAGATCGCCCGGGCGGACCCAGCTGTCGGTGAGGTCGGCGTTGGCAAAGCCAGCCTCTTTCACTTCCTGCAGGACGGCCGCCCAAACGGAAGCATCGGCGTCGTTCACGTGTTGTCCTGCAGCGTCTGCCCCGGGGAACTGCAGGAGGGCCGCGGTGATGGGCCAATTCTCGGCGGTATACGCCATGATGATCACTCCTTCGTGTAATCCTGTTTCCTATAGGATTTACGACCCAAGCAAAGCTGTCAACCCTTTTCGCGAAACTTCCTAGATCCTATATGTCTTACATATGTCTGTGAAGGGGCTCACTCAGGGCATGAAAAAGGCCCGCCGCATCAGCGGCGAGCCCTTATCAAGCAGCAGTATTCAGTCCTCCGGCGCGTCAGCAATGGCCCGACCCCGCACCTTTTCCACGTGATTGACCATTGCGTCGGCGGCTTTCCCGGGGTCCCCGCTCGTCATCGCGTCGAGGACGGCTTGGTGCTCCGCGATAGCCTGCTCCGCATCTGTGATCCCCACTCCCCCAAACAACCTGAAGCGCTGGATCTGCCCGCCCAAAGTGTTGTAAGCGGCGAGCAGGAACTGATTCCTGGCTTGCGCCGCGATCAATTGGTGGAAGCGCTCGTCAGCCTCAAGGTAGCTTCGGTACTCAGCAAACGTGCCGCCCCGGGGTGCAGTCTTGAGATCCTCGACCGCTTGCTTCAGGGCGTCCAGGCCTTCCGACGTCATGCGCTCGCACGCGAGGCGGGCATTCACGGGCTCAATCGAAAGCCGGGCTTCCATAAGTTCGGCGAAATCCTCGCGCGTGAACACGGGAGCTACCCGATACCCCTTCAACGCCACGCGCCGCACCATGCCCGTATGCTCCAGTCGCGCCAACGCTTCACGCACCGGGGTGGGAGAAACGTCCAGTTCCCGCGCCATTCCGTCGATGCTGACGGCGGCCCCGGGTTCGAGCCGACCATCCATGAGCCACTCGAGGAGGGCTTCATAAACGTGATCGGCCAACACCTGGCGGCTGACGGGAAAGCCCGGGCGGGGAAGAGCCGGCGAAGGTTCAGACATGCCACAAATCCTATAGGAAGCAGGACGTGACTTACCCAAGTAAGTCGCAGTTGAGCGCCTTCTGAGCACTCAAAACGCGCTCAACTGCGACTTACTTGGGTGGCCACACGTTAAACCACGACGTCGGCACTACGTGAGTGCCGACGTCGTGGTTTAGCCTGGGGTGCTGCGCTTTAGTTCGCGTAGAACGGGTAGTCCGTGTAACCCTCGGCGCCCTCGCCGTAGAAGGTGGAGGCATCGGGCTCGTTGAGCGGGAGGCTTTCACGCCAGCGGCGGGCGAGGTCCGGGTTGGCAATGGCCGGGCGGCCCACCACAACGGCGTCCGCGAGGCCATCGGCGACGATCGCCAAGGCTTCGTCGCGAGTAGTGATTTCGCCGAAGCCGGTGTTCACCAGGAACGTGCCATTGAAACGCTGGCGAAGATCCTGGACCAAGGTGCCCTGCGGGTTGTGGTGCAGGATGCTGAGGTACGCCAGGTTCAGCGGCGCAATGGTGTCCACCAGGACTTCGTAAGTAGCTCGGACGTCGGCAGCATCCGTTTCGGCGATGCCCTGCACATTGTGTTCCGGGGAGATCCGGATGCCCACGCGGTTGGCGCCCAGTGCTTCAACCACGGCATTGACGGTCTCGATCACAAAGCGGGCGCGGTTCTCCGGGGAGCCACCGTAGCTGTCGGTCCGGACGTTCGAGTTGGGTGCAAGGAATTCGTGCAGCAGGTAACCGTTGGCGGAGTGGAGTTCCACGCCGTCGAATCCTGCCTCAATCGCATTCTTCGAGGCGGTCACAATCTCCTGGATGACTCCCGGGAGCTCGTCCGGGCGGAGTTCGCGCGGCACCGGGTATGCCTGCTTGCCGTTCGGAGTACGGACATCGCCCTCGATGGCAACAGCACTCGGGCCCACGATTTCGTGGCCGCCCGTGATGTCCGCGTGGGAAACGCGGCCGCCGTGCATGATCTGGGCGAAGATGCGTCCGCCTTCAGAGTGAACGGCATCGGTGACTGTTTTCCAGCCTGCAATCTGCGCGTCCGTGACCAAGCCAGGCTGGCCCGGGTACGACTGACCGGCCGGCGTCGGGTACGTTCCCTCGCTGACAATCAGCCCAAGGGAGGCGCGTTGCTGGTAATGCTCAGCGATCAGTGAACCGGGAATTCCGTCGGCGCCGGCCCGCAGCCGGGTCAGCGGCGCCATCACCAGTCGGTTGGGAAGTTCCAGCTCACCAAGGGCCAAGGGGGAAAACAGCATGCGCAGTTCCTTTCAGAATGAATCGGGGTTCACTCTGGGCAACTGTGCAGCGTATGCAACTATTCCGAATGAGTGGCAGATCACATGGCTTAGCCCTGGCCGCGCAGCCTCATAGAGTCGTCGAAGCACTCGCAAAGAGCCAGGACGGCAACCAGATGCGCTTCTTCGGCATGGGGCGGATCCGTGTCGATGCAAATTGCTTCGTTGACAGCCTGGGCAAGGTCCTTGGACTCCTTGCCAGTCAACGCCCACACCCGCGCTCCGGCAGCTTTCGCCGCGGCAGCGGCCTCGCGGAGATCGTCCGTGATTCCCTTGGCGGCGAGCAACACTACGATGTCGCCGCGCCGGACCAAGCCTGGAATCTGGTCACTAATGCTTCCGCGGGCCCCGTCGGTGGCGCTGTTGCTGACGGATATGGCCTTGAAGGCAGAGCCATCCCTGGGGTCGTGAGCCGCGAGTTCGGAGGTGAATCTTTGGGCTTCGTGCGCAGAACCATCGCTGCCGGCAGCAAACACCCTGCCGCCACGAAGACGGACGCGGGCCAGTTCTTCTCCCCATTCAGCGAGCCGCGACGATTCACGGCGCAGGGCCGCTACCGCTGGGCCGATCTCGCCCAAATGGCCAAGAACGACGTCAACTGCATGCCTGTTCTGCCTTGAATCCATCGGGCGCACCACCTGTCCCGGTCGCCTTACCACGATGCTCACTTCCTGCCTCCGTTTCACCGTAGGAACTTACACGTTCCTATCTCCGTCCCGCCTGGAACCGTCCCGCACAGAATCGTCCCGGGTAGAGCCTTCCCGCGTGGAACCCTCTCGTAAAGGCTCTTCCCTGACGGCGCTTTCCCGTGCCGAGCGATCCCGCGTAAGCCGTTCGTCGTTTGTATCCATGTCACGTGTATCCATGTCACGGTCACGTCCACGATCCGTATCGTTCTCCCGGTCGCGGCCAGTCCTGACATCGGGATCCACTTTGTCGGCGTGGCGCAGGTGCTCCTCAACGCGCCCGCTGGCTTCTTGGGCCTTCTCCGCGTGCCGGTCTGCTTCGCGCCGGAGCCGGTTGGCCTCGACTTCTGCCTGAACGGCCGCTGCCTCGGCTTGGGCCGACTGGGCCTTCGCCTGATGTGCGCCGACGGCTTCCTGGTCTGCCTTCTCGCGCAATTCCCCTGCGCGACGGCGATTGACTTCGGCCTTCTTCTTGCGCCCAACTACCACCGCAATGATCACAGCTGCGACTACGACGACGGCCAACACGATGATCAATACCAGTTGCCCCGTATCCATGTGGATTGCCTCCCTCGTGAACGGCTTTGTTTGGGCGCCGTCCCTAGCCCACGCTGTGCTTAGTACCCAAAGTTGTACCCATCCCGTGTTCGTTCCAAACGCTTTCTGATCACGTGGACAGTTATCTCCTACCAGCTTAACACCAATTATCAGGTTACTTACTAAATCGAAGGCGCAGGTGACCGACGCAGTCACCGGAGGGCCGCCGTCGTCCGCTGTTTGATTGCCTAGAAGCGCGTTTAGCTACCCGTCGACTCTGGATGCTCCCTGGCGCGTTTCTCCTCCGGCGTCTCGCCGCTTTCATCAGGGATGAAGGTTGGGTCCACTTCGGTAGTGAAGTCACCCGTCCCGGGGCTGCTGTCCTCATGCTCGACGCCGGCAGGTACCGCGGGTTTTGAAGCTTCTGAAGGCGCTGGGGTTTCGGAAAGCGTTTGGTCCGGTTCGCTCGATTCTTCGCTCATAGCCTCAATGTAGGCCCGGCATCAGGAGCTGTCGAGGCTACCGAAGACCTTGTGCGCCGCTGCCAACTCTGCTTCGCTGGGATGGTCTCCTGCAGCGCGGGACACCTCCAGCCCCCAAAGCAGGGAGAGCGATTGTGAAAGCAGTGACGTGGCAGGGCAGGCGTTCATTGAGCGTTATTGATGTCCCCGATCCCATCATCCAGGAACCAACGGACGTCATTGTCCGAATAACATCTTCAGCCATTTGCGGCTCGGACCTGCACCTTTACGAAGTCCTGGGCCCCTACATGCACAAGGGCGACGTCATCGGCCATGAGCCCATGGGAATCGTGGAAGAAGTGGGCTCAGAGGTCCACCGGCTCCAAAAGGGCGACCGCGTTGTGGTGCCCTTCAACATCTCCTGCGGCCGGTGCTACATGTGCAACCAAGGCCTTCAGTCGCAGTGCGAAACCACGCAAGTCAAAGCCAAGGGCACAGGGGCTGCACTCTTTGGATACTCCGAACTCTATGGCTCCGTCCCAGGCGGCCAGGCACAGTACCTGCGCGTGCCTTTCGGAGACTACGGGCCCATCAAAGTAGATTCAGACCTCCCCGACGAGCGCTACCTGTTCCTCTCGGACATCCTGCCCACTGCATGGCAGGCCGTCGAATACGCCAACGTCCCCGAAGGCGGCACCTTGGCAGTGCTCGGACTCGGTCCTGTGGGCCAGTTCGCCTCCAGAATTGGCGTCCACAAAGGTTTTCGCGTCATTGGTGTGGATCCCGTTCCTGAGCGCCGGGCAATGGCGGAAGCACACGGAGTGGAGACCATGGACTACAGCCCGGACGTAGCCGCCACAATCCGCGAGGAGACCCTCGGCCGTGGCCCGGACGCTGTGGTGGATGCAGTGGGTATGGAAGCCCATGGTTCACCGGTGGCCTCATTCCTGCATCGGGCCGTTTCCCTGCTCCCTGACAAGCCTGCGCAGGTGGCCATGGAGACCATGAGCGTGGACCGCCTTGCTGCCCTCCACACTGCAGTGGATCTGGTGCGGCGCGGCGGGACTATTTCACTCAGTGGCGTATACGGCGGCCAGGCCGACCCCATGCCACTGATGACCATGTTCGACAAACAAGTTCAACTCCGCATGGGGCAATGCAACGTCCGCAGGTGGACTGACCAGCTGCTCCCCTTAGTAGAGGACGACGCCGATCCGCTGGGAGTCATGCATCTGGTCACCCACACAGGTGGTCTGGACGACGCACCTGACTTGTACGAGAAATTCCAGAAGAAGCAGGACGGCTGTATCAAGGTGGTGCTCAAGCCCTGACTTCTTGGAAGATCCTCTTGACCGGAGGGAACCGGTGGCTGGCGGCTTAGGCGAGGTGCTTTCCGCCGGTCACTCCAATGACTGATCCGGAAATGTAGCTGGACTCGTCTGTTGCCAGCAGGACATACGTGGCGGCAAGTTCAGCAGGCTGACCGGCCCGGCCGAGAGGTGTGTCCTGACCGAACTTTACGATCTTCTCCTCCGGCTGTGTTGGTGGCTGCAAGGGCGTCCACACCGGCCCGGGAGCTACGGCATTGACCCGGATTCCCTTGGGGCCCAGGGATTCTGCCAACGAGAACGTCATGCTGTTGATGGCGGCCTTGGTGGCGGCGTAATCGATCAGCGAGGGACTCGGATGGTAACCCTGGATCGATGAGGTGTTGATGATCGAGGCCCCTGGCTGCAAGTGAGGCAGGGCCGCTTTGGTAAGCCAGAAGAGTGCATAGACATTGCTCTTAAAGGTCCGGTCGAACTGTTCGCTGCTAAGGTCTTGGATCCCCTGGCTCGTAGTCATTTGGAAGCCTGCGCTATTCACCAGGACGTTCAGGCCATCGAATTCTTGGAGGGTTTGGGCGATGACTTCCTGACAGAATTCCTCGTCCCGCAGATCTCCTGGAAGCGCGAGGGCACGGCTGCCCGCGGCCTCGATCAGCTGGACCGTCAATTCGGCGTCCTGCTCCTCTTCCGGCAAATACGTGAACGCCACATCTGCACCTTCACGGGCGAAGGCAATGGCCACGGCTTTCCCGATCCCGCTGTCGCCGCCTGTAATCAAGGTCCGGAATCCCATCATGCGATGATGGCCCACATAGCTATGCTCCCCGTGGTCCGGCCGCGGGATCATTGCCTCGGTCCAGCCCGGATAGTCCTGGGTTTGCGGCTCGAACTCCCCCGACGGATACATAGTCCGTGGATCCGACGCATCTTCAGGATCCTCCACGGGGTTAAGGATATGGTTTTCCAAAGCCATGGCGATGTCCTCGTCGAGGTCGGTTGTTGACTCGGCCCGCTCAGATTCCTCAGCCTGCTCGGATCCCTCGGCCTGCTCAGATTGCCCGGTCGGCCCTGTCTCTTCGTTGCGCTCATCCTGTGCCATGCCTAATTCTAAGCATCCTGACTATTCGTGCGCAGCGCCAGCCCAAGTAGGTCGCAGATGAGCGCGTTTTGACGCCTCAGAACGCGCTCATCTGCGACCTACTTGGGTGAGGGCGACTACTTCTGGGCTGGCAGCACCAGTGCGCCCGACTTGTCCGTAGACAAGGCGAGGGAAGAGATGAAGCGGGGTTCGCCGTCGGGACCGTCCTGGCCTGAGCGGAGCATGTCCGGGCGTTCGAACTCAAGGCCGGTTACGTGGCAGAGGAGCTTCTCGTCGCTGGGGTTTCCATCGGCGTCGAACATGGGCAGATCAATTCCGTCGTCGGTGCGGCGGAGGTAGTAGCGGCCACGGGTCGCCAAAGCCAGGACCGGCGGAAGTACCAAAGCCAGGCCGACGGCGAAGATCGGCGAATACGGTTGGACTCCAACCCCGAAAGCCCCAAAGAAGACCGCGATGGAGATGCCTGCGGACACCAGCATGGACACGAAACCGACCGGGTTGACGGCGTAGAGCATGCCCCGGCGGAACTCAGGAACCTTGGGCGAGATCTTCAACAGGTACTTGTTGATCGCGATATCGGAGGCCACAGTGACCACCCAGGCCATGGCACAGTTGGCGTAAAAGCCAAGGATGGTGTTGAGGAACTCGAACATGTTCGACTCCATGAGGATCAACGCGATTACCAGGTTGACCACCACGAAGACCATACGGCCGGGGTAGGTCTTGGTGATGCGGGTGAACGAATTGGTCCAGGCAAGCGAGCCGGAATAGGCGTTGGTGACGTTGATCTTGATCTGCGAAATAACCACGAGCACAACTGCCAAGGACATAGCGAGCCAGGCCGGCATCATCTCCTGGTAGACGCCCAGGAACTGGTGGGCCGGTTCGTTGGCGTGGACGGAGGCGGCGGGATCGAGCCTGGCGATCAAGTAGATCGCAATGAACATGCCCACAATCTGCTTGATGGCACCGAAAATAACCCAGCCCGGTCCGGCAAGAATTACGGCACGCCACCAAGCACCCTTGTTCTCTGCCGTCTTGGGTGGCATGAAGCGCAAATAATCGATCTGCTCTGCGATCTGGGCCATCAGGGAAAGGCAAACGCCGGCAGCCAGCATCACCGAGGCGAGGTTGGTGCCGCCCTCGCCCGAAGCGCCGGGATAAGCAAAGAAGGCGTCGATGCTTTCAGGGTGTGAGAGCAGCAGGTAGCCGACGGGAACCACCATGAGCAGCAACCACAACGGGGTGGTCCAGACTTGCAAAGTAGCAAGGGTCTTCATCCCGTAGATCACCAGCGGAATGATGATGATGGTGGACACGGCATACCCCAGCCATTGCGGGACGCCGAGCCCCAGTTGCAAGCCCTGGGCCATGATGGAGCCTTCGAGGGCAAAGAAGATAAAGGTGAAGGTCGCGAAAATGATGTTCGTGACCACTGAACCGTAGTAGCCAAAGCCTGACCCGCGGGTGATGAGGTCGAGGTCGATGTTGTAGCGGGCGGCGTAGTAAGCGAGCGGAAATCCCGTGGCGAAGATGATCACTGCTGCCACGATGATGCCGAAAATGGCATTCACGGTGCCGTAGGCGATGCCGATGTTGGCGCCGATTGAGAAGTCAGCCAGGTAGGCGATCCCGCCAAGGGCACTGGTCGCCACCACACCGGCGCTCCACTTCCGGTAAGAGCGCGGGGCGAACCGGAGTGTGTAATCTTCCAGGCTCTCCTTCGCTGCGCTCATCGCATCGGCGTTCCCCGCCGTCGTAGCTCTTTGGGTGTCTGTCAGAACGTCGCTCATCCGTGCTCACTTTCGAAATTCGTGGTCGGTGCTTCGCCAACGACGCTAGTCACGCAGCGGGTCAAATCAGTCACAACGATGTTTCACAGCTGTAACTTCTGCACCAGCCGTCTCGCCCAGGATCCATAAAGGCGCTCCAAAATCCCTAGCACCCCTTTGTACGGACCCCACAAAATCGCGATGCGCGCCCGCGGATACCGTCAAGTTCATGACGACCCAAACAACCCAAGAGGCCACTGCCTCCGCCATCCTGGACATCGCACGCGAGCAGGTCCTTGAACGCGGTGAAGGCCTCAACGAAGCCCAGCTTGTTGAGATCCTCCAACTTCCTGACGAAGAGATTCCGGCCGCCATGCAACTCGCCCACGAGGTCCGGCTGAAGCACTGCGGCGAGGACGTCGAGGTTGAGGGCATCATTTCCATCAAGACCGGCGGCTGCCCCGAGGACTGCCACTTCTGCAGCCAGTCCGGCCTGTTTGATTCCCCTGTCCGCGGCGTGTGGTTGGACATCCCCGAGCTGGTGAAGGCCGCCAAGGAAACAGCCGCCACCGGTGCCACCGAGTTCTGCATCGTCGCAGCAGTGCGTGGCCCCGACATCAAGCTCATGAACCAGATCAAGTTCGCGATCGACCGCATCAACGAGGAAGTTGATATCAACATCGCGTGCTCCCTGGGGATGTTGACCCAGCGCCAGGTTGACCAGCTGGCCGAGTGGGGCGTCCACCGCTACAACCACAACCTCGAAACCGCCCGGAGCTACTTCCCCGAAGTCGTCACCACGCACAGCTACGAGGAACGGCTGGACACCTGCAACATGGTCAAGGCCGCCGGCATGGAATTGTGCTGCGGTGCCCTGATCGGCATGGGTGAAACCCTGGAGCAGCGGGCCGAACTCGCCGCCCAGCTGGCCGCCTTGGAACCGCATGAAGTTCCGCTGAACTTCCTCAATCCGCGTCCGGGAACGCCGCTGGAAAACCAGGGCATCATGGACGGCAAGGACGCCCTCCGCGCCATCGCCGCCTTCCGGCTCGCCATGCCACGGACAGTGCTCCGCTACGCTGGCGGCCGCGAACTGACCCTAGGCGACCTCGGCACCCGCGAAGGCCTGCTCGGCGGCATCAACGCCGTGATCGTCGGCAACTACCTCACCACACTGGGCCGCCCCGCCACCGCCGACCTCAACCTCCTGGTGGAGCTCAACATGCCCATCAAGGAACTCCAGAAGTCGCTATGACCGCGCTAGGCGCCATGCAGGCGGAATACTGTGGGCACTGCGGCGGGACTGTTAGCCAAGGCACCGCTGATAAAGGCACCAACGGCGAGCGCCCGACGTCGGACCCGCACCCGACGTCGGACCCGCACCAGGGCTGCCATCAACGGTTGGCGATGGAGCCGCCCCGCTATTGCACGCAGTGCCGCCGCCGGATGAAGGTTCAGGTGACGCCGCTGGGGTGGTCGGCGGAGTGCTCGCGCCATGGACGGGTGTCCCGATGAGTTCGCTGATCGAGCGGGACCGGGCGAGCCTGTGGCATCCTTATGCTCCGGCGTCCGGGACGCTGCCGCTCTGGGAAGTTGAAGCGGCCGACGGCGTGGCGCTGCGGCTTCGGGACGAGGACGGCCGCACGCATGAGGTACTGGATGCGATGTCGTCGTGGTGGTCCGTGATCCATGGGTACCGCCATCCTGTGCTGGACGCCGCGGTTCAGCGCCAGTTGGGCAGCTTCAGCCATGTGATGTTCGGCGGATTGACGCATCAGCCTGCCGTGGATCTTGCGGAGAACCTGTTGGCTTTGGCACCGGGCGAGCCTGGCCGCCAACTGGAGCGCGTGTTCCTGGCTGATTCCGGTTCCATCTCGGTGGAGGTGGCGCTGAAGCTGGCGGTGCAGTTCCAGACGGCTTCCGGACGTCCAGGACGGCAGCGTTTCCTGACGGTCCGCGGTGGCTATCACGGCGACACGTTCGCGGCGATGGGCGTTTGTGATCCCGTTGACGGTATGCATTCCGCGTTCCCCGGTTTGCTGGCGCGCAACGTCTTTGCGCCGCGTCCCCCAGCCGCGGCGACTGCCACGCCAACAACTATCAGTGAGTGGCGATCGTCTGTTGAGGTGCTGGCCCGTGAGCATTCCGATGAGCTCGCGGCCATCATCGTGGAACCTGTCCTGCAGGGAGCCGGCGGGATGTTCATCTACCCGGCCGAGTGTGTGCGGATCCTCCGTGAGATAGCTGATGCCCACGGCTTGCTCCTCATCCTGGACGAGATCGCCACGGGCTTCGGGCGAACGGGAGAGTTATTCGCGGCGAACCATGGCGGCGTTGTTCCGGACATCCTGTGCGTCGGCAAGGCCCTTACGGGCGGGTACATGACGCTGGCTGCGACGTTGTGCACAGGCGAGCTGGCCCGGGTGGTCTCCAGCGGTGGTGCGGGTGCGCTGCTCCACGGCCCGACGTTCATGGGCAACCCGCTCGCCTGTGCCGTGGCCAACGCGAGCCTCGGACTGCTGCGGGACGGCAATTGGCGCGCAGACGTTGAGCGCGTAGGCGCAGGTCTGACGGAAGGATTGGCCCCGGCGTTGGGGCTCGACGGCGTTATGGACGTACGTACTATCGGCGCGGTTGGCGTCATTGAGTTGGCGGACGCGGTGGACGGCGCTGCCGTGACCCGCGCTGCGATCGAGCACGGCGTGTGGGTCCGTCCATTCCGCAACCTTGTCTATACGATGCCGCCGTACATCAGCTCGACCTCCCACATCAGGACCATCACCGCTGGGATGGTTGCGGCAGTCTCCGCGGCCGCAGACAGGCTGGGGGCCAGAGCATGAGCGTCTCCATGACCGCCTGGTTGGAGCAACAGGCAGAGGTCCGCGAGCGCCGTGGGCTGGTCCGGAACCCGACGGTGCGTGGCCCGCAGGCCGCCTCGGGCAAAGAAGACGGACACCGCCTGATGATCGACCTCGCCAGCAACGATTACCTGGGCCTGTCTACGGATCCGCGCCTGGCGGAGGCTGCCGCGGACGCGATCAGGCGCTGGGGCACTGGCGCTGCATCATCCCGGCTGGTCACCGGCACCACGGAACTGCATCTTGAGTTGGAGCACCACCTTGCCCTGTTCACGGGAGCGGAGGCTGCGTTGGTGTTCTCCTCCGGCTACCTCGCAAATCTGGGTGTCACCACGGCTTTGGGTGGTCCCGGAACGTTGATTGTGGCGGACGAGCACTGTCATGCCTCGTTGATCGATGGTTTTAGGCTGAGCCGCTCCGAAGTGCGGGAATTCAAGCACAATGACGCTGCGGACGCGGCACGCCTCCTGGAAGGACGGACACAGCCGCGGGCCTTGGTGGTTGTTGAGTCCATCTACAGCGTCGGTGGCGACGCTGCTCTACTGCAAGAGCTGTTCAACCTCGCCCAGGAACACGACGCCGTATTGCTGATCGACGAGGCCCACAGCCTGGGCGTTGCCGGCGTCGGCCCGTTTCAAGGGCGCGGCGCGGTGGCTGGCACCAGCCTGGCGGACCATCCGGGCGTCGTCCGCACGGCCACCCTGTCCAAAGCCTTGGGCAGCCAAGGTGGGGCCGTGCTTGGTTCAAGCCTGTTGCGAGAGCACTTGGTAAACCGTTCGCGGAGCTTCATTTTCGACACCGCGTTGGCCCCACCCGCGGCGGCTGCTGCCTTGGCCGCCGTCGGAATCATCCAGCAGGAACCCTGGCGCGCCGCGGCCGTCCATCACAACGCAGCCGCTCTCGCCGCCCAACTGCAGCCCAGGCTGGGACGCTCAGCCGCCGTCGAGCGTTCTGCCGGAGCAGTTCAATCCATCCCCATGCCTTCAGCGGAGGCGGCCTTGGCTGCGAGGCACGCCGCGTATGCTGCCGGCGTCCAGGTGGGCTGTTTCCGTCCACCTTCAGTGCCGGACGGCGTCTCCCGCCTGCGGCTCACAGCCCGGGCAAACCTGACCCCCACCGACCTCGACCACGCCTGCTCAGTGCTGCGCGACATCCTGGAGCGAACCTCATGAAACTTCCCCGCATCATCCTGGTGACCGGTACTGATACCGGCGTCGGGAAGACCATTACGACGGCGGCACTCGCCGCAGCGCTTAAGCAGCGCGGCTGCTCGGTAGCGGTCTACAAGCCCTGCCAAAGCGGCAACGTCGACGGCGATTCGGACTGTGCGGAAGTGGTGCGGCTCGCCGGCCCGCTCACGGCCGAGGCCGGCATCGTCCTGGAACAGCCGCTGGCCCCCGTCCCCGCTGCTGCCTGTGACGAAGTGGCGCTGCCGCAGCTTGCTTCGCATGCCCAGCGAATCCGCGCACTGGCCAACACCCATGACCACGTCCTTGTGGAAGGTGCCGGCGGAGTGCTGGTGGAGTTGGACCACGACGGCGGGACGCTGGCTGACCTCGGAACACTCCTTGGCGATTCGGCTGGCTTCGCCGTGGTGGCGCGGCCGTCATTAGGCACCCTGAACCACACGGCGCTGACGCTCGAAGCCCTCGATCGGAGGGGCTTGCCGGTGGTGGGTGTAGTGCTTGGCAGCTGGCCAGCGGTCCCTGGCGCCGTGGAACGTAGCAACCGTGCCACCATCTCGGACTGGCCCGTACCACTGCTGGGTGCCATCCGGAACGAAGCCGCCGGAATGGATCCCACAGTGTTCCGCGAACAGGCAGCCTCTTGGCTTGAAGGGGTGCCGGCATGAGCACCATCACCACATGCCCCTACAAGGTGCTGCGCGATCCGGATACAGTCCGCGAGGTCCTTCACCGGCCTGGCGACTTCACCCCAGCCAACGCACTCCTGGCGGTGACGCCACTGAGCGGGCAGGCCCTCCGCGTCCTGCAGAAGGCGCGGTTCGCCCTTCCACCCGTCCTTGCCAGCAACCACTCCCCGTCGCACGCCGCTATCCGCAAGGTAGTTGCGGGCTTCTTCACTCCCGCCAAAGTCGCTGCCATGGAACCCCGCATCCGGCAGCTCTCCCTAGAGTCAGCCGCCGGCGCAGCCCAGCTCCTCAGCTCGGCAGGAAGCGTTGACTTGGTGCAGGCAGTGGCCGCCTATCCCCCGGCAGTCATCATGCTGGAAATGCTGGGCCTTCCGGTCCGCGACCTTCCACAATTAAAGGCGTGGAGCCTGGATTCCCTTGAGCTGTTCTGGGGATGGCCGGATCCCGAACGGCAACTCGAGCTGGCCCACACCGCGGCCGACTTCTACACCTGGCTGCGGGAGCTGGTACTTGAAGCCGTTTCCGCCCCGGAGCCTAACCTTTTCAGGGCACTCGCAGACCATGGGCTCAGCACGCCGGAGATCTGTTCCTTGGGTTACTTCCTGCTCATCGCTGGCCAGGAGACCACCACGCAGCTCATCAGCACCACTCTCTTCCGGCTGGCCGAGGGCTCCCGGGGAATTTCCTGGGACGAAGCCTCCTCCAATGCCAAGGCGCGGGACATTGTTCGGCATGTGCTGGCCACTGAATCTTCTGTGCCTACCTGGCGGAGGGTGGCCGCACGCGATACCGAGCTCAACGGCGAGCCAATCCTTGCAGGGGAAGAAATCCTGGTGGAGCTGACGGGGAACCACGGCTTTCCGTGGGCCGCCGGGGAATCTTCCGGGGAAGGGGCCGACCATCAGGGACCCACACCCTACGGCCTGGCTTTTGGCTCAGGAATCCATCGCTGCCTAGGTGCGAAACTCGCCGAACTGGAGGCCGCCGTCGTGGTTCACGAGACTACCGCGGCACTCAAGGGTGTTCGACTCGGGGACCCCAACCCCGAATGGCTCCGGCTGCTGTCCTTCCAAGCTCCCCGGACGGTCAACGTCACCCACCCCTAGCGAATTTGGGTAGGTAGGCTGGACTGTATGGGCGAGAGCCGGGACTTGCTGACGCCTGAGCAGCGCAGCCGAAACATGTCGAGGATCCGGGGCAAAAACACCAAGCCCGAGTTACTGGTCCGGAAACTCCTGCATGCCAAGGGATACCGCTACCGGCTGCACGGGCAGGCTGGTGGGACCAAGCTGCCGGGCCGCCCGGATTTGGTGTTCTCCGGCCGCCACAAGGTCATTTTCGTCAACGGCTGCTTCTGGCACTTCCATGATTGCAAGGTTGGCCTGCACTCCCCCACTGCCAATGCGGAGTTCTGGGAGACGAAGCGCACGCGGACCCGTGAACGCGATCTCGCACAGAGAAAAGAACTGAACACGGCCGGTTGGGAGGTGCTGACGGTGTGGGAGTGCGAGCTGCGGGACAGCTCAGTCCTCGAAGAACGGCTGACAGCGTTCTTGGAGGGCAGAACGCTCTACGGGGTGGCCGAACCAGCGGATTCGGCCGAGTGATCGGCGGTGGTTCGGGAGCCCTGCTCCCACAACGCATACGCTGACGTTCCACCGATTCCCAGCAGCACCGTCAGGCAAAAAACGATGATGACCATGAGACCCAGGGAGGGTCGAACACCACCGTTCATGCTGATTTCCAATCCTCTGTCCACGCCTTGATCCCCCGATTCAGCAATTATTCAAGTACTTTTACTTACTTTCAGCGGCTTCGATCAAGACTCCCTCTGAGTCCGCTCAAGATTGGATCAAGCTTTCGATTTCAGGCGTTGCGATACTTCCCCGGGACCTACTGTTGAATCGTGAATCTATTGTTCGGAGGCGGGAGGGGTTTGGTGTCTGAGTATGACGAGTGCACAGACTCACTGGTTGATCCCACCGCCCTCACCGAACTCCAGGCAGAACTTGGCGGAGACAAATCCATCGTCAGCACGTTCGTCCGCAACTACGTAGATCTCCTGCCATGGCGGGTTGACCGCCTGCATCACGCACTGAACAACCTGGACATGGAAGATGCCATGGACGCCGTGCTGAGCCTGAAGACATCAAGCCACATGGTGGGCGCAATCTGCATGCGCCGCTTGGCCACGGAACTGGAGATCAGCATCAGGCTCCTCCCCAACGCCGGGCATCTTCAGGAACTCAGGCCGCAAGTGCAGATGATCGAGGCCTTCGTGTTCGGCACGATTTGCGAACTCCAACCCTCACTTTCCTAAAGATCTTCACGAAAATAAAGAAAACCATTGACTCGCTAAAAATCTTCACTATAGTTGTGTGAGTTAGCTCACCAACGAAGGATGCGGCAATGACTACCGAGACTCCTGCACCGCCAGCCACCAGCGAACTGCTGGCAACTGTGGGGAACAAGGTGCGCACCATGCGCAAGGCAAAGGGCCTGACCCTCGCCCAACTCTCGGACATCACCGGCCTCAGCCAGGCGATCGTCAGCCAAATCGAACGCGGAATGGCCAACCCTTCCTTCACCACGCTGGCCCAGTTGGCCCACGGCCTGGATATCCCTGTAGGGAGATTCTTCATTGGCCAGGACCAATCCAGCTCACCCGTGGTCCGCAGATCCGATCGACGCAACCTGAAGAACGTCACCCGCGAATCCGTGGGCGAAGCCGTACACGAACTGCTGACCCCCAACCGCGACGGAAGCATCGAAGCGCAGTGGATCAGCACGCCCCCAGGGCACGACACCAGCGCAACCCCTTTTACCCACAGCGGTGAAGAGTTCTGCTACATCATCTCCGGCCGTAAGGACGTCTATCTGGACGGCGTCTGCTACAGCCTCGAAGAGGGCGACTCGATCACCTACTCCTCAGAGATCCCCCACTGGTACAAGAACAGCTACGAAGAGGTATGCGTAGCCATCTGGGTCAACGCACCACACGCGTGGTAACACTGCTGCCCCTCAACGGCGCCAGCGTTTTCCCTTAACTGTCCGGACACGAACCGTGGCCGCAGACAATCCTTGCCACTTTCGCACAACACGCCTCCTCCAACAGGCGTTCCTGCGTCATACCCTCCCACGCCCTCCGGGGCGTCAGCGTAAGGACACTTCCATGCTCAACACCCAAACGACGGACAACGCCGTCCCGTCACAAAGCACCAGCCACTCCTCCCCCGCCAACGCAAAGTTCACTCCCCAGGTCCGCAAAGGACTGCTGGGCCTGGGCCTCGGCAACGCCCTTGAATGGTACGACTGGATGGTCTTCGGCCTCCTGTCAGCCTTCATCGGACCGAACTTCTTCCCCAACACCGAGCCACTCTCCGCCACGTTGAACGCACTGGCCGTGTTCGCCGTCGGGTTCGCCTTCCGCCCCCTTGGCGGCATACTGCTGGGGACGCTTGCCGACCGGATCGGCCGGCGTCGGGTCATGCTCTTGTCCATCATGCTCATGGCCGGCACCACGCTGGTCATTGCCATCACGCCCAACTACGCCACCATCGGCGCCTGGGCCGGCGTCATCCTGCTGGTGTGCCGCGTCCTGCAAGGTATCTCCACAGGAATCGAAGCCCCGCTCTCCACCTCCCACGCTGTAGAGCTCGCCCCGGAAGGCCGCGAAGGCTACGTGGCCGGCATCATGTCCTTCTACGTGAACATCGGCATCCTGTTGGCCTCGCTGGTGAGCTTCCTCTGCAGCCTTGTCCTCGGCGGCGCAGCCATGGCCGATTGGGGCTGGCGTGTGCCGTTCATCATCGGCGCTGCCTTCGGTTTTGTGGTTCTCTACCTCCGCCGCTCCCTGCCGGAAACCCTCAAGGCCGAGGAAATGGCCACGAACACTCCACGTGCCGTGTGGTCCGGAGTCCGTAAGCACTGGCTCTCCGTCCTTGCCATCATCTTCGTGGTGGGCGCAGCACAGGCCTACAACTACGCCTGGAACGTTGGCCTTCCCACCGCAGCCCGCAGCGGTTTCAAGGAAGATCCCACCGCGGTCTTCGCCCTCACCACCATCCTGGCCGTCATCCTCGTAGTGGGCAGTTGGATCATCGGCAAGCTGGCCGACGGCAAAGCAATGTCCCGCTGGTTCCTGGTGACCCGCATCCTCGCCATCCCGTCCGTGTTCCTCATGCTGATGTACGTCCAGCCAGGCATTGGCGGATTCGCCGCAGTCCTCCTGGGCGGCTCAATCGTCCTGGTGCTGAACATGACCCTTTACAACGTGGTCAGCTCATCCCTGATGCCCAAGAACATCCGCGGCACCGGTGTGGCCCTGGGCTATGGCATCGGCGTAGCCCTGTTCGGCGGCACCGCTTCCTACCTTCTGGTCTGGTTCCAGTCCCTGAACCTCACCTGGATCTTCCCGGTCTACGTGGCCGTCCTCTCCATCCTCAGCATCGTTTTCTACCTCGCCGCACGCCGCTCCAACGGCATCTTCGTCGGAAAGTAAGGAACCTCCCATGAATACCCTTGAACTCAGCACTACGACGGCGGACCTTACCGCCCCGGTCATCTCACGATCCGACGTCCTGGTAGTCGGCGGTGGTCCCGCAGGCGTCGCCGCGGCGGTTACCGCTGCCCGCTCGGGAGCCAAAGTCACGCTCCTGGAACGCTACTCATCCCTGGGCGGCCTGGCCTCCGGTGGCATGGTCCTGGTTCTCGATGACATGATCAACGGCCAGGAAATCACCGTCACGGGCATCGTCTCCGAGTACGTGGAGCGCTTGCAGAAGCTTGGCCTGGCAATCGTCCCGCCCGCCGATGACCGCAAAACGTCCGAGGAACTCTGGAACAAGTGGGGCCGCTACGGCACCTTCGATTTCCACTCCCACACCAACCCCAAGCCCATCTGTTACGCAGCGGCTTTCGATCCCGACGGCTGGAAGCGCGTCTCCAACGACCTCGTTCGCGAGGCTGGCGTGGACCTCCGACTGCACTCCTGGTTCTCCCGTCCCATCGTGGACAACGGCGTGATCAAGGGCGTCATCTGCGAAACGAAACTGGGCCCGCAGGCCTTCATGGCCGACGTCGTGATCGACACCACCGGTGACATTGACGTCGCCTCGCGCGCCGGCGCCAGCTATGCCAAGGACAACTACCTCACCACGCTGGTCTTCCGCCTCGGCAATGTGAACACCAAGGCAGCCGAAGCCTTCGAACAGGCCAACCCCAAGGAAGCGCGGGCCATCAACCGCAAGATCAAGCGCCTCCTCGGCGGCGCGTGGGAACTCTGGTGGCTCAAGACCCCCATCGACGGCGTGGTCTGGTGCAACGCTCCGCACATGAGCGGATTCGACGGCGTTGACCCGGCGGACATGACTGCCGCTGAGTTCGCAGCCAGGGACCGCATCTCCGAGGCCGTGGAATACGTCCGCGCCAACCTGCCTGGCTTCGAAAACTGCTACATGCTGGACGTCGCCTCCCAAATGGGCGTCCGCCAAACCCGCCTCCTGCAAGGCGAGTACGTCATGACCAAGGACGACGTCACCCAGCGCCGCCACTTCGCGGACACCGTTGCCCGCGGCCGTGACTACTACTACCCGTACCGCTCGCTGCTCCCCAAGGAAGTGGACCAGCTCCTGGTCGCCGGCCGCCACTACTCCGCCACCCCGGAGGCACAGAAAATGTCGCGCGAGATCCCGCCCTGCATGGCAATGGGCCAGGCCGTCGGCGTTGCAGCGGCCCTCGCCGTAGAAAACAACGTGTTGGTCCGAGACGTCTCCGCGCTGGATATCCAGCAGGGCATGCGCCGGCATGGTGCAGACCCGGGCGACGTCCCGTCGTCGAACGCTAGCGTCGACGTAACCACGGCGGTGCCGGCATGAGCACCGTCCTCCTCGATCAGACTGAAAGCACGACGCCGGCACCCACCGCCGCTGCCACCGGCACCACAGCTGCGGCGGCAGTTACCCCGCTGCCGCTGGACGGCATCAAGATCGTGGACTTCACCCAGGTGTTCATGGGCCCCTCCTGCACCCAACTACTGGGCGATTACGGTGCGGACATCATCAAGGTGGAACGCCCCGGCGCAGGCGACATTTCACGCAATTCCTTCCCCGACCAGGACGGCCAGGACAACCCGATCTTCCTGTCCATCAACCGGAACAAGCGCAGCGTCTCCGTGGACACGCGCACAGACGAAGGGCGCGAGGTGCTGCACCGGCTCATAGCTGATGCAGACGTTGTGGTCAGCAACTTCCGCTCCGGAGTCATGGAACGGATGGGCTTCGGCTACGAGGACCTGAAAGCTGCGAACCCGGGAATCATCTGGGCCTCTGGCACCGGTTTCGGTCCTGAGGGACCCTACGCGCATAAAGGTGGCCAGGACGCGATCGCGCAAGCGTATTCCGGAGTGATGTGGCGCCGGGAATCCGATGACGCCAAGCCCTCCATCTACCCCACCACCCTGTGCGATTACATCACCGGCATGCACCTCATGCAGGGCATCCTTCTGGCGCTGCGCACACGCGAGGCATCGGGAGTGGGCCAGAAGGTGGAGGTGACCATGTACGACTCCATGCTGCACCTGCAGATGCAGGAAGCGTGCATGCAGCTCAACCGTGGCTACGAGGTCAACTGGGGTGCGATGCCGCTGAGCGGTGTCTTCGAAACCACCGACGGCGCCGTGTGCATGGTGGGTGGTTTCACGCCCGATCCCCTGGCCAGGATTTCTGAAGCGCTTGGCCTGGACGAGGACCTCACCCAGCGTCCCGAGTTCGCCAACCTGGAGCAGCAGTTCAAGAACAAGCCCGCGCTGCAGGCCATCTTCCGCGAGCGCATCGCCACCAATACCACCGAGTATTGGACCCACCAGCTTGAGGAGCAGGGGCTGCTCAACGCTCCCGTCCACACTCTGGAACAGGCACTGGCGGATGCGCAAACAGAGGCCAACGGGATGATCGTGGAGGCAGAGCACCCCGGCATCGGCACTGTCCGTATGCTGAACGCTCCCATCCGGCTCTCCGCTACACCGCCCACTATCCGCCGCGCCGCACCGCGACTTGGTGAGCACAATGTGGAGGTCCTGCTGGAGAACGGCTTCGACCAAGAGGCGATCGAGCGCCTGCAGCAGCTGGGTGTGTTGCGATGACGGCGACAGCAGTTCAAGCACCAGTTGAGGCGCCGGTTGATACCGTCACTCTGACCATCGAGAACCACGTGGCGACGGTGGTCATCGATCGTCAACACGTCCTCAACGCCGTGGATGCCGCCACGCATGCACGGCTCAACGAGATCTGGGCGCAGCTTGAGCAGGACCCGTCCGTACGTGCGGTTGTCATCACCGGTGCTGGGTCCCGTGCCTTCTGCGTTGGTGCCGACATGTCGGCATCGGCCGTGGACAAGACCGGCCTGGAGTATTGGGCCGGCCTGGACCCCAACGGCTTCGGCGGCCTGAGCCTGCGCACCAGCTTGGACGTCCCTGTCATCGCCAAGGTCAACGGCTACGCCCTGGGCGGCGGCATGGAAATTGTGCTGGGTGCCGACATCGTGGTGGCAGCCGACACCGCGAAGTTCGGCTTGACGGAACCTCGCGTTGGGCGGTTGGCGCTCGACGGCGGCATCCACCAGTTGGTGCGGCGGATCCCGTATACCCAGGCCATGGGGATGCTCCTGACAGGCCGCAAGGCAGGCGCCGCCGAGATGCAATCCATGGGTCTTGTCAACGAGGTAGTTCCTGTTGAAGAGCTCGACGCCGCTGTGCAGCGTTGGGTGGACCAGGTCCTGGCGTGCGCACCCACTTCGGTCCGTGCCGTGAAGCAGATGGTCACGCAGACTTCCCATCTGACGGCCACCGAAGCCCGCGGCCTGCGACTGCCGGCTCTTATGGCGGCGCTGGACAGTGAAGACTCCGCTGAAGGAGTGCGCGCTTTCCAGGAAAAGCGCGCGCCGATCTGGCCGGGGCGTTGATTGGCTTAGTGATCCGGCAGGACCAATGACCTGACCTGCCACTGACCCGCCTCGCCAACAAAAACCATTTCAAAGGAAATAAAAGGAGATACCGATGCCGCCATCAGTCGCGCCCGAATCCCTAAACCATAAATCGTTGGCTCCGGGAGTGTGGGGCGTTGTTGCCACGCCATTCCAGGGCAGCACGCTGGACGTCGACCTGGACAGCTTGGCCGAACTCGTTGAGCACTACGAGTCCATCGGCGCCACGGGACTCACCGTGCTGGGAGTCTTCGGCGAAGCAGCCGCACTGACGGCTGAGGAACGCCAGCAAGTGCTGGAAACCGCCGTCGAATGCACCGCGCTGCCGTTGGTGGTGGGCGTGACGGCCCTGGCTACCCGGCCCGCCATTGAGGAAGTCCGGGCAGCCCAGGAGGTTGCCGGAGAACGCTTGGCAGCAGTGATGGTGCAGGCCAATTCGGCCAAGCCTGAGACGGTGATTGCGCATTTGGATGCCATCTTCCGGGCTACTGGCGCCAAGGTTGTTCTGCAGGATTATCCACTGGCAAGCGGCGTCAGCATTGCCACGCCTGCCCTGATCTCCGTAGTCACGGTCTGCGACTTCGTCATTGCTGTCAAGGCCGAAGCACCCCCCACCAGCGTCGCGATCGCGGAGCTGAGTGCCGCCGTCGGGGTTTCAGTCTTTGGTGGCCTCGGCGGGCAGGGACTGCTGGATGAACTGACGGCCGGCGCAGCAGGCGCAATGACTGGTTTCTCGTACCCCGAAGCCCTCATAGCTTGTGTGCGGGCATGGCAGCAAGAGGGCTATGAAGCAGCGCAGCGCGAACTGCTCCCCTATCTGCCGCTGATCAACTTCGAGCAGCAAGCGAAAGTGGCGCTGGCTATTCGCAAGGAATGCCTGCGCGAACGGGGACTCATCAAGGACTCCGGTGTTCGCGCCCCTGCAGCGGGCTTCCCCGAAGCCTTGCGCCGGAGTATGGCCACACATCTTCGTGAGGCAGCTGCTGCACTTGAAAATGCCGCCGCCCCGGCAAGGAGCTTCTGATGGATTTGGGAATTGCTGGCAAGACAGCCTTGGTGGCTGCATCCACTGGCGGGCTGGGTCTGGCCGTTGCCCGTGCTTTGGCTGCCGAAGGCGTGCGCGTAGCGATCGTGGGCCGTCGTCGGGACCGTGCCAAGGAGATCGTCGGTGAGCTGCAGGCCGCGTACGGGACTGATACTGCGGGCATCTCCACCAAGGGCTTCGACGCCGTGGCGATCGAGGCAGACCTGACCACGCCCGAGGGCATCGAATCGGCCGTGGAACAGACGGTCGCGGACTTGGGACCGATCGACATCCTGGTCCTCAACGGCCCAGGCCCCAAACCCGGTGCCGCAGCCACGCTGAGCTCCGATGACATCGCGGCGGCGTTTGATCTCCTGGTCAAACCGCAGCACGCCTTGGTTTCCCACGTGCTTCCGGGAATGCGTGAACGACGATGGGGCCGGATCCTGGCTATCGGATCCAGTGGCGTGACAGCCCCGCTTCCCAACCTCGCCGTCTCCAACACTGGACGGGCTGCCCTGGCCGGTTACCTCAAGACCCTCGCTGCCGAAGTTGCCCTGGACGAGGTCACCGTAAACCTGCTCCTGCCAGGCCGAATCGCCACCGATCGGGTCACCCAACTTGACCAGGCCGCCGCCAAGCGCCGCGGTACCACGCTCGAAGACATCCAGCTCGAATCCCGCAAGACCATCCCCGCCCGGCGCTATGGAGAACCTGCCGAGTTCGGTGCTGCTGCCGCCTTCCTGTGCAGCGCGCCGGCGTCGTACATCACCGGCGTCGCGCTCAGGTGCGACGGCGGCCTCATCCGCAGCCTCTAGCCTCCCCCTTAAATCCGATAGGAACATCATGACTTCCACAGCAGTTGACCCCCAGGCGATCACCGACCCGCAGACGATCACCGCCCAGCACCTCATCAATGGCCAATGGCTCGGCGACGCGGACACACAGCGAATGAATCCGGCCCGGCCAGGCGAAGTCGCAGCCCTCTCACCCAGCGGCACCGCCCAGGACGTGGATGCCGCCATCACTGCGGCCGTCGCAGCCCAGCCGTCATGGGCGGCCCTGCCCGCACCAGCCCGGGGCGCCATCCTCATCGCGGCCGGAAACCTGCTCAACGAGCGCCACCACGCCATCGCCGAGGACCTGGTCCGTGAGGAAGGCAAGACGCTCGCGGAGGCAAAGGGTGAGGTCAAGCGGGCCTCGGACGTGCTGCGCTTCTTCGGCTCGCTGGGCTGGGCAGCAACCGGCGAAGTCCTGCCCAGCGGCCTGCCGGACACCACCATCACGACGCGTCGGGAACCGTTAGGCGTGGTGGGACTCATTACCCCGTGGAACTTCCCCATCGCCATTCCGGCGTGGAAAACTGCGCCTGCCCTGATCAGCGGCAACGCCGTGGTGATCAAACCGGCCGAGCTCACTCCCTTGTCCACAACCCACCTGGCGCGCGCCCTACAGGATGCTGGACTGCCCGCCGGCGTGTTCAACGTGGTTCACGGGAAGGGACGCGTGGTGGGTGACGCGCTGGCCCGGGACCCCCGGATTGCCGGCTTGTCGTTCACGGGTTCCACCAATGTCGGCCTTGGACTGCAGGAGATCCTCAATGCCCGGCGCGCCCGCGTCCAGCTCGAAATGGGCGGCAAGAACGGTGTTTTGGTGCTGGACGACGCCGACCCCCGCAGGGCTGCGCAGGTAGTAGCGGCGGGCGCATTCGGCCTGACCGGCCAGGCGTGCACCGCAACGTCCCGCGTCTACGTGACGCCGGGTATCCGCTCCGCCTTCCTCGAGGCTTTGGTTCAGGAGGCCGCCGCCTACACCACCGGCGATGGACTTGATGGGGACGCCCGAATGGGCGCTGTGGTGAGCAGGCAGCAATTCGAGCAGGACCAGGCAGCGGTGCGTACCGCCGTCGAACGCGGGGCCACACTCCTGCACGGACAGCACGACGGCGACCCCGCCGGCGCGCTGTTCTTCCCGGCGGCGATTCTCACCGGACTGCCCTTCGACGACGCAGCCGTGACGGAAGAGATCTTCGGGCCAGTGGTGGCAGTTCTTGAGGTGGCCGACTATGAAGCAGGCTTGGCTGCGATCAACGATTCCCGCTACGGCCTCACCGCCGGCATCTGCACGGACTCCCTGGCCCTCGCCACGGACTTCGCTGCCCGCGCCCAAGCCGGCGTGGTGAAGATCAACCGACCCACTGCCGGGCTGGACCTGAACGTCCCCTTCGGCGGTGTGAAGGATTCCTCCACCAACACCTTCCGCGAGCAAGGCAGGTCCGCCCTGGACTTCTACACCTGGGGCAAGACCGTCTACACCGGTGTTTAGTGCGCCATGAGCTACGTGATCGCACAGCCCTGCGTAGATGTGAAGGACAAGGCGTGCATTGACGAATGCCCGGTGGATTGCATCGACGAGGGCGAACGCTCGCTCTACATCCACCCGTCCGAGTGCGTTGACTGCGGGGCATGCGATCCCGTGTGCCCCGTGGAGGCGATCTATTACGCGGACGATGTCCCTGACGAATGGGCAGACTACATCAGGGCGAACGCGGAGTTCTTCGAGGCGGATTTCTTGGAGGACGTGGGCCGCGATCATCCTGTGGCGATCGCGGAGCCTTTGCGGGTCGGCAGTTAGGCGGCGCCGAGGCTTAGCCAACATCGCGGGTGTGGAAGCCGTACCGATCAACGACGTGAAGGGGCGTCTTCAATGTCCAGATATGCCGTCATGCGTCCTCAAGGCGCGTCAGCAGCTCAGCATCATGACTCGTGACGAAATCAAGGCCTTCACTGATTTCATTTAGGCGTGCATGGCGCTGCAGAACCAACTCTGCCCCCTGCAACAGGAGCGGGGACTTGTACGTGTGTTCCTCTGCGGCCAACTTCTCCGGTCGTGGATCGAGATCTTCAGGGCAACCAGATTCGTAGACATAGCTCGATGGTACTGAAGCGGTACGGCACGAAACGGCTGAATATTGGGTTGGTGTGTCCACCAACCGGAGCAGGACGCCCTCGCAGTCGCGGCACCGGACCACGACACCAGAACCTTCCCGCCCGGGGTTCAGTCTCGGCAAAATAGTGGAAGGTAAAGCTACAAAAGTAAAACCGCCCTGTAGGCCAGGGTCGAGCACAGGGAGCTTTTGATGAAAGCAATTGTTGTGACAGATCAGTCCGCCGGTATGGCCGGGCTGAGGATGGCCGAACGGCCGGAGCCGTCGGCATCTATTAATGATGTCATTGTTGAGGTTCATGCCGCGGGATTCGTTCCGACTGAGGTCGGGTGGCCCTCGACCTGGACTGATCGAGCCGGACGGGATCGGACACCTTCCATCATTGGGCACGAGGTTGCCGGCGTCGTAACCTCGCTCGGCAACGGCACCACAGGGCTGACGGTGGGTCAACGCGTGTTTGGCCTTGCGGACTGGCACCGAGATGGGACCTTGGCGGAGTATGTGGCGATGGAGGCACGTAACCTTGCGCCGCTGCCGGGGGACGTCGACTTCACTGTTGGCGCGAGCCTGCCCATCTCTGGCTTGACCGCGTGGCAGGGGTTGTTTATCCATGGCCGCATCCAGTCGGGGCAGAGCCTTCTGGTGCACGGCGCGGCCGGGGCAGTCGGAACGATGGTGACTCAGCTGGCACGTGAGGCCGGCGCCTACGTCATCGGCACCGGACGCACCGGTGATCGGCAGAAGGCACTCGACTTCGGAGCGCACGAGTTCGTCGATCTCGCCAATGACAGCTTGCAAGGTATCAGCGGGGTTGACCTGGTTTTCGATGTGATCGGGGGCGACATCCAGAAGCAGTCAGCGGCCCTGATCCGGCCCGGCGGAACGCTGGTAAGCATCACCGGGCCGGTTGAATCCCGCCCTCGGGATGGTCTGGCAGTGGATTTCGTTGTCGAATCGGATCGTGCGCAGCTGGGTGAAATCGTCCAGCGAATCCGAGACGGACGATTGCGGACAAACATCGGAAACGTCGGAGAATTCGACGATGCGCTCAATGCCCTCAATCCTTCCGCGCGCCGGAATGGGAAGACGATCATCCAGGTGCGTCCATAGGTTGCAGCCTGTCTATGATTGAGCTTGGAGGGCTCCGCCTCTGTGGTGAATACCAGATTGTCCAAGGAATTCTTAGTGAATAACGTTTCGGCAAAAGCGCAGGTCGTCAACGAGGACGGGGTTTGGGGCATGTTCCTGCCCGGCCTGCCCCTGGCGGCTGACGGGACGACGTTGGAAGAAGCGACCATTGAACTAATCGATGCTCTCCGTGAATACGCCGAAGACTGGGAGGACCATCTCCGCGCGGCCCCAAACCATCGAGACAACTGGGCTTTAGTACAACTGATTGACTCCTCCACTGATGAGGAACTGGACGCATGGCTGACCGATAGCAAGAAGTGAGCCAGGAATATCCCCAGGCACCGGAGATGATCACGAGGCTTTCTGCAGGACCGAGGAGTGGCAGCACAAAGTGATGCGAGAGGCGGCCTCCGCTGGTGTTTGTATCTTGGGCTGGCGGGCCACTCGGCGACCGGGTGTACTCTATCCACCAGGTGCGCGTCGTCCCCGACAGTGCAGACCTTCAGAGGAGCCGACTATGGCTGATGACAGGGTGAGCCAAAAGCAGTGCTACGTGCGACGGGACCGGGGTCGGTGAACAAGAACCGGCTCGAGGCGTTCAGCGACGGCGTGCTGGCCATCATCATCACCATCATGGTCCTGGAGCTGCACACCCCGGAAACGCCAACCTGGGAGGGCGTGGCCGCAGTTCTGCCGACCCTCTTCAGCTACCTTCTGAGCTTCGTGTATGTCGGGATCTACTGGAACAACCACCACCACATGATCCACCTGGCCAGTCGAGTGAACGGCGGGATTCTCTGGGCCAATTTGCACCTGCTGTTCTGGCTGTCTCTCTTCCCTTTCACGACACGGTGGATGGATGAGTCCGGCTTCACACAGGTGCCCGTCCTGTTATACGGAATCAACCTGCTGTGTGCAGCGCTCGGGTACTACATCCTGGAACGTCGCCTGATCGCCGCCCAAGGCAAGGACGGGGCCCTTGCCCGGGCTGTCGGCCGGGACTGGAAAGGCAAAGCATCCCCCGTGATCTATATGGCCGGCATCGCAGCCACCCTGGTCCAGCCCCTGTTCGGGATCGCCATCTTCACCGTTGTGGCGCTGATCTGGCTGGTCCCGGACCGCCGGGTTGAGCACTTTGTCGCCAGGGCTCATCAAAGCGATAACGGCGTCGGCTAATCGGCTAACGCAGAGATTCGCGCGCCGAAAATGAGGAACCTGCTTCTGGTGCTGCTGCTCGACAGACAAGTTGGCAGATGGGAGTCTGGACCCGGACAGGTCATGGCCATCATTTGGAACTGAGGTAAAGACGTGAATTCCGCCGCTGCAATCCCTGTTACCGCCATCCGTGTGGCCGAGCTGGTTCCCGAAGGCGAACCCATGCCGGTCTACGTGCACGTCATTGACCACCCCGACGGGCGGGTGCTGGTGGATACCGGCATGACTCAGCTTCACCCCGCGGTCGCCGACATGGATCCGCGCCTTTACCCGCTAAAGGAACAGGACTTCGACATCAGCAGCGTCGACATCGTGGTGAACACCCACCTGCATTTTGACCACTGCGGGGGCAATCACCTCTTCGCGGGCAAGCCCATCTACGTCCAACGCCAGGAACTCGACGACGCCCGCAACCAGAATGACTACACCATCCCTGAATGGGTGGACCCACCAGGGGTGCAATACTTTCCGGTCGACGGCGAGTTGGAACTGCTTCCCGGACTACGACTCCTTTCAGCGCCAGGCCACACCCGCGGCTCACAAATCGTTGTCATCGATGGAGAAGAAGGCCCTACCGTCATCGCTGGAGACACAGCAGTTTGGTTCGATGAACTGGACAACCCCCGCACAGAGGGCCAGCTGCTGGTGCGTTCCCTGAACCCTGAAATGGTTTGGCTCACCCACGCGCACAAGCCATGGCTCCGCTCTATCCGAGTTGTTGAATCGGACAAAAACTGAAAGAAAATTTGTCGAAGTTGATGTCCAGCGTGGTGGCGAAGCGGCGGATGATGAGGCAAAACCCTTTTAGGAGATCCTCATGACCGTTCGACTCATGGAAACTTTGTCTCAACTTCAGCCTCGGATGCTCGAGGATTTGGAACTGCTGGTGTCTTCAGAATCGCCATCAACGCAGCCGATGGAGCTGGTTGCAGCTGCCGAAAAGGTCTCAGCTGTTGGAAAAAGTCTGCTAGGGAGTGAGCCTGTCTATCTCCCCGGCGAAGGATGCACGCACCTGTTGTGGAGTTTGGGTGTTAAGCCTCGCATTCTCATCGTGGGTCACTACGACACTGTTTGGCCCGTCGGTACTACCAGTCGGTGGCCCTTTTCCGTGGATGGCGACAAAGCAACGGGGCCTGGGTCCTTCGACATGAAGGCCGGGATCGTGCAGGCGTTTTACGCGGTTCATGCACTGGGCAACCCGGATGGAATACAGATCCTTATTACCGGAGATGAGGAGACCGGGTCGGCTTCTTCCCGTAGTGCGATTGAGAAGCTTGCCGCCGAAGTGGAAGCCGTTCTGGTACTCGAGGCAAGCTTGGATGGGGCGTTCAAAACGAGCCGCAAAGGTTCGGGCATGTACCGACTTCATGTCCGTGGGCGTGCCTCGCATGCTGGCCTTGAGCCGGAGGCCGGGATAAACGCCACCGTCGAGATCGCTCAACAGATTCATTTGATAGATGACCTGCAGGACATTGCCAGGGGCACGTCTGTTACACCCACCACGCTTCGTTCAGGTGAAGCATCCAATCAGGTTCCGCCTTCAGCCTGGCTGGACATTGACGTGCGTGCCACCTCAATGTCTGAGTTGGAGCGGGTTGACGCTGCTTTGAGGTGTCTGCAGCCCAAGCTGGACGGTGCAGTCCTCCAAGTTGAGGGAGGGATTGACAGAGGACCACTTGAACAAGGCCGGGCGTCAGCTCTGTTTGATCGTGCCAGTGAGGTAGCCGCCGTTTTAGGTCTGCCTCCGCTCCGCGGAGTGATGGCCGGGGGCACTTCCGACGGAAACTTAACCGCAGCTTTGGGAATACCTACCCTTGATGGTTTGGGGGCTGTTGGTGCCGGCGCGCACAGCGAGGGAGAATGGGTCCAGATCAGCGCCATGCCCGAGCGGGCTGCGTTGCTGGCCGGACTCGTCGACTCTTTGTTGGCGCGTCCCATCGAGGGCAGTACAAACCACTAGGAGTGGTTGGCATGAGCGGAGCCGCTTCGCCTCCATACACCTCTTTGAGCGAGCTGCTGGCGGCTCTGGGTCCTTTGCTGTTGACTCCTTATGGTCCGCGCGACGGCTCTTTGCCAGCAGACCCGGATGTCCGGGCGTCGGTTGTTTGGGATCCATTGGAGGAAGTCCCGCCTATCAAGGGCGGTGTTCTTCTCATGACGGGCGCGTCCTTGGCGCCCGACGCTGCATCGTCCGCCATCAAGGAAGCGGCAGAGCGCGAGTACGCGGCCGTCGTCTTGAAGTCTCGTGACTCGGCCAAGGAAACAATAGATATTTCGGGTGCCGGGAAGGTCCAGGTGCTCGTTGCTCAAGATGACGCCTCCTGGAACTCGCTTCATGCGCTGATCAGCGCCGCTGTTTCTGATCCGGCAGAAATGCGGACTGCCTCTATCGCGGATATCGCTCCCGGTGATTTGTTCAGTCTGGCGAATGCGATAGCTGCGATGGCGGGAACTGCCATCACGATTGAGAACGTCAATCGAGAAGTGGTGGCGTATTCAAATATTGCCGATCAGGGTACGGACGATAGCCGACGCGATGCGATTCTGGGGCGTGCTGTGCCGGACTTGCCTTGGTACTTGGCGCGGTACCGAGCTGTGGCCATGGCGACCACCCCGGTCTTTTTTGACCAGGAACATGGCGCCTTGGAGCGAGTGGCAATGCCGGTAAGAGTCGGATCAAGGCTGGTTGGCTCGTTGTGGGCTTTTGACGAAGGCGGCACCAGAAGCGAAGAAATCGCCAGCGTACTCGCCGATGCTGCACCCATTGCATCCCTGCACCTTTTACATGCGGCCAGCGCATTCAGTTTGCAGCGCCATCGGCGCGGCGAATTGCTGACGGCCGCCCTGGGTGGCGTACAAATGGAGCCTGGGGCCGCACTCACCCTTGAGAAGCAGATGCCGGTGGTGTTGATCGGTTTCGCGAACGCCGTCGAAACTGGAGCTGATATTGACCTGGGCAGGATCGCAGACATCGTCGCGCTGAACGCCGAAGCGGTTCGGAGAGCCGCTTCCTGCACCGTGCTCGCGAATCGGGTGTTTGTGCTCATTCCCGGGGCGGACCAGTTGACCGACGAGCGAATCAGGAATTTCCTTACGGCCTCACAGCGTGCCGTAGCCGGTACGGCGGAAGTTCATCTCCGATGCGCTTACTCCGGGCCACTGCATACAGTTGCCGACTTAAAAGGAGCACATACCGACATCGAAACAGCCTTCCGGTTTCAGAATATCGAAGCCTTGGATGAAGCCATGTCCACTGAAAAAGATCGCCACCGGATTTTGCTGCAGGAGCTTTCTGAAGGAACGGTCGCTGCTCCCGAGCGATTGCTGGGATCTGTCCGAGAGATCCTTGACTACGATGCAGCCAACGGCACGGAGTACGCTGCCACGTTATTGGCGTTTTTAGACACCTTTGGCGATAACCGTAGGGCAGCGGAGTTGATGATGGTCCATGAAAATTCGCAGCGTTACCGTATGAGGCAGCTGACAAAGAAGTTTGGAATCGATGTGGACAACCCGGGCCAACGCCTCATCATGTGGCTACAGCTCCACCTGCGCCGGCGGGAACGGCTTTAACGCGCCCTTCCCGCCTTCACCCGACGCATTTGTTCCAGTCGTCCAAGCAGTACCTACATCAACCATTCCTGTTCCACGCTGACCGATTCCAAGTAGTCCAAGTCAATGACTGCTCCGGTTCCGGGACCGTGTGGAACGCTTATGGTTCCAGACTCGATATGAAACTCCTGGCCTATGTCCTTGGTGTAGTAGCGTTTCGTGGCTGAAATATCGGATGGAAGGGTAAAACCCGGCAATGAAGCCAATTGCAGATTAGCTGCCCGACCAATCGCGGTCTCAAGCACGCCACCGCACCAAACGGGTATGCTCTGGGCGAGGCAGAGATCATGGATGGCCCGAGCTTCAAGGTAACCACCCACCCGTGCTGGCTTGATATTGATGATCTGTGCCGCCCCCATCTGAATTGCGGTAGCAGCGGAAGCACAGGAAGTAATGGATTCATCGAGGCAAATGGGCGTCTGCAGATAGCCTGCCAGCCGGGCGTGACCGCACAGCTCCTCCGCTGGAAGGGGCTGCTCCAACAAGAGGAGATCAAAGGTGTCCAGCCGGCGAAGCGTGCTGACGTCAGCGATCGTGTACGCCTGGTTTGCATCTACCTGAAGAAGCAGGTCCTCACCGAACTCGCGTCTAATGGCCCGGACCGGCTCAACATCCCACCCCGGAGCTATTTTCAGTTTTACGCGAGAATATCCCTCTGCAACGTACCCTTCGACTTGGCGGATCAAATCACTCAACGATTCACAAATACCTACTGAAACGCCGACCCTGATTTTCTCGCGGGAGCCACCAAGGTAGGACTTCATGGACATTCCGTGCGCGCGGAGTTCGGCATCAAGGATCGCGCTCTCAAGCGCAGCCTTAGCCAACGGGTTCCCGGGGACCCGCTTCATCGCCACATGCGCACCGGCCGCATCAATCGTGGGAATTTTCGCTAGCAACGGGACCAGTACCTCCGCGATGAGGAGTCGCGCTGATTCAAGGCGTTCCGGAAAATAGACCGGCTCGGCATCTGCTGCGCATTCGGCCCAACCTTCTGAGTTGTCTGTGACCCATCGGACCAGAAGCATCTCGCGCACTGACTCGCTGCCACGCGATGTCCTGAACTCGCCGGCAAGGGGCATGCGCACCCTTCGCAATTCAACCTTGAATGCCGCGCTCATTGTGCACTCACCGTGTCCAGCACGTAGTACCCGGAGCCAGAAACCGACACGGGCACCAAGTTCTGCGCTTCTGCTTCTTGCAGGACATCCGCCATGGAAACACGCCATCGCATTGCCAAAGCGTTGTCGTCAAGCCGCATCGACTCGATATCACGGGGGATCCAGACCCGCATCCGCGGTTGCGGTGCAATGCCAGAGCGTTGAGGGCTGCCGTTCTCCCCGGCGCGAAGGGCGATCGGTCCGTCGTCGTCCTCTGGGGTCGACGGAGTAGCCGACGCCAGGTCCCAACTCACGCATAGACGGTCCGTGCGGTCCATCCTGTTTAGAGAATCGTGCATGGGTGGGTAAAACTCCGGGATGTAATTCTGCACCCGTGCTCCCAAGCGCACGAGGTTGAAATGGGCGTTCCTGCGAATCAAGGGGTCGTAAGTCCACAACATCCGTTTGGCACCCCGCTCGAGAGACCAAACGCGCTGGGCGTATTTGAGTGCGATGCCCACTCCCCGACCAGCAAATCCCGGTTTTACTCCGGCAATGAGTGAGTACATCACTTCAGAGACGGGAGGCCCTGAGATCGCTACTGCGACGCCCACCACCTCCTCACCAGACAGGGCTCCGGTTACGCAGGCGTCCGCATGGCTCAAACTGCGGAGAAGATCGGAGGACAGCGGCGACGCGTCCCGGCTTGTGCCCCAGATGCCTGCCAGCAGGTCAGAGGCAGCAGCGAATTCGCCTTTTGAGGTTAGCGGCCGCAAAGAAAGCGCCGCCCTTGCTGCCGACTTCGCCGCAACGTCACGAGCGGATGCGAGGGGTTCTGAATCAGTTCTCATGCCCTCCATGTTCTAGGGCGGCAGCAGTCCGTCCTTTGTCGCGGACAACTAAATTGCGACGCATTTTTGTCTGGGAGAACCATTCGGCCGTCGATCTCCGATGCCAAGCTCAGTAGGCGCCTGCAGCAATAGTGGCCCAAGTCACGAGCCTCCCAAGGATCCGACTGGGCGCCCATCAACGAATGTCCGCAGGCCCCCTTCACGAAAGGTACTAACGATGCGAATCAGCAATAAGTTGGCGCTCCTCACCGCAGCCCTGGTCATGTCTTCCGTCAGCGGCTGCACAACAGCGTCGCAAGGTGACGCTTCCGCGCAGAGCCCGGCAACGGCACCTGTCTCTTCAGCCAGCGAACAAGGCGGAGTAAAATGAAGAAGCCCGTGCCCTGCTACCTCAGTCCATGCGGGACAAAGGCACGCTGGTGATGGCAACAGACCCCACGTATCCCCCGTTTGAATACTTTGACACCGACAACAAGACAGTCATCGGCTGGGACGTGGACATGGGCAATGTCCTGGCGTCCTCCCTCGGGCTCAAGGCGCAATATGTTCCAGCTACGTTCGACACGATCCTGCCGGGATTGGCCTCCAACAAGTACGACGCCGGCATGTCGGCCTTCAACGTCACGGAAGAGCGACAGAAGGTGGTCGACTTCGTTCCATACATCTCTGGTGGTTCCGGCATGGCCGTCCTACCCGGGAACCCGGCCAAACTATCGATGACCGCCGCTTCCTTGTGCGGTAAGAAGATCGCCGCACAAAAGGGCACCCACGAATCCCTCGACATCCTCCCGACCATGTCAGAGGAATGTACCGGCAGCGGCGAACAGGCAATCAATCAGGCTGTGTTTCCCACCCAGACAGACGCAAACCTTGCGCTCCTGTCAGGGCGGGTCGATGGCGTGATGGCAGACAGTATTCCTTTGAGCTATCAAGGAGCACTTGCCGAGAACAAATTCGAGTTGGCGGCTGGTGGCGACTACGAGCCGAGGCTCACTGGTATTGCCCTGAACAAAGAGTCCGGCTTGCGCCCGGCGATCACCGCTGCCATGAAAGCAATTGTGCAGAGCAAAACATACTCCGACATCAACAAGCGCTGGGGAATCCCCTCCGGGTCCAGTATCACCGCTGATCAGATCTCCGAATAAGAGCCACAGTAGACAAGGGATATCCAATGGGAGCAACAACACTTCCGATAGAAACGCCGCAGAGGTCTCTTGATGAGTTCACCACGGTGAAGGCAAAGTATATTGGCCGCTGGGTTTCAGGAGCCTTGATTCTGGTACTTGCCGCGCTGGCATTGCAGTCAGTAGTGACCAATCCCCGTTTCGGGTGGGAAACGGTGGGTAAGTACATCCGTGATGTTTCAATTGTGAACGGCATAGCCGTCACATTGATGCTCACAGCTGTTTCCATGGTGATCGGAATCGTCCTGGGCGTGGTCCTGGCCGTCATGAGGCTCTCCCCTAACCCCGTGATCCGTGCCGCAGCATCAACGTACGTAAACTTCTTCCGAGGCACGCCGGTTTTGGTCCAACTTCTCTTCTGGTACAACCTTGCGGCGCTCTACCCGGTGATCAGTTTCGGCATGCCTGGAGTGGCCCTGGACGCGAACCAGTTCATCACCCCGATAACAGCAGCGATACTTGGTCTCGGTCTGAACCAAGGAGCGTACATGTCCGAAATCGTACGCGCAGGAATTCTCTCCGTAGACCATGGCCAGGCAGAAGCAGCAGGCGCCCTGGGAATCAGCCGCTTCCGCACTATGCAGCGCATTATCTTGCCCCAAGCCATGAAAGTCATCATTCCCCCCACCGGAAATGAAACCATCGGCATGCTCAAAACCACATCCTTGGTGTCAGTGATCTCTGTCCCGGAACTTCTCTACTCGTCACAAATCATCTACGCCAGGACCTTCGAAACCATACCGCTGCTGATTGTGGCCAGTATCTGGTACATCATCATCACCTCCGTCCTGAGCATCGGCCAGTACTACCTGGAACGCCGGTACGCCAAAGGCAACCAACGCAACCTCCCCCTCACCCCTTGGCAGAGCCTCACGCTTTTCTTCAACACCCACCATCGGCCAACCAGAAAAGGCGGTATACGATGACCAGCACCACGACCCAACCGGCCGGAGCAGTCACTGGACCGCGAACCATGATCAAAGCAGAAGGCGTGGAGAAAAACTACGGTTCGCTCCACGTCCTCAAGGGAATCAACCTGGAAATCGACGCTGGCGAGGTAGTCTGCCTGATCGGCCCTTCAGGATCAGGCAAAAGCACCCTGCTGCGCTGCATCAACCACCTCGAACGGATCAATGGCGGCCGTATGTGGGTCGACGGAAAAGTCATTGGATATGACATCAAAGGCAACAAGTTACACGAACAAAAAGACGCCGACATTCGGCGCAGCCGCGCGGACATCGGCATGGTTTTCCAACACTTTAACCTCTTCCCCCACATGACCGTGCTGGAAAACCTTATCGAAGCGCCCCGACAGGTTCTGAAGCAAAGGAAAACAGAAGTCACCCCGCGAGCACTCCAACTACTGGAACGCGTCGGCCTGGCAGACAAAGCAAACGCGTACCCACGCCAACTCTCCGGTGGCCAACAACAACGCGTCGCCATCGCCAGGGCCCTGTGCATGGAACCAAAACTGATGCTCTTCGATGAACCCACCTCCGCACTGGACCCTGAACTGGTCGGAGAAGTCCTCAAGGTCATGAAAGACCTCGCCCAATCAGGCATGACCATGGTGGTGGTTACCCACGAAATGAACTTCGCCCGCGACGTCGCTGACCGCGTCGTATTCATGGCAGAAGGCGCCATCATCGAACAAGGCCCAGCACAACAAATCATCCGCAACCCACAAAATGAACGCACCCAAACATTCCTCAACTCCGTCCTCTGACTTTCCAGAGAAAGGCTTCGATGTGTTCGGAAGTATCCATCTGATGATGGATTCCGCTGTTGCCGTTGCTGGGGCCGGTCCCGGGATGGCCAGAAAGGGTCTCCTGTGAAGCCGATTCAGGGTTTAGAACCGCGCTTTCATGAGGTCCACGAGCATCAGAACTACAGGCAGAGTGCCCATGGCAAGCACGGTTTGTGTACCTGTTATCGCTGCCATAAGGCGGACATCACCGCCCATCCGGCTGGCCAGGACGTAGGCTGAGGGCGCCGTCGGGATGGCGCAGATCAGCACGATACTGCTGAGGCCGGCTCCCGCGGCGCCTAAGGGTATGGCAATGGCGGCAGCCGAAAGCGGAAGCACGACGAGCTTCAGTAGAGAAACTGCCGCAATATCGGCTGTATCCCGCCATCGAATGTCAGCGTGGAGCGCCGCCCCGGCAATGAGCGTTCCGCAGGCGAGGGCGGGGGCGGCCAGCATAGTGAGTGCCGCGGACACAAACTCCGGAAGAGGCAAGTCCGCCAGGTTAAGAAGCAGTCCCAGAGCGCAGCTTTGGATGAGCGGATTTTCAAGCAACTCCCGCCACAGCGGCCTGCGGCGCACCAAGGCCAGCTTGTCGCCGTATGCGGACAATGTTCCCACGCAGATCACATTCACCAATGGCACAACAACAGCGCTGGCTAGGGCGAAGGTAGCCACTCCCTCCTGGCCGTGGAGCGCGCCGGCAAAGGTGAGGCCAACATAGGTGTTGATTCGGACAGCGCCTTGCACCAGTGAAGTCAACCGGGGGCCATTGGTGCGAAGCATGCGAGCCGAGCCGATGACCAATGCAGCAATAACGGCAATCGGCACGCCGACGCTCAGGAGGAGCGGCCCTACGGGAACGATGCTCAGATCCGTGCCTGCGATGGATGAGATGAACAGCGCCGGAGTAAAAACCTTGTAGCTCAACCATTCCATGCCGCCCCAAAACCCGGAATCAACGAGGAACTTCCGTCGCAAGACCGCCCCAAGAACAAGAAGCGATACAACAGGAATAATTGCGGTGGTTACGAGCAGCATATGGAAAACTGTGCTGCAATGGGTTAGTGCAGTTCAACCATGACAACATGACGGGTCCTGAATTGGCAGTAGACCTGGTCAACCTTGCCGGCGGACCCGACTGGAGCGTTGAGCGTGTCCTGCACATTCTGGACGAGCATCAAATCCGGAAGACCTCGTCTTTGACCGCCAATTCAGCCGAACGCCTCCGGCAATGGGCCCTGATGCTGCGGAAGGCCTTCGACGCAACAGATGCCGAAGGGCTTTGCAGGGCGATCAATTCACTCTTGGAGGCCGGGACCAGCCGGGCCTATCTGAGCACTCACGACGGACTGCAACCTCACCTGCACTGGGCGCCCGAAGAGGAGGATGTTGTAGCGCGCGTCAAAGCAGTAACAGCCGGAGGCCTTGCACTGTTCACTGTCGAATCTGCGGGAAAAAGAATAGGGGCTTGCACCCGCCAAGGCTGCGAAACAGTGTTTGTGGATACTAGCCGCAACGGCAGGCGCTCGTACTGTTCCGCCAAGTGCGGCAATTATGATGCTGTCCAGCGCCATCGACAGGGAGCCCCCAGCAAGTAATTCAGCCTTCCGCACCGCCACGCCAGATGCTCAAAGCCAACGCTTTACGGCCTGACGGCCTTTACGGCATGGGTCGCGTGCCGGGACGATCGTCGTAGGCGTCCCGCGCGGCCAGTACCTCGTTGATGTGCTCTTCGGCCCAGCGCCCCAGCGCCGTCAGCGGCTCACGCAGGCTGTGGCCCAGCGTAGTGAGTTCGTACTCCACGCGCGGCGGCATCTCGTTGTATGCGGTTCGCTCGATAATCCCGTCACGCTCCAAATCCCGCAACGTATCGGCCAGGACCTTGCCGCTGATGCCATCTACTTCTTCGCGGAGTTCGCCAAACCTCAAAGAGCCCTTGCTGAGGGCAATGACGATCATTGCCGTCCACTTGTTGGCGATCTTAGCCAGGGAAGTACGTGAGGGGCACGTGGCCACCATGATGTTCCAAACCGGCGCATCCAATCAAACCCAGCTCCTTTAGTTACGTTGATGTAACAGGTTACCGAATGTAACCATGGCTGCGTAATCACAACTGAAGGAGAACTGATGAATGATCAGACGCCGGCGGCCGTGGCCGCCTCGTACTTCGAAGCCCTTGGCCGGGGGGACGTGCCAGCAGCCATGGCGCTGCTGAGTCCTGACGTGGTGTGGCACCAGCCGGGGTCCAACCGCTTTTCCGGTGACCATAAAGGGCTCGACGGCGTAGGTGCCTTGCTGGGCGGGATGATGGAAGCCAGCCAAGGGACCTTCCAATTGGCTGTTACCGGGCCGGCAATGGTCAACGGTGAGCTCGTAGCCGTCCCGGTCACGTTCTCGGGCACGCGGACCGACGCCTCCATGGACATGGCGGGCGTAGACCTTCTCACTGTCCGTCAGGGGAACATCGTAGACGTCCGTTTGTTCTCGGCCGATGGTGCGACGGAAGACTCATTCTGGGGACAGGCCTAGATACAACAGGCGTCCTGACCAGGACACTGCCCCGGACTGCCAGCGCGGCAGGACAATTTCTGCGACGACATCGTCACAGGGCTGCTCATGGGAGTTTCCGGGCCGGGCTTCGAAGCCCTGCCCGGAACTCACGCATGGTCCTAGTTCAGTGCAGTGGTGACTTTCACGGGGTTGGCAAGGGTGTCGCGGATTGGCGAGGTCGCTTCCAGTGCCTTGACGAGGTCCTGAAGATCTTCTCGTGGAGTGCCCGGGCTTTCGAGCTCCACGTTGACCGTGATGTGTTCTGCGCCCTTTCGGACGGACTCGTCGATGCCGAGGAATCCACTCAGATCGATATCGAACCCGAGGGTGAGCCGAATCTCCTCCAGGGTGATGTTGCGAGCTGCGGCGAGTGAGGCAAGGGTAACCATGTAGCAGCCGGCGAGTCCTTTGAGGATGTATTCAGCAGGGCTGACGGCAGTGTCTGTGCCGAGCAGCGAGATGGGCTCGTCACTATGCAGTGTGTACTTTCCACGTCGTGAGTTATCCGGTACGCCTGCCTGCAGCAGCGGGCCTGTTTCGGTCTTCGCTGTCAGACCGCCTGCGGACTCGCTGTTCATGGTAAAAGTGACGCGGCCGAGTTCACGCTGGGCGCTGACAGCCTCGACGGTTGCCTGGATAGCAGCGAGGTCGGCGAACGGCTTCGTGGTGGTGCTGGTGTTCATTTTTTCTCCTTGATTTATTTGACGATTTGTCTTGTACAGGGAAGGTGATTGATGCGTGCCTGGACGATTGCCCGCATGACTTGGCCGGGCAGAGTGATGCTCCAGTGCCTCATTTCGGGCATGACGGGGTAGGGAATTGTTCATTGCTGGTGATCCGGCGATGAGGAAGGCTTGAGTTCCAGGGAACGGGGTAACGCTGCCTTCTGTCGGGTTAGGCTGTCTCTTCGACCTCTCCGCCGAGTTCGTTGAGGTAGTTGTAAATGGTGAAGCGGGTGACTCCGAGTGCCGTCGCCGCTGTCTCGGCAGCCTGCTTTACGAGGAAGAATCCACGACGTTCCAGCTCCGCCACGACCTGCACTTTGTGTTCCTTGCGCATTTGCTCAACGGGGACCCCAATGGCGGCGATCGCCGCCTCGACGAGCTTGGAGCTGAGCTCCTCCACACTGTGCGGGAAGTACTCGCTCCCCTGGGGGCCGACCGACGCTGCCCTGTTCACGGTCGCGGTCGCCAGCATGGAGCTGCCGTCGTGGCCGAGAACGAAGCGGTCCAAGGCTAAGCGGAGCGTAACCCAGGCCGATACGTCCGCATTCAGACACAGAGCCGCGGCGGCTCGGCCTTCCTTGTCGATGTAAATGATCGTCGTGCTTTGGAGGATTCTCCCGTCGGGCAGTTGTGAGCGGTAGCCGATCTCATGGGAGAAGTCGCCGGCCGCCACACGTTCGAGCAATTTGTCGGTAGGTGGGTCTCCGATCTGGCGGCGAGTAACGTCTCCGGCGATAGCACGAACGGTGTTAGGGATTCGCTGCAGATCATGAAGGACGACCTCGGTAGGCTGAGGCACCGCGGCCTGAAGGGGTGCCACCAGGAGCTCGAGGACGCGGTTGATGGACTCGGCGTCCATGCCCTGCAGCGCGTCCGGGGATGGAGCTGTTGAGCCGACCGAACCAATCTGGGTCATCGTTGGTGTCCTTCCGATTAGCAGGCGGTCCAGGTTCCCGGACTCGCCATAAATTACTGCCTTTTTGTTGAAGCGTATCCGCTAGGGCCGCAAGCAGCCTGAGATAGACCTTCTTCGTTCAACATGCTGTTGCAACTAAGGAAGGTTCAGTCAACGTGGGCGGCTCGCCCCATCCGAGTGATGGCTTCGGTGAGATTGGTCTGGGACGTGGCAAAGTTAAGGCGAACATGTCCTGCCCCGCCCGTGCCGAAGACATGGCCGGAGCTCAGAGCGACCCTAGCCTTGTCGAGGAACATCCTGGCCGGCCCGGCAAGGTCGGAAACGGTAGCGAGGCCTTCGTGCCCGGCTGACGAATCGAGGGCCAGATGGCTGCAATCCAGCCAAGCCAGGTATGTCCCTTCGGGAGCAGCGTACCCGACCCCGGGAAGATGCTCGGCGAGCAGCTTGCCGAGGAGGGCCCTGTTCGCGTCGAGGCCTCGGAGGAGGGCATTCAGCCACTCTGCACCATCACGGAATGCGGCGGTCTGGGCGATGACACCCAGATGGCTCGGTCCATGGCTGACCTCTTCGGGCATGCGCTTCAGATCATCGGCAGCGTCGGGCCCGGCGATTGCGAGTGCTGCCTTGAGGCCGGCAAGGTTCCAGGCCTTTGACGCCGAAGTGAGCGCAAACGCGTTCTCCGCCCCGGGCACGCTCAGATACGGCGTGAACGTTGCTCCCGGAAGGACGAGCGGGGCGTGGATCTCGTCCGAGACGACCCGGACCCCGTAGTTGTGTGCGAGGGCGGCGACAGCTGCGAGCTCTTCAGGGCTGTGGACCACCCCGGTCGGGTTATGCGGATTGCTGATCAGGTACGCGGCATTCCGTCCGGATGACCGCGCGCGCTTGAAAGCTTCCTCGAGGGTGGCGAGGTTGATCCGGAGATCCTGCCCTAGCGGTGCCTCAACGATCCTGCGCGAATCATGGGTGATGAAAGCATAGAAAGGCGCATACACCGGGGAGTTGACGACGACTGCGTCGCCGGGATCTGTAATCAGACGCAGGATCTCGACTACGCCCATCATCACGTCAGGCACGACGGCGGTGCGCTCGACTGCCAGCCCATCCCAGCCCCAGCGCCGGGAAGCGAACGCACTTATGGCTTCCGCGAACTCCGTCCCTGCAGGGTATCCGGTGTCTCCAGCGTCGATGGCTTCGTGCAGCGCTTCCGAAACCGGCGGCGCGAGCCGGACGTCCATCTCAGCAACCCACAGAGGCAGCACGTCGGAGGGATGAGTGCGCCATTTCATGCTCATGCGCTGGCGGAGCTGTTCGAGGGAGAGCTCCTCAAGCGGATTCCCGACTGCCGCGAAGCTGGCGGTTTGAGTCTTCTCGGCTGTCCTTAGCACTGCACAGTCATTTCAATCTCGACACATGCACCCAGCGGCAGCGAGGCTACTCCCACTGCCAGCCGCGCATGATGGCCTTTTTCTCCCAAGACATCGACGGCGAGCCACGACGCGCCATCGACCACTGCGGGTGCATCCACGAATCCTTCCCCTGCTGAGACGTACCCTCCGATCCTGGCGATACCCTTCACGGCGTCCAACGATCCGAGTTCATCGCGGACGACATCCAGACATCGTCTGGCAGCAAGCACTGCAGCCTCACGCGCCTGCTCGACTGTAACTTCCTGGCCTACGCGCCCGGGATACAGCAAGCCGCCATCTCCGATAGGGAGTTGGCCGGAGACAAAGAGTAAATCCCCCACCCGGACCGCGCGTTCATAGAGCGGTGTGGACGTAACGGATTCAGCCATAAGAAACCTTCCAGACGTTCGAGAGACGGACGCGGCACAGCAGGTACGCCACGCCGATCCAACTCAAAGTGTATTCAACACAAAGTTTGAGTAAAGCGGAACTTTCCACAATTATTACACATTTCGTTTACATGCGGTAGGCCGAGCCAACGCTGAATCAGTCCCTGCAAACTGCACATTTCTAGGCGTGCCCGCCCTCAAGGGCAAAACTGTTCCAACAAACTGTTGATCTTTTGATGCGTCTTGCCGCATACTCTCAACTGTGATTTGAATCTCCGGTTCTTCGGTGTTCAGGTTTCCCATATCCCCGTTCTGCTCACTACAGCCCTACCGCGGGCGCCCAGAACGGCAATCCCCTCAAATGCCTGCCCGCACCCCAACTCCAGCGGTTACGCCGTAGACCATCAGGCCCTTTTCAGGCTCAAACCAACAGGAAGGCTTCCCATGTCGATTCAGCCGCCCGTCACAGACTCGGGACACGCGCACGCACCCGATCCCGTACTGCACGCCGAGGATGCCGGCTACCAGAAAGGACTCAAATCCCGACAAATCCAGATGATCGCTATCGGGGGTGCGATCGGCACCGGCCTGTTCCTCGGCGCAGGTGGCCGACTTGCCGCAGCCGGGCCATCACTCTTCATCGCCTACGCGATCTGCGGGGCCTTCGCCTTCCTGATCCTGCGCGCCCTGGGCGAACTCGTACTGCACCGACCGTCGTCGGGCTCGTTCGTCTCCTATGCCAGGGAATTCTTCGGCGAGAAGGCAGCGTTCACCGTCGGATGGTTCTACTGGCTGGTTTGGGCTGCGACGACGATCGCCGACACGACCGCTGCCGCACTCTACATGAGCTTCTTCGGCAGGTACGTCCCCTGGATCGCCGCGGTCCCACAGTGGAGCTGGGCACTGATCGCCCTGGTGCTCGTCCTCGCCCTCAACCTTGTCTCCGTCAAGGTCTTCGGGGAGATGGAATTCTGGTTTGCCCTCATCAAGGTCACCGCACTGGTCGCGTTCCTCCTCGTGGGCATCTATTTCGTCGTCTTCGGCACTCCTACCGGTGGCGCGGTCGGATTCCAGCTCATCTCCGACAACGGCGGAATCTTCCCGAACGGCGTTCTGCCGATGGTCCTGCTCATGTCGGGAATCATCTTTGCCTACGGCTCAATTGAGCTCGTCGGCACTGCCGCCGGCGAGACCGAGAACCCAGCCAAGGTCATGCCGAAGGCGATCAACGCCGTCATCGCCCGCATCGCGCTCTTCTACGTCGGATCCGTCGTCTTGCTCTCACTGCTGCTGCCCTACACCGCTTATGAAAAGGGCGTCAGCCCGTTCGTGACGTTCTTCAGCTCAATCGGCATCAACGGCATCGACTCCATCATGAACCTCGTTGTGCTCACAGCTGCCCTGTCTTCGCTGAACGCCGGGCTCTACTCCACCGGACGCATCCTACGCTCGATGGCCGCCGCCGGCTCAGCGCCGAGATTCGCACTTCGAATGAACAAGGCCGGCGTGCCCTACGGCGGCATAGCCATCACGGCAGCAGTCTCCTTCCTCGGTATCCCGCTGAACTACATCGTCCCGGGCGACGCATTCGAGATCGTCCTCAACATTGCGGCCGTTGGCATCATCGTCGCGTGGGCCGCGATCGTCCTGTGCCAAATCCAATTTCAGAGGTGGGCCAGGAAAGGGTGGACCCAACGTCCCTCCTTCCGCATGCCCGGAGCCCCGTTTACGGGCTATCTAACCATTGCCTTCCTAGCCGTGGTCCTTGTCATGATTCTTATAGACTCCCCGTTGACCGTGGTCGTAACCGCAATCGCGGTAGCGCTCATGATCGCAGGCTGGTACGCATGCCGCGGGCGGATCCGCGAGATTGCCGCTGCACGCGACGGCCACACCGGAGCGGCGCCCATCGTCACCCAGGCCACAGGGCGGCAGCCGTAAGGTGCGTATCGAACGAGGTGGATGACCATAGCCCCGGCAATGGTCATCCGCCCGTTCCCGGAACCCTGCAATGGTTTGGCTCACGCACGAGCACAAGCCATGAACCCCGGAATCAACAGCCTCCCGGTGAACCAACACCAACTCCAATGCGCGAAGGAACTCGGAGCGTCCGCGGCTGATCACGGAAGCCGCAACTGGAAGTAGAATTCTGAGACCAACCAACGGAACGCATTGCCCTACGGCCGTCTGGGGCTCCATTCCATGTTCCGTAAGACTTGTACGGACAGTTTGCGTCGGGCCTATGCAATGGGCGAGACGGTGTTGTCCGGGTCCTGGCTTCGCCGGCCGACCACCACCCAGATGGCTACACAGTCCTCGGTGAATGGATTGCTAAGCCGGTGTGGGAGGGACGATAAGAAATTGATGCTGTCCCCGGCGTTAAGCGTTCCCGACGAGGAGCCTGCCTCCACGTGGAGCTTTCCTTCAAGGATGTGGAAGTACTCATGCCCACCATGCCGCATGAGGTTGTCCGGCGGGCAGGATTCTGTGCCGCTTCGGTACGTCACGCGAAGCAGCTCCACGCTGGGGTCGTTCTCAGCGGTCAGCCGCTCCCAGAGGACACCGTCGACTCGTAGTTTTGGACGGTCCCTCGCTTCAAGCAGCCCTGGGAGTGGATTGGCCGCCATGGAGGTCACTGAATGGGTGACCCGGTGCTGGTCCTCCGCGGACTTGGTTTCCGCTTCCCCGGTTGCGACGGCGGTGTCAGCCATCCGGAGGTTCGTTACTGGAGACGGAATACTCAACAGGGCCCCATCCTGCATCAGGGTGTCCAGTGACAGGCCCAATTCGGAGACGAGGGCGTAAAGGGTTCCCACGGACGGTGACGTGCGGCCAAGCTCGATTTGTGAAACGAGGCTGGCGGAAACGTCTGCGCGGCGCGCGAGTTCGCGCAGGGACAGCCTGACGCTTTGCCGGGCATTCCGGAGCCGACTGCCAAGCTGTGTGGCCGCGTCCGATCGTTCCTCGGGGGCTGGTGCGCTCACGGTGTTCCGCTTCTTCTTAGGGTGCTTGTCGTGTTTGACCCACGCGCTGCCTCTTGCGGGCAGCGCGTGGGCCGGGAGTATTCAGAAAGCTCAGTCGCTTCAGACCTTTTCGGACTGCTCTGCGGCGATCAACTGGGACGCTGCCTCGAGTGTTGCCGCCGCCGAATCGTGGGCGCGGGCCAGGGCCCGGTCCAAGGGCAGGATCCGGTGTGATTCCGCGAGTATTTCCACACCCCAGTGACCCCGCCAGCCGGCGTCATAGATTGCCTTGACGAAGCTGACGGTGTCCAGGTCTCCCTCGCCGGGGTAGAGCCTCTCGTTGATGGTGTCTTCCCAGAGCGAACCGACAACGTCCTTGCGGGCATCATCGATTTCGACAATGAAGACCTTGTCCATCGGCAGGATGGAGGACAGATCTTCATAACGGGTCCCGCCGCGGCTGGTGTGCCAGGTGTCGACGGTGAGTCCGCCGTGCGGGTTGTTGACTTCGTTGATGAACTTCGCGCCGATTTCGATCGTCTTAAGGTTGTTCATCGGCATCGGTTCCAGGGCGACCCGCGTGCCTGCTTCGCCGGCTTGGGTGGCGAGCCGGTCGAATTCCTCGTGGAATGCGATCTCATCGACGGGCGCCGGTTCACCTTCGAGAGCAAGCTCCGCGCCGATCTTGATGGTCTTGACGCCGAGAATCTCCGCGGCGTTGAAAAGGATCTTGCGCCAGCGATCGGATTCCTCCCGTTCAGGGCCGTTCTTCCACCAATCGGCGAGGAATTCCATCTCGGCGTGGACGATGCCGTTGTCGTCCATCAGCTGGCGGAGTCCCTTAAGGCCAATGGTTTCTTCGATCTGTGGAAGGTCGGCGTGGATGAATCCAAGGCCTTTCCAACCGGCTTTGGCGGCGGCCTCAACCCGGGTCCGCACGTCAATGGGACTTGTTTCGTCGCCACGCAGCGGCGCTGCGTTTCCTGCCCAGGTCCAGCAGGAGGCCAGCAGGTCCCGGTTTTGAATGATGCTCGTGTCGTTCACATTCGTCCTTTGTTAGTTGGCTTTGGGGGTTGGGGAGCTTGGCCCGCCGTCGAGCGCTGTGTCGTCAGGGGCGAGCATGACCTTCGTTTCATGGCTGGAATCCTGTGCACGCTGCAGGGCTTCGTCCCCTCGGGAGAAGGGGACCACAGTGGAGACAATCTCACCGAGGTTCAGGCCCGAGTTGGCAACGAAACGGATCGCTGCCGGCCAAATTGCCACCGGCGCCCCGGTGGAGCTGGCGATTGTCAGGTTCCGTTCCTGGACAAGGCCCAATCGCGCGGGAGCGAATTTCGGAGTGGAGACACCCATCAGCAAGACACGTCCATTGTGGTCAGCGCTCTCGAGCGCAGCCGCTTGAGCCGCCGAGTTCCCGGAAGCCTCAATAACCACGTCTGCGAATGGCCGTCCGATGGCCTCTGATGCCGCAGTAGTGGTGTCCGGGTTCTCCAGGGGATTCACGGCAGCTTTTGCCCCCAGTTTCATCGCAGTGTCGCGACGAAGCGGACTGGGGTCGAACACGACGACGACCGCGCCTGCGGTGACTGCCTGCAGGACGGCGTTGAGGCCGATGGCTCCGAGTCCGTGCACGTGGACGGTGTCCGCAGCGCTGATTCCGCCGATTTTGGTCAATCCGTTCAGTACGCAGGCGAACGGCTCGATGACGGCGGCCGTAAGCATGTCCACCTCGGCGGGGATGTGGAAACACATGTCCGCCGGGACAGTGAAGAGCTCTGCTGCTGCTCCGTCGTGAGTGACGCCAAACCAGTCATTTCCACCCAGGTGTCCGTGGCCGAGCACCCGGTCCCCTGGGTGGAACCCTTCAACGTCAGCACCTGCTTCCACGACGAAACCTGACCATTCGTGGCCCATGACATGGGGATAGTTGATCTTGAAGGATTCCGGCATGCTGCCGTGCAGGATCTCGATATCGGTTCCGCACACCCCTACGTAGGCGGGCCGGATAAGGAGTTCGGTGGGCTTGGGCGATGTGACGGCTGTAGTGCCTGGCTCGACTGTGACGGTGGCGTTGGCGTCTTTGCGGACCAGAACGGCTGGGACAGTGCCCAGAGGGGGTACTGCGGATGCTGGCCGCACGTCTTTGACGGTCTCAGACATGATGTCTTCCTTCTGTAGGTTCAGGCAGCGGGTAGTAACGAGGTTCGTCGGCTTAGACGTCGCTGCCGTGGAGAGCCGCAGTGATGAGCTCCCGGATGCCCTCCGGCGTAACTTCCCTCGGGTTGGCGTAAGGGTTCTTGGTCGCGATTTCGACAATCTTGTCGATATCGGACTCCTTAAGGCCCAGTTCAGCCAGCGACGACGGCGCACCGAGGGCTACGCTCAACTTCTTGAAGTGCGCAGCGGGATTGTCTGAACCGGTTGCGCGCTGCAGGGCCGCGATCGCCTGCGGGGCGTGCTGGGCGTTGTAGGCCAGGGCATAGGGAAGCACCACTGTGTGGGTTTCGGCGTGGGGAAGGTTGAAGGTCCCGCCGAGAGTGTGGCACAACTTGTGGTGCAGGGACATTGTTGTTGCACCCAAAGTAGCTCCGCAGAGCCAGGCACCGTACAGGGCGTCGGAGCGGGCTTCGATGCTGGAGGGGCTTTCGGCGATCTTCGGCATCGCTTCGAGCAGTGCACGGGTGCCTTCCTCTGCCATCAGCGAGATAATCGGCGATCCGTCGGGAGCGTAGAGGGCCTCCACGGCGTGGGCGATGGCGTTGAATCCGCTGGTGATGGACATGGCCACCGGGAGGGTGACGGTAAGTTCCGGGTCGTAGATGACACTGGTGGGCAGAACTTTGGGATCGCGCCCGGTCTTCTTTTCGCCGTCGGCGGTCAGCCCCCACACCGGCGTCATCTCGGAGCCGGCGTAAGTGGTGGGGACGGCGATAATCGGCTGGCCGAACTCGAGTGCGATGGCCTTGCCCAGCCCCGTTGTCGATCCGCCGCCAACAGCAACGTACCCGTCGGCCTGAGCCGCTGCGGCTACCTCACGCGCCCTATGGGCAGATTCGATGGGCACGTGCATTTCAGCTTCCGCATGCACGCCGGCGCTGAGATCTCCCAACTGTGCGGAAACCTTTTCAGCGAGGTCCGCCTGGAAAGGGGTGGCAAGGACCAGAACACGCTTGAGGCCAAGTTTGACCACCTCATCGTTGAGGGAGGCAAGAGATCCTGCTCCAAAGCGGACGCGCATTGGAAGTGCCTGGTATTGAAAATCCTTCATTGGGTGTTCTCCTGTGCTTCGATAATCCGAGCAGTGGCCGGGGACATCACCGCGTTCTGGATAATGTCGGGGTCGACGAGGTCGGGGTGGATAACGATGTCGATCACTGCCTCCATGAACGGGGAGGCAAGCCCGTAGCGGGCTGCGTCGTCCGCTGAGGTGTTGGGCGCGAATTCGGCGATCAGGCTCTTCTTTACGGCGAAAACGGCGTCTGAGTCGATGTAGTCGCTGCCGGCAACAAAGATGTGGGTTGTCAGTTCCCGGAATCCGGGGGCGGTGACGATGAAGTGGATGTGTGCCGGCCTGTTCGGATGGCGCGCAGTGGCGTGCAGCAGGTCACCGACAGGCCCGTCGGTTGGTATCGGGTAATAGCTGGGGATAACGCTGCGGAAGTAGAACTCTCCGGCGGCGTTGGATGTGAACAGACCGCGTCCGTTGCCGATGCTTTGGATGCCGGGTTGCTGAACGTCGTAGAAGCCTTTGGTGTTTGCCTGCCAGATGTCGATGGAGGCATGCGGGACCGGTTCACCGGTGACGGACAGGATGCGACCCCGTACCAAGCAGATATCACCTTCGCTCTCGGGCGAAGCGTTCTCGCCCAGATCCCGTTTCGGGGATTCGACCATATGGAACGGCCCCAGAACGGTGGAGTCGGTGGCGTCCGGGGTTTCGGCGTCGTTGATCGTTTCCACCATCATCGACACGCCCAGCACGTCGGAAAGGAGGATGAACTCCTGGCGGACGGTGTCGCACTTCTGGCCTGTGGCGGTCAGGAAGTTGATGGCGGTTTCCCATTCTTCGATCGTCGGTTCGATTTCCCGGATGAAGTTGTGAAGGTGGGTGGTGAGGCTGGTCAGGATGGTCCGAAGCCGGTCATCCGGGGTGCTGCGGAAACTGTCGATGACTGCGGCAGTCAGTGTTCCGGGGCCGAGGTCCGTGCTCATGGTGCTGTTCCTTCCTTGGAGCTGGGGCGGCTGGTCAGTGGGGCTCAGATGCTGGTGAATCCGCCATCGACAACGAGTTGCGCGCCGGTGATGTATGAGGCCTTGTCGGAGGCGAGGTAGACGATCGCATCGGCGACTTCGCTGGCCTTTCCGGCCCTGTGCATAGGGGTCTTGGCGATCAGCTCATCTGAAATGGCCTGATCCTGGTTTTCCGTCAAGGGTGTTGTGATCAGCCCGGGGTGGACCGAGTTCACGCGGATCCCCTGCGCTGCCCAGGTGGCGGAGGCGTTCTTCGTCATCATCGTCACGGCACCCTTGGATGCCTGGTAGGCGGCGACGCCGGCTGCTCCGACAAGTCCCCAGATGGACGAGACGTTCACGATGGATCCGGATTCCTGCGCCAGCATGGCCGGTGCGACGAAGCGCATTCCCAGGAAGACCCCGGTCTGGTTGATGGAGATGATCCGGTGCCAGTCCTGGATGTCGATATCCGTGATCGATTCGTACGATCCGACCAGGCCTGCGTTATTGACCAGGACGTCGATCCGGCCGTGGGCCTGGAGCACTTCTTCCGTGAGTGCCTTCCAGCCGTCTTCTTCGGCGACGTCGAGGCGCCGCCACTGGATGGTCCCGTCAGCTGCGTCGCCGGCGGCTATGTCAGCTCCGTAGACGGTCGCACCCTGTGCGGCCAGTGCCGTAGCGGTCGCATAGCCGATGCCACTGGCCGCGCCGGTGACGATGGCGACTTTCCCGTCGAAGGATGGTGAACTCACGGTGTGATGCTCCTTGTTTTCAAGGGGTGGCGGATTGGTTACACGACGCGGCGGGTACTCCGGGAACCGGCGAAGTAGTTGAAGATCAGCGCGCTGAGAATGATGAGGCCGTAGATGGCTTTGATCCAGAATGAGGGCACCTGGGACAGGACCAGGATGTTCTGGATGATGCCCAACAGCAATACGCCGCTTAGCGCACCGACCATCGATCCCTTGCCGCCGTTAAGGCTGATGCCACCGATGACGGCCGCAGCGAACACAGTGAAGATGAGGCCGTCGCCCTGGTTGGCGGTCACGGATGCGATGCGGCCGGTGAGCATGAGACCGGCGAATGCGGCGATGATCGAGCCGGCGACGAACACTCCGATGGTCAGGCGCAGCGTCTTGATACCTGCCGCCGCTGCCGCTGCGTTGTTTCCCCCCATTGCGTAGAGTTTGCGGCCGACCGGGTGGCTGCGCATGAAGATGGCGGCAGCGACCAGGAAGATCACGAAGAGCCAGATCTGGATGGAAATCCCGAACCACTTGGCGTTGCCGAGGGCCAGGAACTCAGGGGGCAGGCCCGAGAGGGTCTTGCCGCCGGACAGGCCCATGGTCAGGCCCCGGAGGAGTGTGAGCATGGCGAGGGTGACCATGAAGGCGTTGAGCTTGAGCTTGCCGACAAGGAACCCGTTCGTGAATCCGATGACAATACTGAGGACAAACATGACCGCCATCGCGGCCCAGGGCGACCATCCAAAACCGGAGCCGCCGACCGCGGTGGGCAGGACCAGCCAGACGGCGAGCATCGGGGCCAGGCCCACGACGGATTCGAGGGAAAGATCGAAGTATCCGGAGATCAGGATGATGCTTTCAGCGATCACCACGATCCCAAGGACTGCAGAGGTGACGAGGACGTTGTTCAGGAGGTTGTTCGCCGTGAGGAACTGCGGGGACAGCACCGCGCCGACCACCATCGCCAGGATAATGGCGGGCAGCAGTGCCAGTTCACGTGCCCAGCCTGACGAGCGGGCTTGACCGATGATATTGACGGGCCGGCGGCTGGTCGGCGTACCCGCAACGGTCGGGGTATGCGTGGACATGGGAGTTTCTCCTTGGTTCTTTGGCTCTGTGGGTGTGGGCTGAAGGGGCGTGGCGGCAGTTTTCATTTTCATGCCGCTGCCTCCGCCCCCTGGATGGCGCCTACGAGTTCCCACTCTTCGTAGCCGGCGTCGAGTTCGGCGTGAATTTCGCCCCTGTACATGACGATGACCCTGTCGCAGATTTCCAGGTCCGTGTCGTCCGTGGAGACGATCAGCAGGGACCTTCCGCTTTCGCGCAGCGCCCGGAGTGATTCGTAGATGGACTCCTTGGCCGTTACGTCCACACCGGCAGTGGGATGGACGAGAACCAGCGTGTCCGGGTCGGACGCCAGAGCCCGTGCGAGCACGACCTTCTGCTGATTGCCTCCGGAGAGCTCTTCGACGGCCTGCGTGGGTCCGTCACATTTGATGGCCCAGGCTCCGGACAGTGCTGTGAAGCGCTCGCGGCGTCGGCCTGAATTGATAAGGCCGCCGCGGCCGCGAAGCCGGTCCACGATGGTCAGGGTGGCGTTCTCCTCTACCGACATCTCCGGGACGTAGCCGTTGACGTGGCGGTCTTCTGGGACGAAACCCACGCCAGCGTTGATGGTCTTGATGACGTTGCCTTGACCAAGGGTGTGGCCGTTGTGCTCCACCGTGCCCTTATCCAGCGCGAGCTGACCGGCGATGGCCTGCGCGAGCTGGACGTGGCCTGCCCCATCGAGGCCTGTCAGCCCGACGCATTCCCCAACGCGGATTGTCAGGCTCGCTCCCAGGACACGGGAGCCGAGGGCGGCGCCGGTAACAGTCAGGCGCGTGTCGCCCAATTGGTCCTGGCGGCGATGTGCGCCAACGGTACCTTTCTTTGCGGCCGCAGCTTCTTCCTCACTCACCCCTGCCATAACATTGACGATTCGACTAACGGTAAGGTGCGACGTCTGGGCAGTCAGGACGTCCCGTCCATCGCGCAGGATCGTGACAGAGTCGCAGACCTTGAAGATTTCCTCAAGGTGGTGGGACACATAAATGACCGTGACTCCGCGCTGGCGAAGGCTGTTGATCTGGGCGAAGAGTTCGTGGGATGCCCCTTCATCGAGTCCGGCAGTGGGTTCATCCAGAAGAAGGATCCGTGGTCCCCGAGACAGCGCCCGGCAGACTTCGACGATCTTCTTTTCCAGCGGTTCAAGGTCAGCAACCACCTTGTCGGCAATGCGCTCGTAGCCCCAATCTTTGAGCTGGTCAGTGGCCGTCCTGCGGATCGCGGACCAGTCCACGCTCCCCCAGCGCTTTCGCGGGTAGGCACCAAGGCTGATGTTTTCCGCCACCGTCAGTTCCGGCACCAGGGTGCTTTTCTGATAGACGCAGGCGATGGAATCAGACCCGGGGCCTTCGGTGACTTCACCGTTGGCGCCCTGGATGTGAATGGTGCCGGAGTCCGGCGTCACCAGGCCGGTGAGCATCGCTATCAAAGTGGACTTTCCTGCCCCGTTCCGACCGAGCAGGGCCCGGGATTCGCCTGAACGGACGATCAGGTTGGCATCTGTCAACGCCTGAGTGGAACCGAAGGACTTCTGGAGCCCACGAATCTCGATGGCATTTTGCGTGTTAACTGTGACCACGATGTCACCCTTTCTCAAATTCAGTCTTCACCCAGGTCCTGCCCGAGGGAAGGAGGGGGCAGCTACTTCTTGTTGCCCCAGAGGTTTTGGTCATCAACGTTGGCTTTGGTGATAACCGGGGAAGGAAGCATGTCAGCCAGGTTTCCCTTGTAGTCGACGATCTCGCTGCCATGTTCGGACGGGCCGACTTTGTATTCCTTGCCGGCGATAGCGTCCTTAAGGTACTGGACTCCGTACTTGCCGTAGAGGTCCACGGGCTGGGAAACGACGGCATCAACGTGGCCGGAACGAATGGCTTCCAAGGATCCCTTGGATCCGTCAATCGTCACCAGGGGAACGTGGCCAGGCTGTCCGGCGGGAGCCCACTTGCTCTGGCCTTCCATTACGGTCTGTACGCCGGAGAGCATCACTGAGTCACTGGCTAGGAAGACCGCGTCGATCTTGGACGTGCTCAGAACCGTTTGAGCATTCTCTACAGCCTTCGCGGATTCCCAGTTGGTGTCTTTCTTGATGATCTGCATGCCGGGGAACTTGGCCGACATGCAGTCGCTGAATCCCTTGTCGCGGTCGAATCCCGACGTCGTTGACAGCGCGCCGTGCAGCTCCAGCACCGTGCCCTTGCCACCGGTGAGCTTGCCGATCTGTTCACAGACACTGGTGCCCATGGCAACATTGTCAGCCCTGATGTTCATGTAGATCTTGCCGCCGTTGGCTGCGGTGTCCACTGTCACCACCGGGATGTTGGCGGCATTCGCGGCCTGGATAGCCGGAACGACGGCATCACTGTCCCGGGGGATGGTCACAAGGCCTTTGACGTTCTGGGAAATCAGTGTGTTGATATCGGTCACCTGCTTGGCGGGGTCGCCTTCAGCGTTGGATGCCGGGAGCATGTTCAGGCCGTTTGAGTTGGCCTCGGTGACGACCGAGTCAACCAGACCCGCAGTGAAGGGGTTGTCGAGGACACCTGCTGAGAAACCAACGGTGGGCTTCTCATCAGCACCTCCAGGTGCTGCACCCCCGCCACAGGCGGAAAGCGCGACAGTGGCGCTGGCGAGCACGGCGACACCGATGTGGCGACGGCTCAGTTTGAATGCGGAGGCGCCTTTGCGATCCTGCACCATCATTTGCTCCTAATTAGAAGGTAGATATACACGGTGGAACTCTTCTTGTTCCGGGGCGGTCCGTCCTCGGCTTCGAGTACCGGGCGCTTGTCGAAAACTTTGGCCGGCGGTGGCGACTGGGAAATCCTCCATTAATGGCCAGCCGTCGGCTTCATCACTCCTCAAATGTAAAGTGACACACCCCACACTGTCAAGTAATACAGCACATTGAACTTTACAGCTGGAGGTCCAAACTCGCAGTCGTGCTGGCTGAAGTCTAAATAAACAGCCAAATATCGCCAGAGCGGGCAAGAGAAGGGTAAACTGGCGTGAGCGCAGACTTTACATTGTGGCCAGCTAAGTGGTCGCTTGGTGGACAGACATATCAACGACTGGCTCGCATGCCGGGTTGGATCGCCGGAAAGGCCCACGATGAGTATTCAAGAGACAATACCGGCTACAGAAGAGGGTCGCGCCCAACTGGGCGGTCAGCTCCGGGCCGCACGGACCAAGGCGAAAATCTCCCTCCGGGAGCTCGCCCGCCGGGTCGGCATCTCCGCAAGTTTTATGTCGCAGGTCGAACTGGGCCGTGCCGTCCCTTCCATCGGAACCCTGTACACCATCGTGTCCGAACTGGGACTGTCGCTGGACTCGCTGATGAGCGGTGAGCACTCGGGGCCAGCCCAGCAGGCCAATGACGCCAGCGCCAAAGCGTCAGCGAACAAACTGAACGGTGTTTCCGCGTTCGTCCCTCCGGCAGGTTCCCTGCCAGGAATCCAAAGGGCCAGCGACCGTCCGGAGATCAACATGGGAGGCGTCCGCTGGGAGCGGCTTACGGAACGGGCGGATCCGTTGGTCGAGTTTTTGCGGGTGACGTACGCACCCGGGAGCGAGTCCTGTGCCGCGGACGCCTTGATGCGCCACCCTGGATGGGAGTACATCCACATACTTTCTGGCCACCTGAACGTTCAGGTCTCCTTTGACGGCGATGTTCTCGGGCCGGGAGACAGCATGAACTTCGACTCGAACGTGCCGCACCGTCTCAGTAACACCTCCGGTGAAGACTGCATCGCCATCTGGGCAGTAGTCGGCCGTCAGGGTTTCGCCCATCCTCTGGACCTCGCCAGGGCGAGGCACGGATCCGACGACGGCGATTCCGCGGCGATTGGCCACTCACACTCCTGATTTCTACCCCTTCGTGCCGTCCATCCGTTGCCCTGCCGACGGGCGTCAAGGACGGACTGAGAACCTAGATAAGTCCGCGGATACTGCCGCCGTCCACGCCCCAGACGGATCCGGTGACGAAACTGGTAATCGGGCTGCAGAGCAGGGCGATGATGCGTGCCACTTCCTCCGGAGTGCCCAGCCGTTCCAGTGGCAGCTGACGCAGCTTCATTTCGTGCTCGACCGCCGCCTGGCGTTCCATCCCGTGAAGGGTGGCAAAGGTGTCCGCGAAACCGCCCGGTTTGGTCCAGAACGGTGTCCAGATTGGCCCAGGAGCGACCGCATTGACGCGGATCTTCGGACCCTCTGCGCGGGCAATAGACTTCGTCAGCGCCAGCACTGCCGCCTTGCTTGCCGAGTAGTCAACAGGCTGGGCTTCAGGCTGGCGGGCCAGATCGGAGGCATTGTTGACGATGCATGGCGCCGTTGATTGACGAAGCGTAGGCAGGGCGGCCCGGATGGTGCGTACGTAGCTCATGAAGTTCAACTCCATCGTCCGCTGCCAGTCTTCGTCTGAGATCTGCTCGAAAGTCCGGACCGCCCCGGAGCCGACGTTGTTGACCAACAGGTCAAGGCCGCCGAGCTGGCTAATGGCCTCAATGACCGCGTTGGTGGTGGCTTCGCCGTTGGTGAAGTCCACGACGGCGGGGACAATCCGGCCCGGATTGTCCGCCGCCAGTTCTTCAAGCTCGGTCAGAGCCGATTTGTCGATGTCCAGCGCTGCCACCGTTGCCCCCTCTGCGGTCAACAAAAGTGCGGTCGCACGCCCGATGCCCTGGGCGGCACCTGTCACGATGGCCTTCTTGCCGGTCAGTTCCAATTCCATGAGATCTACCTTTCGGTCCGCACTACGGCAGCGCTGGTTGTGGTGGCGAAGGATTCGAGGACGACGTTAAGTGATTCAACACACAGCTGTCAAGTAAAAGGTTACATAGTTGTTCGAAGCGAACCCAAGCTTGAACGCTCAGAAACTGCGAAAAGTGCCTAATTACTGCGCACTACCCGGCGTCTAACGGCGCCCGAGCGATAAGACGTGGCAGGGGCCTGGCTGCTTGGAGCGAGAGATTCGTCAACTATTAGTTGACACTCTTCTTGTCGTCAATTACCTTGGAAGCAGACTGGGGTCAAACACTTCAAGCAAGGAGAGCGCTTTCGTGGATAACGCCACCGCAGCCGAGAAAAACCAGATCGAAACGTTGGAGGCGAAACGCTACCAAGCCGTAGTCGATGGTGACTACGCTGCCTTTGAAGACCTCTGCCACAAGCAGCTGGTGTACACCCATTCACTCGGCGACAGGGACACGTTGGGCAGCTACCTGGAAAAGCTTCGCAAAGGGTTCTACAAGTACCACCGAATCGACCACCCCATTGAAGACATCCTCCTTATCGGGGACACGGCACTGGTGTTCGGCGAGATGAACGCAGATCTCACTGTCAACGGAAACCATAAAACCCTTGCCAACAGTGCCCTGTCTGTATGGGTCAAGGAGGATGAAACCTGGAAGTTTCTGGCCTACCAGCCGACGCCCCGGAAGCCTGCCGCCGCGTAGATCGAGGGGCAAACGAACGAACGCGATGTCTTTCACAGATGACAAAAGTCATCTGTATCAACCGTCATTGTCAGGAGGAGAAATGGTGACCTCACGGCGGGACGTGATCCTGAAAAAGAAGGCGATAGCCGCTCGTCGGCGTGCTGCAGGCGGCTCTTTCGCCACCAAATCCTCCCCCTCCACCGTGAAGGAATTCTCCGAGGTTGTCGGCGTCGATGCATGGATCCTAAAAAGGGCTCTCAGTGAAGCGAACAGCATCTCCGCCTTGGGAGCCGCGATTGCGTCCAATCCGGATACGCCCTCTCCTGAACTTGTCCGCAGCCTGCAGGCGGAGGAGAACTGGTGGCGGCGGATCGAGAACGAGTTGCCGTCCATGAGCAGCACTGAGACGGCAGCTTTCCTTGGCGCCAAGGCCACCAACCGGAACTTCGCGTCGTCGCAGCGGTCCGCCGGGAGGCTGCTCGGGTATGCCCGCCGCCAGGCCATCCGCTACCCGAAGTTCCAATTCGATCTGCAGCGCGGTACCGTCCTTCTTGTCATTCCAGAGCTAGTGGCGCTCACCCGCGGTCTCGACGTCCCGGACGAAGACCTGGTCTTATGGATGGCAACCCCTTCATCGGCATTCGCTGATCAGCGCCGGCCAGTGGACCATCTCAACGACCGGGAACAACTGCTCGCCGCGGCTGAGGCCCACTTCGAGGCCATCTGGTGACGGTCGTCTGGCCCACGACCCCGGAGCCACCCGACCCCTTCGAGCCACGCATCGGAGTCTTGGCACTTGGGACCATCCTCCACCGTATTCACTCCAACCGGTTCCGGCCCAACCAGTTCAACCCCGGGCCCCAGGGCGCCGGCCGGTTCCACTTCTTCGGCGACCCCATGGTCCCGGCCCTGTACCTGTCCGAAACCCGGGAAGCTGCCTTGGCTGAGACCCTGCTGCACGATGTCCCTGTTGGCGCCCCGGCGACGCTTCCCGCAGCATTTACGCCAACAGTGTCTTGGCGGGGCTGGAGTTGAAGCGGCAGGTTCGGATCGCAGAATTTTTCGGACTGGGCCTTCGTGCGCCCGGAATCGAGGCCACCCAACTTACAGACACCCCGATGGATAACTACCCACAGACGCGCAAATGGGCACAGGCAGCCCACTCCGCAGGGTTTGACGGCTCGGTTGGATGTCTAGACGCGACAACAGTGCCAGAGCCAACGTGCTATTTGGTGACAGGTTTCAGGAAGACCACCTTGAAGTAGTCCCGGGAAGCGGACTTGCCTTCGCCGCGGCTGACGGCTTCAGCTGGCTCGTGAATACCTGTGCGCCCCTCAAAGTCGACGTTCTCGCGAGGTAGCAGGAGGCCCCGCCGACGAAGGAGAAGCCCGGTCCGACTTCCCGGAGAGTTTCGGTGATCCGGCTGGTCAGAGCGTTTCGTGCTGAACTGCCGGCTCCATCGGCCGCCGAGCAAGCAAGATCGCCAGCAACCAAAACAACTGTGACTCAACAAAGCAGCTGGCCGAGTCATAAAGGTCGAGTCGGTCCATGCCCCGCCCCGAAACTAGACCATAGAAGGCGCGAAACAACTTTTGCTAAAACGCTTGACCACCCTCACGATTAACGCTAACTTACTAGTGATCAAACGCTTTAGCAGAATGGACATCAGCGCAGATGAAACGCTCAGTCTTCTTCCAACCCGCCAACGGATGGGTTGGGGACCTCATCCCCTTCGAAAAGGACGGCGAGTTCTGGCTCTTCTACCTTCACGAAGACCGTACGGACCCGAAACCCGGCACTTCATGGAATCTGGTCACCACCAAGGACCTCACGGAGTTTGAGAACCACGGCGTATCCCTGCATCACGGCAGCGAAACCGACGTGGACTTCAACGCCTACACAGGCAGCATCGTCGTCGACGACACCGGCGTCCATCACCTCTTCTATACCGGCCACAACCCCCGGAACCTCGGCCCCGACGGCGCGCCCCTGCAGCTGGTTATGCACGCCACGAGCACGGATGACATGCGGAGCTGGGTAAAGCATCCGGAACTCACATTCGGCGCCCCGGACGGCTACGAGTCCGGTGACTGGCGGGATCCCTTCGTGTTTCGCGATGAAAGCAAAGGCCAGTGGAGGATGCTGCTGGCGGCACGCCACTCCGCCGGACCGGAACGGCGCCGAGGCGTCATCGCACAGTGCGTGTCCACTGATCTCATGACGTGGCAGCACACCGAACCATTCTGGGACCCGCGCCGCTACATCACCCATGAGTGCCCCGACGTCTTCTCCTGGGGCGACTGGTGGTACATGGTGTACTCCGAGTTTTCCGAATCGTTCACAACCCGCTACCGAATGGCCAAGAGCCCCGACGGCCCGTGGACCGTACCCAATCTTGACAGCGTCGACGGCCGCGCCTTCTACGCATCCAAGTCCGCAGAGCGCCATGGTCGCCGCTTCTTCTTTGGATGGATCGCAAGCAAGGAAGGCAACACCGACGACGGTCCCTGGCAGTGGGCCGGCACGATGTCCGTCCTGGAAGCACGCCAGAACCCCGACGGAACACTGGGATTCTCCTTCGCCGACGAACTCGTAGACAGCTTCTGGGAAGACGTCCCGGTAACCCTGCCAGCCGAACTGCCCACACGACTGGACGTACCGGACGGGTACACCGCCATCGTGTCCGAAGAAGAACTGCCCAGCCAGTTTTACGCCAAGGCAGTACTGGACATTGACCCCAACACCACCGAATGCGGGCTGTTGCTCCGATCAAGCCAGGACGGGGATCAGTCCTACGTCCTGCGCCTGGAACCGAAGCGCGGGCGCATGGTTTTCGACCGGTGGCCAAGGAAGATCACCGGCGATGCGCAGTGGCATGTCTCCGGGGACATCCCGTTCGACATCGAATTGGAACGCCCCTGCCACCTGCCTCCCGGCGAACACACGCTGGAAGTCATCGTCGACGGGGACCTGTGCGTTGCCGTTGTTGATCGGCAGGTCGCCCTCAGCACCCGGATCTACGACTTGCCGGTGGGGCGGATAGGCATCTTCACCGGGGAGGGCTCCGCTGCTCTTACCGAACTTCAGATACGTAAACGCACAGACAACTAAACACCACCACTTTCGGCTCAAATCAAAGGAGATTGTTCCATGAAGAAACTGATTCGCACGGCTGCGGTCGCGGCCATAGCTGCGCTGTCCCTGGCCGCCTGCGCCGGGGGAGGGGCCGGCGGCCCTGCCAATGTGAGGCCCACCGGCGAGATCAAACCGAGGGAAATCTCATGGCTGCTCTCTCGCCCAGCGGACGGGGCAGTAATCAACATCATGAAGAAGGTCGCGGACGACTATGCCAAGGACCACCCGGGCTTCTCGCTGAACCTCATCACCACCCCGGACCGCCCCTCATATATCCAGAAACTCGAGACCCTCGCCGCCGCGAACAAGCTTCCCGAGCTTTTCGACACGGATGCCACACCGTTCGCCCAACAGCTTGCCAAGCAGGGCAAGATGGTTGACGCGGAAAAGCTGCTCAAAGACCTGGGCGTGTATGACAACTACCGACCCAACGCCCTGAACTACCAGCGATTCGACGACGGATCGCTGTACATGATCCCGTTCCAATTCGAACTGGAGTTCATCTGGTACAACAAGGCCTTGCTGCAGCAGGCTGGCGTCCCGGTACCGAAGTCGCTGGACGACATCCCCGCGATGTGCACCGCACTGCGCAACGCGGGAATCACCCCGATCGCCATCGACGGGCAGGACCAGTGGCCCCTGGAACGCTACATGGCCTACCAGCCGTTCAGGACAGCGGGTCCCGACTTCCTCCAGAAGCTGAAGAAGGGCAACGCGAAGTTCTCTGACGCGGCCGGGAAGAAGGCCGTTGACTGGCTGGCTGCCCTGGGCAAAAACAAGTGCTTCCAGGATGGCTTCTCCTCCCAGGGCTACTCCGACGCCCAGAACGTTTTCACCTCCGGGAAGGCAGCGATGTACAACATCGGCACGTGGGAATTGCCAAGCCTGGCGACTGACAAGCTGAACCCGGCAGTTCGGGACAATATTGATTTCCTCACCCTCCCGACAACTGAAGGATCCGTCACCGCTGCCAACGAATACGTCTCGCCGTCCGGAATCGGCATGGCTGTCAATGCCAAGACCTACGACCCGCTCGTCAGCGACTTCCTCAAGTTTGCCCTGACGAAATACCCTTCCGAGTATGCGGCGACCGGCGCTCTTTCACCGACGACCAACGTGCAGACCGCCACCCCGGCCAATGCGACTCCCCTGTACAAGAAGGCCCTCGAGACGGCAAACGACCTGGGAGATCAGCAGGCCATGCCGTGGGATACCCAGCTGGACCCGACAACTGACTCACGGCTCAAGCAAGAACTCGTGCTCCTCGTCCAAGGCGACATCACGCCGGAACAGTTCACCAGCACGATGGACAGCACCATCGCGCAGAACGCACCGAAGTTCTTCAAATAACACATAGCGGTGGGGGGCTTCGGCCCCCCATCCGAAAGGCCCCACCATGCTCCCCAACAGGTCTCGACTCTCAGTCCTGGTTTTCCTGCTCCCACCCCTGCTGCTCTACGGCGCCGCCGTACTGTTCCCCATCCTCCAGTCCCTGTTCCTCAGCTTCTTCTCCTGGAACGGCATCAGCGACATGGAGTTCGTCGGCCTCGCCAACTACCTACGGATGTTCACCGGCGACGACGTCTTCTGGCGTTCCTTCTTCAATGCACTCGGCTACCTGTTCATCTGTCTGGTCCTGCAGCTCGGCGGTGCGCTGCTTGTCGCCACCCTACTCACCTCTCTACGCCGCGGCCGCGAACTAATTAAGACTCTTTACCTGCTGCCGGCCGTGATCTCCACCGTGGCTATCGCATTCCTCTTCGTGCGGATCTACTCGATCGACCCGGTGGGTCTGCTCAACCAGGTGCTGCAGTGGATCGGCCTCGGCACCCTTGAACACGCATGGCTCTCAGACGTGAACACCGTCCTCACGGCAGTATCGGTACCGGAAGGCTGGCGCTTCACGGGGCTGTACATGCTCATCATTTACGCGGCCTTGCTATCCGTTCCGCAGGAACTTGAGGAAGCCGCCCGCCTCGACGGTGCGTCACGGTGGCAACTGTTCACCAAGATCCGCTTCCCGCACATCCGGCCCGTGTGGATCACCACCACGATCATGGCGACCACTTACGGCCTGCGCGGATTCGACATCCCCTATCTGATGACCAACGGCGGCCCCGGACAGTCCTCGGAACTGCTGACCACCTACATGTACAAGACAGCTTTCACCAGCACTGACTTCGGCTACGCCAGCACCATCTCGGTATTTATCGTCGTCGAGTGCCTGGTCGCCGTCGGACTCATCCTTCTCATGCTCAAACGAAAGGCGGACGCATGACCGCGCAAGCAGCTCGGATCACTAGGCCCCCTGCAACATCAGAAAGCAGGCCACCACTGCCCACGTGGCGCAGGCGCAAACGAAGCCTGCACGGCACCCTGTCAAAGGTCCTCATCGCGCTCATCGTCATCGTGCAGGTCTACCCGCTCGCATGGCTTTTCATCACCAGTCTGCGCACCGAAAATGACTTCGCTACGGGCGACCCGTTTGCCCTGCCCAAGGCGATCACATTCGATAACTACGCCCGCGCGTTCGAGACCGGCAATCTCGGGATGAACATCGTCAACAGTTTCATTGTCACGATGGGCGCCAACCTGCTGATCGTGCTTCTGGGCATGATGGCGGCCTATGCCCTGCAGGTCCTCGGCTTTCGGTTCAGCAAGTTCGTCCGCAGCTTGTTTTTGATTGGCATCATCGTGCCCGTGCAGATCGCGCTGGTACCGCTTTTCATCGACTACTCGACCGTTAACCTACTCGACACCTACCCGTCGATGATCATTCCCCTGGCGGGATTCGCTCTTCCGATGTCGATCTACCTTTTCTCCTCCTTCTTTGAATACATCCCTCGCGAGACATACGAAGCCGCCTCGCTGGACGGCGCGGGCCCATACCGGATCTTTGGGCTTATCACCCTCCCCCTCTCCGTGAATACTGTGGTCACAGTCGTTCTGGTCAACAGCATCTTCATCTGGAACGATTTCATCTTCGCCAACACGTTCGTCCTCTCTGAGGGACTCAAGACGATCCCACTGGGCCTGCAAAACTACATCGGAGCCATGGGAAAAACCGACTGGACGGCCACCTTTGCCGCGGTCTGCGTCACGATCACGCCCCTGCTGCTGGTGTTTCTCGTGCTGAACAAGGCGATGATCCAAGGCCTCGAGAGCGGGGCGACGAAGGGGTGATGCCCATACCAGCCGGATATACTCCCGATGGAGGGCAAATGATTTCGCAGAAGAAAAATTCGGGCAACGCGGCCACCCCCGACGTTCCTGTCAAAATAGGCCGCGCGCATCCGGTTACCCTCCGCGAAGTTGCTGAAGCGGCCGGCGTGTCCACTGCCACGGTCTCCCTGGTCATCAACCAGAAGAAGAATGCCCGCATTGCAGATAAGACGCGTCAACGCGTCCAGGACGCAATCCGGCAGCTTGGATACCGCCCCAATGCAATGGCCAAGACCCTGGTCAGCGGCACCTCACGGTTCATCGGGCTGGTGGCAGACGGCGTCGCCACAACCCCCTTCGCCGGCCAGATTATCCACGGCGCGCAGGACGAAGCATGGAAACACGGGTACGCCCTGCTGATCGCCAACACCGAGGGCAACCGCGACCTGGAAAAGGACGCGATCGCCATGATGCTGGAATACAAGGTACGCGGCATCCTGTACTCGACGTGGTTCCACCGGCCGACCGACATCCCGGAAACCCTGCGTGAGGCGGACTTCGTCCTCGTCAACTGCTTCGCTACAGAGCCCGGGGCAGCCCGCGCTGTCGTCCCCGACGAAGCACAGGGCGGGCACTCCGCCACGGAGATACTGCTCAACGCCGGCCACCGACGCATCGCCTTCATCAATGCCACCATCCCCGCACCGGCAAAAGACGGACGGCTCCAGGGCTACAAAGACGCGTTGGCTGCCGCGAGCATTGGGTTTGACCCTGACCTGGTCATGGAAGCCTACCCCGACCAGGAAGGCGGATACGGCGCCACCGAAGAGCTGCTCAAACGCAAGGTCACCGCCGTGTACTGCTACAACGACCGCATGGCCATGGGACTCTACGACGGACTGCGGGAACACGGGCTGTCCATCCCTGACGACATTGCCGTGGTCGGATTCGACAACCAGGAAGTCATCGCAGCCCACCTTCGGCCGCCGCTGTCCACAGTGTCACTGCCGCACTACGAACTCGGGGCGGCAGGAGTACGCATGCTGCTGGGCTTGGACGAAGCACCCATCGACTCCGCAGTGAAGATTGCGTGCCCCACCGTAGAACGCGCATCCGTGGCTGCGCACTCGCCCGTATAGGTTTCGAGCACCCGGCTGGACTCGGGCGGTTCTGAGCCACCACGTCCGGCGGTCTGCCGGAAGATCGAACAAACGATGTTGCAAATCAGGGCTCCGGCGCACATTCGTCATGTCGTCGAGTGTCTGTCTTGTCCAAAAGAACGACGACATGCCCCCACGGCAATTGTGCAACGGCTTGTTGGACAATGGGGTCCGCGCGGGAGAATCCGGCCAAGACGCGGCGAATTTTTATCCCCGGGAACAATGTCGCCACGGTGCGCGTTGCAGTGTCGTCAGAATCGAACACCAGAAAAGAGAATCACCTAAGTGGCAACTGATTACGACGAAGTCCGCTCCGACGTTAAGGAATCCCAGGACCGCTCGCTGGAGGCACTGAAGTCTGCCAACGCACCCGATGCCCGCAGCGTCGTCACGGAATTGGACGAGGCCGATGCGTTCGATGAGGGCTTGACGCCCGGCGGTGAAATTGTCTCCGAGGAACTCATCGTTCAGGTCATTCCCCAGGCCGAGGACGAATTCACCTGTTACTCCTGCTTCTTGGTCCGGCACCGGTCCCAATTGGCACGCGAAGCCAACGGCCACTCATACTGCATCGAGTGCGAAGGCTAAACCCATTGCCGTAGGTACCACCACGAACCGAACAGCATCGCAGAATCGCGCCCAGGCGGCTGGCACCCCAGCCGTCCCCAGTGGCGCAGCTCAGCTGCCCTGAGCCAGCGGCGCCAGCCGGTACCCAACGCCGCGCACGGTCTCGAGCCAGCGCGGGTTCTGGATGCTGTCGCCAAGTTTCTTGCGCAGGTTGCCCATATGTACCTCAACGGCACGTTCGTCGGCGTCGCTGACGTAACTGCCGACGTCGTAGGGTTCGTTGCGGAGTCGCCGCGCCAGATCTGCCTTGGTCCGCACGATCCTGCCGGTCTCAAGGAGGGCAAGCAGGAGGTCGAATTCGGTGCGTGTCAGCCTCAGTTCCTTGCCGTTCAGGACTGCCGTCCGGGAACCTGCCGAAACGGCAAGGCCGTTGTGGCTCATTTCCGGGTCAGTTTCTTCCACGGCTGCCTTGGACTCCGACGACGCGCGGGGCCTTCGCATCATGGCCTCGACGCGGGCGCGAAGTTCGCGCGGACGGAACGGCTTGGTCAGGTAATCATCACCGCCGGCCTCAAGGCCCATGAGGGTGTCCAGTTCCTCCGCCCGGGCGGTGAGCATGATGATGTAGGCGTCCGAGGATTTCCTGATCTGCCGTGCCACCTCGAAGCCATCGATGTCGGGAAGGCCCAGATCCAGCGTTATGACGTCAGGATTCAGTTCACGGGCTGACGTGACGCCCGCGGATCCAGTGGATGCAACATGGACGTCAAACCCCGCTTGCGAAAGGACCACACGCACCAATTCGCGAATATCCTGGTCATCTTCAATGACCAGCCCCACACGTACTTCACTCATCGCTGCCCCTCAGCCCCTTCGATAACCCTTCGAAGTATAACCATTATGGTTAGGCTGATCTCATGAACCGACTTTCTTCTGCATTCCCGGTGGTTGCGCCGTGACCCGCCCAACCACCTGGGATCTTGGGGAGAAGAAAAAACTCCTGGTTTTTCGGCGCTCTTTCCACGAACACACCCTGCGAATGAGGGTGGTTCTCAGCCAATTGCCGCTGTCTGTCTGTGTCTGCATTTCGGCGATTCTGGTGTGGCTCTTTTTTCCGGCCACCCTCGAGAATCCCCTGTTTCTCCTCTTCCTGCTGAGCCAGGCCTTCCTGTTGGCGGTGTGCGTCATTGTGCCCTGGCACCGGCTCCCGTTCCCCAGCTTCCTGGCGATACCGATCCTGGACATGGTCTCAATTTCCTTCGGCAGGGAAGGAGGACAGGAATCGCTCACGGGACTCAGCGTCCTGGTGGTCCTGCCAGTCATTTGGCTCTGTGCATCCGGCCTGTACCCAAGACTGGCCATTGCCATGTCATTCGTGGGTCCGCTTTGCATCGTGTGGGCCCCCTTGTTCGTCAATGGATCACTAACGGAGCGGGACCTCACCAAGCCCCTGCTCTTCCCCATCCTGATGCTTGGCATCGGCGTGTCCGTGAGCGTGCTGACGCTAAGCATGGTCCGCCAGCAGCGGGCCTTGGAGCAAAAGGACGAGGAACTAAAGACAGCCCTGGACATCCGAACCAAACAGGAACGGCTGCTCAACACCGTCATGGAAGCCCTGCCGCTGGGTGTGGTGGCCGTGGATGGCGACGGTCATGACATCCTCATGAACCGCCGCCAAAGACACACGCACTCCCTGGCAACTCCTGCAGGCAACGACGATCCGAACGAATCCCAGCTGCTCGTCTTCGACCAGGACAGGACCACGCCGTTGCCCGTCGACCGCCGTCCAGTCCGGCGCGCGGTTCTGGGCGAAAGGTTCACAGACCAGCTCGTGTGGCTTGGTTCCGGAGCAGAGCAGCGTGCGTTCACCACAAGTGCCCGCCCCATGGTTGACGACGCCGGGAACTTCGCCGGCTCGGTCGTCGTCTTCAGCGACGTCACGGACCTGGTCAATGCCCTGGCCGCCAAGGACGACTTCGTGGCCAACGTCTCCCACGAATTCCGAACGCCGCTGACGTCCATCCTTGGTTATGTGGAGCTTCTGCTGGATGATCCCCGGTCCCTCGATCCTTCCTCGCGCAGGCAGCTGGATATCGTCCGGCGGAACGCCGAAAGGTTGCTTACCCTGGTGTCCGATTTGTTGGCAGTGCGGTCGGGCCACATGATCATTCAGCCGCACACAGTGGACGTGGCTGAACTGGTGCGGGGAAGTGTGAGTTCTGCCGGTCCCCGCGCTGCCAAGGCGGGCATCCGGTTGTCCATGGATGTCCCTGACTCTTTGGAAGCCCATGTGGACTCCTCACGCATAGCCCAGGTCCTGGACAACCTGGTATCAAACGCCATCAAGTACTCCCCCAAAGGCGCAGATGTAGAAGTAGCCGCGTGGGAGGAGCAGGACTTCGTGTTCTGCCGCGTCTCCGATACCGGCATGGGCATGACCGAAGAAGAGCAGTCCGAGGCCTTTACCAAGTTCTTCCGTGCCGGCGGCGTACGGAACAGCACCATTCCCGGCGTCGGGCTTGGACTGCCCATCAGCAAAGCGATCGTCGAAGCGCATGGCGGGACCATAACGCTGGAAAGCGAACCCGGCCGGGGCACAACCTTCCTCGTGAAGATGCCCGCCTAAGCGTTAACGCGCTGCGCCCGCGCTCCCCGCTACGGCGGCATCACGACGGCGGCCGAAGAGGAAGTAGCTCACCGGTCCGAAGAAGTTGATGAACGAAACAGCACGCCACACCGCCTTCTTTCCCCTGATTCTGGAATCGGGGGTCTTGCCGATACTGCGTTGCGCTGCACCCAGCAGGGCCATATTTATGGCTCCGCTGACGATGAGCATGATCCGCTGGCCCTTGCTCATATCGCGCCACGATTTCCTGCGAGCCATGATGCCTCCATCCGTGAAGATTTAGTTATCAGGCTAGTCCGACGCCGTTCGTCCCGCCACAGCCTGACGCACAACCTCGCCCCAGGATTGTTCCGCAAGGTCCGCCACGGCGGCCAGGATCTCCGACGGCGGCAGTGACAGGTCCAGGGGATACTCCACGATGTCAATGTCCGTGTTGAGTATCCTGCGCAGCTTCATCTCCCCCGGCCCAGCGTAAACAAGCCATGCCGTCGGAACGCGGAGTGCGGTGCAGTACGCCAGCAATTGGTAATGGTCCGCGTTCAGCGAAGCGCCGGCATCCCCTGCCGCCGTGTATTTGGAGTCGTAAACCACCACCGGCCTGCCGCCAAGGAAATGCACGGCGTCGGGGCGAACTGTCAGGCGATCAGTGTCCCGGACTGCCTCATTGAGCAGAGCTCCGTACTGGAGGCGCATCTCCCCCGGGTACGCAGTCATCGCATGGCGCAAAGCCGTGCCCACGAACTCCTCGAAAACCTGTGCCATATCCACCACAAAGGAAGCCGTCTGCTGCTTCCCTTCCCCGGCCTCGGCCGAGGCATTGCGCAGGATGACCTCCGAGAGCCGCAGAACGGCGTGGTACCTGAGATTCATGCGGTTGGCCCGCCACGGCGGCAGTGGAGCTCCGGACTGAAGGCGCGTGACGGCGTCGAGCTTTCCCTTGAGCTGGCGCAAGCGGCTCAGGACGTCGGCCCGGACGCCTGGCACCTTTCCCATTCGTTCCAAGGCCGCGCGGAGGATGCGGTTTTCAGGGATGTCCTCAGTGAATTCGTCGTAGGACACTTCCAAGGGCACCATCATGCCGGGCCTGCGGGAGATCTGGTCCGAGATGCGGATGCGGCCTTTGACGGTCCGCAGCGATTCATCGATGGTGAGGTAGCCCTGAAGGACGCCGCGGCTCAGGGCACGGTCGGCCAGCTGGGCCAGCGACTCGGCCAGGGCGCTCCAGAGATCTGGATGCTCAATGGCTTCCACGGAGTGGTCGCGGAACCCTTGATCACCGGCGTAGCTGAGGAGGAAAAGCAAGCGACTCAGGCCAAGCCGGTCCTTGGGGCGGACCTCCAACTGGACAGTGGAAGTCCTTACCGATCCGACCTTGCCCACGGGTTCGATCCTGTAGAGGCCCATGCCAATCGGTGAGGCCTTGGCCAGCCCACTGGCATTGATGAACGCAGCCGTTGGGGGGTCAAGCTTGTCAACCACTCCGCGTGAGAGCTCGTCCATGACGATGTGCCGGGTCCCGGCAGCCGCCGGCGTCTTGCCGGCGCTTGCGGGTGGACGGCGTGGGCGTGGCGGGACGGCCTTACCGGGCAGCAAGTCGTCCCAGCAACTGATCCAGGCCGAAGCGTTCCTCAAGCTGCGCGCGGTTCAGTTGCCCGTGGTAGTGCTCCTCCAGCAACGGCATCAGCTCGTACTTCCAGATGCGGCGCAGACCTGTGGAGTTTTGGGCGGCGTTCTTCATGAAGTAGGACGGCCCGATCATCAGGTCGCGGTCCCAGTCGTCGATGGCGTCGTTGAGGGCGTCCAAGAGATCCGCGTTGAGGGTGTCCAAACCACGCGCTTGAAGGAAGCGCCGCAACGAACCCCTGACCGGTTCCACCTTCGGATGGAGTTCGATGAAGGCGAAACGACGACGGATGGCCGCATCCATCATGGCGATGGAGCGGTCAGCGGTGTTCATGGTGCCGATGATGTACAGGTTGTCCGGCAGGCTGAAGGGCTCGTTGGGGCTGTACTGCAGGTAAATGCGGTCGTCACGGTACTCGAGCAGGAAGTACAGCTCGCCGAAGACCTTGGCCAGGTTGGCACGGTTCATCTCATCGATGATCAGGAAGTACGGCTTGTGCGCGTTCTCCGGCTTGGCGGCTTCCTCTGCGAGCCGGCGCAACGGCCCGGCCACGAGCTTGAAGGAGACCTGGCCGTCGTCGGTCTTGTCCGGCCTGTAACCCTCAAAGAAATCCTCGTACGCGTACGACGGGTGGAACTGCACCAGCTTCACTCGTTCATCGGTGCTGTCGCCTGCGAGCTCCGCAGCGAGGTGCTTGGCCAGGTACGTTTTGCCGGTCCCTGGCGGACCATAAAGAACCAGTTGGCGGTTCTCTTCGAGCAGTTCGGCGATCTCCTTCAGCGGCTCGAGGTCCATGTGGAGGGACGCTGCGAACTCTTCCGTCAGCGGCCGGAAACCTTGCTGGACAACCTCGACGACGGCGGTGGGCGGCGCTTCGTCCTCGCCGTCGGTTTCGGCTTCCACCGGCAGGAGTTCCTGCAGCGCCTGAATGACCCTGGTGACATCCACGATGATGCCGGGCGTGGACAATTGCCGCTGCGCATGGCGCGGAAGTTCGGTGATGGCGTAACTGTCATCGAACCAGCGAACCTTGCGGCGAATACGCCGGTTGTCCTCATGGTGTTCGGGCTCACCGAGGACCACGCCGACCCGAACGCGTCCGGCGTGCTGATAGAGCGTAAGGTCGCCGGGTTTCATTACCGTGAGGAATGCGAAGACCGCGGTTTTAGTGTCCTCGCGCTCTACGTAGCCCAGGTGCTTGTAATCCTCATCCACGGCATGCTGGACCACGCCCGCAGTGACTCCGGCAGTGAGCGAGCGGAGGTGCTCAACATCCAGCGTGGCTTTCTCTTCAGCAACCCACGCGGCCAGCAAATCAGCGTTGTCGTGATGCGTACGCAGCAACCAGGATCTGCGGCCGGGGTCTCCCACCTTGCGCCATTGGCTGACCAGCTGGCGTGCGTACCAATCGATGCGCTGGCCGGCTTGTTCGTCCAGGTGCAGCCGGATCCGATGGATGTCCGCAGTCACGTCCTCTTCGGTATCGCCCCCGGCGCCACCAACGAGTGAGGCGAAAGCGTCACGAATCTCCCGGCGCTCCACGTCAGCCACCACGGGCTCGAAGTAGCTGGGCCACACCAAATACTCAATGCTGCGGCGCAGGGCCGGCTGGTCCTCTGGTGTTCCGACCGCAAGTTCATGGAACTTCAAAGGATCGGCAAGGGCCTGGTTGATGGTTTCCGTGCTCTGGCTGTCTATGTGTGCAACAAAGCGGCACAGCCATTTCAGGTGGTCCCAAATGGTCCAGTTGAACTCCGCGGTACGGTCCCGAATCACGCCGTGGTCCGTCATGCCCTCGTAGAGCTGTTCCGGCAACTCGATGGCCGGTTCCACCCAGGAGGCAGCCTCGGCCACGCGGGCACGCTTCACCCTGAGGGACTTGACCTCGTGGGCCAGCGGCAAGGACTGCAGGAACAGCAACTCCACTGCCAGCAGCTTGGCCTCGCGGGACGCGCCTTCGAGGTTTTGCCGGAGATTGGTCATCATGGGTGCTTTGGAATCTTCCACCCCACGCTCAAGGCGTTCAAGCAGCTCCCCGGCGGCGTCTGCCGTCCACGTCAGCGTGCGTCCGTCCAGCGCTGAAGGTCTCCCTTGAAGTGCCGGGCCCAGCACATACCAGGCCGCATCCTCGATCTCCTTGGAGATTCCGGGGGCGCGGTCAATGGCAGGCTTCACGGAGGGGGTCACCATGCCAACTTACCTTGTTTGACTTAGCCAAGCATCTGGATTTGGAGCACTGCGAAGGCGCAAAGTCTTGACGTGGGCCTGTCATTCCCATAGACATGCAGTACCCGTAACATGCAGTGATCGGATCCAGACAATGGTGTGGACCTCCAACGCTTTTCGCCGGGCGGGGGCTCATGTCAGGAGCGGGATTTGTGAACAGCAAACCTCCTGACAAAGGCCCAACGCGGCTGCGTGTTCGCGCCCGGTTTCCGTTAGCGCTTATTGCGGCAGCGGTGCTGCTCGGCTGCTTCCAATCTGGAGCAGCCACCACGGCGCCCTCGGCCATCCAACAGATCCGGGCAAACTCATCGACGGACGCGCCTTCCGTAGCCAACCGGTCCACGAATGACACTCCGGTTCAGGCCACCAACACTTCGGGGACGTCTGAGCCTGCGCCTACAAACCCTTTGGCGTCGACGCTCTGTCAACAAACAGCCTCAGGATTTGGAGTGGCGTCCACAATCGGCGCTCCTTCGGACCTCCAACTCCGCAATGCTTCGGCCATCATGGTGGCGGCGGAAAAACTGGACCTTCCCTCCGATGCCCAAATCCTTGGGGTACAAGCCGCGCTTGGCGAATCTTCCCTGGAAAACAAGGACTTCGGCGATAGCGCCGGCCCCGACTCCCGTGGGCTGTTCCAGCAGCGCGCCAACGGGGCATGGGGCTCTTATGCCGATCGCATGGATCCATTCATCAGCGCAACCAGTTTCTTCCTAGCTCTGAAGGGCATCAAGGACTGGCAGCTTCTGCCTTCCACCCTGGCCATCCACCAGGTACAGCACAACCAGGATCCAGACCACTACACCAAGTACCGGGAGCTGGCCCAGAAGATCGTGGGTTTCCTGAACTCCCAAGGTCCGCTGACACTCCCTTGTTCCAGCGGCAGCGGTTGGTGGCAAACATCAGTCGGTAACGCTGCGTCAGGTCATGTCCGGCCAGGACCAGGCACTTTAATGTCCCCACTGGTGAATCTGCGCCCCAGCTCACCCTTCGGGCTGCGCACCAGTCCCATCACCGGTGCCCCTGGTGAATTTCATACCGGGCAGGACTTCGCGGCGCCCTGTGGAACCCCAGTTCATTCTGCCGACGACGGCTACGTGCGCGAGGTGGGCTGGCATGCCTGGGGCGGAGGCAACCGGATAGAAATCGATCACGGCAACGGGCTGATCACCACGTACAACCACCTGCAGGCGAGCGCCGTGCGCAAAGGGCAGGTAGTCCAAGCCGGGGACGTCATCGGGTTGGTCGGCTCCACTGGTTCGTCGACGGGATGCCACCTTCACTTTGAAACAATTGTGAACGGCATACTGGTGGATCCATCGTCGTGGAGCCTGATTCCGCTGGATAAAGAGTCGTCTGTGGATCTGCTCAGGCTCACGAGCTACTCACCAGCAACAGGAACGACGCCGGTTGGCGAGGTTCCGGTGTGGTCGCTCGGCGGCGCGCTTGGCGAGCAGGCGACGTCGGCCCCCACGCCGGCTGCACCGTCGACTCCCGAACTTGCAACGACCCCAACGGCTACGCCCACGCCGACTGCAACGGCGGAGCCCACACCAACGGCGAGTGCTACGCCGACGCCGACCCCAACGGCCAGCCCCACGCCCACCGCCGAACCCACGCCAACACCATCCGCTACGGCCACGCCAACCCCAACGGCCGCGCCGACGGCAACTCCAACCAGTGAACCTACCGCGACGCCCACGGCAACCCCAACGCCCACATCCGACCCCAAGCCGTCGCCCGCTCCAACAGCTACGGCCGTTCCCACCGCAACCATCACGGCGACCCCAACTACCGAACCCACGTCGACCGCAACGATAACGGCCACGCCGACGCCCACGCCGACGCCCACGCCGACTGCAACCCTCACGGCCATGCCCACTCCGACGCCCTGAGCGTGTCCACGAGAAGTGTCCGGCCTTCCGTCTGCTTGCGGGCAAGCAGACGGAAGGCCGGACTGGATTCCTGCTAGCCGCCAGCGTTCTTACTAGCTGGCAGCGTTCTTACTAGCTGGCGGCCGCGATCCTGAACACCATGGTGCGGGCTTCGGGTTTGAGGGCGAAATCCGGCCAGACGTCGGGTCCGCAGGCCCTGGAGCCAAGCCCGTGCTGTGCGGCGTCAAGGTAGAGGAAGCTGTTCCGGCTCTGCGGCAATTCGTGCGGATGGGCTGCGCCCGTGACCTGCTGGGCCGTATGCCGGGACAAGGTGAAGCCAGGGAGTCGATCCCTGGAATCGGGAAGTGCGTGGAACGTCACCCAGGGATCCGTACTGTTACGCAGTTCCAAGGATCGGACAGCACTCCTGTGCCCTGTCTCCTGCGGCCGGGCGTAGTTCACGCTGAGCTCGTCGATTGCCGCCGAGTAGCGGCCCACCAGGGCGGCACGCATGCTGTCCGGATACGATTCCCGGGGTCCTGTCCCGAACCAGGAGGCTCCGTCCACTGATCCGGGCAGGTCAAACCGCACTCCCAGACGAGGCCACACGATGTCCCAACCCGCGCTGGGTGCAATATCCAGGCGCAACCACAGCTCTCCCCCGGATACCTGCCACTGCTCGTCCACGGAAACAGAATGTGCGGTGTCCGCGGCGGCATAGCGGGTGGTGACGAACACGCCGTCGTCGGCCTGCACCACTTTCTCGACGCGGGCCGTCAACCTATCAAGACCCGCCTTGAGCCACACACTCTGATTGGACGGAGCCGGGACGCCGTTGCCATTGTTGAGCCAGGGGTCGCCGAGGTCGTAGCTGCCGAAATTCGAACCTCGATCATTGTCCGTTGGTGCTCGCCACAACTCCAGGCGCGGGCCGGATACCGGCAGTCCAGCCAGGGCAACGAGCCGCCCATCCTCGAACTGGGCAGGTCCCAGGGAGGCAGGACCCAGGGATAAGGTGCCACCTGTCCCGGTCTCCCCGCGCCCAGCCGACGACAGTGGTCGCGGAGCTTTAGCTGGACGCCTGGCAGCAGATGCGCTGACATCCAACTGCGCAGTGCAATCCAACTGTGCAGTGGAGATGACATGGCCGGCGGGAGCCCACGCGGTGTCCTTGCGCAGGGCAACCTCAACGGTGAGCCACTGTTCGCCGGCCTCCACCCTGCTTAGAGCCTTCAGCGCCAACTCCGGGAGCTCCATGACTGTGGAGTCACCCGCGGCGAGTTGATCGCCAGCGGAGGTCACGACGTCGAACGTTCCGGACGCGGTCGCCTCGCCGTCAGTTTCGGTGCGCCAGCGAAGGACGACGTCGGACGCGTCCGCCGAGTGCCGCAGGTTGGCGACTGTGAGCATGGGGCGCGTCACGCCGTCGGTGACGGCTGTTTCGAAGCCCAAGCGGAGGGGCGCCACGATCTGTTTGAACTCGAACAGTCCCGGGCTGGGCGTCGAGTCCGAAAGGACCATGCCGTCCATGACGAAATTGCCGTCGTGGACAACCTCGCCGAAGTCGCCCCCGTAGGCGAAGAACTCTGTGCCATCAGCGGTGGTGGTGCGGATCCCGTGGTCACGCCATTCCCACACGAAGCCTCCATGCAGCCGCGGGTAGCGGTCCACCAGGTCCTCGTATTGGTCGATCGCACCGGGACCGTTGCCCATTGCATGCACGTACTCGCACAGGATGAACGGTTTGCTGCGTTGGCGCGCCGATTCCGCGGCGGAGCAGCCAAGCAGGAGGGATCCGGAATCGTCGCGGCCAATGGCTTCGGTTTCGGGGATGGAGGAGTACATGCGCGAGTAGACGTCCGTGTATGCGCCAGCGTAGTCGCCCTCGTAGTGCACTGGACGGCTGGAGTCTCGCGCGTGGGTCCAGGCGGACATAGCCGCGAGGTTGGCGCCTGTTCCTGCCTCGTTACCCAAGGACCACATGACGATTGAGGGGTGGTTCTTGTCCCGCTCAACGGTGCGCTCCATCCTGTCCACCAACGCCTCACGCCAGGCGGGATCGTCACTGGGATTTCCGGCCCAGCCATGACGCTCAAAGCCATGTGTTTCAAGATCGCATTCCAGGATCACCCAAAATCCCATTTCATCAGCGAGATCCAGCAGCCGCTGATGCGGAGGGTAGTGGCTGGTGCGGATGGCATTGACGTTGAACTGCTTCATCATGGCCAGATCTGCGCGGGCAAAATCTTCGTCAAAGACGCGGCCACGGTCCGGGTGCGTCTCATGCCGGTTGACGCCGTGGAACACCACCCGCCGCCCGTTCACCAGGAATTGGTCCCCCTTGATCTCTACAGTACGGAAGCCAATCTTCAAGGAGACCGTTTCGCCCTGGCTGGAGATCGTCGCCGCATACAGCCGCGGGACTTCCGCGGACCAGGGTTCGACGGCGGCAATCGCCACCGGGGCGACGTCCGCCGGAGTTTCCCACGTGACATCAACATCGAGCTCGGGAACGCGGAGGCGCACAGGATAGGCAGCAGGAGCAGCGGTAATTTCGGCGTCGATGATGCCTGAACCGGAGTCGCTGGTGCCTTCAAATGGGGTCCGCAACCAGACGTCGTCGATTCCCGCTTGAGGACGGGCCTGAAGCGTGACGTCGCGGAAGATGCCCGGCATCCACCATTGGTCCTGGTCCTCGACGTAGCTCGAAGCAGACCACTGATGGACGCGGACGGCGAGGACGTTTTCCCCGGGCCGGATTGCCTCGGTGACGTCGAATTCCTGGGCAAGCCGGCTTCCCGTGCCGACGCCGATTACTGTGCCGTTGACCCACACTTTGTAGCGGGATTCCACCCCGTCAAAGCGCAAGACGATCCTCTCCGCACTTGCCCAGTCAGCAGGAATGGTGAAGTTCCGACGGTAGTCGCCCGTTGGATTCTCGTCCGGCACGTGGGGTGGCTCGGTGGGAAAAGGGAACTGGACGTTGGTGTAGATGGGGCGGCCATAGCGGCCCTCACCTTCCAGGACCCAGTGGGAAGGAACCGGGATTTCATCCCAACCGGAATCGTCCAGACCTTCATCAGCGACTCCTTCTACCTGCTCGCCGGCGGGCAGGACTCCCCTGCCGCCGGGCGTTCCGGGCGCACCGGGCAGCAACCGGAATCTCCACAAGCCGTTGAGCGGGATCGTGGGCGCGTCGCTCCGTAGCCAGGAGCGGGCCGGCAGGCGATTGCCGGAGCCGGGGCCGGGATGGGTGATGTAGGAAGTGCCGGCAAACAAGGCCGAAGATGTCGATTCCACGTGGCTCCTTCAAGCGTCCACTGCAGGGTTGGGTGTGACCACGCTAACACAAATTTCGAGTAGTTACTCTAATTTCAGTATTCCAATCCCCGCCCGCTGTACACTGGCTTGCCATGACCACAAAGGACACGGCGAGCGCCAAGCGGGGACCCTATGCCAAGGCGAAGGAAAAGCGACGACTCATCCTCGACTCCGCCCACGCCGTGTTTGCCGCGAAGGGGTATTTGGGCGGCTCGCTACAGGACGTTGCCAACCAAGCGGGCATGAGCCAGACCAGCCTCCTGCATTATTTCCCGTCAAAAAGCGATCTTCTGATGGGCGTCCTGGAGTGGCGCGACGAACTGACCGGAAGCGAGAATCCCTCGGCTGAGGAAGAGTCGCTTCAGGATGCCGTGATTCGCACGGCGCTCCATAACGAGAAGATTCCCGGCGTCATCGAGCTCTACACAGTGCTGTGCGCGGAATCGATCACGAATGCCCATCCCGGCCGTGATTACTTCACCGAACGCTTCGAACGCATACGGGCAAGCTACAGGCGCTCTTTCTCGGCCTTGGCCCAGGAGGGCAAACTCCGGCCCGGCGTGGATCCAGCGTGGGCAGCCACGTCCCTGGTGGCCCTGTGGGACGGACTTCAAACCCAGTGGCTGTTGGCCCCGGACAAGATAGACGTAGCAAAAGCCCTGCGCGGCTTCTTGGAACTGGTCCTGCTGCCCGAAGCGTGACGGGCCGAAAACCTGCTATGCGTTGCCGGCCCAGCCCCCTAGTGCATTCCAAATTGGTAGTTGAACGGCACAGCTTCGCCCGGACAGACTTCTTCCCAGAGCGCCGCGATGGCATCCTCTCCCTCGCGGAGGTCCGGTATCTCCACCCCTTCGCGCAGGATGGTTGCGGCCTCGCCCGCCTTGCCCACCCGGGCCAGTGCCAGGGCCCTGAGGAACCTCAAACGCCCGACGGCGGCGCCCTCCCTGGGTGCGGACTCCAGCAGTTCCAGCGCCTGGGCCGGATCATCATGGCGGATGCTGAGTGTCACTGCCTCGGTGAGCAACGCTGTGTTGGCGGAGTCGGCTTGAACGCCGCTCCTGAGTTCGCCCAGGCCCTCGCGATCCGCCCCCTCGGCCAGTAACGCCAGGCCCAATCCACGATGTGCGAGCGCCAGAGTCCCTGGCCGAACGCCCCGGGCAGCGAGCACCTCGCGATACGCCTCCTTGGCTCCTTCCAGGTCCTGCCTGGCATGCCTCATCGTGGCCACATGGAACCGCGCCTCAGGACTTTCCTGTCCCTCCAGCAGCTCCTCCCAGTCAGCTCCGGCAACAAAGCTGGGCGCGCCGTCGAACGTTTTTCCCTTCAGAAGGTCCAGCCATGGTTCCTGCTCGGCGGTGATGCTTTCATCGACGAACGGGGTGCCGCTCTCGTCAATCCAGCCCTTGCCCGTCCGACGCCGCCGCGCCCGTTCCACCACTCCCCAGCCACTGCCGTGGAGCAGCATGGTGGACGGCGGGACGTCAGCATCGGTGGTCGCGGCGGGCAGCATTGCCTCTAGGTCCTCGTGTGCTAGGAGCTCCTCAAGCCGCTGGCCGGCATGGGCCACGGCCGCATCCCAGCCCGATCCATGGGCGGTGTCCGGATTCAGATGCCCGTTCCCGTACGCCTCCACCCAGGACCATTCCGCACCCGCCGGCATGGCCAAATGCTCAAACTGGGTTCTCGCCAACCCGGCTTGAATTTCCGCATAAGGACCGGCACCCGGGCTCAACCACTGCTGCCACCGCTTGCCGCCTTGGCCTTGTCCCCAAACGAAAAGCTTCTTGCCCCTCAGCCGGCTGGTGGACAGCATCGCCAGCCCATCGCCGTCGTGGTCCGCAGCTACAACCCAGCGCCGTTCGGAAGGATCAATATCAAAGAAGAAATCTGCAGCATGCGGGCTGTTGACCAACCAGGTGCCGTCGTAGCCGTTATGGTCCGTGGGCCGGACGCGGGTGATGTCCGTGGCGTAGTCGCTGCCAAATGCTTCGTCCGCCGGGGCGATCACGCGGGTGCGGTCCGTCTCCGGAATGGCCGCGTTGCTCCACCAGTACATGGGAACCTCATGGTCATTGGGGTTGCGGATACGCACCGCCGCGAACAGCACGTCCGATTCCGCAGGCAACCATATGTCCACCTGGAACACCACTTCCCGGAGCCGCTCGAACTCCCACACGCGAAGGATGCGCTTACCGTCCAGAGTGTGGACGATCGCGGTGTGCAGAGGATCGCAACTGGTGGGTGAGTGGCCGCGCGTGCCAATGTTCCACTCCAAACCGCCCGCGAACCACGCCTTGCGCAGCGCGATGTTGGCCAGGTGCGGCGCGTCGTGCGTGTGGAGGAGCTGCTTTCCCGTCACTTTGTCGAACAATTCCCAGATACGGCCGCCCAGCGACGGTATGATCGTCGCCCGGAGTTTGCTGTTCTCAAGCACGACGGCGGGCAGCTCCTTGGGCGCCGCCTCCCGGCTATAGCCATCCTGCATGAGGTACGGGAATACGTTGGGCACTACTCCATAGCGAGCGGCCGCTTGGAGCTCTTCCGGCACGCCCTCCCCCACCGTATAAGGCTGATCGAGCTCCGCGGCCACCACCGGCAAGGGGTTCAGTGGGCCAATATCTGCCATCGTCAGCGAAATGGTGGTGACAGTGAGGTTGGAAGGTGAGGTGACAGCCATGTCAGGATCCGTTCGTGAGGAATTCAACGTCCACACCCACAGTCTCCTCGAACCGGATGGCCAGCGCTAGAGCCACCAATTGCTTACGAATCGTAAGTTTCGTAAGTTTGAGGGATGACCGTAAAAACTGCAAATGAAGCCAGAATGCACTGGTCAGAGCTCATTGACGCCGTGCGGCAGGAACCCGTCCACATCACCCGCCGTGGCCGCCGAGTGGCTGTAGTTGTTGACCCAGACTTCTACGAACGAGCCCTGGCGGCGCTTGAAGACGCTGAAGATCTGGCCGATACACACACAGCGAAGACCGAAACAGAACCACGCGTCACTCACGCGGAGTTGTTGCGTGAGCTTGGAATCGAGGCGTGAGCGCAGACTTCAACATCACCTACACGGCCACGGCGGCCAAGCAGATCCGCAAACTGGACAAATCCGCCCAGGTCAGGGTGTTGAAGACCGTGGAAATCCTGGCGGCCACTCCACGGCCGCCCAAAGCGACCCAACTCGTTGGCGGCGATGGACAATGGCGAATCAGGGTGGGCGATTACCGTATCGTCTACGAGATCCACGACCACGAACTCTTGATCCTGGTCGTGAAGCCCCGGGGTTAGGACAAGGAGCTGACCACCAGTTTCCGCACAACGGCGGTGCCGCCGTCCACGCGCAGCTCGGTGCCGAAGCTCCCGGGCAGGGGAAAAACAAGATCGCTCAGGACAACTCTGCCGTCTTGGGCGAAGACCTCCACTGATTGATCCACGATAATACGCAGCCTCAGCACGCCGCCGTCGAGCTTCACGGGCGCCGACTCCGCCGACGCGAACTTTTCGTGGAAGCCGGTGTTTCCGGAGTTGCGGCGGTCCAGGGTGAGCTGGCTCGTCCCGGCGTCAAAGCTGAGAACCGTTGCGGCCCTCCCGTCCGGGGCACCTAGCAGCCTGAAGGAAATGGTCCGGCATGAGCCGGGCAGGATCTCAGCCTCGATCAGTTGGGCTGATCCCGGCATGGCGTCGGGCAGTTGCGCCACGGAGTCGTGAAGTTCGGCATCCTGGATAAGGCTGGCGGGCTCCCCGGAGTCCAGAGGCAGCACCGGACGCTGCACCAAGCGCGGCAAACCGTCTACTGTTGCGAGTTCAACCTCGCGGGCAAGCGACATCCCCGAGCGCCACGGGGCCGTGGGCAAGGAGTTGGCATAGTCCCAGTTGTTCATCCAGCCGATCATGATGCGGCGGTTCTCCGGGACGTTGCTGAAGGAGACCGCGGCGTAGTAGTCACGCCCCCAGTCGAGCCACAGGCATTGCCTGAGATCCATGGTTCCGTCGGCACCGGGTGAAACGAGCGAATCAGGATCGGCAGTGAACTGCACGCCATCGAAGTGGCCCACGAAGTACTGCCCTCCCGAGCCACCGGCCACGGCACCTGGATTGACGTTGACCACCAGGACCCACTTGACGTTCTCCGGGTTCCCGTCGACCGGGAGCGGGAACAAGTCCGGGCATTCCCATTCGCCTTCCGACGAGTTCGCGGGGCCGAAGGTGCTCAAGTATTCCCAGTCCTTGAGGTTCGCCGAGCGGTAGATGACAACCTGCTGATGCTGGGCCTCCACGGCCACCATCACCCAACAGGACCCGGCAGATCCCTCGTAGCGGAACACCTTGGGATCCCGGAAATGGGCCGAGCCGCGGCCAAGCACCGGGTTGCCTGCATATTTGCTCCACGACATGCCGCCATCCGTGGAGAACGCGAGGGACTGGGCCTGTGTCCCCTGATGCGCCGAGCCTTCCTTGAAGGCGCTCGTGTAGATGGCCACCAACGCCGGCTCTTCGTCTGTGCCGAATCCTGATGTATTGCCGTGGTCCACCACGATGCTGCCGGAAAAGACGTCCTCTTCGTCGTCGCAGGCGATGGCAACCGGGTGTTCAGTCCAGTGCAGGAGGTCAGTCGAGGTGGCGTGCCCCCAGGACATGTTGCCCCAGACGTTGTCGAAGGGGTTGTTTTGGTAGAAGAGATGGTAGACGCCGTTGTGCCAAACCAGTCCGTTTGGATCGTTCAGCCAGGTGTTCTTGGCCGTGTAGTGAAGTATCGGACGCATCGTTGAGGCGGCGTCTTCGCCGGGGGCGGCACGGTGCGTTGTTGTTTCAGTCATCGGAGGTCTTTCGGGAGGGAAGCGACGGAATCGCGAAGAACCATGGGGCATGGAAGAACGGTGGGGTGGGTAGCGAACAGCTGCAGGTCGGTTTTCCCTTCGATGGCATCGATCAGGTTTTCCGTTGCCCAGGCACCCATTTCGTAGTGCGGCAGGGCGACTGTCGTCAGCGCTGGGTAAAGGTTTTCGGCAATGAGTTCCTGGTTGTCGAAACCGACGAAGGAGATGTCATCTGGAATCCGAAGGCCAAGTTCCGCAGCGGCCCGGTACGCACCCATGGCCATACGGTCGTTGTAGCAAAACACGGCCGTTGGCCGGTTCTCGGATTTCAGCAGGCGCAGCGCCGCCTGGTAGCCACCGGGCATCTCCGAGATCTCGGACTGGACCAGTTCTTCGTGGAACGGCAGCCCGGCGTCTGCCAACGTCTCCTTGAAAGCCCTCAACCGGGAGTGGGTTGCGGGCACGTCGTCGGTGTTGTTGAGCATCCCGATCCGGGTGTGACCGGCGTCGATCAGTGTCTGCACTGCGGACCTTGCCCCGCCCACTTCGTCGGGGATGACGGAGGAAACAGTTTGGCTGATGTCTTCGGAGTCCACCAGGACTGCAGGCAGTCCAGCGAGGTTCTTGGGGACAGCCAGCTTCCGGTGATACATCGTGGCGTACAGGATGCCATCCACTTGCCGGTCCAGCAGATCCGCCACCTGGCTTTCCTTGGACTCCTGGGAGCTGGTGCTGGTGGAGTTGATGATCATGATGTTGTAGCCCCGGCGCTTCGCAGTTTCCTCTGAGCCCAGGATGATCCTGCCTGCATGCGGCGTGGTGGCGATTTCCTCGCTGATGAACCCGATCATCCCTGAACGTTGTGTCCGCAGGGCCTGGGCCAGCCGGTTCGGGCCGTACCCCAGGCGATGCGCAGCCTCCTGGACCCGCTCCCGCGTTCTTGCGCCAACGCGGGCGTAGGCAACATCGTTCAGGACATGGGAGACGGTGGTGACCGAAACTCCGGCCTCTGCCGCCACGTCTTTGATACCCACTGATCTATTGGTCATTGGTCCCCCACGTCCTCATGATGTTGGTGCTGATCCTGCGATCGAATCAGCATGTGCGGCCTGGAAACCCAGAGTTGGTGTGGCCCTCAAGGCGTTGACAGCCCTGTCTGCAATAACTTGGTCGTCGGTTCCGGAATCAAGGATCGTATTCCGGGCAGATCCGGAATCGACCAGGACGGCCGTAACGGCGAGCCCGTCAGAAGCGCCCGTGGTCAACAGGGCGTCCACCTGGGCGGAGAAGCAGGAATCACTGGACGTGGCGTGAACGTCCATCGCCACCACGTGGTTGTTGGAGACGAAGTTTCCAGCCCCCTCCAGCAACCGGATGATGACCGGCGTCGCACCTGCGGGACGGATGCTCTCTGCGTCGATGACCTCGGAGAAGTGGTTGCCCACCACAGAGTTGTTGCTCCCGCTCACGCAGAGAAGCCCGTAAAGATCGTCCAGCCCGTTATCGACTCCCAGGAAGGGTGTCCAAGGCTCATGGTCACGCAGGAAGTGGTTCGTCGCCACGAGGTTCTCGGAACTGTTCGCTGCGAGAACCACCATCCCGGGGTAGAACGAATGCAGCCGGTTGTTGGTGACGCTTGAACGCGTGACGCCGTCCAAATGGATGCTGCTGGCACCCCTGGGGAAGATGTTGTTCGCGGTTATCAAGAGCCCGCCATGGCTCTTGGCATAGATCGAGTGGCCCTTGAAACCCGCTCCGATCAAATTGTCGGTAATCTTTGACGCCTGTCCCCAACCGCGCAACTCAATGCAGCTCCCGCATTCAGCGATGAAGTTATCGTGAATGGAAAGCGCGTCAGCGTTGTGGATCGTGAGGGCGTTCTCCAGGTAGATGAAGCCCATCCCCGTGACGCGGAATGAATCATTGGCGCTCGCCACGTAGATACCGGTCTTGCCATTCACATACGTGTTCTCCGGCGGCAGGTCCGAGCCATCAGGGGTGAAGTGCAAGCCGTCGATGCAGAAGTTGGAGAACTCTACCGAGCTGATGCGGGGGCTCCCGCTTCGCTCAATGTAGAAGGCTGCTCCCTTGGCTTCGCCTGCGACCTCCCCGTCTGCGCCCTTGCTGTCAGCGTCCGCGTCCAGTGGAAGATCGACAATAACGCGACTTCCTCCGGGCCACAGCTCATGCAGATCAGCCCATTCGTCTTCGGGGACGTTGAACCGAATGCTCGAGGAAGTAAAGCCGTGCCCCGAACCCTCGATCCTGAGGAAGCTGATATCGATCAGCACCTGCGTACGGAGGTGGTAGTCGCCGGGCGGAAGGTAGATCACCGCTCCCGGCTTTCCTCCGTTGTTCACATCACTGGCTGCCTGCCGGGCCTTGACGTCGGCGATGATGCTGTTGATGACTTCACCGACGTCCTCGGACGGATTACCGACCGGCCACGTGGTCACGTCGTAGTAGTTGTTGCTTGACATAGCTTCTGCCCTTTTTGTGGTGTGGTTTCTCAGCCCTTGACGGTGTCTTAGCCCTTGACTGCGCCGAGCGTCATGCCGGCGACGATCTTGCGCTGCAGGAGAAGGGTGAGAAGGATGACCGGGATCGAGTACACGGCGGCCAGCGCCGTCATGGATCCCCAGTCCAGGCCGAACTGGGTCTGGAAGTTCGCGATGACAACGGGGGTGGTCTGCGAGCGGATGGCGGTCATCAGGAGTGCGAAGAGGAACTCGTTCCATGAGGCCAGGAAGGCGAAGATCGCGGTGACGGCGATGCCTCCGGAAACCACCGGGATCACCACCCGCCAGAGCGCACCGAGCCTGCTGCAGCCATCCACGGTTGCTGCCTCTTCCAGGTCCCGGGGAACAGCCTCGAAGAAGCTGGACATCAGCCAGATGGAGAGCGGCAAGGAAATGGTGGTGTGGGCAATGGACAATGCGATCGGCGTGTCCGCCAACCCTGCCGAAGCCATCATGGATGCCAGCGGAATGCCGATTGCTACCGGCGGCACCATGCGGGTGACCAGTGCGGCCATGATGAACACCCGGCCGCTCGGAGTCTTGTAGCGCGTGATGCCGTAAGCCGCCGGGACAGCCAGCACCAGCGAAAGCAGGGTGCTGATGATCGCGGTCTGGATGCTGTTGATGAATGACGCCAACACACCGCTGCGGCCCAGGGCGTTCGCGTAATTCTCCAGCGTCCATTCCTTGGGAAGGATGGTGGGTGGAACGGCGATGGTATCGATCGGGGTTTTGAAGGACGTAAACAGCAGGTACAGGAACGGGAACCCGTACAGCACCATGGCTGCGGCCAGCAGGATCCACAGGATGGTCCGCGTGCTGCGACGTCCAGCCTCAAGGCCTTCGCGGTTTACACCACGACGCTTGCGCGGGGCGCTTGGCTCAGTAACCCCCGACGGCGGCAGCACAGTTTTGCCTGCCGTGTCACCGGGTGTTTGCTTCGCTGCCTGGGTGTGCTCGGCAGCTTGGGTGTGCTTGGCAGCTGTGAGCCGGGCGACCATTGCTGCGCGGCGCGGCCTGACGCCAGGAGCGGAAGCCGGTGTCCCGCCGTCGTGCGAGGTTTCTGCGGCGCTCATCAGTTGTCCTTTCCTGGCCGCCAGATGGTGGCCACCGCGAAGAATGCGACGGCGAGCATCGCCAGCAGGTAGATGGTGCCCATGGCGCTGGCCAGGCCGGGATCGCCGAAGCGGATCATGGTCCGGTAGATCAGCAGGCTCATGGTTTCGGAGGCGGACTGCGGGCCGCCGTTGGTTTGGATGAGGATGGTGTCAAAGGCCCGGGCGGCATCGATTCCGCGGACCACCAGTGCCACGGCGATCACCGGGCGGAGGAGCGGAAGGATGATCTGGAACAGGAGCGCCGGTGCCTTGGCGCCGTCCAGGCGGGCTGCCTCGATGAGGTCGCCGGGGATGTTTTGGAGGCCGGCGAACAGGACCAGGCACATGAAGGACGTCGTGAGCCAGATGTCCGGGACAGCCACCGAGAACAGCACGATGTTCGGGTCCGAGAGCCAGCCGATCTGGTTGGGGTTGGAGAGGATGCCCGCTTGGTGCAGGATGGTCCCGATGAGGCCGAAGTTATCGATCATCAGGAACTTCCAGAGCAGGCCGGCCACGATCGGCGCAATCATCAGCGGGTAAAGGAAGACCGTTCGCCAGATCTGGGACTTGCGTCCGAGCGTGGTGAACAGGAGGGCCATCCCCAGGCCGAGCGCGAACTCCAGCGTCACCACCACTACTGTGTAAGCCAGGGTTCGCCAGCCGGCACCCATGAAGGCTTCGGAGGCGAACGCTGCAGCGTAGTTTTGGAATCCGACAAAGTCACGCGGGCCGCCCGCGATGGGCGAGATCTTGAAGAAGCTGTCTGCGACGAGGCGGAACAGCGGGTAGGCCACAAACACGGCCAGGAACAGTGCCGCTGGGGTCATCAGGTATAGGGCGAAGCGGCGATCGGAGATACGCACGATTTTCTCTTCTGTTTGTTGGGGCCGCGGCCGGCACTGGCTGAGTCGGCTGGTGCCGGCCGCGGAGTCTTTACTTGAGGAGGTCCTGGATCTGCTTCTTGGCGTCAGCCAGGAGGGTGGCGGAGTCGCCGCCAGCTACAGCCTTCTGCAGGAGCGGAACCAGCACGGTGTCCACAATCTGCTGCCACTTGGCTGTTGCCGGACGCGTTGCGGTTGCCTTGCCGTTGAGAGTTTCGATCAGCGGCTTGAAGCTCTCGTAGCCCGGCTGGTTCTGGTACTTCTCAAACGCTGAGATGCGCGAGGCGAGTCCGAGGCTGGATTCCACACCCATGCTGTTGTAGTCGTACGCGCACTTGATGAACTTCTTGGCTGCATCCGCGTTCTTGGTCGCCTTGGGTACGGACAGGTACCACGGGCCCGGGACACCCGCGACGCCGGCGCTGCCGCCAATCATCGCTGCAGCCCCCACCTTGCCTGCAACGGGAGAGTCCTTGGGGATCTGCCGGTAGGCGTGGGCCCAGAAGCGGGTCATGGCGGTCTTGCCCTGGTTGAACAGGTTCTGTGCCGCTGCCCAGTCAACCTGTGCAGCACCCGGAGGGGCGTCCTTGGTGAGGCTGACGTAGAAGTCGAGCGCTTCCTTGTGGGCAGCGTTATCGATGATCACGTTGTTGTTCGCATCAAGGACCATCGGCGAGCCGGCCTGCAGGACGTGGGAAAGCCATTCCGTTTCCACGGCGCCCTTCACGTCCGTGCCGTACATGCCGTCCTTGGTGAAGAATTCGGAGATGTCCTGGTACTGCTTCCACGTGGTGGGGGCTGCCAGGTCATAGCCGTACTTTGCCTTGAAGTCTGCCTTGTTCTTGGCGTCCTCGAAGAGATCCTTGCGGTACAGGATGATCTCTGCGTTGGTCCATGCCGGCATTCCGATGAAGTGGCCATCAACGTTGGCTTCCTTCACGAGGGCGGGGAAAATGTCCTTCTTGGCTTCATCGGTGAAGAGTTCATCGATTGGCTGGACTGCATCCTTGAAGCTGGGGAGCCACACGGAGTCCAATGCCGCGACGTCGAAGGAGACATTGCCGGAGGAGAACTCACTGGAGAGCCGGTTGAACATGCCGTCATAGGGCAGTTCGACGAAGTTGACGTCGAGGCCGGTGTCTTTCTTGCATTGCTGGGCAACGCCTGTGAGCTCGGCGTGGCCTCCTGCTTCCACCAGGACGTTGACTGTGCTGGATGCGCTTCCGGATGTTGGTGCGGGGCCCCCGGCACCGCAACCAGTAGCAGCGAGTGCGACGGCAGTGCAGAGGCCGCCGAGTGTGACGAGCCTGGAGATGGTCTTTCGAGTGGACATCGCTGTCGACTTTCTCTTGGAACGGGATTGAAAGAATCTTTGGGGATGGAGAATCGTTTTGCCAAAACGACTTGGCAACACCATAGGCCCGATTTCGGCAGTATGTCAAGCGTCACATTTTGGCCAGTTTGGCGCCTTGACGCGCCGGATGCGCCAGCCCTAGAGTCATCGACGCTAGTAGATAAACCGTTTTGGCATATTTTGGCCGATTTGGCAGTTTTTGGCATCCGCTGTGCCCAGTGGGCATCCCCATTCAAAGGAGAACGTATGAAACCCATCCCGGACATCAGCCGGCGAAGTGTGCTCCGCGCGCTTACGGCGTCGGCGGCCGTCGCCTTCGCTGTCGCGGCAACGGGCAACGCTGCCGCCGCAGCACGTGAACAAGTGGCCGCAAGGCCCGACGCCGGTACTCAGCCGCAGGGGCACCGTCACCTGATCGGCGTCCTGTAGGGCATCCGTCTATAGAGCAGCCCTCTGTAGAACCACCCGGAACCGCCGGAGGCGTGCGGCAGCATGCGTCCAAGCGAGGCACGAGCGAGCATGCAGAGCACGGCGCTCGCGGTTCCGGACGCACTTGAAGAGAAGCAGCACAGTTCAGTCCCCCAACGATGTGAGGAGAACCAGCTTTGACCACCGTCTATGACGTCACCACCTGGAGCGTGCCAGGGAATCCGTCCGCCACCCCGTACAACGACATCGGGCTCATCATCAACAGCATCATCGCTGACATCAAAAGCCAGCAGACCAGCCAGGCGTCCAAGCCCGGTGCCGTCATCTATATCCCGCCGGGAGACTACTCCCTCAAGACCCGGGTCAATGTGGACATCAGCTTCCTGACCATCCGGGGATCCGGCCATGGTTTCACCTCGCTGAGCATCCGCTACAACGCCGGCAACACCTCGGGCTGGCACGAGATCAACCCCGGTGCCAGCCGCGTCAGGGTGGAAAACACAGATGGGAACACGGACGCCTTCCGGGTCTACCGCGCAGGCGATCCGCGGATCAGCGCGGTGGTGTTCGAGAACTTCTGCCTCGACGGTGTGTCCTTCGGCTCCAACGAGAACGACTACACCAACGGCAAGACCGGCATCCGCTTCGATTCCGCCAACGATTCCTGCCGGGTGGAGCGCATGGGAATGGTGTACCTCGAGCATGGGCTTGTTGTGAGGGACACCGATGCCCTGAGCGTCAGCAGCAACTTCCTTGCCGAATGTGGATCCTGCGTGGAGCTGACAGGATCAGGCCAGGCCTCGAAAGTCACTGACAACCTCATTGGCGCCGGCTTCGTGGGATTCTCGATCTTCGCCGAGGGGCACATGGGGTTGCTGGTCACGGGCAACAACGTCTTCCCCCGGGGCAAGAGCAGCGTGCATTTCAAGGACTGCACGCGCTCTTCCATCACCTCCAACCGCTTCCATGCCTTCTACCCCGGCATGGTGAATTTCGAAGGAAGCTGCACGGAAAACCTCGTTGGAGCCAATCACTTCCTGCGCCAGATGGAACCGTTCGATCCCCTCAAGCCGTACAACAACGGCCTGGATGATCTCTTCGGCCTGGTGCACATTGCGGGCAGCAACAACACGGTTACTGGAAACCACTTCAGCTACGACGTCGCCTCCGGATCGGTCTCGCCGTCGGGGCAGACGCCCACCATCATTTTGGTGGCTTCCGGAAACAACAACTTCATCGCCACCAACAACACTGTCTCGGCCATCGCGGTGCACACCGTAGTCCTGGATGCATCCACTTCCGGGTCCAAGGTGCTTGATAGTGGCGACAGCAACCAAGTGGTGCGGTACGCGTCCAACTACGCGTTCAGGGCAACGCCGTAAACCGAACGCCGCAACAGCACGGCGTCATCGCACGGCATAAGTAACGACGACGGCGGGCGTCGCCCCACGAGGCGGGTCCGCCGTCGTCATCCTGCAACGCAAGCCCTTGACGAAAGGTCTGTCAACGATGACAAGACGCACCAAAGCCTTAATGTCGATCGGGGCGGCCGTGGCTCTCACCGCTGCCTCATTCTCCTTCGCAGCCACCGCCCAGGCCACCGACCCGGATCCGGCCACCCAGCAATACCGCCCGTACCTGCACTACACGCCGGAAGCGAACTGGATGAACGATCCCAACGGGCTCGTCTTCCACAACGGGAAATACCACATGTATTACCAGTACAACCCCAACGGGACGCGGTGGGGGGACATGAGCTGGGGCCACGCTTCCTCCACTGACCTGATCCACTGGGAGGAACAACCACTCGCCATTCCCCGGGGTTTCAACGGATCCGGCCAGGTCATCGAGGAAATCTTCTCCGGATCCGTGGTGGTGGACACCCAGAACACCAGCGGGCTCGGGACCCTCCAAAATCCGCCGTTAGTGGCCATCTACACGAGCAATTACACTGCGGCCCACTCCACCCTCGCCGGTAAACAAGCACAGTCGCTGGCGTTCAGCACCGACGACGGACAAACCTGGACCAAGTACGGCAACAACCCAGTCCTGAACAGGAACACCTCCAGCTTCCGCGACCCCAAAGTCTTCTGGTACGACTCCCCCACCGGTCCGGATTACTGGGTCATGGCGGCTGTTGAAGCCGACGAACACCGCGTCCTCTTCTATAAGAGCAACGACCTCAAGCAATGGAACTATCTGGATGACTTCGGTCCGGCAAATGCAACAGGCGGGCAGTGGGAATGCCCTGATCTGTTCCCCCTGGCCGTCGACGGAGACCCAAACAACATCAAGTGGGTCCTTTCTGTGAACATCAACCCTGGAGCCGTTGCAGGCGGCAGCGGCGGACAATACTTCGTGGGAACCTTCAACGGCACGTCCTTCACCGCCGAAAATATCGATCCCGCCAGCCAGCTTCCCCCCGGAAACGTCCTTTCCGGCTTCAACGGCGGCAACTACAGCGGCTGGAACGTCCAGAACGATCCGTCAAACAGTTCCGGGCCCTGGGGAAGCGCCCCCGCCTCAGGAAGCCTGTCAGGACAAATGGCGGTTACCGGCACCATCGGAGCCGGGCTGGTTAACGGCTTCCATGGCGGAGATGCTCCCGTGGGCACCATGGAATCAGCACCTTTCACGCTGGACAAGGACTACCTCAACTTCCTTGTCGGCGGCGGAAAACACCCGCAGGAAGCCGGGAAACAGTCGGGAAACCAGGCCCCTCCTGGCTACCTGCTGTTCGACGGCTTCGACTACCCCGGGACCCTCACGCAAGCCGGCTGGCAGCTCACCGGCGACTTCCAAGCGGCACTGAACCCCTCGACGTCGGGCGGTGAATTCGCCATCGGGAAACGGATCAACACCTTCGAAGGCGGCCCGAACCAAGACAACAACGTCGGCACCATCACCTCCCCCGAGTTTTACCTGACCAGCACCAACATCGGCTTCCTCCTGGGTGGCGGCAGCCGCACCAACGGAGAGCTCCAGGTTGAGCTGCTGGTGGGAGGGGTGCCGGTGCGCACCTCAACGGGCACGAATTCGGGCGACCTGAACTGGCAGAACTGGGACGTTTCCCCTTGGTACGGCCAGATCGCGCGCATCCGGGTTGTGGACAACGCGACCGGGCCTTGGGGCCACCTGACACTGGACAACATGGTGTTGGGTTCGGAACCGGCGAAGCCCAGAAGTGCTGAAACCACCGTGAACCTTGTGGTCAATGGCCAAACAGTCCGGACAGCCACCGGCAACGACTCCGAACATCTGGAGTGGAACGCCTGGGACGTCAGCGCCTACAAAGGCAGCCAGGCCACCATCAAGATCGTGGACAACAACCGCAGCGGCTGGGGACACATCCTCGCCGACGAATTCGTGTCCTCGGATGCCTCCCACCTCGAGCAGCATGACTGGCTGGACTGGGGCAGGGACTACTACGCCACGGTGTCCTTCAACAATGCTCCAGGCGGCAAGCGGATCATGCTGGGCTGGATGAACAACTGGGACTACGGGCAGGACACTCCCACCAGCACGTGGCGCGGAACCATGGCGTTGCCGCGTGAAGTCGTCCTTACACAGACGTCCGAGGGCCCGCGGCTGCGGCAGCAGGTGGTGTCCCAAGCCGATGCTTTGAAGAACACGGCAGCAGCGTACACGGCGCCGGCCCAGGACGTCTCGCCGGGAACAACCACATTGCCCATCACCGGTGACGTAGTCCAGGTCGACGCCGAATTCTCGCCGGGAACGGCGTCGGCATTTGGCCTGAAAGTCCTCGACAACGGAATCGAAGCAACCCGCATCGGCTACGCTCCGTCCACGAAACGGCTTGCCGTCGACAGGACCAACTCGGGTAACGAGGGATTCCATCCAGCGTTCAGTTCAGTGGAGGACCCACGGGTGGAGCTAATCAATGGCCGACTTCGCCTGCGACTGTACGTGGACCGTGCATCCGTGGAGCTTTTCGCCCAGGACGGCCTGACGACCATCACCGACCAAGTTTTTCCCAGCGCTGGGGCGACCCACATTTCGGTCTTCTCAGAAGGAGGAACGGCACGGCTGGAAAGCCTGACGGTTACTCCGCTCAACCAAGCTATGTGGGGAGGCTGACCCGGGAAGTGGAAGCTGTTCGCGAGTGGAAACTATTCCGCAGTCGACGCTATTCGGGGGGAGCACCCAGTTCCAGCGCGTTGATCTCCGCCCTCGCCATGCGGACCGTTTCCCGGTCTGTGACGGTATACGCAGTGGGGTCGGCAACGTCCTGGGCGCCAAGGGAGATGCTTCGTTGCCCCTGGGTAGAGACAGTTCTCTTGGCGGACAGATGAACGGCCGAGAGGCCGGCCGCGTGCATCGCCGGAATGTCACCAAGCTTCAGTCCGCCGCCGGCCATGATTTCCAGGGCTCCCCCGGCCCGCTCCACCATCTCGGAAAGGTTGGCAAGGCCTGCACCTGCTGTGGCCTCGTGGCCGGACGTGAGTACCCGGGTGAAGCCGAGTTCCAACAACTGATCAAGGGTGGCCAACGGGTCCCGTGATTGGTCGATCGCTCGATGGAAGGTCAACTGCGCTTCAGGGTTGGCCTGCCGGGCAGAATCCACCAGGCGTTGGACCGCGTGAACATCGATGTCGCCCTCTGAGGTCAGGGCGCCCACCACTATGCCGTGGGCGCCCTGAGCCAGCAGGTGACGTACTTCGTGCACCATGGTGTCCACATCCGAGGCGGAGTAGTGGAAATCGCCGGGACGGCATCTCACGAGCGGATGGATCTCAAGGCGCCCGGCAACGTGTTCAAGGCTGGCTTCCATGAGTCCTTGGCTCGGTGTGATGCCACCAAGTTCCAGGCTGCTGCAGAGCTCAACCCGATCGGCACCTTCGGACGCGGCCGTACCGGCGCCCGCCGCGCTCACCACGGCGATTTCAAGTTTCATGGTGAAACTCTACGCGCGGTAACGCTCCAGCTTTTCCTTCTGGTCCGCAGTGAGCCTGAGGACCCTCCCGGTAGCTTCCGCCACGAAGGCCAGGTGTGTAACGGCCTTGACGCAGTCTTCCCTTGTGACGGGGTCCTTGATGACGTAGTGAAGATCAAAGCTGGCCCCCTTGATGACGCCAACCCAAATCTCCACCACTGCCGGGATGTTGCGGTATTCCAAAGTCCGCACGTACCGGACTTTGTGCTCCACAACCAACGTCATGGTGCCCTCTTCAACATCATTGAAGAGGGCCGCCGGTGGTTCTACCCCTAGAAGGCCAGCACCTCGTGGTGGTCCGAAAGCCGCAATTCGGGCTTCTTCCAGCATCCGTACAATCTGCACATTGTTGATATGCCCATACGCATCCATGTCACCCCAGCGCATAGGTACGAGTACCTCAATGCGCTGGGGTGCCACGGAATTCTGGGTTTGCACCCCGGTGCTCAGGGAATCCGCGCTCAGCTGTGCACCGCCGTCGAATCATCCACGGCGGTCTCTTCCTCACCGGCAAACTGGGACATGTAGAGGCGGTAGTAGGCGCCCTGGAGCACCAGCAGCTGGTTGTGGTTGCCCTGCTCCACGATCTGCCCGTTCTCCATCACCAGGATGGTATCGGCGTCGCGGATAGTGGACAAACGGTGGGCGATGACGAAACTCGTCCGGTCCGTGCGGAGGGCGGCCATGGCCTTCTGCAGCAGCAGCTCAGTACGGGTATCCACCGAGCTCGTAGCTTCATCAAGGATCAACAGTGACGGATCGGAGACGAACGCACGTGCGATGGTAATGAGCTGCTTCTCACCGGCGCTGACGTTATTGCCTTCTTCATCGATGATCGTCTGGTACCCGTCCGGCAATGCCCGGACGAAGCGGTCCACGTAAGTGGCCTTGGCCGCTTCCATGATTTGTTCCTCGGTGGCGTCCAGGTTGCCGTACTTGATGTTGTCGTAGATGGTCCCGCCGAAGAGCCAGGCATCCTGCAGCACCATGCCCACCTTGGACCGCAGCTCGGAGCGGCTGAGGTCCTTGATGTCCACGCCGTCCAAGGTGATGCGTCCGGCATTGAGCTCGTAGAAGCGCATTACCAGGTTCACCAGGGTGGTCTTTCCGGCGCCGGTGGGTCCGACGATCGCCACGGTGTGGCCAGGCTCCGCGCTGAAGGACAGGTCCTCGATGAGGGGCTTGTCCTCCACATAACTGAAGGAGACGTGCTCGAACTCGACGTGGCCGTCGGTCTTGGCCGGCAGGTGCCGCGTACCGGTCTCTTCAACTTCTTCGTCGGCGTCGAGGAATTCGAAAACGCGCTCGGCCGAGGCCACACCGGACTGCAGCATGTTGGCCATGCCGGCGATCTGGCCGAGCGGCTGGGTGAATTCACGCGAGTACTGGATGAAGGCTGTGGCGTCGCCAAGGCTCATCGAACCTGAGGCAACCCGCAAGCCGCCGACCACGGCAATGCCGACGTAGGACAGGTAGGACACGAAGTTCATGGCCGGGAAAATCACGCCGGAAACGAACTGGGCACCGAACGAAGCCTTGTACAGGGCCTCATTGCGTTCATCGAAGCGCACGAGCATGTCAGCGTCACGGCCAAACACCTTGACCAGGTCGTGCCCCGAGAATGATTCCTCGATCTGGCCATTCAGCGAGCCGGTGTTCTTCCACTGTGCAGCGAAGAGCTTCTGGCTCCTGGCACCAATGACGCCGGCCATGACACCGGAGAGAGGCAGCGCGATCAGTGCGATCAGTGCCAGTTCCCAGGACACGATGAACATCATCACAGTGATACCCAGCACGGTAAGCACCGAGCTGACCAACTGTGCGAACGCCTGCTGCAGTCCCTGCTGGACGTTGTCGACGTCGTTCGTAACGCGGGACAGGATGTCGCCGCGCTGGCGGGTGTCGAAGTAGTTCAGCGGGAGCCTATTGAGCTTTGCCTGGACGTCATTGCGGAGCTGCTTGATGACACGCATGACGATCCTGTTGAGGAGCCAGCCTTGCGCCCACAGGAAGATGTTGGCCACAAAGTACATCAGGAGCACGACCGAAATGAGGAACGTCAGCTTGGGGAAATCGATCCCGTTGGTGAGTTGCATCTTGGAGACCATGTCCGCAAAGTTCTCTTGGCCTTGCTGGCGCATGAGCTCCACGAACTGTTCCTGGGAGACGCCGGGCGGGAGCTGCTTGCCCATGACGCCGCCGAAGATCACGTCCATAGCACTGCCCAGAATCTTGGGCGCAATCACATTCAGGACCACCGAGACCACGACAAGGCCGATCACGATGTAGACGCCAACACTCTCAGGCTTCAACAAGCCCATGAGTCGCTTGGCCGATGGCCAGAACTCCTTGGCTTTCTTGGCGGGCACATCGCCGAACATACCGCCATCGGCTTCCGAAGGGACGTACTCCTCCTCTACGAAGTCGTCGTCATCAAGTGCCTCGGTTGCCACGTCTGCCTCGGCTGCCTCGTCTTTAGCCTGGGCATTCTTCGCGGCCTCTGCCTTGGCAGCCCAGCCACGCTTCTTTTGCTGGTTCTGCTCGCTCATGCGACTTCCTCTACACTCAGCTGGGATTCAACGATTTCCTGGTAGGTAGGCGAGGTTTCCAGCAGTTCGTCGTGCGTTCCGCGATCCACGATCCGGCCGTTATCCAGAACCAGGATCTCGTCCGCATCGGCAATGGTCGAGACGCGCTGGGCAACGATGATGACCGTGGCGTCACGTGTCTTGGCCTTCAGAGCTCTCCGGAGCCTGGCATCGGTGGCAACGTCCAAGGCCGAGAAGGAATCGTCAAACAGATAGACATTCGGCTTGGTCACCAGGGCCCTTGCAATGGAAAGGCGCTGGCGCTGGCCACCGGACACATTGGTGCCGCCCTGGGCGATCCGCCGGTTCAGGCCGGATGACTTTTCCTCAACGAAGCCCTTGGCCTGCGCGGTCTCCAGCGCCTCCCAGAGTTCCTCGTCGGTGGCCTCGGGCTTGCCAAAGCGCAGGTTGTGCTCGATGGTCCCGGAGAAAAGATACGGCTTCTGCGGCACGGCCGAGACGCGGCTGGTGATCTCCGACGCGTCCAGTTCGGTGACTGGGACGCCGTCGAGCAGGACATCACCTGAGGCGACATCGTAAAGCCGCGGGAGCAGGGAGACCAGGGTGGTCTTGCCTGCGCCGGTGGAACCAATGATCGCCAGGGTCTTGCCCGGCTCAGCGGTGAAGGAAATGTTGCTCAGCACCGGCGCCTCGGCTCCGGGGTACTTGAAGGTGACATCGCGGAACTCCACGTGTCCCTTCTTTTCGGCCGGAACCACGGGGGATGTTGGGTTGTGGATGGAAGGCTCCACATCCAGGACCTCGCCGATGCGGTCTGCACAGACGGAAGCACGGGGAATCATCATGGCCATGAAGGTTCCCATCATGACTGCCATCAGGATCTGCAGGAGGTACTGAAGGAAGGCCGTGAGGGACCCTACCTGCATGTCGCCGGAGTCCACGCGCTGGCCACCGAACCACAGGACCGCCGCAGTAGACAGGTGCAGGATCATGCCAATGGCCGGGAACATCAGGACAAAGAGATTGCCGATCTTCACGGAGACGGCGGTGAGGTCCTGGTTGGCGTCACCGAATCGCTTGGCTTCATAAGGTTCGCGCACGAAGGCGCGGACAACCCGGATACCAATGATTTGCTCGCGCAGCACACCGTTGATGGCATCGATCTTGGTTTGCATGGAACGGAACAACGGCATCAACCGGACCACGAGGTAGCCCACGACAGCCACCAGGAGGGGCACGGAAACCCAGACCAACCAGGACAAGCTGAGGTCCTCGCGGAGGGCCATGAAGATGCCACCCACGCACATGATGGGTGTGGAAACCATGAAGTTCAGGCCCATCAGCACCAGCATCTGGACCTGCTGGACATCGTTGGTGCCGCGGGTGATCAGCGTAGGAGCACCAAAACGGTTCACGTCCTGGGCGGAAAAACTGCTCACTTGACGGTAGACGCTGCGCCGGAGGTCCCGGCCGATCGCCATTGCCGTCCGTGCACCGAAGTAGACGGCTGCGACGGCGGTGAGCACCTGAGCCAGTGCGACGGCGAGCATCAGCGCACCGGTCCGCCAAATGAAGTCGGTGTCGCCGCGGGAGACTCCCTCATCAATGATTTTGGCGTTGAGGCTTGGGAGGTAGAGCGTGGCAATGGTGGACGCCAACTGGAATATGAGGACGGCCACTATCTGCGGCAAATACGGCTTGGAGTAGCGCCGTATAAGGGTGACAAGCATGCCCACGGGTCCTTAGAAAGAGTGCGTGAATGAAGTAAGAGAAGTTTTGCATCAGGGGCTGACAGTATTAGCCTCCTTACTCTACGAAATCCGTTGCCTCGGCGAAACAACCTAAGGAAAAGATCATCCCAGCGGAGTATTTCCCGTGTCGGATGTGCTCCCGCTGGCGCAGGCACTTCAACCGCTGCAGGCCGGATCAGCCGCTGCAGGCAACAAAAACGCCGGCTGGTCACCCAGCCGGCGATTCGCTCCCGCTTTCATTCGCCCCGCCCTCGTTCGCCCCGTCGCGCGTAGTACGCCAGGAGTTTCGTACTTGGGCAGGATCTGTGGTGTTTAGCCTGCGTGCTTGCCGTGGTCCGAACGTGCTTCCTGCGCTTGGACGCCTTGGAGGAGCATCAACGCCATGCGTTCCTGCTGCCTGCGTTCGCGCTTGAGCTCCTTGCGGAGGGCGGCGAGCTCTTCCGCGGTATGGGCCTGCTGCTCCGCAATGGTCTGTTGCTCCCGCAAACGTGCCTGCAGTTCAACGTTGGCCCGGCTCAGCTGCAATTGCTGTTCGGCCAGGACGTACTGGGTGCGGGACAGTTGTTCCTGCAATTCCTTGACGTCGGCAGTTGCCTGGGGACGTTCCTGGGTCAGGATCCGCGCAAATTCGAGGTCAAGATCGGATCCGGAGTCCGTGGCTGGCCCTTGGCGCTCCCCCACCGGAACCTGACGGCCGCCCCCTGAAACGGCGGGCTCGGCACCCAAGCGGCGTGCGCCGTCGTCGGGCTTCCCAACCTGAGCAACGCGGGCGCCAGCGGCTTCCAGGGAAGCGGGATTCAGGGAAGCAGTGTCCAAGGATGCGGTATCCAGGGAAGTGGTATCCAGGGACATGGCAGCATCTCCGGACGCCGTCGCCACGAGTTCCTTCTCCGGCGCCGCGTCGACAGTGCGCCGCAGCGGGCGTTCCTTGATGAACAGCACGGCCAGGAGTGCCACCACGCTGATGATCGCGGAGATCAGGAAGATCTGTGCGGTGGCGTCCCCATAAGCGGCGCGCATGATCTCAGCAATGGGCGCGGGCATATCAGCCAGGTCCATGCTGGCACCAGACCCGCCACCTTGAACTGGAATACCGGCGGCGGCCATCCCTTGAACGGCCAGGTCCTTCACGTGGTTGGACATGATGGCACCAAGGACGGACACGCCGATTGCGCCACCCACAGAGCGGAAGAATGCAACGGACGCACTGGCCGTACCGATGTCCTTGGCTTGGACCGTGTTCTGCACGGCGAGCACCAGGTTTTGCATCAGCATGCCCAAGCCGAGGCCGAACACACCGGTGTAGATGGCTACGATCCACAGCTCGGTGGTGTGGTCCATGGTGCCGGCGAAAGCGAGGCCGCCGATCAGGAGCACGGAGCCTGCGATCAGGAACCGCTTCCATTTGCCAAAGCGGCTGATCAGGACACCCGATGCCACAGAACCAATAAGGTTGCCGGCGATCATTGGCAGCGTCAGCAGGCCGGCCTCAGTGGGTGTGGCTCCACGGGCGACCTGGAAGTACTGGCCCAGGAAGGTGGACGAGCCGAACATGGCGATACCGACCGCGATCGACGCGATGATAGCAAGTGCCGTGGTGCGTTCGGAGATGATCTTGAGCGGAATGATCGGCTGGGCAACTTTGGTTTCCACCAGCACCAGGAGGGCCAGCAGCACTACGCCGCCGCCGACCATGAGGGCTGACTGCCAGGAGAACCAGTCGTAGTAGTCCGGGTTGCCGGCGAAGGAAACCCAGATCAGGAGCAGGCTCACGCCGGAGGTCAGCAGGATGGAACCGAGCCAGTCGATCTTGGCGGGGCGCTTGATGTGCTGGATCTTCAGGGTCACCTGGAGCAGGATGAGCGCAACAACGGCCAGCGGCACGCAGACGAAGAACGTCCAGCGCCAGCCGAGCGGGCTGTCCACAATGAAACCACCCAGCAGCGGGCCTCCGGCAGTGCCCACCGCCATCACGGCACCCATGTAGCCGGAGTACTTACCACGATCCCGCGGCGGGATCATGGAACCGATGATTGCCTGGGCCAGGGCGGTGAGGCCACCCATGGCGATGCCTTGAATGACACGCGCAGTAAGCAGCAGCGGAATCGTCTCGGACAAGCCGGCCATGACGGAGCCCGCCACGAAGATAATGATGCTCAGCTGGACCAGGAGTTTCTTGTCGAAGAGGTCAGCGAGCTTTCCCCAGATGGGCGTGGTGGCTGCGTTCGCCAAAAGAGCAGCTGTGATGACCCAGGCGAAATCAGTTTGCGTGCCCTTGAGTTCGGACATGATGGTTGGCAGCGCGTTGGCAACGATTGTGCTGCTGAGGATCGCCGTAAAGAAGGCAGCGAGGAGGCCGGTGAGGGCTTCCATGATTTGCCGGTGGGTCATGGGTGCTGCGGTATTCCCCAGAGCGGCATTCTGAATTGGTGTGGCCATGCGTGGCTCCTAAGCTGTGTGAGTCGTCGTAGTGGAGCCGGCCGCCGTTGCCCGGATTGAGTCCTTGAGGGACGTGGTGAGTTTGTTGATGACCTGGGAGGCCTCGAGGGCGTCAGCCTCGCTCCAATCCGCCAGGTAATCCCGCAGTCTCACGCTGCGTTGTTCTTCGAACTCGCGCAGCTTCGCCGCGCCGTCCTCCGTCAAAGCAAGGAGCTGCGCCCTGCCGTCCGCTGGATCGGGCCGCCTGGCGACGAAGCCAAGTTCCTCGAGTTCGGCGACATGCCTGCTCAGGACCGGCGCGCTGACGCCCAGGCGCGTAGCCAGCGCCGTTGCGCGGGTCTCCCCCTCGCCTATGAAGCGCATGACGCCCTGGACTGCCATCCCGACGTCGGGAACGCGGGCCATGTGGGCGGTCACCACGCAACGCAGGGTGCGTTGGAGGTCGAAGATTTGATGCACAAGATCGGTTGCTGTGGCAGAACCGACGGACATGGAAAACACCCCTTTTTGTTTGCCTAGAGCAACTATAACTCATATTGATTGCTTTGGGAAACTAAAGAAGCCGGGCGGTCCCGGACGTCCCGGGCGGTCCCGCCGTCGAAAACGCGGGAACAATGCCAGAACGTCCGAGACTTCCGGGCGAACTCGCAAGATTCCCGGCGAACTCGGCGCAGATCAGCAACTGGATGTTAAACGCAGTCAGCCCCCGCACGGCGTTTCGTGCGGGGGCTGACTGGCTATGGCGGTTTAGTGGTCCAGGTGGGTGGGGCCGAACATCTTCAGCAGCGTCTCAACCACGACGACGTTGGGGCCGTCCGCTTCGAAGGACGCCTTGAGCGCGTCCCCCACTTCCTCCGGGGCCACCCGGCGGGCGGGAACACCGAAGGACTCGGCCAGCTTCACGAAGTCTGGTCGTGCAAGCTCAGTGGCCGTGGCCTTGCCGAAAGCGCCCACCATGTATTCGCGGAGGATGCCATAGCCGCCGTCGTCCACGATCAGCCAGGTGACCGGGATGTTGTGCTGCTTCGCCGTGGCAAGTTCGGAGATGGAGTACATGGAGGAACCGTCACCGGATACGGCAAGCACTCGACTCGGCTTGCCGGTAGTTTCCAGGCCGACAGCACCACCGATCGCGGCCGGGAAGCCGTAGCCGAGGCCACCGGCGCCCTGTGCGGAATGGAACTGGCCCTCGCGAGCATCCCAGCAGCTCCAGCCCCAGTACGCGGAGATGGTCATGTCCCAGAACGTCTGCATATCAGCCGGGACAGCCTCGCGGATGTCGGCCATGAACTTCAGTTCCTTGGCCAGGTCCTGTGATTCCAGGCGGGCCTTCACCTTGGCCAGGGTTTCCTTCACCAGGTCCTCAGGTACAGTGCTATGCCAGGAACGCGTTGCCGTGTCAGCGGCACCGGCTGCTGCGAGAGCTTCGTCCAGGGCTGCGAGCGCCTGCCCGGCGTCGGCGCGGATGCCCAAACCTGGCCGGTTGGATTCGAGGACGCGGGGTTCGGCGTCGATCTGTATGATGCGGCCGCGGGGTTCAAACGTGAAGTAGTTCGAGGTCACTTCGCCAAGGGATGAACCGATCACGATCAACACGTCCGCGTCTTCGAGGAGGTCCGTCATGTACCGGTCCTCGATCCACGACTGCAGGGACAATTCATGCTTCCACGGGAACGCTCCGTTGCCGCCAGGGGTGCAGATGACGGGAGCGCGTAGCTGCTCGGCAATGGAGAGCAGCGACTTCTCAGCCCTGCCACGGCGTGTACCGCCGCCTGCGATGATCGCTGGACGTTCCGCCGTCGAAAGCCACTTCACGGCCTCGCGAATCAGCTCGACGCGCGGCGGGTTGTCCGCGGCCTCGGCGAGCGCGTCCTCCACCGGCGGGACCATGATCGGATCCAGCAGGACGTTCTGCGGAATCTCGATCCACACCGGACCCTGCGGAGATGAAATCGCTTCAGTCCACGCGTCCTGGATGGCCGACGGGATGCCCGAGGCGTGCTGGATCAGGCGCTGGCTCTTGGTGACATTCGCGGCCGAAGCCTTTTGGTCATCCAGCTGGTGCAGCATGCCCTTGCGGCGGGCGCCCAGGCCCTCAAGCGGAATCTGGCTGGCAACAACCACCATCGGAACACCGGTGGCGTAGGCCTCCTGCAAACCAGCAAGGGAGGTCAGCGCGCCGGGACCGGTGGAAAGGAACAGCACGCCCACTTCGCCAGTCGCGCGGGAGTAGCCATCAGCTGCGAACGCCGAATTGTTCTCCACACGGGAGGAAACGAAGTGCAGGTTGCCGCGGCCCATGGCGTCAAAGAGACCCAAGGCGTGCTGGCCCGGGATGCCGAAAACCGTCTTCGCGCCGAGCGCTTCGAGGGTCTCGACGACGAGGTCCCCACCGTTGCGCTGATCAGTGCCCTTCGTGGGCGCAGCAGTGCCGGGATCGAAATCGATCATCGCGTCTCTCCTGCGGTGCCCGTTGCCTGGGCGAGCTCTGCGATGCGTGCACCGAGGGCCTGCTGGGCGTAGCCGTTCGGCGCGCCGTGGCGGTCGCCTGCAACCGCGTTGTCCGCCATGAGGGTTACCAGTTCATAAGCAACGTGGCTGCCGGCAACGCCAGTGATTTCGGCGTGGTCATAAGCCGGGGCAACTTCCACGATGTCGGCACCGACGAGGTTCATGCCACGGAAACCACGGATGATCTCGAGCAGTTCACGGCTGGTGATGCCGCCGGCTTCGGGGGTACCGGTGCCGGGCGCGTGTGCCGGATCCAGGACGTCGATGTCCACCGAGATGTACAGCGAACGGCTTCCGATGCGGTCGCGGATCTTGGCCACTGTCTCCAGAACGCCCTGGTAGTAGACGTCAGCGGAGGTGACGATTCCGAAGCCAAACCGGTGGTCGTCGTCGAGGTCTTTCTTGCCATACAGCGGACCGCGGGTACCCACGTGGCTGATGGCCTCCGTGTCCAGGATGCCTTCTTCCACTGCGCGGCGGAACGGCGTGCCGTGCGTGTATTCAGCGCCAAAGTAGGTGTCCCAGGTGTCCAGGTGTGCGTCGAAGTGGAGCATGGCCACCGGCTCACCGGCGCGCTCCGCTGCTGCCCTCAGGAGCGGAAGGGCGATGGTGTGGTCGCCACCCAGGGTGACGAGCTTGCTGCCGTTGGCCGTGAGGTCCAGGGCGTTCTGCTGGATTGTCTCGATGGCCTCGTTGATGTTGAACGGATTCACCGCCATGTCGCCAGCATCTGCCACTTGGATGTTCTCGAAGGGGCTGACATCCCAGGCAGGGTTGTACGGGCGCAGCAGACGGCTGGCCTCACGCACATGGTTCGCGCCAAAGCGGGCGCCGGGCCGGTAGGAAACACCGGAGTCAAAGGGCACGCCAACAACCGTGACGTCAGCTTTGGATACCTGGTCCAAGCGGGGCAGGCGGGCGTAGGTGGCCGCACCGGCGTAGCGCGGAATGCGGGACGAATCGATGGGACCAAGGTTCCCGTTGGCCTCAATACGGAGCTCTTCCAAAATGCGCCACTCCTTAGTGGATAGGTCGAGATGAATCAGTAACTGTGACACCCATCATACACTCAAAGTTTTCTAATAAGCATCACCTGTTTACAAGTTCCCTTTGCTGATGAGTTCACGTGAGATGCCGGTCACATGAGGCGTAAAGATTCCATAAAAACCGGGGTTGAGCCGCTGACGGCGGCCATACGCTCCTTGCCTAAGCAGCACACTGCTGCCCGAAAGGACAACGTGACCACCCTGACCAGGCCGCCGGCCGATCCTGCAGACCGACTCAAAAAGGCATTCCACCTCAAATCGTGGCTGCTGGAAGGAATGCCGGATACCTCGGGCAAGCGGCAGGGTCCGCACGGACAGCCAGCGGAAGCTCACAAACCGCAAGCTTGGTGGAAGGTCATGTGCCTGACGGGCCTGGACTACTTCTCGACTCTGGGCTACCAGCCTGCAATCGCTGCCCTGGCTGCCGGCTTGCTCTCGCCGTTGGCCACGCTGCTCCTGGTCTTCGTCACCTTGGCCGGTGCACTGCCTGTATACCGTCGCGTTGCCAGGGAAAGTCCCCGGGGCGAGGGTTCCATTGCCATGCTCGAGCGCCTGCTTCCTCGATGGGGAGGCAAGTTGTTCGTCCTGGCACTCCTCGGCTTTGCGGCCACGGACTTCATGATCACCATCACCCTCTCCGCCGCCGACGCCACGGCCCACCTCATTGAGAACCCCTTTGCTCCGCACTTCCTGGAAGGCCAGCAGGTTGTCATCACCCTGGCCCTGATTGCGGGACTAGGCATCGTCTTTCTGCGCGGATTCAAGGAAGCCATCAACGTGGCCGTCGTCCTGGTCGTCGCCTTCCTGGCGCTGAACCTCGTGGTGGTCGTCGTCTCCATCGGCCACGTATTCACAGAGTCCCGGGTGATCTCTGACTGGTGGACGGCGCTGAACACATCCCACGGCGATCCCATACTGATGATTGCCCTTGCGCTGCTGGTATTCCCACGATTGGCCCTCGGCCTCTCCGGGTTCGAGACCGGCGTCGCAGTCATGCCACAGATCAAGGGCCATGCATCCGACACTGAGGCCAACCCGGCCGGCCGGATCAAGGGCGCCCACAAGCTCCTGACCACCGCCGCCATCATCATGAGCTCGTTCCTCATCACGTCCAGCTTCACTACCGTCATGCTGATCCCGGCCGCAGAATTCGAATCAGGCGGCAAGGCTGATGGACGTGCCCTCGCCTTCCTGGCCCACAAGTTCCTGGGCGATGGATTCGGCACGGTGTACGACGTCAGCACCATCGCCATCCTGTGGTTTGCCGGAGCCTCGGCCATGGCGGGCCTGCTGAACCTGGTCCCCAGATACCTGCCGCGTTACGGCATGGCTCCGGCCTGGGTTCGCGCACTGCGTCCACTCGTCCTGGTCTTCACAGTCATCGCCTTCATCGTGACGATCATTTTCCAAGCCGACGTCAACGCACAGGGTGGCGCCTATGCCACGGGCGTACTCGTCTTGATCACCTCCGCCTCCATCGCCGTGACACTGTCCGCCCGGCGAAAGAAGCAGCGGGCACAGGTCATCGGCTTCGGCGTCGTGTCCTTGGTCTTCATCTACACCACCGTGGTCAACTCGATCGAGCGTCCTGACGGCCTGAAGATCGCCGCACTGTTCATTCTGGCCATCATGGTGGTGAGCTTCATTTCCCGGATCCGGCGTGCCTTCGAGCTCCGGGCCACGCATATCAAGATGGACCAGACTGCCCTCGAATTCACTGCGAATAACGTGGACGGACCGGTCCGCATCATCGCACATGAACCAAAGCATCTCAGCGCCGGGCGGTACCGGGAGAAGCTCCAGCACGCGCAGCAGGCCAACCACTTGCCAGTTGATTGCGATGCAGTGTTCATCGAGATCATCGTTGATGACAGCTCAGACTTCGAGCAGGAGCTCCAGGTGGTTGGCAAACTCCGGCACGGGTTCAAGATCCTGGAAGTCCACAGCAACAACGTGCCCAACACCCTTGCCGCCGTCTTGCTTCACATCCGCGACGTCACGGGTTTCATGCCGCACATCTACTTCCGCTGGACCGAGGGCAATCCGATCTCCAACCTCAGCAAGTTCCTGTTCTTCGGCGAGGGCGAGATCGCGCCGGTCACCCGCGAGGTACTGCGGGAAGCTGAGCCAGACATCACCCGCCGGCCCTGGGTCCACGTGGGCTGACTGGGCCGCGTTGCTTGGAAAGACCTAGCGGCTCGCTGCGGGCACCAGAACCCAGAGGACCTCGACGGTTTCGTCCGTGGGATTGACCCAGGTATGGGGTTCCCTGCCTGGGAAGGAGAGGGTGTCCCCTTCTTCGAGGTCATACTCCTCGTTGGTCAGGATGAGTTTGATGCGCCCCTTCACCACGTGCAGGACGTCAACGTCGCAGTCCACGGCGTAGAGCTCGTTCTCTCCACGGCCCCGCGGTTCGATGGTGGCCTGAAGGATCTGCAGGCGCCGCTCCGAGCGGGCAGTTAACAAGCGCTCCACAATGCCCTGGCCACCCAGGGAAATGCGTGGACCGTCGTCGCGCCTGGTCAGGTGGGTTTCCGGAGCGGCAAACAAGTCTCCCACCGAAACTGACAAGACCTGGCAAAGGGTTACGAGGGATGCGACCGACGGCGATGTCAGGTCCCTCTCGACACGGCTGAGGAAGCCCTTGGTCAGCCCCGTGGCGTCCGCCACTTGTTCGATGGTGAGGCGCTGCGCCTGACGGGCTGCGCGGATTCTGGAACCAATGGCAACGGGAACGTTGCTTGGTTCAACGGGGAGAGCCTTCATTCACGAACCTTTCAGGCCTGTCATTGGGCCCTGTCATTGCAGCAATAGTAGCGGGATCCCGGGCAGTGAGAGCCACAAACAGCCCAACGATGACCAAAGCCCCTTGACTGTTACTCCGATCACAACATATCCTCATAGGCAACAAGTGTTGTCTGTGAGGCACACAACACGAACCCAATCTCCCATCATCAGCACGGAGACTTCGGCGATTCCCAGGAGTATCGTCGAAAACCCCAACCTCCGTGCACCAGCTCCAAGGAGCCACTCATGGACTCATCGTTCATAAACATCGCCATTGTGGTGGTGTACCTGCTTGCCATGCTTGCATTCGGTTGGTGGGGCAAGTCCCGCACCAAGAACAACAGCGACTTCCTCGTGGCCGGCCGCCGTCTGGGCCCCTTCCTTTACACCGGAACCATGGCCGCAGTTGTCCTCGGTGGCGCATCCACCGTCGGCGGCGTCGGCTTGGGTTACAAGTTCGGCATTTCGGGGATGTGGCTCGTCGTCGCAATCGGCGCCGGCGTCCTCCTCCTGAGCCTGCTCTTCGCCGGCACCATCCAGCGCCTGAAGATCTACACGGTCTCCCAAATGTTGAGCCTTCGCTACGGCAGCAAGGCCACGCAGACCTCCGGCATCGTGATGCTGGCCTACACCCTCATGCTCTGCGCCACGTCCACCGGCGCCTACGCCACCATCTTTGTCGTCCTCTTCGATTGGCCACGCTGGATGGCGATCGCCGTCGGCGGTGCAATTGTGCTTGTTTACTCGACCATCGGTGGCATGTGGTCCATCACCCTGGCCGACCAGGTCCAGTTCATCATCAAGACCGTGGGCATCTTCTTCCTGATGCTCCCCTTCGTCATGAACGCAGCCGGAGGACTCGACGGCATCCGTGAACGCGTCGATGCGAGCTTCTTCCAGATTGACGGAATCGGTGTCCAGACGATCATCACGTACTTCGTGGTCTACACACTCGGACTGCTGATCGGCCAGGATATCTGGCAGCGCGTCTTCACCGCCAAAACTCCCAAGGTTGCACGCTGGGGCGGAGCGACGGCCGGCGTTTACTGCATCCTCTACGGTGTGGCTGGCGCCCTGATCGGCCTGGCTGCCCGGGTAGCACTCCCCAACATCGATGTGGCAAGCCTTGGCAAGGACGTGGTGTATGCCGAAGTGGCAACGAACATCCTGCCCATCGGCATCGGCGGCCTTGTCATGGCCGCAGCTGTTGCAGCCATGATGTCCACCGCTTCAGGTGCCCTGATTGCCGCCGCCACCGTGGCTCGCGCAGATGTTGTTCCGTTCGTGGCGAGCTGGTTCGGCAAGACCATCAACACCGATGACACCGAAAACCCTGAGCACGACGTCAAGGCCAACCGCTACTGGGTACTTGGCCTGGGCATCGTTGCCGTACTGATCTCCATGGCCGCGCAGGACGTGGTGGTTGCCCTCACCATTGCCTACGACATCCTGGTGGGCGGCCTCCTGGTCGCGATTCTGGGCGGCCTCGTCTGGAAGCGCGGAACCGGTATCGCTGCTGCCTGGTCCATGGCAGTGGGCTCTGTTTTGACTCTGGCCTTGCTGATTCTGTTCGCCACTGGACTCATCCCGAGCGTCGACGGCGTCTACGCCAACGAACCCATCTACTACGGCCTGGCTGCCTCGTTCGTGGCATACGTCGTGATTTCCCTCCTCACGCCGCCCACCGAACCAGAAGTTCGGGCGGCTTGGGACAAGCGCGTGGCCGGTGCAGTCTCTGACGAATTGCCCCTGGAAGCCCACCCCGTCAGCAGCCACAACGCCAGCTGAGCAGACCCAGCCCCAAGTAATGCTCGACGGCGGCGCCGCCCCTTTTCGGGCAGCGTCGCCGTTGCGCTTTACCTTGGGTTCCCGAGTTGCAGGACCCACTTGGAGGACGCTTAGAATTCTTCGTCTTCTTCCCCACGGAATTCTTCGGTTTCATCCAGGGGAACAACCCGCTCGTCGTCATCCGGGACGTCGATTTCCTCCACCCAGGGTTCGTCGACTTCCTGGTCTTCGCTGTAGTCGTACGCGGGGTCCGACTCGATGGTCTCCCGCTCCGGGTGGTTGGCGTGCGGTTCGGTGGTGTCCATGCTGCAACCTCCGTCTGGTGGGCTGGCAAGCAGCCTGCTGAGACGAGTACGGGGAGGGCCCCCGCCCCTGTCCTTCCATCTGAGCACTGTGCTTGAAGAGGGTCAAGGCATGCGTGGATAGCGCCCAAAATTAAGGCACGCCGAACATTCCCGCTAAGGAATACCGGCCAAAAATCCGCGCCAATAAGCGGTACAGTGGGCGTTGCAATGGGGCCGCAACTACCCCACCCAGCACAGGAGAGAAAGTGCAAAAGCACCAGGAATACCACGGTTCGTCGAGCCCCGCTCCGGACCCCACCCCCGGATCCGGAACACCGCCCCAACCAGTCCCGCCCACGCTTGCGGACATCAGGCGCTGGCGTCAATACCTGGCCGATGAGCGCGCCGAAGCCGCCGTCTACCGGGAGCTCGCCCAGCGTCGTGACGGCGAGGAACGCCAGATCCTGCTCGCCTTGGCCGAGGCCGAGGGAAGGCATGAGGCACACTGGCTCAAGCTGCTCGGAGAGCATGCTGGAATGCCGAAGGGTGCCTCCACCCGTAGCCAGCTACTTGGCTTCCTGGCACGGCACTTCGGTTCCGTTTTCGTGCTCGCGTTGGCTCAGCGCGCGGAAGGCCGCTCCCCTTACGGTGCCGAGCCTGCCGCGACCCCGGCCATGGTTGCCGACGAACAAATCCACGAAGAAGTTGTCCGGGGCCTCGCTACCCGTGGACGCAACAGGCTCTCCGGTACCTTCCGTGCCGCTGTTTTTGGTGCCAACGATGGCTTGGTGAGCAACCTTTCACTGGTTATGGGCATGGCAGCAACGGGCGTTCCCAGCCCTGTGGTCCTCATGAGTGGCGTGGCGGGTTTGCTGGCCGGTGCCCTGTCCATGGGTGCCGGTGAGTACGTTTCGGTCCGCTCGCAACGGGAGTTGCTCAACGCCACCCTGCCCACGCAGGCTACCCTCACTGCCGCGCCTTCTCTGGACATCGAGCACAACGAGCTCGTGTTGGTCTACCTGGCCAGGGGCATGACCCGCGAGGCCGCCGAGCACCGCGCGGCCGAACGCATGGGACTCTTCAGCTGTGACTGCGATCCAAGCCTTTCCTTGCAACCGGAGAAGGAGCAACCCGCTGACGACCACGAAACCGTGGGGTCTGCGTGGGGTGCCGCGATGTCCAGCTTCTGCTTCTTCGCTTCCGGAGCCATCGTGCCCATCCTTCCGTTTATTTTCGGCATGACGGGTGTGGCGGCGCTGACAGTAGCCGGTGTTTTGGTGGGGATCGCGCTCCTGGCGACTGGCGCCGTCGTCGGACTGTTGTCCGGGACCTCACCGCTGAGCCGCGGCTTCCGGCAGTTGGCGATCGGCCTGGGTGCTGCGGCCGCCACCTACGCGCTTGGCCTCGCGTTCGGAACGATGATCGTCTAGGCGGTAATGTTGGTTCGTCCTCCGCGCGGCCCCGCGTGACCGGGGCGTAGGGAATGGAGAACCGTGGATTCGGAGCAGCCGCCGTTGCGCGCGCCAAAACACCGTCGTGCGGGCACAACCCTCCGAATTCTTCGCGGCGTCCTCATGGCCGGTGTCGCCGCTGTCGTGGCTGTCCTTGTCAGCGGTTTGCTCCACGGCGATCCGCGAATCGTCGGGCTGTTTCCGGGCGTGGCCCTGCCCAATTCGCCCAAGAGCGAGCCGATCCAGCAGACCCCGGCCCGTGCCTTGGACGCGCCGCCTCCAGGAATCGAGGAGGCGGACGCCCCGCTGGCGTCGCCACTGCCACCAGCTAACGCCAGCAATTCATACAAGTTCCTTGCAACCAACGACGACGGCACCCCGGTTGGGTACTCGCCGTGCCGACCCTTGCACTACGTGGTAAACGACGCCACTGCACCGGAGGGTACGGATGCACTGCTTGCCACCGCAATCGCCAATATTTCCGCGGCGTCCGGAATCCAGTTCGTCAACGATGGCAGCACCGACGAACTCCCCACAGCGAAACGCGAACCGTACCAACCGTCCAAGTACGGCGACCGGTGGGCGCCCTTGCTGATTTCATGGACCACACCTGAGACGGCTCCAGCGCTGGCTGACAGCGTCATCGGTACGGGCGGCAGCACCATGTACTCACTGAATAATGGTGCCAAGAGCTACATCACGGGCAGCCTGGAGCTCGACACCCCGCAAGTAGCGGAGCTTCTTGCGGAGGACGGCGGTTCGGACTATGTGCTGGCCGTTATGCAGCACGAGCTGGGGCACGTCATGGGTTTGGATCATGTTGATGATCCCATTCAGCTGATGTACCCGGAGATCGGCGCCCCTGACGGATTGGCCGCCGGCGACCTGAACGGCCTCCACCTCCTGGCCTCGGCTCCTTGCCGCAAGGACATCTGAAGCTCCGAAGCTTGGCCTCACCGCCATGGACTCACCGCGCCATCGGTTCTATCCTGACGGAAGCGGCCGACGGCGGCGCTCACCGTCCGATTGGGCCGTCCCGTGAGGGGGTTCGATGGAACCTTATGGGTCGCCGGAGAGGCCAGACCCCTATCCCCCGCCGCCTTATCAGCAGCATGCCACGCCGCCGCCCAGGCCGCCCATCAAACACAGCAGCATCGCGGCCATCCTGTTCCTGTTCGGCATCCTCGGTTTGGTCTGCGCCGGCGCCTACTTCAGCGGCGAACTGCAAAAGTTCTGGTCCGATTCCACGACGCAGAGCCAAGCGCCGCACCCCGGGCTGGTTCCCTTTGGCCAGCGTCAGGATCCGCTGCCCGGCTTTGAAGAAGCCGACGCGCCACTGGGGACGCCGGCGCCATTGCAGCGAACCAGCACTTCCTACAAATTCCTGGCCGTCAAAGCAGACGGAACTCCCCTGGCATACTCCCCTTGCAGACCGATCCACTACGTGGTCAACTCGGATCTGGCCCCAACGAGTTGGTATTCCATGGTGGAGGACGCCGTCCGGCAGGCCAGCCTCGCCTCCGGGCTGCAGTTCATTTATGACGGTCCGACGTCCGAAATCCCGAGCACCAACAGGGCCGGCTACCAGCCCACCACTTACGGTGACCGCTGGGCGCCTGTGCTCATTGCCTGGACTACACCAGAGCAGGTGCCTCGGCTGACCGGGCAAACGGTCGGCTTGGGCGGAAGCTCTTCCATCGGCCTGAGCAACGGCTATAAGGCCTACGTGACTGGCTCGGTATCGTTGGATGCACCCCAGTTCGCCGGGATCATGGACTCACCCCAAGGCAAGGAAGTGGGCACAGCTGTGATCATGCACGAACTCGGACACGTTCTTGGTTTGGACCATGTGGATGACCCCCGCCAACTGATGTACGACCAAGCCTCGTGGGTTCGAGAGTACGCCGCCGGGGACAAGACGGGCCTTGCCCAACTCGGCTCCGGCCCCTGCAGTAAGGACTTCTAGCAAAGATTTCTAGCCGGCCACCACTGCGAGCGCATCCTCCACAGTGTCCACCAGGAAGATCCTCTCCGCCATGGGCCTCCCGGCAGCGAGGCTCCGCAGCATCGGCCACGCCGGGTAGGTCTGTTCCCAATGATCGCGGCCCACCAGGACCATGGGAGTGATGGTTTCGGGAGCGCCGTAATAGTTTTCGCAGGCGTCCTGGAAGATCTCCTGCACGGTTCCGGCGGAACCCGGCAGGAACACGATCCCGCCGTTGCAAAGCTCCAGGAGGATCGCTTCCCGGATCGCGTTGGCGAAGTACTTCGCGATGTGGGTTGCGAACAGGTTTGGTGGCTCGTGGCCGTAGAACCACGTGGGTATGCCGAGCGTCGCGGTGCCTTCCGGGTAACGTTCGACGACGGCGGCTGCTTGCCGCGCCCAAGCCGTCACCGAGGGCCTGAACCCCGGTACGGAAGCGAGCGTTTGAACCGCTGCGCTGGAATCGGCGTCGGGCAGTCCGCTGAGGTAGGCGCCCATGTTGGCTGCTTCCATCGCACCGGGGCCACCGCCGGTTGCTACCGTGAATCCGGCTTGCGCCAGCAGGCGACCCAGCCGCGCGGCGTCGGCGAATTCCTTGGTTCCGCGCTGGGCGGCGTGTCCTCCCATGACGCCTACCAGCTTGGTACCGGATAGCTCACCGTCTTGCAGCAGTTCGTCCAGGGCATCGCCAATGGCGTGGTCGTGGAGGGCTGCGGCGAGCGTCGCGTCCAGGCTTGCCCGCTTGCCCGGAAGGATGCTCCACTCATAAATCCTCGCGTCCAGGGTGGCTTCGTACTCGGTAGTGGAAATGTCCTCGTAGAGTTCCCTGGCCGTGTAGAGGGTGCCGCGATACGGGTTGAACGGCACGCCGCGCATCTTGGGAAAGATGAGCGCGCCGCGGCTTCGAAGGCTCTCCTCGATGCCGTCGTCGAAAGTGCATCCCAGGAAGATAGCGCCCTGCGGGTCCATCATTTTTAGTTCCCGGGAGCGTCCGCGAAGGTCCAGCGACTGTGCGTGCCAGCCGTGCATGGACCCGGCCCCGGAACTGACCAGCTTGTCAAAATGGACGATGCTTTCGACGTCGAGCGTCCGTGGACTTGGGTTCAAGGCACCGGAGGGATTCATGGCATCAGCGTAGTAGTGCCGAACGGCCTGAGTCCCGTTTACGCGCAGGGCGATGTTCCGTTGCATGATGAAGCATGAAGACTTCAGATGACGGCGCTTTCGCCCGGCCGCGTATCGGAGTTCCGGTCCGCCTGAGCAGCTCGGACAATCCCGACGCCCGCGTGGGCGAAGCCAACCAACTGTTCACCTTTATTGTGGATTTGCTCCGTGAAGCCGGTGCACAGCCGGTGTTGCTGACCCCCGTTTCGGCCGACAGCGCCGGGCGTCTGGCCTCCGTCATGAAAACGCTCGACGGCGTGCTGCTGCCCGGTGGCGGGGACCTGGAACCGCGTCTTTATGGCCAGGACCCGGAGGATTCGGTCTATGACGTCAACCCCGAGCAGGACCATTTGGACATTGACATCGCCCGGGCAACGATCGACGCCGGCCTTCCGCTGCTGGGGATCTGCCGCGGCCATCAGTTGTTGAACGTGCTCTACGGCGGGACGTTGATCCAGGACATGGCACCTTCCGCCGTCAACCACAACGGGCTGAATCCCGACGATCCCACGGCCAATGAGTGGGCGTGGCACGACGTCGTGCTGGTACCCGGTTCGAAGACCGCCGCGCTCTATGGCGCACCGGAAGGGACCTCCATCAAGATCGCCTCGGGGCATCACCAGGCGGTGGCCAGGGTGGGTGAAGGCCTGGTGGTGACGGCGATCGCCGACGACGGCACGGTGGAAGCGCTTGAAGACCCTTCCCGTTGGGTTGCCTCCGTGCAGTGGCATCCGGAAGCTTCCCAGCTTCCGGATGCGGAGCGGTTGGCGCCTTTTAAAGCGTTCGTGGAAGTGTGCCGGAACCCTGTTCAGGCCCGGCCCGGAGGAGTACAGTAGCGCTCACTGCATCGCTTTCCGTTCCTCTGAGAGCTCGGCTAGCGCATAACTCCATTCGAATGACGTCCCGATGGGCGTCGTAAGTTTGCCGGCTGGGGGGCCCAACATCTGCTCAAAGGAGCATGGTTGTGGACCGTCCAAAATACGTCCGTCGTGCGAATCGGCAAGCCCATTTTTTCAGCCTTCTGGGTTTTATCTTTAGTCCGGCTCTGGCCTTCGCGGGACTCGTCGCATTTTCCGCCACCCCTGCGGTGTCAGCCGTACCGCCGTGCGCAGGAACCGGCGGCGCCATGCAGATCGTGGCCCACACGGACGATGACCTGATTTTCCTGAGCCCCGATTTCATGAGGGATATCCAGGCCAAACGCTGCGTCCAAACCGTGTTCACCACTGCGGGCGAGGCCGGCGAGGGCGCTTCGTACTGGAAGGGCCTGGAAGCTGGAATCAGGGCCAGTTACTCCAAGATGGCAGGGGTGTCTGATTCGTGGACCACCTCGGACGCAGGCGTTCCCAACCGGCCGCTGACTATGCAAACCCTCAATGGCGCGCCCAACATCTCTGTGGTGTTCATGCGGCTCCCCGATGGTTTCCCGAATGGTGATGGCAGTGCGGCGTACAACGACCAGAGCATTCTCAAACTCTGGGATGGACGGCTTTCCTCCATCAGGCCCGTGGACAATGCCGCCACGTTCACCAAGTCCCAGTTCCAGACTGCACTGAACCGGCTGGTTGCCAACTTCCAACCGACCACGTTCCGTACCCAGGATTGGACTGGCAACTTTAACAACCCCTACGACCACAGCGACCATTGGGCAACCGCCAAATTCGCGCAGTTGGCTACGCGCAGCTACACCGGCCCCCACACTTCCCTGGCCTACGATGCGTACGTTATTGACGAGTACCCCCAGAATGTGACGGGTGCTGAACTCACTGCGAAGGTGGACACCTTCGTGCGATTCGCGGATTTCGACATGTATATCTGCAGCAGTCCCGGCGAAGGTTGCCCCGATTCCCCCTACGACGAGTGGCTGAAGCGGCAATACATCACAGCCATTGAGTGGGTGGGCAATGCCGCAAAATCTGCAGGGACCACCGTCACGGCGTCATCCCAGAAAGCAACAGCCCAGAGTCCGGAAAAAGCCCGGGATGGGTACGACTGGGGCGCTCCCATGGACGCAACCCGTGAGTGGGTAACAGCCGGCGAAAAGGCAGGCAGTTGGATTCAGTACAACTTCTCCCCCACAAGGACCATCAACTCGGTGACCTTGTTCGACCGGCCGCTCCTCTCGGACCAAATCACCGGAGGAAACCTGTTGTTCTCGGACGGAAGCACAGTGACAGTCCCTGCCCTTCCCAATAATGGCTCCGGACTCACCATCAACTTCCCGGCAAAGACCGTGAGCTCTGTGCGTTTGAACATCACCTCGGTAAGCTCCACCACCACGAACGCCGGTCTGGCCGAGTTTGAGGCGTACCTGGGCACGGACAACGTTGCTCCCGTGGTTACTGCGACGCCTCCGGGTGGAACATACGCTGTGGGTCAATCCATCACCCTCACCGCCAATGAGACGGCGACGATCTACTACACCACGGACGGCAGCAACCCCACGACGGCGAGCAGCAAGTACGCCAGCCCCATCCCGCTGAATGGCCCGATGACCCTGAAGTACTTCGCCGTTGACGGCGCCAACAATTCCTCGGTCGTGGCCACCCAGACGTACTCCACGGGCCCTGACATCACCAAACCTGTTGTGACAGCCAACCCTGTAGGGGGCGCCTATCCTGCAGGTACCACCATCACGTTGTCCGCCAACGAACCAGCGGAAATCCGTTACACCGCAGACGGCACCGATCCCCTCACAGCCGGCCTGGTGTACACCGCGCCAATAACGTTCAATGGGCCCGGCCCCATGACCCTGAAGTACTTCGCCAAGGATACGGCTGGAAATACCTCCGACGTCGCAACACAGACCTACACGATTCCGCCGGACACGACGGCTCCTGTTGTGACGGCCAATCCCACCGGACGGGCCCTGGCCAGCGGCGCCACGATCACGCTGAGCGCCAACGAGCCTGGGGCGGCCATCTATTACACGACGAACGGCAGCACCCCCACGGCCACGGAATCTGCTACCAACATCAAGTACTCCAGCCCGATTGTGATGGGCAGCTCCACGCTGACGCTCAAATACATAGGCGTGGATACCGCAGGCAACACCTCGCCCGTGGGCACCCAGACGTACACCGTTCCCGCAGCCGGACCGCCGTCGGCCCATGACTTCAACGGTGACGGCCGCGCTGACGTCCTGGCGGCTGATACCGCCGGGAACCTGTACCTGTATCCCGGCAACGGCGCAGGTGGACTCGGCCCACGGCAACTCGCCTTGCCTGCACCCGCCTGGTCAGCCAACACGGACACCATCACCCCGGGCGATTTCAACAGCGACGGGAAGCCCGACGTCCTGGCACGATCCGGGGACGTCCTATGGTTCTACCCCGGTGATGGCGCCGGCAGCTTTGGCGCCCGGAAGCAGGTCAGCATCGGTTGGAGCACCATGACGCAGATCTTCTCACCAGGGGATTTCAGCGGTGACGGTATTCCCGATCTCATGGCACGTCGCAGCAACGGCGACCTCCGTTTGTATGAAGGAAATGGCGCTGGAGGACAGCGGACCCCCTATACCGTCGGCTGGGGTTGGGGCGTCATGAACTCCATCTTCAGCAGCGGCGATTTCAATGGTGACGGCAAGGCAGATGTACTGGCGCGGCGCACTGATACAGGCGCATTATGGCTATATCCGGGCAATGGTTCCGGGGGCTGGCTGCAATGGACGCAGATCGGGACGGGCTGGGGAACCCGCACTGCGCTGGCCGGACCACGGGACCTTGACGGCGACGGTAAGAACGACGTCGTAGGCCGCATCGGAGACACTTTGTGGCTCTATCCCGGATCGGGAAGCGGAACGCTCAGCAACGTTCCGCCCGTTAGCCTCGGCACGGGTTGGCAGGCCATGAAGGTCATCGGCTGATCAGCCCCCCATAGACCTGGCGCGGGTCGGAGTTTTCCCCCAGACTCATCCGGCCCGCGTCAGCTACGTCCGATCCTCTCTCACATCGACGCCCCTCCCGCCCGATCCTCTCTCACATCGAGGCCCCTTCCGCCCGATCCTCTCTCACATCGGGCCACCTTTCGCCCGATCCTCGCTCACGTCCCGCAGCGGTAGGTCCCGACGTCCGCACTCAGGTCAGGTGCCGACGTCGTGGCTTTACTGAAGCAAGGGAGAGACGAACGCCGCCAATCCATCAGGATGTGAGAGAACATCGGGGAAAAAGCCGCAGGACGTGAGAGAAGATCAGGCGGCGACGCGGACCCGGACGCCAGTTTTAAAGGATTCCTGGGCGGCGTCCGCCCACCTTGACAGCAGCTACCTGACCGATCCTCTCTCACATCGAGGCCCCTTTCGCCCGATCCTCTCTCACATCGAGGCCCCTTTCGGCCGATCCTCTCTCACGTCCCGCGCGGCAAGTCCCGACGTCGGCACTCAGGTCAGGTGCCGACGTCGTGGCTTTCCTGAAGCAAGGGAGAGAGGAACGCCGGCAATCCCGCAGGATGTGAGAGAAGATCAGGGAAAAAGGCGCAGGATGTGAGAGAAGATCAGGGGGCGACGCGGACGGGGACGCCGGTTTCGAGGGATTCCTGGGCGGCGTCGGCCACCTTGGAAGCAGCGACAGCGTCCTCGGGAGTGCACGGATTCTTGCGTTCCCCGAGGACCAATTCCACAAACGCAGCCATCTCGGAGCGGTACGCCTGGTCGAAGCGTTCGGCAAAGGTCTTGTGGGAGTTGCCGAACGGGAACGCAACCCCTGGCTCGGCCGAGCGGACAGCCATCTGTTCGTCCATGCCAACCACCACTGAGCCATCAGAGCCTTGGAGTTCCAGCCGGACATCATGCCCGGCCCCGTTGTAACGGCTGGCTGAGACCGTGCCTACCGTGCCGTCGTCGAACGTTACTACCGCCAGGGCGGTATCGACGTCGCCCACCTCACCGATTGCGGGGTCGCCATTGTTGGAGCCCTTGGCGTAGACCTCCACGATTTCCTTGCCCGTGAGCCAGCGAAGGATGTCGAAATCGTGCACGGAGCAATCTCGGAACAGGCCGCCCGAGGTTGCCAGGAATTGGACCGGCGGCGGTGTCATGTCGCATGTGAGGGCACGGACGGAGTGGATCCAGCCCAATTCTCCGGCTTCGTAGGCCCGCTTGGCTTCCAGGTAGCCGGCGTCGAAGCGGCGTTGGTGGCCGATCTGCACGGTTCCACCCTTCTCCCGGATGTACTCAAGGACCGGCAGGGACTGGGCGACATTCACGGCCACCGGCTTCTCGCAGAACACGGGAATCCCAGCATCCACACCGGCGCGGATGAGGTCCGGGTGTGTCGCCGTGCCGGTGGCGATCACCAGTCCATCCACACCCGAGGTGATCAACTCCGCCACCGAACCAAGGAATTCCGCTCCACATTCAGCAGCCACGGATCGGGCGTGTTCCTCCGCCACGTCGGTCAGCTTGAGTTGGACCTGGACACCCTCCGGGTTCAGGACGTGGTTGAGCGCGCTGATGTTCTTGGCGTGCATTACGCCAATCCGACCGACACCCACCAGGCCGAGGGTCACTTGCTTCATCATTATCTGTCTCCGTCAGTGCAGCAGAAGTTGAGTCTTAAGAGGGATTCTTGAGGCGACACTAAACCTTGTCAGTTTGTCCTGTCAAATGGCCCAACGGCAGAAGCGTTCAGTGACGCTTCCAACGCCGCGTCAGCATCCTTAAGGACCTGCGTCGCCACTTCAAGTCCTTCAATGCGACCCAGGGAAACGTCCTCGTGTTCGATGTTCACCAGCATGTTGGGATCAACCTCATGGAGCGCCCGGAGGAACTCTGTCCAAAAGGCCGTATCGTGTCCACGGCCCAAGGCAACGAAGTCCCAGGCCGAGTTCTTGGGCCATTCGTTGGCCCACTCGTCGCCGCCCAGGTTGGTGCGGTTTTCCTCGGGTGAAAGCCGTCGGAAGCCGTTGTCCAAAACTCCGTACAGCGCAGCGTTGTCCTTGTTCACGCGGACGTCCTTCGCTGCTGCCTGGAACACCAATGGGCCAAGTTCGCGGACCACAGCCACAGGGTCCATCTGCTGCCAGAAGAGGTGCGAAGCATCGAGTTCGACACCAACATGGGTGGCACCGGTGAGCTCGATGAGTTTGTAGACATCAGCGGTGTTGAAGACGAGGTTCTGCGGGTGCAGTTCCAGCGCCACCTTGACGCCGTGATCAGCAGCAAGGCGGTCCGTTTCCTTCCAGAACGCAGCGGCCACATCCCACTGATAATCCAGCACGTCCAGGGCCGCGGAGTTCCAGGCGTTGACTACCCAGTTGACGGTGGTCGCTCCTAGCTCGCCGCCCGGCAGGCCGGACATGGTTACAACCCGGTTCTGGCCGAGGCGATGGGCCAGGCGAATGGAGCGGCGGATGTCTTCGGCATGCTTCTCACCGATTTCGCGCTTGGGATGCAGCGGATTGCCATTGCAGTTCAGGCCAGCGATGGAAACGCCGGTGCCCTCGAAGATCGCCAGATAGTCGTCGCGCGCTGCGTCGCTTTCCAGAATCTGGTCAAAGGTGGGGATGTGCACGGCGGGCAGGAATCCACCGGTGTTGATCTCAATGCCCGTGAGGCCAAGATCAGCTATGACCTTCAGCGCTTCGGGAAGCGGGCGGTCGTGCAGGATCGCGTTGTAGACGCCGAGCTTCATAGCGTGATCTTCTTTCCGTTGTTCAGGCTGGATTCGGTGACTGCATTGAGGAGTTCCATGTTGCGGACGCCTTCATCGAAGGTGGCGCAGCGAGGCAGGGATGCTTCTGCGTTGAGCCCGGCAACTTCTTCGAGGAACGCTCGGGCCTGATAGCCGAATGCGTCGTTCTGGCCAAAGCCAACTTCCGGGGCGTCCATGGCGAGTCCGCCGGCGATGTACGGGTGGCCCGGGCCGAGGATGACTTGGCGGTAACCGTTCTCGATACCTGAGCCGTCATTGAGGAACAGCTGGATTTCGGCCGGGCGGCGCTGATCGAACTTGGCGGCGCCGTTCTCGCAGAAGACCTCGAACTGGAGGCTGTTGGCATGGCCGGCTGCAACGCGGGAGACCTCGAAGCTTCCGGCGCCGTTGGTGAACTCTGCGTTGAAGGCTGCGTAGTCGTCATTCTCGACCGCTTCGAACGTGTCGCTGACGGCCACGTGATCGTGACCCATCACGGCACTCAGCGGAAGAGGGCGCTTGGCAATCGCCGTGGCGAGCCGGCCACCGCTGATGGACTTGATATCGCCGCACAGGAATTCGGATACGTACGTCAGGTGACTTCCGACGTCGGCCAGCGCACCGGAGCCGGGCCCGCCTTTGTATCGCCAGCTCATGGGCGCCGTGGGGCTGAAGCCGTAGTCGGTCCAGTACCTGCCACTGAAGTGCAGGACGTTCCCGAGAACGCCGTTCTGGATCAGGTCACGGATGTAGGCGATGCCCGGAGTCCGGCGAAAGGTGAAGCCGATGCGGGCAAGCGTTCCACGTGCCTCTGCTTGCCGGGCGGCGTCTGCCATGGCGCGGGCATCGGCCAGGGTATCGCTGAGCGGCTTCTCGCACAGCACGTGCTTGCCGGCGGCGAGCAGGCCTTCCACGACTTCGCGGTGGAGGGAGTTGGCGATGACCACGCTCACCACGTCAATGTCACCAGCCTCGGCGATTGCCTGCCAGCACGTATCGTTGCGCTCGTATCCAAAACGTCGGGCAGCCAGAGACCCAAATTCAGCATTCACGTCGCCAATCGAGACGAGGCGGAGCTGTGGCAGTACCGGGCTGTAGAGGGCAGATGCCGTGCGGTACGCGGCAGCGTGGCCTTTGCCGGCCATGCCTGCAAAGCCCACGCTGCCGCGTACCATGAGGCATAAGCGGCATTTTGTAGCGCTACAATTTTTGCACTGGGTTTGAGCGTAGCTATGTCCATATGTCCTGTCAATCCTTAAGCGACTATCCTCAAGGACAGACACGAAAGGCACACCGATTCCGTTGAACAACGCACAGACTCGACGCCCCACCCTCTACGACGTCGCCACGCAGGCCGGAGTCTCGCCGTCGTTGGTTTCCTTGTTCCTCAAGGACCCGGCGAGGATCAGCGAAAAGCGTAGGCAAGCCGTCCAAAAGGCGATACACGATTTGGGCTACCGGCCAAGCCGGGCTGCCACCACTCTTGCCAGCCACCGCACCAAGAGCATCGGCCTGGTGATCGACGATTACCGGAACCCCTGGTTCGTGGATCTCCTCCGGGGTATGGAATCCGTCCTTTCGGATCTTGGCTACCACGTCATGCTCGCGGACTCCAGGCCTGGCGCGAACCGCATCAAGGAAGCCACAGACGGCCTGCTGGCCATGCACGTGGACGCCTTGGTCCTGGCCGCCGAGCCCAGCGAACCCATGCTCGCTGGAACGTGGGTCCCCACTGTGGTTGCCGGATGGCGGAAGGGCGTCCCGACAGGCGCGGACCTGATAACCAACGACGACGACCGCGGGGGCAGCATGGCAGCGGACCACCTGCTGGGGTTGGGCCACAGCCGCATCGGCCACCTTTCGGGGTCCGACGGCGCGTCAGCACACCGGCGCGCCGGTTACCAACGCGCGCTGGAGGCTGCCGGCGTCGAAGTCGTCATCGGCCAGACTGAAGGAACGTCTGAAGAAGACGGGTACGGAGCCGCTTGCTGGCTTCTCGATCACCACCCCGGCACTACCGCCATCTTCGCCGCCAACGACACCATGGCGCTGGGCGCTTTCGCCGCCATCAAAGCCCGTGGGCTTTCCGTGCCCCACGATATTTCGGTGATCGGGTACGACAATTCCCCGTTAGCCAAGTCGCGCTTCCTGAACCTCACGTCCATCGATAACCGAAGCGACCTTGTGGGCATGGACGCTGCTCGAAGGCTGCTGGCCCGCATCGACGATCCTGCGTTGGAGCCGGAGCGGAAGCTCATCGAGCCGACGCTAGTACTCCGCAGCACGACGTCGGCGGTTCGGTAGAGGCGGACGCTGCAGGGGGCCGCTCACTGGGGGTGCCGGAAACGACTCTGCCCGGAGCCATCAGGCGCTCCGGGCAGAAGTCCGCGGAACAAACCTAGTGCCGCTTCGTGGCACCCTCCGGTGCAGCGTCAGCCACACCCGCCACTTCAGCCTTAACCTCCTCGAGCGCATCGGAGTGCCCGCCGAGCTGCTCCAGCTCATGGGCCAGCTCCGCGAGCTCTGCACCGCCGGCCATTTGGGCCGTCAGCTCATCCAAGGTGATGTCCTTCTTGTCGTAGTAGCCGATCGACTTGCCGCGCTTGAGCAGCAGGAAGCGGTCACCCACAGGGAAGGCGTGGTGCGGGTTGTGGGTAATGAAGATAACACCGAGGCCGCGGTCGCGGGCCTGGAGGATGTACCGAAGCACCACGCCGGACTGCTTCACGCCAAGTGCGGCCGTGGGCTCATCCAGGATCAGCACCTTCGCACCGAAGTACACGGCCCGGGCGATGGCGACACACTGGCGCTCGCCGCCGGAGAGCTGACCGATGGGCTGGTCAACATCGCGGAGGTCGATACCCATCTCGGCCAGTTCCTTCAGCGTGATGTCCTTCATCTTCTGGACATCCATGCTCTTGAACGGACCGAATCCGCTGATCAGTTCCGAGCCAAGGAAGAAGTTACGCCAGATGGGCATCAGTGGAACCACTGCCAGGTCCTGGTAGACAGTGGCGATACCGGCGTCGAGGGCGTCCCTGGGCGAATTGAACTTTCTGGCATCGCCCATCACGTGCAAGGTGCCTTCGTCGTGCTGGTGCAGGCCTGCGATGATCTTGATCAGCGTTGACTTGCCGGCGCCATTGTCGCCCAGGACGCAGGTAACCCGGCCGTTGTCCACAGCCATGGTGACATCGCGCAGGGCGATGATGTTGCCGTAGTGCTTGCCTACTCCCTCGAGCGAAAGCAGGTGCACGGGTGTGTGCGTCAACGGGTCCTTCTCGTTTTTCAGCAGTGTCTGCTGGTCGATCTGTTGTGCGTTCATTGTTCCGGCCCCTTACTTGAGCTCTGCCCGGCGCTTGACGATCAGGTTCACGATGGTGGCCAGCAGGAGCATCAAGCCCAGGAAGAACTTGAACCAGTCCGGATTCCATTGTGCGTACACGATGCCCTTGTTGGCCATGCCAAAGATGAAAGCACCGATTGCGCCACCCACTGCCGAGCCGTAGCCGCCTGTCAGGAGGCATCCACCGATGACGGCAGCAATGATGTAGAGGAACTCGTTGCCAACACCTTCGCCGGACTGCACAGCATCGAAGGCAAAGAGGTTGTGCATGCCCAGAATCCAGCCGCAGAAACCAACAGCCATGAAGAGGCCGATCTTGGTCTTGGTCACAGGGACGCCAACTGCGCGGGCAGCATTGGCGTCGCCGCCCACTGCGAAGATCCAGTTGCCAACGCGGGTGCGCAACAGGATCCACGAGGCCACTGCCACCAGGATGATCCAGAAGAAGACTGTGATCTTGACTTCCACGCCGCCGATGCTGATGGAGGAGGCGAACACCGCTCGTGCCGATTCGAACCCGTCCAGTTTGGAGATCGACGGCGAGGAGACGCTGCCGCCGATGAGGCGGGTCAGTGCCAGGTTCAGGCCCGTCAACATGAGGAAGGTCGCCAGGGTGACGATGAAGCTTGGAAGTTTGGTCTTGACGAGAATCCAGCCGTTGATGAATCCAATGCCCAGCGAGACAACCAGTGCCAACGTGACACCAACCCAGGCATTCATTGAGAAGTTCCAGCTGAAGAGCGAGGCGGTCAGGGCGGAAGAGATCACGGCCACACCGGTGGAAAGGTCGAACTCACCGCCGATCATCAGCAGGGAAACTCCTACGGCCATGATGCCAATGGTTGAGGACCCGTACAGCACGGTGGCGAGCGCGTTCGGCTGCGTAAACGTCTGGGAAACAGACGCGAAGAAGATGAAAAGGACAACTGCTCCGACCAGTGCACCGACCTCGGGCCTTGCCAGGAACTTTTGGACCGGACTACGGCGTCCGACCCGTTCGTCGCCAGGCGATGTCGCCGGCGGCAGGGTTGCTGTGTTTGCCATGGGAATGACTCCTTGTTGGTCAGGCTGCGCGGCGGTCTCCCGCCGCGCAGCCTGATGCCTGGATCTAGCGGACGCCCTGCTGGGCGAACTTGAGGACATCGGAGGCGTTGGTCTTGTCTACGATGGTTGGTCCGGTCAGGACCGGCTGCCCGCCGCCGATCTTGAAGCCGCCGCGCTTTGCCTGCCACAGGGCATCAACTGACATGTAGCCCTGAAGCCATGGCTGCTGGTCAACGGTGAAGATCACTTGGCCGTCTACGATCTTCTGGGCGAGATCGGCATTGAGGTCGAAGCTGGCCACCTTGGCCGAACTGCTGGCGTCAGTAACGGACTTGAGCAGGGTGAGGGTGATGGGGGCGCCGAGACCGATGATCACATCAGCATCTTTGGACGCCTGGAGTTTCGCTGTGGCCGTTGACTGGACCGCGGTCATGTCCTTGCCATCAACGTAGAGGATTTCCGTTGCCGGGACCTTGGCCTTCACGCCGGCGCAGCGAGCTTCCAGGCCCACGTGGCCTTGCTGCTGGATGACGCACACAGGGTGCTTGTAGCCTTCTGAAGCGAGCCGCGTGCCAACTGCCTCGCCTGCGAGCTGTTCGTTGGATCCGAAGTGCGTGAAAGCGCCCAGCTTGCTGGAAACCGATTCACCCGCATTGAGGCTCACCACGGGAATACCAGCATCGGTGGCCTTCTTCAGCACATCCTTCAAGGCGTCCGGAGTTGCCAGTGTGACAGCAATGCCGTCCACCTTCTGGTCGATGGCCTGCTGAACAAGCTGTGCCTGGCGCCCGGCTTCGGGATCGCTGGTGTACAGGAGTTCCACGTTGTCCTTGCTCGATGCTTCCTCTGCGCCCTTGCGGACGATGTCCCAGAAGGTGTCACCAGCCGCTGCGTGCGTAATGAGGGCCACCTTGATGCGTGCCGTGCTGGCTGCTTGTCCGGCCGCTGCACCTCCCCCGGAATCTGCCGGCTTACCACCCTGGCTCGAACAGGCGCTCAGGGCCACCAATGGAACCACTGCTGCGACGAGCGCCGCTTTGCGCCACGAGAATTTTGCCACCGTTATCTCCTTTGATGTCAGCTTCGGGCGTCCGGGGACTCGTGCCCGGATCGCCTGCTACCTCGATCATGGTGACTCGTCTCACACTTTGTCAACAGTTTGTCCTGACATTAGGATGTTTTTACGTAAGTTCCTCGAGTAGATGACGCCGCAGCGTGGGTGGAAGTCACTTCCTTGACCAGCACAGCCCGGCTGCTATTATCAGAAAAAGGCAGTATGTCCTATCAAGAGAACATGAGCGGACATACTCATCCATCCGGCCGGGATACTGCTTCCCGGGCCGGGCTTCCGCAGGCTAGGAGAAACCCGTGGCGAACCAACTCAGCCTCAGCATCGACCGTTCGTCCCCGGTGCCGCTCTATCACCAAGTGGTCCAGGGAATCGAAGCCGCCATCCATAGCGGAGTCCTGGAACCGGGCAGCAGGTTGGACAACGAAATCGACCTTGCGGCACAGCTGAACCTGTCCCGCCCCACCATGCGAAAGGCCATGGACGAACTGGTCCGCTCGGGCCTTCTGGTGCGTAAACGTGGCGTTGGTACCCAGGTTGTTTCAAGCCAGGTCCGGCGTCCCCTGGAACTCTCCAGCCTTTTCGATGACCTCAGCAATAACGGCAAGAAGCCCACCACGGATGTGCTCAGCTTCTCCCACGTGGAGGCCGACGCCGCCACACTCACCGCGCTTCAACTGCCGCCTGGGTCAAAGGTCTACCACTTCACCCGCCTCCGCAAAGTTGGCGGCAAGCCCCTGGCGCTCATGGAGAACTGGGTCCGTGACGACATCACCAGCATGGACGAAGCCCAGCTCTCCAGCGAGGGGCTCTATTCGATCCTTCGTCGCGGCGGCGTGAATTTCCGATTGGCATCCCAGCGCATCGGCGCCATGATCGCCAATGACTACCAGGCTCCCCTTCTCGAAGCCGAAGTGGGTTCGGCGCTTGTGACCATGGAGCGCACCGCGGTGGATGACACGGGACGCATGGTTGAAACGGGACACCACGTCTACCGCGCCGATTCCTACAGCTTTGAAATGACACTCGTACAGCGCTAACGCAAGGACACAAACTTATGGCCAACTGGGTCTACCCACTGGGAACAGCTACTGACGGCAAGTGGGATATCTCGCTCGGCACTTCCGATTCCACTCTCGCGATCGACGGCTGGGCCCATACGGGACTGAAGGTTGCCACGCTCGTGCCTGGTGCCGCCGTCGAGCTTCCTGCCGCTGCGGAAGAACGCATTGTGGTTCCGTTGAGCGGTTCGTTTACCGTGACGGTCGACGACGGCGAGTACAGCCTCGCGGGCCGGCATTCGGTTTTCCACGGGCCAAGTGACGTCCTGTACACAGGTATCGATAAGGCTGTCACCATCAGCTCGCACGACGGCGGCAGGGTGGCAGTCGCGACCGCACCGGCGAAGGCCGAGTACCCAATCCGCCTGATCACGGCAGCCGAGACCCCCGTAGAGCTGCGTGGGGCGGGCAACTGCTCCCGGCAGGTCCACAACTTCGGCACACCGGCTGCGTTGGAAGCTGATCGTTTCATTGTCTGCGAGGTCATCACCCCCGGCGGCAATTGGTCCTCCTACCCTCCCCACAAGCACGATGAGGAGAAGGAAGGCGAGACCAGCCTGGAGGAGATCTACTACTTCGAAACGCGCGTCGCTGAAGGTTCGCCCGCCCCGGAAGACTCAGACGCCATCGGCTACGCCCGCGTCTACGCCTCCGATGACCGGCCCATCGATGTTTCGGCTGAGGTCCGCACCGGTGACGTGGTCCTGGTCCCGTACGGCTGGCATGGACCTGCCATGGCAGCTCCGGGCTACGACCTCTACTACCTGAACGTCATGGCAGGCCCCGGACGCGTGCGCGACTGGCTCATCAGCGATGACCCCCACCACGGCTGGATCCGCCAGACCTGGGACGGCCAGGACGTGGACCCAAGGCTCCCGTTCGGCGCCTAACTTCCCGAGCTGGTGCACAGCCAAGGCCCCCTGGATGATATCCAGGGGGCCTTAGCCGTACTCAAGCTACCTATTTTGTTCCGGCGATGTAGTCGTTCATCGTCTTGAGCTGATACCGGGAAACGTCCTCGGCATTCTCGTCCTCTGCGAACACCGAAGAGACCATGACGGTGTTCTCCTTGTCCAGGAACCCGATCTCCTTCAGGCCGCCGAAGAACTCGTCCCAGTTCACGTCCCCGTCACCGATCTTGAGGTGCTGGTGGACGCGGACAGCGTTGCCAGGCGGGTTGGTGATGTACCGGAGGCCGTGTGAGGCGTGGTGGTTCATCGTGTCAGAGACGTGCACCAGGCGGAGCTTGTCGCCGGCTGCACGCATGATCTCCAACGGCTTGTTGCCCATATGGAAAGAGTGCGAAGCCACGTAGACCATGCCGATGTTCGGGGAGTTCACGCCCCGGATCACACGCAGTGCAGCCAGACCATCCTCCACGAAGTCGTCCGGGTGGGGATCAATGAGCACATCCATGTCTTCGCGCTCGATGATCGGCAGGAGCTCCTCCATGGAACGGTAGAACGCGCGTTCAGACTCCTCGGCATTCTCGGGGCGGCCACTGAACTCCGTGTTCATGGTCTGGACCCCGAGATCGACGGCGATCTGGATGGCCCGCTTCCAGTAGCGGACCGCAGCTTCCCGGGCGTCCTCATCGGGTCCAGACCACCGCAGGACGGGCAGGACCGAGGCGATTTCGACGCCGGCGTCCTTACACGCTGCCCTCAACTTACCCACAAGCTCGTCATCAGCTTTGGGGTGGTTGAAGAACGGGATGAGGTCCGCATGGGGAGTCATCTGCAGGTACTTGTAGCCGAGATCAGCTGCCACGCGCGGGAACTCCAGCAGCGTATGGCTGTGGTGGAACGGAGTGGGATCAAGGGCGATCTTCATAACAGTCCCTTACTTGTAGAGATCCGGCTTGGTGTTCAACTGGACCTTGACCTTTTCGCCCGACTTCTGGGCCTCGACGCCGGCCTCGCAGCAGGCAGCGGTGGCATAACCGTCCCAGGCGGTGGGACCGCCGATTTCGCCGCGAAGGGCGGCATCAACCCAAGCCTGGACCTCGACGTCGTACGCTGCTCCGAAGCGCTCCTCGAAGCCCGGAGTGACGCTGCCGCCCCACTTGCCAGCGGACTGGATGTAAGGGCCGCTGTCCCCGCCGATGCTCACAATGCCGTCCTCGAAGGACGCCTGAGTGGCCACCTGGTAGCCGAACTTGGCGTTGACGTAAATCTCGACGTCGGCCAACACGCCGGACTCGGTTTCAAGCAGCACATGCTGGGGGTCGTGCTGGCCATTCGGGGCGTTGCGCGTAGGCTTCCCCAAGCGGACCTGCACGGACGTGATTTCCTCGCCGGTGAAGTAACGGATGGCATCGAACTCGTGGACCACGGAGTCGTTGATCAGCATCTCGTTGGTGAAGCCCTCAGGCGTGCTGGGGTTGCGGTGCTGGTGGTGCAACATCAACAGCTCCCCCAATTCACTGTTGCGGATGATCGAACCCAGCGCTGAGTACTCGGCATCAAAACGGCGCATGAAACCCACCTGAATGCGCTTGTGGCCCAATGCCAGTTCAGCCTGGACAACCTTCCACGCGCTTTCTGCATCCGGCGTCAGCGGCTTCTCACAGAGAATCGGGAAGTCCTTCTCCAACGCCTTGTACAGGATTTCCTCGTGCAGGAAGCCCGGCGTGGCGATCAGGACGGCGTTGACGTCACCATTGTTCAGCGCCTCATCGGCACTGGACAGCGCCACGGCGCCGTCGATTCCTTCAACGGCAGCCTGCGCGCGGGCAAGGTCAACATCGACGACGGCGGCTACTTCAGCGCCGTGGATGCGGGTGCTGAGGCGCTTGATGTGGTCCGCACCCATGCGGCCTGCGCCGATGACGGCAACGCGGAGAATCTTTGTCACTTTTCTATCCTTCGTGAGGTTCGGTTTGTTACTGGACCGCGCTACTGGACCCGTGTGCGGGATCCGCAGGAGAGCAGATAGTTCCGGGTTCGCTTGGCGATGGGCATCGGCACATCGAACGCTACCGGGTACATGTCCTGCTCCACGATGCCAAAGATCGGCCGGTTGAGGCCTTCCACGGCTTCGATCACGGCGCGCAGGTCCGGGAGGCCGTTGGGCGGCTCGGTCATGACGCCGGCCAAGTTGGCAGCGGCCCAGGTCATGTTCTTCTCGTTGACCTCTGCAAGGATCTCCGGGTTGATCTGCTTGAGGTGCAGGTAGCCGATCCGGTCGGGGTAATTCTTGATGAGCTCCAGGCTGGAAGCGCCACAGTACTCCGCGTGGCCCGTGTCCAAGCAAAGGTTCAGGTACTGGGGATCCGTTGCCGCCAAGAGGGTTTCGATGTCCTGCTGCGCGCCAACGTGGGAGTCCGCGTGGGAGTGGAACTGCTGGTGCAGGCCAAAGTCCTCCAACAGGACCTTGCCCATCCGGTTGTGGCCGGCGAAGAGATCAGCCCACTGTTCGTCGGTCAGTTCGCCATTCTCTACGGCCTCGCCCGTGACGTCGTCCCGCCACATCGTGGGGATAACCACAATGTGTTCGCCACCCATGGCCGCAGTCAGTTCGGCCACCTTACGGGCCGGCTCCCAGGCTTCGTCGTACTGCTTGGCACCACGGTGGAATGCCGTGAACACCGTTCCGGCAGTGACCTTGAGGTCGCGCTGCTTGAGCTCTTCAGCCAGACGGGTGGGGTCGTTGGGCAGGTAGCCGTAGGGACCCAGTTCAATCCATTTGTAACCGGATTCAGCAACCTCATCCAGGAACCGTTCCCACGGAGTCTGCTGGGGGTCATCGGCAAACCACACGCCCCAGGAGTCGGGGGCGGTGCCGATGATGAGCTTGTTCTCGACGTCAGTCATGACAGCGGTGTCTTTCTAGGAAGGTTAGTTGGAGGGGAAGTTGTAGGAGGCGCCGGAGGCGTGGGTGGGTTCGGGCCAGCGGGAGGTGATGACTTTGCCGCGGGTGTAGAAGGACACGCCTTCGGGGCCGTAGATGTGTTTGTCGCCGAAGAGGGAGTTCTTCCAGCCACCGAAGGAGTGGTAGGCCACGGGGACGGGCAGGGGCACGTTGATGCCGACCATGCCCACGGTCACGGAGCGCTGGAATTTACGGGCTGCGGCGCCGGAGGAGGTGAAGATCGCGGTGCCGTTGCCGTAAGGGTTGGCGTTGATCAGCGCGATGCCTTCTTCGAGGTCGGCGACGCGGACCACGACCAGGACGGGGCCGAAGATTTCCTCGGTGTACGCAGTCATCTCGCTGGTTACGTGATCGATCACGGTGGGTCCGACCCAGAAGCCTTCTTCGTGGCCCGGGACGACGAGGTCCCGGCCGTCCACGACCATGGCCGCGCCGGCATTTTCGGCTTCGGTGACGATCTTGAGGATGCGTTCCTTCGAGGCCGGGGTGATGACCGGGCCCATGTCGGCGTCGGGTTCGGTGCCGTTGCTGACCTTGATGGCCAGGGCACGTTCTTCGACTTTCTTCACGATCAGGTCGGCGGCGTCTCCGACGGCGACGGCGACGGAGATCGCCATGCACCGTTCCCCGGCGGAGCCGAAAGCGGCGGCGGCGAGGTGGTCTGCGGCGTTGTCCAGGTCCGCGTCGGGCATCACGATCGCGTGGTTCTTCGCCCCACCCAGGGCCTGGACTCGCTTGCCGCGCTTCGTGGCGGTCTCATGCACGTACTGCGCGATCGGCGTCGAGCCAACAAAGGAGATGCCGTCTACGTCCGGGTGGGTCAGGAGCCCGTCGACGGTTTCCTTCCCGCCGTGCAGGACCTGGAACACCCCATCCGGCAGCCCGGCCTGCTTCCACAGGCGGGCGAGGAGCATCGGGGCGGACGGGTCACGCTCGGAGGGCTTGAGGATGAACGCGTTGCCCGTGGCGATCGCCATCGGAGCCATCCACAAAGGCACCATCACCGGGAAGTTGAACGGGGTAATGCCGGCAACCACGCCCAGGGGCTCACGGAAGGAGAACACGTCGATGCCGGTGGAGACCTGGTCCGAGTAGTCGCCCTTGAGCAGCTGCGGAATGCCGCAGGCGAATTCGATGACTTCCAGGCCGCGGCCGATCTCGCCCTTCGCGTCGGAGAGGACCTTGCCGTGCTCGGCGGTGATCAGTTCGGCGAGGTCGTCCACGTGCGCGGCGACCAGCTCACGGAACTTGAACAACACGCCCGTGCGTTTGGCCAGGGAAATATCGCCCCAGGACTCGGCAGCTTTCTTCGCCGCGGCCACCGCAGTGTTCAGGTCAGCCTCGTTGGCCAGGCGCAACTCGGCGCTGACCTGCCCCGTTGCCGGGTTATATACGGGCTGGGTGCGGTCGCCGTCGCCTGCGGTTTCGGCGCCGTTGATGAAGTGGTTAATGGTGGTCAGTGTGGTCGTCGTCGACATGCGGACTTCCTTTGGTCTGTGGCTTTGAAAGCTGTGGCTTTAGAGGCGGGGGCTGTGTGTTGGGAATCAGCCGAGCAGCTTGCGCTGGCGGTTCTTGTGCTCGGTGTACGTCGTGTAGGCCTGCCGGGTGGATTCGAGCTCGGAGATCTGGGAGACGGGAACGTCCCACCAGGATTCGGAGCTGGGCGCGTCCAGCAGAGGATCGGACTCGACGTGGATGACGATCGGGCCGGTTTCCGGGGCTGCCTTGGCTTCTTTGATGGCCGCGCCGAGGGCTTCGATGACGTTCTCGCCCGGTTCGATCCGGATGACTTTCGCGCCCAGGGATTCGGCGTTGGTGGCCAGATCGATCGGCAGGTGCTCGCCGGCGTCGAAACTGTGCTGTTCCTTGTCCAGGACCCGGTACTGCGTCCCGAAACGCTGGGAACCGAGGGACTCGGACAGCGAACCGATGGAAGCGTAGCCGTGGTTCTGGATCAGAACCACGATCAGCTTGATGCGTTCGGCGACGGCGGTGACCAGTTCGGTATGCATCATCAGGTAGGAACCGTCCCCCACCATCACCACCACATCCCTGTTCGGACCGCCGGCAGCGGCTTCGGCCAGTGCTGCGCGCTTCACGCCCAACCCGCCCGGGATTTCGTAGCCCATGCAGGAGTATGCGTATTCCACGTGGTAGCCGAACGGGTCACGGACCCGCCACATTTTGTGCAGGTCACCCGGCAGGGAACCCGCGGCGCAGATGACAACATCCTGGTCATCCATGGCCTTGTTCGTCGCGCCGATGATCTCGTTCTGCGCCGGTAATGGCGTGAACCGGGTATCAAACGCTTCGTCCACGATCGCGTTCCAGCGTTTCTTCTCCGCCGCGACCTTTTCTTCAAGGTCAGCACCCACACGGTAGCCGCCCAAGGCCTGGTTCAGTTTCACCAGGGCCTTGCGGGCGTCGGCGACGACCGGAATGGTGGTCCCGTGCTTGTAGGCATCGATGGGGGCGACGTTGATGTTCACGAACTTCACGTCCGGGTTCTGGAACGCGGTGCGGGACGCGGTGGTGAAGTCTTCGTAGCGCGTTCCGATCCCGATGACCAGGTCCGCTTCGGCAGCGATGGCGTTGGCCGCCGTCGTGCCCGTGGACCCGATCGCACCCAGGGAGTGTTTGTGGTCCCAGGGCAGAACCCCGACGCCAGCCTGCGTGTTCCCCACGGGAATGCCGGTCAGTTCGGCGAACTTGGCGAGTTCTTCATTGGCGTAGGCGTACAGCACACCGCCGCCGGCGATGATCACGGGGCACTTCGCGGCCCGGATGGCCTCGACGGCGCGGCGGATGTCCTCGTCCTCGGCCTCGGGACGGCGGATCCGCCAGTCACGCTCGGCCAGGAACTCTTCCGGGACGTCCAGGGCCTCGGCCTGGACGTCCTGCGGCAGGGAAATGGTCACCGCGCCTGTCTCGGCCGGGTCCGTCAGGACACGCAGGCCGTGGTGGAAGGCCGAGAACAACTGCTCCGGACGGGACACCCGGTCAAAGAACTTCGACAACGGACGGAACGCATCATTGACCGTGATGTCGTACGCGTACGGCAACTCCAACTGCTGCAACACCGGGTCCGCTGCCCGGGTGGCGAACGTGTCACTCGGAAGCAGCAGCACCGGCAACCGGTTCGTTGTGGCCAGGGCGGCACCTGTCAGCAGGTTCGAGGAACCGGGTCCGATCGAGGTGCTGATCGCGAACGTCTGGCGCCGGCGCGTGTGCCGCGCATAGCCAACCGCCTGATGCGCCTGGGCCTGCTCATTGCGGCCTTGGTAGTACGGCATGATGGACGGGTCCGCTGCCTGGTACTGCTTCAAAGCCTGACCAACGCCAGCAACGTTGCCGTGCCCGAAGATACCGAACATGCCCGGGATCAGGCGCTCACGGTACTCCTGGCCTCCGATGGAATCCACCGTGTACTGCTTGGAAAGGAACTCGACCACGGCCTGGGCCACGGTCATCCGACGGGTTGCTGTTCCTGTTGAGATTCCCATGGCGGGGCTACTCCGATACTTTCACTGGAATACGGTCAGACGAGGTGCGCTCCCCCGCAGCCGGCGCAGGTCCGGTCGCAGGTGCAGTGCTGTTCAGCAGCGAGGCGGCCGTCGCAACGGCACCTGCCACATCGCCGTCGTGCGGGTAGAGCAGCGTCCGGCCCACTGTGAGGCCGCGGACGCCCGGCAGCGCGAGGGCGGCCTGCCAACTGGCGAAGACCTCGTCCTGCGAGCCATCAGGGTCACCGCCCAACAGCACCGTGGGAAGGGTGGTGGAGGCCATGACGCGTTCCATGTCGGCCACCACCGGAAGTTTCATCCAGGTGTAGGCACTGGTGGAACCCAGGCCCTCGGCGATGCCGACGGATTTGATCACGGCGTCCGCGCGAAGATCGTTGCGGACCTTGCCATGGGCGTCCCGCACCGACAGGAACGGCTCCACCATGGCGATGAGCTTACGTTCGGCCAACGAATCGATGGCCTTGGCGGTCGCTTCAAGCGTGGCCACGGTATCCGGATCTCCCAGGCAGATCCGCGTAAGCATCTTCCCGCCATCGGCACCCAGTGCCTGCAACGCAGCGGCTGTGTGGCCGGTGAACCGGTCATCGAACTCGTTGACCAGACCAGCCAGGCCACCACGGTTCATCGAGCCGAAGATCAGTTTGCCATCCAAAGCACCCAGCAGCAGGAGATCGTCCATGATGTCCGGCGAGGCAAGGATGCCATCCACGGCCGGGTTCGCCAGGGCGATCTGCAATCGGTCCAGCAAGTCCCGGCGATCGGCCATCGCCATCGGCTCCGGCCCGACCGAAAGGGCGCCCCGTGCCGGGTGGTCCGCCGCAACAATGAAATTCTGGACGCCGTGCTTCAAGCCCGGGTGGCGACGCCGGGTGGCAGCCGCGCGCGCGACGGCCTCCGGGTCCTCCAGCCTGATACGGCTCAAGTGCTCATACCGGCGGGGATCGTCATTCAGGCTCAACGGACTGCTCCTTCTGCGAACGTGGGTACTGCAGGCGCAGGGGCCGCGGCAGGGGAAGCTCCCGGGATCCGCCGGCCGCGTTCGGCCAGCAACGAAGTGACCTCATCCGGCGTCGGCATCGCATCCGCGCAGGAAAGCCGCGAGGCGACGATTGCACCGGAAGCGTTTGCGTAATCCAGGACCTCGGACAGCGGCCAACCGGACAGCAGTCCATGGCAGAAAGCCCCGCCGAAGGAATCACCCGCGCCCAGGCCGTTGACGGTTTCCACCGTTACAGGGGCCGAGACAACACGCTCAGTGCGGGTCTTGGCCATCACACCTTCCGGGCCGAGCTTCACAACTGCGATCTCGACGCCTGCAGCCAGCAGGCGGTCCGCCTGTTCGTCCGGCGTCCCCTCTCCTACCGCGACGGCGCATTCTTTGTCGTTGCCGATCGCGACTGTGACGTGCGGGAGGATTTTAGCGACTTCCGTGCGGGCTTCCTCTTCCGAATCCCAGAACATCGGCCGGTAATCCAGGTCCAGGATGGTGAACTGGCCTTCCTTCAGACCAGTCCGAGGCCGGGCTTCGTGGGCGGCGAGGTGGGCACTGCGGCTGGGTTCCTGGCACAGGCCAGTCACCGTGGACCAGAAAATGCCCGCGTCCCTGATGGCCTCAAGATCGAGTTCTTCGGCTTTGATCTGCAGGTCCGGCGCCGTGGGGAAACGTCCGTAGAAGTACAACGGGAAATCCTCCGGCGGCTTGATCGCACAGAAAGTCACCGCCGTCGGGTACTCCTTCACCGGGGAGACAAACGAATCGTCAACATTGAACTTGTGCAGTTCCCGGTGCAGATACTTTCCGAATGCGTCGTCGCCCGTGCGGGTAATGACACCGGAGCGGCGGCCGTGGCGCGCAGCAGCGACGGCCACATTGGAGGGCGAACCTCCCAAATACTTGCCGAAGGACGTTACGTCCTCCAGGTCCACTCCGATGTCGTTCGGGTAGATATCAACGCTGATGCGCCCGATTGTAAGCAGTTCGTGGGTCACGATGATCGTTGACCTTTCTCTTGTGAACTCTGAACCTTTGAGCGCTGGGCCCCAATGCCTTGCCACCCCTCAGTGAGCGGGGCCACATGACTACTTTGCCCCAGATTTCATGTCCTGTCAAAGGTTTGTACTGACATATTTACAACATGACACGGACTGCATCTACTTGCGCGGGATGGCCAATTCTCCAGTGACATATTGGCTCCGTCCGAAGCCGAAAGACCAGTCACCAGGCGAGTTCTCCATGTAGCCAATGAAGACATCCTCGCCCTTGATACCAACCTCGCCAAGCGCTTCGGCAATAGCCTCGAAGAGCGAGCTCTTGGCCATCTGGCTTCGCCCGCCCTGCGTGAAGATCTGGATCATCACTACGTCGTCGCTCCGCTCAAAGCCCAGTCCGGCATCCTGGGCCACGATCCGTCCCCGCGGGTGTTCAGTGAGGATGTGAAAGTAGTCGCGCTCGGGGATTTCATACTCAGTCACGATTGCATCGTGAATGGCGCGGCTGATGGAGGCCAGTTCCTCCGTCGACCGGCCCTGATTGACGTCGATTCTTACAAGTGGCATCCGAGTCTCCTTCGAAGTAGTTTGTCCTGACATACTAACAAAGAAAGATGACGAAGGTACAGAGGGTTCGCGTTAAAGCACGACGGCGGCCCCGCACCTTCCGTTTGAAAAWGGTGCGGGGCCGCCGTCGTGCTTTAAAGAGCAACGCGGGGTCACTTTGAGCCCATTCCACGTTCAGGAATGGGCCATAAGTGACCCCGCGTTGCTTTGGTACTAGAGCGTTGCGAAAACCTCGCGCAGCAGCTTAGCGGTTTCGGACGGCGTCTTGCCGACCTTCACGCCTGCAGCTTCGAGAGCTTCCTTCTTGGCCTGTGCGGTACCTGCGGAGCCGGAGACGATGGCGCCGGCGTGGCCCATGGTCTTGCCCTCAGGAGCGGTGAAGCCTGCAACGTAGCCAACAACCGGCTTAGTGACGTTGGCCTTGATGAAGTCAGCAGCGCGCTCTTCAGCATCGCCACCGATTTCGCCGATCATGACGATCGCCTTGGTCTCCGGGTCAGCCTCAAACGCAGCCAGGGCGTCGATGTGCGTGGTGCCGATGATGGGGTCGCCACCAATACCGATGGCGGTGGAGAAGCCGAGGTCGCGGAGTTCGTACATCATCTGGTAGGTCAAGGTACCAGACTTGGACACCAGGCCGATGGGGCCCTTGCCCGTGATGTTCGCCGGGGTGATGCCAACCAGGGCTTCGCCCGGGGTGATGATGCCGGGGCAGTTCGGCCCGATGATGCGGGTGACCTGGTTGCCGTCTGCGTCAACCTTGGACTGGGCGAGTGCCCAGAATTCGGCGGAGTCCTGTACCGGAACGCCTTCAGTGATGACTACAACGAGGCCGATGCCGGCTTCGATGGCTTCAACCACTGCATCCTTGGTGAATGCCGGCGGAACGAAGACGATGGAGACGTCTGCGCCGGTTTCAGCGATGGCTTCCTTGACGGTGCCAAAGACGGTGATTTCCTTGTCGCCGTGCAGGACCGTGGTGCCGGCCTTGCGGGCGTTGACGCCACCAACAATGTTGGTGCCGGCCTTGAGCATCAGTGCGGTGTGCTTGGTGCCTTCACCGCCGGTGATGCCCTGAACGATGACCTTGGAGTCTTTGTTGAGGTAGATAGACATTGTCGCGTCCCTTTACTTAGCTGCGTTGGCGAGCTCGGCGGCCTTGTCGGCGCCCTCGTCCATGGTGGCGGCCAGAGTAACCAGCGGGTGGTTGGCCTCGGTCAGGATGCGGCGGCCTTCCTCGACGTTGTTGCCATCGAGGCGAACGACCAGCGGCTTGTTCGCAGCGGATCCGAGCTCAGCAAGTGCACCCACGATGCCCTTTGCCACAGCGTCACAAGCAGTGATGCCACCGAAGACGTTCACGAACACGCTCTTGACCTGGGAGTCGCCCAGGATGACGTCCAGGCCGTTGGCCATGACCTCGGCGGAAGCTCCACCACCGATGTCCAGGAAGTTGGCGGGCTTGACGTTGCCGTGGTTTTCACCAGCGTAAGCAACAACGTCCAGGGTGGACATCACAAGACCGGCGCCGTTGCCGATGATGCCTACTTCGCCGTCCAGCTTGACGTAGTTGAGGTCCTGAGCCTTTGCCTTGGCCTCAAGCGGGTCAGCCGATTCCTTGTCCTCGAGCAGTGCGTGGTGCACGTGGCGGAAATCGGCGTTTTCGTCGAGAGTGACCTTGCCGTCGAGGGCAATGATGTCGCCCGCGCCGGTGCGGACCAGAGGGTTGACCTCAACCAGGGTTGCGTCTTCCTTCTTGAAAACGTCCCAGAGCTTCAGAATGACGTCGGCCACTTTGCCGCGCAGTTCTTCAGCGAAGCCTGCAGCTGCGACGATCTCGTCAGCCTTGGCCTGGTCAATGCCCACAGCGGGGTCGATGGCGATCTTGGCCAGGGCCTCAGGACGCTCAACAGCCAGCTGCTCAATTTCCATTCCGCCTTCAACCGAGCACATGGCCAGGTAGTTGCGGTTTGCGCGGTCCAGGAGGACCGAGAAGTAGAATTCCTCGGCGATGTCCGCACCCTGGGCGATCATCACCTTGTTGACGGTGTGGCCCTTGATGTCCATGCCCAGGATGTTGGTGGAGTGCTCAAGCGCCTCTTCGGCAGTCTTGGCAACCTTGACGCCGCCAGCCTTGCCGCGGCCACCAACCTTAACCTGTGCCTTTACGACAGTAACGCCGCCGATCTTCTCGGCAGCTGCCTTTGCTTCTTCAGGAGTGTGCGCCACGATGCCGGCGAGCACGGGTACACCGTGCGCTTCGAACATATCGCGCGCCTGATATTCAAACAGGTCCACGGTTTAGTGTCCTTCTACGTCGAAGTAGTTTTCTGTTCAGCCGGGAACCGCGATGACCGCGATAGCCAGCTGCGGAAAGTACGCGGTAAACAACCGGGATTGAAGCCGGTCACATTGCGTAAGGTCCTCTCGGAACTTTAGCCCTTTGAGGAGTCCCGCCAGCTACACACTACCTGTTAAGTGAGTAACCTTACACTTCTATCGGCTGTAGAAAACCCGCAGAATGACGCGGTTTTTTGGCCGCTCATCGTCTGTTCGACGGCGATCACGACGCCGGTTTCAGGTTCCCGCGGACCGTTTTGCCGCCGTCGGAAATCAGCTGGTAGCCCTCCCGGCTGACAAAGAACGCCACGCCACCGGAGACATTTCCGCAGGCTACGCCGTCGTTATAGGCCGAGCACCGCAGGCCGTTGCGCTCGATGTTCTGCCCGTCGGCCAGCTCGCGCAGCTTGGAAATGGGGCCGCTCCGGCTACCTTTGGGCCCGAACTCTGACTCCATTTGTGTTACGCCGGAACGACACGAGCCATAGACGGCCTTATCCGGAGAAAGGAGAACCGTGCCGCCAAGGTAGCCCAGGCCTGTGCCGGCGCAGTCGTCCGCGACGTCGGTTAGGTCAGGTTTGGCATACTTCGCCAATTCGCAGTGCACCACGGGCACCACGGCGAACTTGTTGTTGGCCGCATCAGAATACGAGTTAGCCTCGTACGGCACGTTGAGGTGCCCGCCCTTGGAAGACGTCATGGCGCACACGATGTTGCGGTCCGGCGTCACAAACGCGGTGACGCCCTCGCCTGCAGCCAGGGCGGTCTGCTCCGTAACGGGGACCTGCTTGAGCTGTTCCAGCGGAGGCAACGGCGCCGGCGGGACATAGTCAGGGTCCTTGGTGGCGAAGGAGCAGCCCGTGGCCAACACCATCAGCAAGGCGGCAAGAATCCCCAATACAGTCCGTCGCATGCCACCAATTATGCCGGTGACCTCAAACCAGACTGCTTCGCCGCCGACGCAAGCTGTTCAGGACGATCAGCGCAGCGCCCACAACCAGCAGGCCCACGGCGGCCCCCAGAGTGGTTTTCAGGCTTCCGGACTGCAGTCCGGTTACGACGAGTTCAGCGCCCGACGTCGACGCCACCGCTCCTGCCGGAGTCACCGCGGCCGGAGGTGCTGGAGCTGCTGGAGCCTCCGCTGCCGCCGGTGGACTTTCCGCGGGCGGCTGCTCGACGACCGGAGGCCGGGTTTCGAGTACAGTCACGGTTGTCCAGAAAATGCGCTGCGTCAGCTGGTCCGCGTCGCGGACCCACACGGCAATCCGGAAAGAGCCAACGCGCGTGGGTATCCCCGTGAGGTACCCGTTCGTATCCACCGTCAGGCCCTCCGGAGACGGATCACTCGAGCTCAATCCGCCCGCAAAGTACCTCCGCGTGGAATAGCCGTAGACATAAGGTGCTACTCCCCCGGTTGCTTGTGCAATCTTGGCCGAATACGGCTCACCCAACACAGCCGGCGGAACGTCAAAACCGGTGGTTTGCATTCCCAATGCATGGACGATGATGCTGGATGTCTTGTCCGAGAAGCCGAAACGGTCCTGGATATGGAGAGTAAATCCATAGGTACCCGGAGTGGTTGGCACTCCGGAAACCGATGACTCGCGAAGTTCCAAGCCCGGGGGAAGTTGCCCGGAAACTATTGAGATCGAGGTGTTCGCACGGTCCAACCCGTAATAGTCGAGGAACTCTTGGTAGTACCACCCCACCACACCGTCGTCGAACGTGCCCATACCCGGCAGCAGCTCTCCGTCCGATACGTAAACGCTCGGCGGATAGTAGCTTTTGATGTCGATGTATATCTGTTCGGTCAGGGTTTGCCGGGGATCCGAGGAGTCCGAAACGGTGACCGTCAGAGATGGGCTGTACAGCTCAGTAGGAGTTCCGCTGAAGCTCAGGGTCACCGGGTCAAAAACCAAACCTGCTGGGACATCCGTCGCCGTTGCGGTATACGGGTCGGTCCCGCCGGTAACCTGCAACTCAGCCTCAAACGGTTTGCCCACGAACGCGCGGTCCTCGCTGAGCCTTACCGACAGCGGGGCTGCCGCCTCAACGGCGACTTTTTCGACGGCGGGTGGTTGGGTCTCGGTAGGGCTCGCAGTTGATGTCGGGCTGGGCGTGTTTGTCGCGCCGCCCGAGGGACTCGCGCTGGCGCTGGCACTGGGACTCGCGCTGGCGGTGGGACTGGCACTGGCGCTGGGACTCGCGCTGGCGCTGGGCGTGGCGGCCGGGTTTGCAGTGGGGACACTACTAGGAACGGGCAGATCAGCAGCAGTTCCCGGCTCTGCGCCCTGCAGGGCGAGGCCCCCGGCGAAGCCGCCAACGAGGAGCACAGCAAGCAAGAACCTCAGAGATTTACCGGCATAACCATGCCGCCCAGCCATTGCGCCCACGCGCGTCCTCCCCCACAGGAATGCAACATTTGTTGGCGCTGCAAGGTAGGCAAAACAATCGACGCCGGCCCCAGTGCAACGCCCCGTCAGTCTAGGGGTGGCCTGAACTTATGGCAACAAACCCGGCGGGACGTCAACGAGGAGGCGGCCATGCCTGCAGTTGGGCCTCGGTCAGGCATCCAGTTTGGTCAGGGGCGCGTACCGCAACAGCAGACGCTTCTCACCGACGTCGAACTTCACCTTGGCGACGGTCTTGTCACCCGAGCCCTCGACCCCCAGCACAACGCCGTTGCCGAAGCTTGTGTGGTTGACCTTGTCCCCCACCACCACGGAAATGACTTCCTTTTGCGGCTGCACCCTGTTGCGTGCGACGGCGGCCGGGACGTCGGCGTCGAAACCTGCGGTTGGGCTGGCGGCAACCCCGCGGGACGTGCCTGCTCCCCAGAAAGAGCCGCCGTAGCGGTTGGAGCCGATTGGAGCATTTCCCCAACCACCACCTGCCGCTTGCCGGCTCATGCCTTCACGTTTCCAGTCCACCAGCTCGGAGGGTATCTCTTCCAGGAACTGGCTGGCGGGGTTGTACTGGCTTTGGCCCCACATGCTGCGGACCTCGGAGCGCGTGACATAGAGCCGTTTGCGTGCACGGGTAAGTCCGACGTAGGCCAGGCGGCGTTCTTCGGCCAGTTCCTTGGGGTCCGTGGCCGAGCGCTGATGCGGGAAGATACCGTGTTCCATGCCGGTGAGGAAGACCACCGGGAACTCCAGGCCCTTGGCGGTGTGCAATGTCATGAGCGTGACAACGCCCATGCGCTTGGCTTCGGCCACGGCGGCGTCAATATCTCCGCCGGGAGCATCAGGAATTTGATCAGCGTCAGCCACCAGGGAAACCTGCTCCAGGAACTCGCCCAGTGAACCGTCCGGGTTGTCGCGTTCATACTCGCGGACTACCGCCACCAATTCGGCGAGGTTTTCCACGCGGGACTCGTCCTGAGGATCGTTGCTGGCGCGCAGACCCTCGAGATATCCGGTCTGCTCAAGCACGGCCTCCAAGGCAGCGGAAGCACCGGATCCGGAAGCCACTTCAGCGAGGTCATCCAGCAGCTTCACAAAGCCGAGGACTGCGTTCACAGAACGCGTTGCCATCCCTGGCGCCTGGTCAGCACGGCGGGCCGCGGTCATGAAGGACGTCCGCTCGCGTTCAGCCAAGGCAGCGACTGCACCCTCGGCACGGTCGCCAATCCCCCGCTTTGGTTCGTTGAGAACCCTGCGGAGATTGACGTCGTCGTCGGGGTTTACCAGGACGCGCAGGTACGCCAGGGCGTCTTTGATTTCCTTGCGTTCATAGAACCGAGTGCCGCCCACCACTTTGTACGGCAGGCCCACCCGCACCAGCACGTCTTCAATGGATCGTGACTGGGCGTTGGTGCGATAGAAAATGGCGACATCGCCGGGACGCAGCCCTTCCTCGTCCTGAAGCCGGTCGATTTCCTTGGCGATGAACTGGGCTTCGTCGTGCTCGTTTTCTCCTACGTAGCCTACGATCTTCTCGCCATCGCCCTCTGCCGTCCACAGCCGCTTTTCCTGGCGGTTGGGGTTCCGGGAAATCACGGAGTTGGCGGCGGTGAGGATGTTCTGCGTGGAACGGTAGTTTTGCTCAAGCTTGATGGTGCGCGCGTTGGGGTAATCGGCTTCAAACTCCACGATGTTGCGGATGTCCGCGCCACGGAAAGCGTAGATGGACTGATCGGAGTCTCCGACCACCGTGAGTTCGCTGGGCTCGACGTCGGTATCAGTGCCAAGGCCAACGATTTCCCTGACCAGCGCGTACTGGGCGTGGTTGGTGTCCTGGTACTCGTCCACCAGCACGTGCCGGAACCGGCGCCGGTAGGACTCCGCGAGCGCGGGGAACGCCCGGAACATGTAGACGGTCTCCGCGATCAAGTCATCGAAATCCATGGCATTGGCTTGGCGAAGACGCTGGGTGTAGCCCTTGAAGACCTCCGCCACCGCTTGTTGGAAGGGGTCATTGTGGTTTGCCGAGGAGACGTAGGAGTCGGCGTCGATTAGCTCGTTCTTGAGCGCAGAGATCTTGTGCTGGATGGCCTTGGGCGGGAACTTCTTGGGATCCAGATCCAGGTTCTTGGACACAAGAGTGATCAGGCGCAGGGAATCCGCGGAGTCGTAGATGGAGAAGTTCGAGTTCAGGCCCACGTTCGCAGCCTCACGGCGCAGAATGCGCACACAGGAGGAGTGGAACGTGGAGATCCACATGCTCTTGGCCCGGCCACCTACCAGGGCCTCGATACGTTCGCGCATCTCCGCCGCGGCCTTGTTGGTAAAGGTGATGGCCAGGATTTCGCCGTGGTGGGCACGCTTGGTGGCAATGAGGTAGGCGATCCGGTTACTCAGCACACGGGTCTTGCCTGAGCCTGCACCCGCAACGATCAGCAACGGACTGCCGGCGTGCTTCACGGCTTCTTCCTGCTGCGGATTCAAGCCTTGGAGGAGGGCGTCGGCGGATGGCAGCCTTCCAGCCCCTTGATTACCCCAACCACCGGAAGCAGGAGTGTCGTTCGTACCGCTGCTGGACCCGCCGCTGCCCTCACCGAACCGGGCGCGGGCAGTGCCGCCACCCGCGTGCGAAAGCTCCGGGGCAGCCTTGATGGCGGCTTTGGAGCCTGCGTTGAAGGGGCCGTCTGCGTAGGGGTCGAACAACATATCCATGGTGACTACCAGTCTAGGCGGTGCCTCTGACACTCAAGGGCCACCCCAAAGAGAGCACAGCCCGGCGATCAAAAACTACGCAAACTGGGGAACAGAGGTGAGTGCCGCACTCAACTCGCCGACCGCCGTCGGGCCTCCGGCAATAAACCAGTTAAGGCCGTTGACCTGCACGACGGCGGTGTCCCCACCTGCAGCGCGGACGATCGCCTTGCCGGGGAGCCAATCCCACTCAGGGCAGCTGTGCTGGAACCAGCAGCCGAGCTCGCCATCAGCCACGCGGCCGAGGTCGCACGAGCCTGAACCGAACATGCGCAGCGATGCGGCGGAGACAGCTGCGGCATGCCAGGGCATTGCAGTGCGGGGGTCCGCCAACCAGGTGGGGTGGATGTAGGTTGCTGCACAGATTTGGCCAACAGGGAGGTCTCCGGAACCTGAAATAAGTTCGCCGTTCAGGCTTGCCGGATGCTCGTCCCCGCCGAGCCACAGCTTGTCCAGTTCGGGCTGGTAGATGGCCCCGAGCAGCACGTCAGGGTCCGCAACTGGATTGACTCGGTGATCTAAGGGGTCTGAATCGTCGCGTTTGAGGGCAATGGCCGAACACCAATATGTGGAGCCGTGCAGGAAGTTGTATGTTCCATCCACCGGATCGATCACCCAGGTCCGGCCACTCGTCCCGGCAACAGAGGTGCCTTCTTCGCCAAGGATGCCATCTTCGGGGCGGCAGCGTTGCAACTGTTCCAGGACATACGCCTCGGCCGCATGATCGGCTGCCGTGACGACGTCGGACACTGACGTCTTGCGCGTGCCCTGCAGTCCGCCCATCCGCATGAGCAGCGCCAGTTGGCCTGCCTCGCGGACCAGTGCGCTGGCCAATTGGTAGTCATCAAGTGATGGATCGAGTTCAGTTGCGGTGTGCCTGCCGGTGGTCATGGTCCCAGCTTATGTGGCGGGATAATGAATGACATGGCCAAGACACCAGCGCAGCGCATCAAGAAGCACGGAGCCAAGGCGGTGGTCCCGGATCACACCCTCCCACCCGTGATCAATCCCACCACGCGGCGGACCCCAGAGAAGGCGCAGAGCAATTCCAAGCTCATTGTGATTGCAGGCGTAGTGGCCAGCCTGTTCCTGTTTTGGTACCTGCACTTGCTGACGCTGAACCAGATGACGCAGCTTTCAGGCGGCCTGGCAATGCCGGATTCGCTGATTGGTGGGTTCTCACAGGACTACGTCGCCCAGCTTCGCGCCGCGATGGACGAAGCCGCGCGCGGTCAGTTGAATTACGTCCATAAGACTGCCGGCACGCTCTTTCCGCTGATCTTCGGTTTCAGTTGGCTCCTGCTGATCGGCATCAACGTTGCACGCAAATCGTGGCGCTGGGCAATGTGGGCCGCTCCCTTGCTTTTTGCTGTGGCTCACTTGTGGTCCAACGTCGCCATTGATTCCATGCTGGCTGCGGAAACGCCCGACGCCGGTTCGGTTGCCCTGGCTTCCGCCGTCACCATTGCGTCGTGGGTGCTGTTCTTTATCAGCCTGCTGTGCGGCGTGGCGGCGGTGTTCCTCGGACGGAAGAACGCGAAACAGCCCTGACAGCTTTCCGTTCCCTTGTGACGCGGTGAGCCACTACCAGCCCTACCAAGGACAACCCCAGGATGATCGGATACGCCATGGTGCGCTCGATGGCGCCGGGCTCCTCGACGCGCAACTGCACCGCAAGCACGTAGATGGTGGTTCCCAGGGATACAACCCCGAACAGCAGAACTATCCATGACATCTGCGTGTGCCCTAGCCATATCAGGCCCAGTATCACCAACGACAGCGGTCCGGCGATGAAGTACAGTCCCGCACCGGTCAGATGCAGGGCGAGGTCGGTGTCTTCGGGGATCAGGCCAACCATCGCCTGCCCTATGCCTGCCACGAGGATCATCACCCTGACGGCCCCGGCTGCAAGCCAGGGAAAGGCGTCGGGTGACGCGACGCTTGATGCCATCCTTGGCCGGATGACCCGGGCGCCTGGCTCAGCCGCCACAGAAAGGACAGCGGAGCTCAAAAGCACCGCCCCGAGCACCATGGCAACTCCCTGAAGCACAAACGAAGCATTCATGAGCCAATTAAGCGGCGAGCACACCTCGTAACCGTTGAAGGGACCACAGTGGGCAGCGCCCAGATCACTGATGACGTGGGCACGCCGGTCATAACCTGGATTGCCTTGCCAGACAGCCATCGCAGTGGCTTCCACCACGAAATAGTGGATGAGGGTGATCGCGGCCCAACCCCCAATCAGCTCGCGCCGGCTGGCGAGGTCAGGCAGAAGTCCCCGGTCGCCGCCGCGCGGACCAGCCGCCGTCGTCATAGCGTCAGAATAGTCCCGCAGCCCGGCAGGCGCACCCGTTCATGGGCCCGGGCCGCTGTCTTCGGATGGGCAAGGCTGTACGAAGCGGGCGAAATAAAAACGATAGTGTTATCCCAGTGGGCCAACCGCCCACCCCTTCGTTAAAACAATTGACCCGCCGGCCAGCGGGTCATTGTTAGGCGCAGGGCGCCCATGTTGTGCGATCAAGGGACTAATTCCTTGGTGCCCACACATCAAGACTAGGCCCCCGAGCGGATTTTCTCTAATGCCCTTGCAGAATTTGGGCAAGTGGCATTCGTAGGGTCCGTGATCGCACCTTTCCTACGGGAGGAGGTGTCCGATGACTTCAAAGCGAAAGCGCAAGAAGTCCTGGGGCGCTCTGAACCTTATGGTGAATGTCATCCGACTTTCGGTTGACCTGATCCGCTGGTTCTGGCAGAGCATCCCCTAACCGGGAGCGGTGGCTGTGGCATCCATCCACGGTCACCGTCCCGCTCCTGCTGTCCCCATGCCTGAATCACCGCAGGGCCTTCGCCGCCTTTCGTACCGCGTGCACGCGCTGGGCGATGACCAGGCCGGCAGTTGCCAAGCCAATGGTGACGGGGTAGCCCATCAGCCGTTCCAGTGTTCCGGGCTGCGGCACGTCCATTCCCGTGATCCCGCCAACGATGAGCGCCCCGATACAGAGGGAGCCGCAGGCAGCTATGAACCAGCTCATCGGCGTCTGCCGGAACCAAAGGATGCCCAGCAGAAGCAAGGCGAAGCCGCCGCCGATGAAGAACATCAGTGCGCCGGCAAAATGCCATGGGGAGCCGACGTCTTCGGGCACGAGTCCAACGATGACCGTCCCGAGGCCGGAAACACCTGTCAGTATGCGAATGGCCACAGCCATGATCCATGGCTTGGCCAGGACCCGGGTCCGGGGCTCGTCATCGGCTGTGGCGGTGTGGAAGCGCTGGGCATGCACACCCGGACGCGCTGCCACGCACAAAAGCCCTGCGGTCAGGAACACCGCACCAAGGATCAATGCCAGGCCCTGGACAACAAAAGAGGCGTTCATCAGCACATGCAAAGGGGAGCACACTGCCCGGTCCTCGTAGACGCCGCACGATACTGCGCCCAGGTCGCTGATGAACCCGGCGGCCCTGCTGTACGGTTGCGGACCGGCCCAAGCCTCGATGACAGCAGACTCTGCAACGAAATACTGGACCACGCTCAGCTGGGCCCAGGCGCCGATGTTTGCGCGCGTAGCGCGAACGTCCGGAAGGAACGTGCCGGTGGTTTCCCGTGCTGTCGTATGCCCTCTCATGACCGCCAGCCTAGCCCGGTTCGGGCACTGGCCCGGCAGCTTGTATGCTTGTAGTCGTGTCCGGCCATGGAGCTGTCGTAACGGTACTCCGGGCTATGGACACGCAGGCCCTCGTAGCTCAGTGGATAGAGCACGGCTCTCCTAAAGCCGGTGTCGTTGGTTCGATTCCAATCGAGGGCACTTGAACCACCAGCAGCCCATCCAGGACTTGCGTGCCTATTTGGCCGGCACGTGGAATGTGGAGCGGACTCTGTTGGACCGGGCCTCCGGCACCCGCGGAACCTTTACCGGCGTCGTGCGTTACACGGAAGAGCCCGACGGCGGCCTTCACTACCGCGAAGACGGAACCATGCACTGGCCCACGCACACTGGCCCGGCGTTCCGCGAATATCTCCTCAAGCTCGGCCCTGAAGCGGATTCCATGGACGTTTTCTTCCCCGATGGCCGGCCATTCCATGTGATGAGTTTTGCGGAGCAAGCCAACCAGGACAAACACTGGTGCGATCCCGACGACTACTACGTGAACTACACCTGGGAAGGCCCGGACGCGTTCCGCTTCACGTGGGATGTCCGCGGTCCGGCCAAGGATCTGCTGCTGGAATCGCACTTGGTGCGAATGAACGCCTTGTCCGAATCAACAGTGGGAGGCAAGCGTGAGCGTTACTGATGTGATCGTGGTCAGCGCCGTGTGCGTTTACAACAAGGAGGGCCAGCTCCTGACTGTCCGCAAGCGCGGCACGGATAAATTCATGCATCCAGGCGGCAAACCCGAGGCCGGTGAAACCGCGGCAGAAGCTGCTGCCAGGGAATTGTTCGAGGAAGTAGGCATCGAGGTTGCTCCCGAAGACCTCGAACCCCTGGGCGCTTGGCTCGCAGTGGCCGCCAACGAGGCCGCGACCAACATCGAAGCCACGGTCTTCACCGCTCCTGGGATTTGGGAAGCGCACCCTTCGGCCGAGATCGCCGAGATCCGTTGGTTGGACCTCACGGCACCCCTACCCGGGGACCTCGCACCGCTCCTGACGGATCACGTGCTGCCTTTGCTCACCCCGCCCAAGTAGCTGGCATTAGTGGTTGTTCTGAGGGCTCAGAACAACCACTAATGCGAGCCAGTTGCGGACAGCGTTACAGTTCCGGAACTGCTTCCTCAGCCACCGCCGTGGCTTCCGCGAACTGGGTCCGATACAACTCCGCATAGCGGCCATCGGCAACAAGCAGTTCGGTGTGCGTGCCACGCTCCACGATCCTGCCGTCCTCTACCACCAGGATTACGTCCGCGGCCCGGATCGTGGACAACCTGTGCGCAATCACGACGGCGGTACGCCCCTCGAGCGCTTCGCCCAAGGCCGCCTGGACAGCGGCCTCGTTGGTGGAGTCCAGCGCGGCGGTTGCCTCATCAAGAATCACCACGCAAGGCTGCTTGATGAGCAAACGCGCGATGGTGAGCCGTTGCCGTTCGCCACCGGAGAGCCGGTACCCGCGCTCGCCAACGACCGTTTCCAAGCCATCCGGAAGAGACCGGATCATGGGCTCCAGGCGTGCCCGGCGGAGGACCTCCCACATGTCCTCTTCCGTGGCATCCGGCCGGGCCAGTCGCAGGTTGGATGCAATGGTTTCGTGGAACAGGTGGCCGTCCTGGGTCACCATGCCCAGCGTGTCGCGCAGTGAGTCAAAGCCGAGGTCCCGGACATCCACGCCGGTGCCAGGTCCGTGCCCGCCAAGGCGAACGGCTCCGGAGTCGACGTCGTACAGGCGTGACAACAATTGGGCCACCGTGGACTTTCCTGCACCGGACGAGCCCACCAAGGCGACGGTTTGGCCCGGCTCAACACGGAAGCTGACACCATGCAGGACTTCCTCGCCGCCACGCGTGTCCAGCGTGGACACGTCTTCCAAGGAGGCAAGGGACACTTTGTCAGCCGACGGGTAGGAGAAGCGGACGTCGTGGAATTCCACGGCGACAGGTCCGGACGGAACGGCTACAGCGTCCGGCTTTTCCGTGATGAGGGGCTGCAGATCCAGGATCTCGAAGACCCGCTCGAAGCTGACAAGTGCGCTCATAATTTCCACGCGAGCGTTGGAGAGCGCGGTAAGCGGAGCGTAGAGACGAGTCAGGAGGAGAGCCAGGACCACTACGTCGCCAGGTGCCAGTTGGCCACCAAGTGCAAGCCAGCCGCCCAGTCCATAAACGAGGGCCAGGGCCAGGGCCGAGACCAAAGTCAGCGCCGTGACGAAGGTGAACTGCAGCATGGCGGTTCGGATGCCGATGTCACGCACCCGGCCGGCGCGGGCAGCGAACTCCTGGGATTCCTCGTCCGGCCTGCCGAAGAGTTTCACCAGTGTGGCGCCGGGAGCGGAGAACCTTTCGGTCATCTGGGTGCCCATGGCAGCGTTGTGCGCGGCCGCCTCGCGTCGGAGGTCGGCCAGCTTGGATCCCATACGCCGGGCTGGTATCAGGAAGATTGGCAGCAACACCATGGCCAGGACGGTGACCAGCCAGGACGTGTTGAGCATGACCACCAGGGTCAAGGCGAGCGCCACAACGTTGCTGACCACACCGGACAACGTGCCGGCGAAGGCAGACTGTGCCCCGATGACGTCGTTGTTCAGGCGGCTGACCAGCGCGCCTGTCCGGGTCCGGGTGAAGAAAGCGATGGGCATGCGCTGCACATGGTCGAACACGCGGGTGCGCAGGTCCACGATGACGCCCTCGCCAATGGTGGAGGACAACCATCGCGTCACCAGTCCAACCCCAGCCTCGCCGACAGCCACAATCGCGATGAGTACGGCCAGCCAGATGACCGTACCCACATCCGCCTTGGCAATGATGGCGTCAACCACTTGCCCCGCGAGCACTGGCGTGGCGACGGCGAGGAAGGCACCCGCGATCGAGGCAATGACGAAGGCAATGAGCTTGGCCTTGTGCGGCGCGGCAAAGCCCAGCACGCGCTTCAGCGTTTCCTTGGAGAACGGCTGTGAACCGCTCTTGGCTGTGGTGATGTTGTAAAGCGAGCTCCACGCTACGCGGTCCATACTCATGGTTACTTCTCCTGGCCGGGGGTGTGGTGAAGCTCCTGGACACGGCCGTTTTCCAGGTGCCAACGCGAATCGAGCCGAACGTTCTGAAGCAAACGCCGGTCATGGGTGACCAGCAGGAGGGCGCCTTCGTAGCTTTCCAGCGCCTCTTCAAGTTGCTCGATTGCAGGGAGGTCAAGATGGTTGGTGGGTTCGTCCAGCACCAGCAGGTTCACGCCACGGGCCTGCAGGAGGGCCAGCGCAGCACGGGTTCGTTCTCCCGGGGACAACGAATCGACGGTCCTCGAAGTGTGGTCGGCTTTCAAGCCGAACTTGGCAAGGAGCGTGCGGACGTCCGCACTGTTCCAATCCACCAGCACAGCTTCGACGGCGTCGCCCAGCTGCCGTCCGCCGTCGAGCAGTCCACGGGCCTGGTCGATTTCGCCGATGGCGACAGAGGCGCCCATGGAGGCTTCGCCGTCGTCCGGTTTCCGGGTGCCGAGCAGCAAGCGCAGGAGAGTGGATTTACCGGCGCCGTTGGGCCCGGTGATCCCGATGCGCTCACCGCCGTTGAGCTGGAGGTTGACTGGTCCCAGCGTGAAGTCGCCTTGACGGACCACGACGTCCCGAAGGGTTGCGACGACGGCACTCGAGCGGGGCGCCTGGCCGATGCTGAACTGCAGTTGCCATTCCTTGCGCGGTTCCTCTACCTCGGTGAGGCGGGCGATGCGCGACTCCATCTGGCGGACCTTCTGCGCCTGCTTTTCGGAGGACTCGGTGCTCGCGGCCCTGCGGATTTTGTCGTTGTCCGGATTCTTTTTCATCGCATTGCGGACGCCCTGGGAGCTCCACTCGCGCTGGGTCCGTGCGCGGGACACAAGATCGGCCTTGGTGTTGGCAAAATCTTCGTAACGTTCGCGGGCGTGGCGCTTGGCGACCGCACGTTCCTCGAGGAACGCTTCGTAGCCGCCGTCGTAGACAGCCACTGAATTCTGGGCGAGGTCCAGTTCCACTACGGTGGTGACGCAGCGGGCCAGGAACTCACGGTCGTGGGAAACCAGAACCACTCCTCCGCGCAGGCCCTGCACGAAAGCCTCCAGCCGGGCCAGGCCATCAAGGTCCAGATCATTGGTGGGTTCATCAAGAAGGACAACATCGAAGCGGCTGAGCAGCAGTGCACCCAAAGCAACCCGGGCAGCCTGCCCGCCGGAGAGCCCGGTCATGAGGGCATCGGTACCAAGCTCCAGGCCAAGGTCTGCCAGCACGGCCGGAATCCGGTCCTCGAGGTCTGCAGCGCCGGATGCCATCCAGCGGTCAAAGGCCAGGGAGTATGCGTCATCCGCTCCGGGAGCTCCGGAACCGAGGGCTTCGGCAGTAGCTTCCATCTCCGCCGTCGCCTGTGCGCACCCCGTACGACGGGCGATATACGCTGCGATGGTTTCGCCCACGGTGCGCTCATGCTCCTGGGGCAGCCAGCCCACAAAGGCGTCCGACGGAGCCAGGTTGACGGTCCCCTCCTGCGGCTGGTCCACGCCGGAGAGGATGCGCAGGAGCGTCGATTTGCCGGCGCCATTGGCGCCCACCACACCCACCACATCGCCGGGAGCAACGGTGAGGGAAAGCTTTGAAAAGAGCGTGCGGTGGCCGTGACCACCGGCAAGATCTTTGGCCACCAGTGTTGCAGTCATTCTCTATTCCTCTCGCAGCGCCACCACGGCGCTCGCGTCTACATCACCAGCACGCTAAAACAAGCGCGGGTTCACTTACGAAACGCGGCCTCACTACCCGTGATTCCCACGGGCATGGAAAAACCCGCTGGTCCGGACTTGGGGGGTGTACGGACCAACGGGTTCAAGCATCAAGCATAATTCAATGTGGCGTCGGCGTAAAATCAATCCGTACCCTTTGCTTCGGTTCCCCTGTGGGTGATGCCGGACTTGCCGTTTGAAATATCCCAGAAAGCCCTCCATGCCCTTACCGTCCAAGGCGTTCCAACGCTGGCTTCACGGCGTTGCACCCAACGCCAGCACAGCGGACGTCTGCAGGATTTCCGGGATAAAACGGACAACGCTGGCCCAACAGTTGGTCCGGGGCAAGGTGGCAGAGTCAACGTTGGTCAGCATCAGCCGGGGCTATCACATCAATCCCGTGCAAGCCCTTGCCACGTTTGACCTCTACGCAGATCTTCGGGGCGACGCCGTCCCGCCCACGCCGGATGAACTGGTGAGCCAGATTGCCACCATGGATTTGCTGCGCGCGGTAGTGGAACGCAGTGAACCGGGGTCCGTCTCCGTCACAGGACTGTCGCCAACACCGCACCCCACCGCAGTTCGCAACTGGGTGGATGCAATCGACGACGGCGAGTTGCGGCACCGGGTCAGCGAAGCCACCGGCATCGCGCCACAGAACTTCTCCGCCCACCTGACCGCCAACAGGCTTCCTCCCGAGTTGGCCATCGCGACGTCGCGGGCTGCCGGCGTCGGACCAGCGGGCGGGCTGGTTGCTGGAGGGCTGATCACGGAGGCGGAGGCCGGTTGGTCCCCCAACGGGCGGCAGGAGGCCCTTGACCGGATGACCTTGGGCGAGCTGGTGACCCTGGCCGGTGAGAGGCTTCAGGCGCTGGGCAAGACCTTGCGCCGCCAAGAACAAGACCACGAACGAACTGAACGAATTTGGGAGAATCTCGGATGACGGCTGTCCTGCCTTGGGCAACGCTGCTGGTGTGCCTGGCGATTACCATCGCGCGGATTCCGAGCCTGCTCAGGGGTGAGAACCGGGTGGTCTTCTACATTTTCGCGCTGATCACCCTGGATATCCTTCTCAGCATCGAGGCGCCATATCTTGCCATCGATGCCCTTCTCGGCGGGGTTAACGTCACCAACCTGATCCTGCGGTTCCTGCTATACGGCACGTTCCTGCTGATGGGCATCAAAATTGCCATGGGTTTCGCTTCCAGGTCAGCGGAACGGGCCATTCGTGGCCCTTGGGGGCTGACAGTCCTCGGAATCACGGTGGCGTTGACCACGTTCTTTTTTGTCATTACGGACACCCGCGGCTCCACGGCGGGAATGACAGGGCTGACCTGGGGACCATCCATGGAGGCCTACGCGGCCCTGGGTCGCTTCTATCCTGGATACGTATCAGCCTGCTTGCTGCCCGCCATCTGGCGGACCATCGTAGGCCGCTACCCCGCATTGCTGCGTGCCGCCTCGGCACTCCTGTTTATTGGCCTGGCGTTGCTGTTGGTGTCCCAACTCTTCCCACTGATCCCGCTGGTGCACCTGTGGCTGCGTTCCCTGATTAACTACTCCGCAGTGCTGGCCACCGCCATTGGGCTCGCTGGGATCTGGTTCTCCAAGGCATTTGCCAGGCGCAAAGCAAGACGCACAGCGTAAAGACTTTCACAAAACCATTAGATCGTGGCACAATCATGAATGTGTGAACGCGGTTGCAGCCTGGCACCGGAATCAGAGAACGGGTTTCCGGTGAATGTGGCGCCCACGTGATCACAATTGGGGGGATGAGTGGTGGCGGGCTGTTGGGGACCGCCCCCACTCAGCCTTTTTAACCACCCTTTCCGCAGGCCTCCAAGCCTTTCCTGCCGGGAATCCGTGGTGGCCCGTGACTAAGATGGCTCCATGACCAGCCTTCGCTCCCGCCGTTCTCTTTTCGCCGCTACCCTGGCCGCCGCCGCCATTGCACTCTCTGCCTGCGGTGGCGGTTCCACTCCAGCCCAGTCCGGTGGCGATACATCCTTGTCCGACGTGAAATCCAAGGGCGAACTCGTCATCGCAACGGAAGGGACCTACCGGCCGTTCAGTTTCCACGCCGAGGGCGCTGGTGAATTGACGGGCTACGACGTTGAGATTGCCAAAGCCGTGGCTGAAAAGCTGGGCGTGAAGGCGAGCTTCCAGGAGACGCAATTTGATGGCATTTTTGCGGGCCTGGACGCCAAGCGGTTCGATACCATCGCCAACCAGATCTCCATCAATGACGAACGCAAAGCCAAGTACGAGTTCTCCAAGCCCTACACGGTCTCAACCGGCGTTGTGGTGACCAAGAAGGACAACTCCAGCATCAACAGCTTCGCTGACCTCAAGGGCAAGACCACCGCGCAGTCGCTGACCAGCAACTTCTACAAAATGGCCGTGGAGGCCGGCGCCAACGTTCAGGCCGTTGAAGGCTGGGCCCAGTCTGCCACCCTCGTACAGCAGGGACGCGTGGACGCTACTGTCAACGACAAACTCACCTACTTGGACTACGCGAAAACCACCCCGGATTCCGGTTTGAAGGTGGCGGCCGAAGCACCGGACAAGACCGAGAGTGCACTGGTGTTCCGCAAGGGTTCCACCGAGCTGGCCAAGGCTGTAGACAAGGCGCTGGATGATCTCCGGGCAGATGGAACCCTGGTAAAGATCTCTGAAAAGTACTTCGGTGCGGATGTCACCAAATAAATGAACTGGGACCTCATTTGGAGTTCCTTCGGGCCAATCATCACGGGGGCCGTAACGGGCACCATCCCTCTTACCCTGGCCTCCTTTGCGTTTGGCCTGGTGCTGGCCTTGGTGGTGGCGCTGTTGCGGCTGAGCTCGAATTGGCTGCTGTCCGGCATAGGTCGTTTCTACGTCTCGGTCATCCGCGGAACTCCCCTGCTGGTGCAGCTGTTTGTGATCTTCTTCGGCCTTCCCAGCATTGGTATCCGGCTGGATCCCTGGCCGAGCGCCATCATCGCGTTCTCCTTGAACGTGGGCGGCTACGCGGCCGAGATCATCAGGGCCGCAATTCTTTCCGTCCCCAAGGGACAGTGGGAAGCCGGCCACACCATCGGAATGTCCCACCCCCAAACGCTGGTGCGGATTATCCTTCCGCAAGCGGCACGGGTGTCCGTTCCACCGTTGTCCAACACCTTCATTTCCCTGGTGAAGGACACCTCGCTCGCTTCCCTCATCCTGGTTACTGAACTTTTCCGCAATGCCCAGCAAATCGCTGCGTTCAGCCAGGAGTTCATGGCCCTGTACTTGCAGGCAGCCCTGGTTTACTGGGTCATCTGCCTGATCCTTTCCACTGCGCAATCCGCCGTGGAAAGGAGATTGGACCGCTATGTCGCCCACTGATGCACCTCAACAGCGCGAACCGCGCGTCACCTCAGTCCTGAAGGCCCGGAACCTCGCCAAAGCCTTCGGCAGCAACGTGGTTCTGCGCGACATCGATATCGACATCCGGCGCGGCCAGGTGGTGGCCCTGATCGGGCCGTCGGGTTCGGGCAAGACCACTGTTTTGCGTTCGCTCAACGGCCTTGAAATCCCCGACGCCGGTACCGTCACCTTCGGCGGCACCGGCCGGGGTCCGCGCTCGGCCTCGGGCTCCGGCTCCGGCTCGGGGAGCGAGACCTCTGATGGCCTCTCCATCGACTTCGGCGCCAAAGTGGGCAAGAAGGAGATCGCAGCGCTGAGGGACCGCAGTGCCATGGTGTTCCAGCACTACAACTTGTTCCCGCACATGACGGTCCTGAAGAACATCATTGAAGGCCCCGTCCAAGTCCAGAAGCGGCCCAAGGCAGAGGCCATCGCCGAAGCCGAGCGATTGCTGGAGCGGGTGGGCCTGGCTGACAAGCGGGACGCTTATCCGTTTGAGCTCTCAGGCGGACAACAGCAGCGCGTGGGCATTGTCCGTGCTTTGGCGCTCCAGCCCCAACTGCTGTTGTTCGACGAGCCCACGTCGGCATTGGATCCCGAGCTCGTCGGTGACGTTCTGGGCGTCATCAAGGAACTCGCTGAGGAAGGCTGGACCATGGTGATCGTGACCCATGAGTTGGCCTTTGCCCAGCACGTGGCAGACGAGGTCATCTTCATGGACGGCGGCGTTGTGGTGGAGCGCGGCCCTGCTGCCGAGGTGCTGCGCGCACCCCGGCAGGAACGGACCAAGCTGTTCGTGAAGCGGCTGCAGCACGACGTCTAAACATCTTGGCGCGGGTCCTCTTGGTGCTGGCCAGCCGTTATCGGGCGAACCGCAACGTGACCAATTGGAACGGGCGCAGGACCAGCTCAGCTGCGTCCTGTCCCACAGTCACTCCAGGGGCCTCTACCGGCCGTTCCAGCAGGTCCGTGGCCAGGACGCCATGAGCTTCAAAATTGGCCCTGACAACACCGGCTGAGCGTTGTCCCAGGGATTCGTAAAGACGCACAATGACGTCTCCGGAGCCATCCTCGGCCAGCTTCACTGCCTCCACTGCCAAGGCAGGGTTGGACACGGAGAGCAGGGGTTCCACTGGCTTGCTGCCAGTGACATAGCGGGGCTTCAGGTTGGTGCGGTAGCCCTCCTCCACGGCATCCCCGATCCCCGCTCCAGGCCTGATGGAAAGTTCAAGCGTGTGCTCGCCGCGGTCTGCTTCGGGGTCCGGGAACCTGGCGGAACGCAACAGCGAGACACGGACGGTGGTCGTCGTCCGCCCGTCTCCGCGGACAGCCCTGGTGACGTCGTGCCCATAGCTGGAAGAGTTGCTGACCGCCACGCCATAACCTGGCTCGGCAACGTGGATCCAGCGATGTGCGCAGATCTCGAACTTCGCAGCATCCCATGATGTGTTCGTGTGGGTCGGCCGGAACACATGGCCGAACTGGGTCTCGGAGGCCGAACGGTCCGCCCGGACATCCAGTGGGAAGGCGATCTTAAGCATCTTTTCGCGTTCCTGCCAGTCCACTGTGGTGGCGATCCCCAGGGACTCCGCACCGGCGTCGAGCGTTATCCGTTGCGTGATGGTGGAGGCACCAACCGTGCGCTTGACCACCACGACGGCGCCTGCCGCCGTGCGCTCAAGATCGATGGTTTCCGCCTGCATCAGCTTGGTGACGTTGCGACGGTAGAACTCCTCGATGTCCCAGGCGTCCCATTCATTGGGAGTATCCCTGAACAGCTCAAGCAGGTTGCCGGGCTGATCGGGCGCAATCGCCTCACGGCCAGAGGAATGATCCATGAGCGAGGTCAACAAGCCATCACTGTCCACCACAGCTCGGATGATTCCGTTGTCCAGGACGTAGCCGCCATCCTTTTCGCCGGCATCAACAACTGCGTCCGGCTTCACGGCTTCCGCAGCGGCGAGTGCCGGCACGCCAGCCCGCATGTGTGGGGCCGCGTTGAGCAGGAACTGCCTGTCTCCCTGGCCGACAAGTGCCTGAGCAGCCTCGGTGATGATGGCCTCGAGATCGCGGGCGATTGCCTCGTAGTTCCGCTCGGCATCCTGGTGGACCCAGGCGATGGAACTGCCCGGCAGGATGTCGTGGAATTGCTGCAGGAGCACCAACCGCCAGAGCCTCTTGAGCTCCGCTTCGGGATAGGCATAGGCGTCGCCCAGGCGCACGGCAGCCGTGGAGCACCACAGTTCTGCCTCGCGCAGCAGGTGCTCGCTGCGCCGGTTGCCCCGCTTGGTCTTCGCTTGGCTGGTGTACGTTCCACGGTGCATCTCCAGGTACATCTCGCCCACCCACACCGGGAGGTTGCGATACTCGGCTTCGGCCGCCGTGAAGAAGTCCTTGGCCGTGCCCAACCTGACCTTGGGTGAACCCTCGAGATCTGCCGTGCGGTGTGCAGCGGCCACCATCTCGCGTGTGGGACCACCACCGCCGTCGCCATAACCGAAGGGAACCAGTGACATTGTGCCGCGCCCGTGCTCACGGTAGTTGCGTTCCGCATGCGCCAGCTCCCGGGCATGGAGCTCTGCGTTATACGTGTCGACCGGCGGGAAATGGGTGAACAACCGGGTGCCATCGATGCCTTCCCACGTGAACGTGTGGTGCGGCATCCGGTTCACCTTGTTCCAGGAAATCTTCTGCGTAAGGAACCATCGCAAACCTGCAGATTTAACGATTTGTGGGAGTGCGCCGGAGTAGCCGAACGAATCGGGCAGCCAGGCTTCCTGGCACTCCACGTCGAATTCCTTCAGGAAGAAACTCTTGCCTTCCACGAACTGGCGCGCCATGGCCTCGCCACCGGGCATGTTGGTGTCCGATTCAACCCACATGCCACCGACGGGAACGAACTGCCCGGCCCTGACCTTTTCCCGGATGCGGACAAAAAGCTCAGGGAAGAATTCCTTGATCCAGGCCATCTGCTGGGCCGAGGAACACGAGAAGACGAAGTCGGGGTTCTCGTCCATGAGAGCCACGACATTGGAGAATGTACGGGCACACTTGCGGATGGTTTCACGGACAGGCCACAACCAAGCGGAGTCGATGTGCGCATGACCGGTAGCCACGAGTTCGTGGGCCGAAGCATAGGCGGGCCGGCTCAGTACCTCTGCCAGTGCCTCGCGGCCTGCGGCAGCCGTTCCCGCAACATCGTCCGGGTCCATGATGTCCAGCATCCGTTCCAGGGCCCGCAGGATTTCGTGGCGGCGCGGCAGCTCCATGGGGAGCTCGTGCATGAGACCACTCAGTGTCCACACGTCCTGGTTCAGTTCCCACACCGTCTCGTTGAGTTCGGCAATGGCAATCCGGCCGAGGCGATACCGGGGTTCGTCTCCGGATGTCGCCTTGTCCCCCAAAGGAGTAGGCGCAAATGACCAACCCTGCGACACATCCGGGTTGGCTGCTGCTTCCACATAGAAATCCACGGACAATCCGCCACCGAGCAGCTTCAGCGGAACGTGGTAGTTACGTGGGGAGATGGCCTTGATGATGCTGGCATCGGCGCGCCAGGCTGTGCCTTCACACTGGAACCCCGGCACGTCGCTGTTGAAGCCAAGGTCCACGATGATTTCCACCGCCGTCCCCTCGGCAGAACCCCAGCCTTCTGGAACTTCACCCTGCAGGCGGAGCCATTTAGTGCTCCACGGCTTACCCCAAGGTGCGCCCGGCTCCTGGGGCGTGAAGAGCTGGCGCATGGCCTCGGCTGCGGGCACGGGTTCTCCAGGCGCATCCCAGCTGCTGAGCTGCAGTGGGACGGACCTGCCGTAAATGGCCGGAAGAAGACGTTCCCGAACGAATCGATCGAGACGCTGTTCAGTGATCCGGCGATCGTCGTGCAATTAAATCCCCTTAGGCATTGGCTGGTGGCAAAGCGTCATGGCTGGCGGGCGAGCCGGCACTTTATGGACGGCGTTATTCGAGGACACAGCGATTCCAATCGATGGATAAAATCTACGTTGTTCCAGCTCAATAGCCAAGTGAACGAGGACTATCCACAGGGAATAGCGGCGCTAGCCAGCCTCTTCTCCCACGATCCGGTCCCTGCCCGCGTACACGTTCAGGCTCGACCCACGGCTGAAGCCCACCAACGTGATACCTGTTTCGTCCGCGAGCTCGGCCGCGAGGCTGGAGGGAGCGCTAACGGCCGCAAGGACGGGAATGCCCGCCATGGCAGCTTTCTGGACGAGCTCGAAAGATGCCCGGCCGGATACCTGAAGAACCGTTCCTTTCAATGGCAGCTTGCCGGCCCGCAAAGCCCAACCCACCACTTTGTCCACGGCGTTGTGCCGGCCCACGTCTTCCCGCAGGCACAGCAGCTCGGAAGTACCGTCGTCGTGAATCCTGAAAAGGCCCGCGGCATGGACGCCACCTGTTTTGGCGAAAACCGCCTGCGCCTCACGCAACCGGTCCGGGAGGGCAGCAAGCGCCTTTACGGGGACCGTGACCTCATCGTCCTGGGGACTGTGCCGCGAGGACTTCCGGACGGCGTCGATCGAGTCGGTGCCGCAAATGCCGCAGGAGCTTGAGGTGTAGACGTTACGGCCGGTGTCCGGACGTTCGACGTCGGGCCGCAGCTGTGCGTCCACGACGTTGAAGGTCTGCACGCCTTCCTCGTCCTCCCCCGCGCAGAAACGCTCGGAGACCAGTTGCCCCGGCTCCCAGATGATGCCCTCCGACACAAGGAATCCCGCCACCAGATCGAAGTCGTCTCCAGGGGTCCGCATGGTCACGGAGAACGACATATCTCCAAGACGGATTTCCAGAGGCTCCTCGACCGCGAGGATGTCTTCCTTGTATCGGACAGGGTGTTCCAGGGCCTGGGGCGATCCGTCCAGGACGAACTTATGCAGCTTTCGGCGCTGGGTCACGCGTCCCATGTCAGGATCCGTTCTCCTCGGGGTGTTTCACGAACCGTACAGTCATCGCCTTGTAGCCGGGCGTGTTGGATTCCCGGGCCACCAGCTCGCGGTGCACCAGGGCGTTCGCTTCCGGGAAGTATGCGGCAGCACAGCCCTTGGCCGTGGGGTATGCGATCAGCCGGAACTTATTTGCCCGCCGCTCCGTACCGGCAAAGGTGGAAATGACATCCACCAGGTCACGGTCCTCGAAGCCCAGACCAGCGAGGTCTTCCTCGTGGACCAGGATCACCCTGCGGGCGTCCGAGACCCCGCGGTAGCGGTCATCAAGGCCATAGAACGTGGTGTTGTATTGGTCGTGGCTGCGCACCGTCTGCAGGATCAAGTGGCCCTCTGGAGCTTCAAGATACTCCAGCGGACTTACCGAGAAGCGTGCTTTGCCGATATCAGTGGCGAAGGTACGGGTGTCCCGCGGCGGGTTCGGCAGGACAAACCCGTTCTTGGTGCGGACCCTGGCGTTGAAGTCCTCGAACCCCGGGATGACACGTGAGATGTGGTCCCGGATCACGTCATAGTCCTCTGCCATGGCACGCCAGTCCACGCCGTGGTCATCCCCGAGGGTCGCCTGCGCCATCCGGGCGACGATAACGGGCTCGCTCAGCAGGTGCTCGGAGATCGGAGCCAGCCTGCCCTGCGTCTTGTGGATAACGGACATCGAATCCTCTACTGAGAGGAACTGCTTGCCCTTGGGGTGTTTGTCGTCCGTGTCCGTGCGTCCCAGCGTCGGCAGGATCAGGGATGTCTTCCCGTGAACCACGTGGGCACGGTTGGGTTTGGTGGAGATGTGGACAGTCAGTCCAGCGGTCTTGAGCCCGGCCTCCAAAGCTGCAGTGTCAGAACCGGCTGCAGCAAAGTTTCCACCCATGGACACGAAGACATCCACCTCCCCCTTTTCCAGTGCGTGCTGGGTCTCCACGGAGTCATATCCATGCTCGCGAGGCATCCGGAAACCAAACTCCTCGTCCAGCGCGGCAAGGAACGTTTCGCCCGGCTTCTCCCAAATACCCATGGTGCGATCGCCCTGGACGTTGGAGTGGCCACGCACCGGGCAGGCTCCGGCTCCCCGCTTGCCGAAGTTGCCTTGGAGCAGGAGCAGGTTGATGATCTCCTTCAGCGTATCCACGGAGTGCGGCTGCTGGGTCAAGCCCAGCGCCCAGCAAATAATGGTCGCCTTTGATTTGGCCATCAGCCCCGCCACAGTGACGATCTCCTCGCGGGACAGCCCTGTTGCGCGCTCGGTTTCCTCCCAGTCCAACTGGGACCGCGCCTTGGCGTACGCTTCGAAGCCTTCGGTCTGCTTCCCGATAAATGACTTATCGACGATCGTCCCCGGGTTCCGCTTCTCTTCCTCCAGGAGCAGGTGGCCCAGGGCCTGGAACAGAGCGAGGTCGCCACCGACCTTGATCTTGAGGAATTCGTCCGCGATAGTAGTGCCGCCGCCGATCACGCCATTGAGCGACTGGGGGTCCTTGAAGTTCAGCAGTCCCGCTTCCGGAAGCGGGTTCACTGCAACGATCTTTCCGCCGTTGTTCTTGCAGTCACGCAAAGCGGACAACATGCGCGGATGGTTGGTTCCGGGGTTCTGGCCCACCACGAACACCAGTTCGGCGTGGTGGATGTCTTCCAGCGAGACCGTTCCCTTGCCGATCCCGATGGTCGGGTTCAGCGCGCTGCCCGAGGACTCATGGCACATGTTGGAGCAGTCCGGCAGGTTGTTGGTGCCCAGGCTGCGGGCGAACAACTGGTACATGAACGCGGTCTCGTTGGCCGTCCGGCCGGAGGTGTAGAAAACGCAGCGATCAGGTGTGGTGGCATTGATATGCTCCCCGATCAAGGCAAAGGCTTCAGTCCAGCTGATCGGGGAATAGTGGGTATCCCCCGGTTTGAGGACTACAGGCTCGGCGATTCGCCCTTGGCTCCCCAACCAGTATTCGGTCTTGTCTTCAAGATCGGCGATGGAATGTGCTGCCCAGAAATCTGCCCCCACTGTCCGTGTGGTGCTTTCCTCAGCGATTGCCTTGGCGCCGTTCTCACAGAATTCCGCGGGACTGCGACGTCCCGTGATGGATTCCGGCCAGGCGCAGCCCGGACAATCAAAGCCGTCATGCTGGTTGACCCTGAGCATGGAGCGGACCGTGCGGGCTACTCCTGCCTGGGAGTAGCCCCTTTCAAGGGCGACAGTGACAGCCTTGAGGCCTGCCGCAGCCTTCTTGGGCGGGTGGATTTGCAGGTCATCTTCATTGATGTCCTGTTCGGGAGCATGCCTGTTCATGGGTCCATCATTGCAAGCCCGGGCACCCAGTTGCCACCTGCGTCCACCCGGCGACCCCTAGGCTTCCAGCGCGCTCCAGTCAACAGGACCGGACGGGGCCTTCTTTTGTTGGCGGGCCGGCGACTTGCGGGGTTTTCCTTCTGCGGCCTTGGGTGCGGGCAAAGGTTTACCCCACGGCAAGGGAAAGGCCGGGACCAGTTCGCCCATCTGGACACCATGCGGCGGCACCACCAAGACGCCATCTGCTCCCGCCAGCCCACGCATCATCCCCGGGCCGGCATGCTGCGCGGGCGATGCCAATCCGTAGACCAGCTTGAAAGGCATCAGGCGCGTCCGTCCAGGATCGGCGTCGATCATTGCACCGCTGGGAACCTCGCCAACGTCCTCCAGCTTCCCGTGGCCAAGCGCTGCGAGCAGCGGCCCCCCCACGGTGAACAATGCCATCATGGCCGCCAGCGGATTCCCGGGCAGGCCCAGCACGAAGCGTCCGTCCGGAAGCTCCGCCAACACGGCCGGGTGGCCAGGGCGCATGGCAATGCCATCGATCAGCAGCCGGCCGCCCAGTTCAGCCACGGCCCTCCTGAAATGGTCCGTCCCTGAGCGTCCGGTACCGCCCGTAGTAATAACGACGTCGGCCGGCGGCTCCGGTGCTGCATATGGTTCCGCGGGTTCAGGCTCGGTGTCCTGCAAAGCCGCAAGCCAGTCGTCGTAGTTGTCGCCAACCTTGAGTTGCTCTCCTGCGATGCCACCAAGGAGTTCGACGACAGCGCCTAGCTGAGGTCCGAAGGTATCCCGGACCTTCCCCGGTAGGGGAACCCCTTGCGTCACCACTTCCGATCCCGTCAGGAGGAATCGCACCAAGGGTTTCCCCAGGACTTCCAGCTCATCCAGGCCGGCCAGGGCAGCCAAGGCAATGTGCGCAGGATTCAGGACGGTACCGGCCTTGAGCAGCACGTCCCCTTCTGCGGCTTCCTCGGCAGCTTTGCGGATGTGCTGGCCATTGCGTGGCTCCCCCGGCTTCGCCAAGCCGCCGAGCGCAAGGATCGGAAGGCCGTCGTCGTCCGTGGTAATAACGCCGCTTTCGGTGCGCAGAACGGCCTTGGCGCCTGGTGGAATGAGTCCTCCGGTGACGATGGGACTGGCCTGGTGGGGAGCAAGTCTGTGTCCGGGCTCAACAAGAATCCATGGACCCGTTCCGTTGACAGCCCAGCCGTCCATGGCGGAGGACGCATAGTGCGGCATGTCCTGAATGGCCACTGCATCCGAGGCCAATGTCCTTCCCAAGGCAGCCTTCAACGGCACTGGGCTTGGCGGGATGGGAGCGGCGACGTCAAAGGCACGCTGCCGGGCCTCATGCCATGTGTGTGCCGCGTGGTGGTGGCCCTGTCCGGGGGCCTCGGTCATTCCGCCTCAGTCCCGGGCTCCAGGTATTGCTTGGCAACCTGGCGGGCCAGATCCAGGGCAGCGCTCATGGCGGTGTCGTCCGCGGCTTGCCCGATCCCCCTGGCCATGCCCGCAGCGTAACCTGCGATGAACGTTGTCAGTGGCGCAGCAGGCCGCACCACGGAGTGGGCTGCAGCTCCTGCCACGGCAAGGACTTCATTGATGTCCACTTCAACGCCCTCAAGCTCAAAGGCCTGCAACAGTGTGCGGCACCAGTCCTCGAGCGTCTCTTCCTGGCTCTTCATGTCCGCCTCCTGCTCGTCGTGTATGCCCAAGGCCTCAGCGTCCTCCCACGTGTCCACATCATCGGTAGACCCATCGGGGACGGTAATGGCCAGCAGGTTCAGCCTAGCAAGCAGCCGGAACACTGAAGAGTTCGTTAACCCCGAAGCTGCCGCAACTTCCCTTTCCAAAGCCCGGGTGCTGTAGATGCCCAGGAGGGGCTGTTGCCGGCCATCGGCTGAAACGGCCATTGCGCCTTCTACTTCAGGATGCGCACGCAGTCCTTCCCATAGGGGCTCAATGCCCCTGGCGGCGTGCGGCATGTCGCATGCCAGGACGAGCGTCCAGGGCGCTTGCTCCCTTGCCTGATGAAAAGCCGCCAAACCAGCGGCAATCGCGGCGGCAGGGCCGGCAAAGGCCGGCTCCTCCCGCGCGCTAAGAACTCCATCAGGCAGGACGCCACCGCCACCAGAAGTGTCTGGACCAACCACCACCACTGCGGAAGCACCCCGCGCCGCCTGCAGGGCATGCGAAAGGAGGCTGGCGCCGTCGAACGTTAATCCGGGCTTGGGCACGCCACCGAGGCGGGTGGCCCTGCCACCCGCCAGAATCACAGCGTTGAACTCCATCCGCCCAGAGTACCCGGACGGCGGGAGGGCAACAGAAATCGATCAGGCGGCGGATTCCGGCAACAGGAACGGATCCCAGTCCGGCGCAGGTTTCTCGAGTTCTTTGATCTGCCACATGGTTCCTGTGGGCACGCCAGGTTTGAAACGAAGTTTCCAACCCATCTCGGCGAGCGTGTGGTCACTCTTGGCGTTGTTGCATTTCAAGCACGCCGCAACCAGGTTTTCCCAGGAATCCGCGCCGCCCCTGGATTTGGGGTGGACGTGGTCTATGGTGTGCGCTGTTTTCCCGCAATAGGCGCAGCGATGGCCGTCGCGGCGGAGTACCCCGCGGCGGCTCACGGCAGTGATCTTGTTGTACCGGGGCCGGATGTAGCGATTGAGAAGAATCACGGATGGTCTTCCGAGAATCTCCTGTGGCCCGACGACAGGCTCGTCGCCTTCGGCCACCACGCTAGCTTTTCCAGTCAGCACAAGGACCAGCGCCCGGCGGAAGGTTACTACCGCCAGCGGTTCATATCCAGCATTCAGAACGAGTGTGCGCATGCACGTACCTCTTCACGGCCGCACCCGTCAGGGGCACGAGGGCCGGCTGCCCTCTGCTTGTACGGGCTGTGGATCGACAACACAAGGGTAAGCACTTATATGCCGTATCAACGAATTTTTCTGCCGTTTCGCCTGTGGTGTTGGCGAAAGTTCATGTGCGGGACACCTTGCTGGTTAAAGCAGAACACCCCGCCGGCGTGCGCCTGCGGGGTGTTCCGTGGAGTATTTGATCAGCCGTTGACGCGGATGAAAACGGGGCCGGAGCCAACGTTCACGCTGAACAGTGCCGTGGTGGATCCGTTCCATCCACCGTGGACTGCCATGCCGTTGCCGACGTAAACAGCGATGTGTGCCATTCCGCCGTAGCCACCGTTGGCGTAGTAAGCGAGGTCGCCGGGCTGCGCTTCAGCTGCACTGACCGTGCGGCCGAGGGAGAGGTAGCCGGCCGGCCAATCGTGGAAGTGAATACCGACGGCGGCCAGCGAGTTGGTCACCAGCATGGTGCAGTCCTGCGTGACACCGAGCTGTGCGTAGGCCGCTGCAGCGATAGCTGCACCGAGGCCACTGGATGCAGCAGGCGCCTTTGCCGCGGAGGTATCAGTGTTGACCGCCAAAGTAGCGGTGCCGCCGGCAGCCGGAGCTTCCTTGGCAGGTGCCTTCTCGACGACGGGAGCCGGGGCTTCGACAGTCTTGACTACGGGGCGCTCGTAGGAGATGGCAACGCTGGAATCGGCAGCAATGGTGGCCTGGGCAACCGACTGCACATCAAGGGTGGACGCAGACGTGGATTCGCGCTGGACATTGGTATCCGCAGCATTTGCAGCCACGCCGCTGGTCAGGACAAGGCCTGATGCAGCTGCGATCACTGCTGCCTGACGGCCAACGCCACCGGCGTTGTCGCTGACAGCCTTGGCAATGACGGCAAGTGAGCTGGTCTTGGGGGCCTCAGCTCTATGCCGTGCAACCTTGTTTGCACTGGTCATGATTACTCTCTTTTCGTATCCGCGCACGGTGGGGACGCACGCAGGTTATGGGCGGCCAGCACTTGGGGGGCATGCTGGCTTACCCCGAATGGGATTTTCCTAGCGGAGGGTGAAGAACGAGGATGTGCCGGTGGCTGCGACCGGGGTCAGGAGCGTCCCCTGGCTGGGGTTGAGCGCGCTGATCATCATGCCGTTGCCGACGTAGATGCCCACGTGGGCTCCGCCGTTCTGCATGACGAGATCGCCGGGGGCCGGCGTGCTGGTGGGCTTCATGGCCGTCCAGGCATTGACCCGGGGGATGCTGATGCCGGCCTGGGCGTAGACCCACTGGGCAAATCCAGAGCAGTCCCAGCCGTTGGGGGAAGTGCCGCCCCAGACATAGGGGTGGCCAATGCCGGTGTAGGCAATTGCTGCGAGTCCGGAAGCTGCCGCGCTGGATGCGGCATCCTTGGCCGTGGAGGACAGGGCAGCGAGGGCGTCGCCCGTCTGGCCTTCGGCTGCCTGCGTGCGCTGGGAGGCGCGCTGAACCTTGGGGGCTTCCTTGGTAGCCACAACGGGGCTTTCGAAGGAAACGGTTGCCGTGGGCTCAGCGGTAACAACCGCGGTGGCGACCAACTGCTGGGTGCTGGAGGATTCCGACTTGGAAACGTCGGTGTCAGCGGCCTGGGCCGGGAGTCCAACGCTGAGAACAAGTCCCGAGGCTGCGGCCAGAACGGCGGCTTGGCGGCCTACGGTGCCTGCATTGGTTGAGACAGCCTTGGAAAGGGTGTTCAACGGGTTCGTACGAACCAATTCGGCGCGATGGCGCGCAGGGGTAGTGCGTGATGACACGAAGGTAGCCTCTCCCAATGCCTGCGAGGTGAGCTGTCGGATTCGGATGGGAGTCATCCGGCCGCGCGGCTTCAAGGAAGCTTTTGCGACTTAACCCCAAGGCCTTCTGATTCGAAGGCCAAAATTGGTTCCCCCGCCCCTGCCAGACGATTTTTGCGAACGGACCTCGAGTGGTGGCAGAGCTAGGCAATCCACTCAAGTGCATCGGCCCCCTAAAAAGCCGATGCGCTTTAGACGGTACAACAGATATTCGTGAATGTCACATTCAGGTCACGGGCGTGTCATGAATGCGATAGACAACCATCAACTGGCTCAGAGCCAGCCCATGGGATCTACGACTTCACCGTTTACCTGGACCTCGAAGTGGAGGTGGCAACCCGTAGATGCGCCTGTAGTGCCGCTCAGCGCGACAGTATCGCCACGGCTGACAGTCTGGCCCACCTTGACGTTGAAGGACGACAGGTGGTTGTACGTGGTCTCGAGGCCGTTGCCGTGGTCAATCACGACGCGGTTGCCTCCGCCGTACTCATGCCAGCCTGCGAACGTGACCTTGCCTGCGGCTGCGGCGTGAACGGCAGTACCGCACTGGGCTACGAAGTCCTGGCCGCGGTGGAAGTCACCGGTGCCGCCCGTAAGGGGGCTGACGCGGTAGCCAAACGGCGATGCCGTGACCAGCTTGTCCAGAGGGCTTCCCAGCGTGCCAAGTGAGGATGCGCGCTGAATGCTCCCCGCTGACTGGGCGCTCAGCAACTGCTTGAGCTTGCCGTCAGGATCAGCGGCGGTAGCGACTGCTGCGCGACTGAAATCGATTTTGGCAGAGGCTGCCGCAGAAACTTCGGGTTGGCTGCCACCCGGCACGGAGAGGGCCGCCTCGGCCTGGCCGGATTCGGATGTGGCCATGACCGGGCTTGTGGCAGGCAGGCCTACAGTCAGGGCAAGTCCGGTAGCGGCAAGCGCGACTCCGGCCTTCTGCCCGACACCACTGGCTGCGGCGAAGTCGGCTACCTGGCGCAATGGGCTCTTGCGGCGGCGCACCTGACGCGGGGTGTCGCGTGGCCGGATCTCCATTGCGGCGCGGGCTGGCCGCAGCTCAGCAGCGGGGCCGGACGCGCGGCGACGGCCCCTGACGTTCTGCGATGTCAAACTCTGTTCCTCTCTGGAAAGCCTGCGAAGTTAGCTGTCGGATTCGGGTCAGAGAGTTCAAAGACCCGGTCCGCACGAAGCGCAAACGGCACACAGGTATCCCCGGAAGGACTTGCGTTAGTAGGCACTTCTGCTGCGGACTTCACCCCAAGGCTGCTTCTTTAGGCAGCCGCTTGTGGTTCCCCCGCCTCTGCCAGTAGTTGATGACACACCTGATCTGCTGGCAGAGCTCGGCTCCAGATCAGGTAACGCTTTGGTATCGGCGCTAGTAGATAACTATAGGCGATTAAAGCCCGCAGTAATAAATTCGTTATCTTCCCAAACGACCGTGTTGTGGACGCCCCCATATCACCAGTCGCAGGAATCCGCAGGTCACACGCGCGCCAGCCGCCCCAAAGTGAGATCTGACACGCCCTAGGGTCAGCTGACAGCAACGAAGACGTGCGCAGCTACCTCGGGAGGCAGCTCCAGTGCTCCTTCAATACCGGGAACGCGGACGGAGATGTACTCCCCCACCCGTTCCAAGGAGACAGTTGCGCCTGGACGAATTCCGCCTTCATCGAGCTGGGTGAGGAGTTCGGGCTCAACCTGGATGGGTTCAGCAAGCCGGCTGACTACTACGCGGGAATCGGCAGCGTACCCGTCCATGGCATGCAGCAGGTTCACGTCCAAGCGGGCAACGGGCTGGTTGGCGAGGCCGCCAAGCGCCTCCAAACCCGGGATGGGGTTGCCATACGGTGACTCGGTGGGGTGCTCCAACAACTCATACAGGCGCCGTTCCACCCGTTCACTCATGACGTGTTCCCAGCGACACGCTTCGTCATGAACGTATGCCCAGTCCAGACCAATGACGTCCGCCAGGAGCCTCTCGGCAAGGCGGTGCTTCCGCATGACTTCGGTGGCCCGCTTGCGCCCGACTTCGGTCAGTTCCAGGTGGCGGTCGTTGGACACAATCACCAGGCCATCGCGCTCCATGCGTCCAATGGTCTGGGAAACCGTGGGACCCGAGTGCCGCAGACGCTCCGCAATGCGTGCGCGAAGAGCCACGATGTTCTCTTCTTCAAGCTCCAAAATGGTCCGAAGATACATCTCAGTGGTATCGATCAGATCCGTCATCCAGCTCAGCTCTCCTCGAACGCATTTCTTGCGTAATCTCCACCGTACCGCGTCCCCGCCAAGGTGGATGGTGTGCAACCGACACCTCAGGAACGTCAACCCAAGCCTAGCTTATTTGGAATTACTCTGGATAATTTTTCCCGGGGTCGCAATGCCCATGGTGGTCCGGCATTCCACGTGGCGGACTATGACAACCGCAGATTCCTGACGGTGGGTCCGGTCAGGCAGAATGAGGGAGTCGAAGGGGCAGCCGATGCCACCTGCCCACCTCCCCCTCTCTAACCGATACCCATTGGAGCCACACGTGAGCGACAACAGCATCACTATTCCCGCCGACCTGCTGCCCAAGGACGGACGCTTCGGCGCGGGACCGTCCAAGGTGCGCCCGGAACAGGTCCAGGCCCTGTCTGACGCGTCGACCACCATACTTGGCACGTCACACCGTCAGGCACCGGTCAAGAACCTGGTGGGTTCGGTGCGCGAAGGACTCAGCCAGTTCTTCCGTGCACCTGAGGGCTACGAGGTTGTCCTCGGCGTGGGCGGTTCCACAGCGTTCTGGGACGTAGCGGCTTTCGGCCTGGTTGAGAAAAAGGCCCAGCACCTTTCCTTCGGTGAGTTCGGTTCCAAGTTTGCCGCGGCCACCAACAAAGCCCCCTTCCTCGATGCATCCTCCATCATCAAGTCAGAGCCCGGCACGCGACCGGCCTCCCAGGCAGAGGCCGGCGTTGATGTCTACGCCTGGCCCCAGAACGAGACATCAACCGGTGTTGCAGCCCCCGTCAAGCGCGTAGAGGGCGCCGACGCCGGTTCGCTCGTCCTGGTGGACGCTACCTCAGCCGCCGGCGGGCTGGACGTGGACGTCGCCGAATCGGATGTCTACTACTTCGCCCCGCAGAAGAACTTCGCTTCTGACGGCGGCCTGTGGCTCGGCCTGTTCTCCCCCGCGGCGTTGGAGCGCGCCGCCCGCATCAAGGCCGGCGACCGCTGGATTCCGGACTTCCTGGACCTGCAGACCGCAATTGACAACTCCAAACTGAACCAGACGTACAACACACCTTCGCTGTCCACGCTGGTGACTTTGGACGCACAGGTGCAGTGGCTCAACAGCAATGGTGGTCTGGACTTCGCCAGCAAGCGCACAGCAGACTCTGCCAGCCGCATCTACTCCTGGGCCGAGGCTTCCGAGTACGCCACACCGTTCGTCGCAAAGGCTGAGGACCGCTCCAACGTGATCGCCACCATCGACTTCGACGACTCCATCGATGCAGCGGCAATCGCCAAGATCCTGCGGGCCAACGGCGTGGTGGACACTGAGCCGTACCGCAAGCTTGGGCGAAACCAGCTCCGCATCGCCACGTTCGTCGCTATCGAACCGGACGACGTCTCAGCCCTGCTCGCCAGCATCGACTATGTCGTGGGCGAGCTCAAGAAATAAAAACTCAAGAACTAACTGCCGCGGCTTTTCGCGAAAGGCAGGAAACGGCGTCGTCGGGGTTGTTCCCGGACGGCGCCGTTGCCGTTAATCCCCTAAGCGGGCGACGGCGTCGTCGTCCTCTTCGTCGGCTGGCTCGGCTTCATCGGCTTCATCGGCTTCATCGGCTTCAGGATCGGATGCTTCGGCGGCGTCGTCTTCCGCAGCCTGCACGGATTCCTCGGTCACTTCCTCTACCGTCTCCTCCACCAGGGGCGTCTCGTCCTCCGGGCGGACACGCTTTGCCCAGGGGACCCATTCCGGGGCCAGGATGGAATCCTCAGAGGGCAGGAGGCCAAGCTCGCTGACTGTGACGATCTTTGACCGGGAATTGCGGGTGATCACGGCATACCACTGCCACCCGCCGTATCCCGCAAGCTTCGACTCGAACAAATGCGTGACCACGCGGTCGCCCTCGGACTTTGCGCCGATGTGGGCACCCACCTCGCCCGGGTTCGCGATAGTCTCCACCGCTTCCCGCGCGACGTCGACGGCGGCAGCCAGGAACGCATCCGGCTTGCCAACGCGCCACACGGGGATGCCGGCCCGCTGCTTCGCTGCGACCGGCTTCCGCCCTGGGGTGTCGCTGTTTTCAGGGGCTTGCCCGTTGACAGGATTCGCCCCGGCGACAGGATTCTCCCCGGCGACAGGAACTGGGGCGGCGTCAGTGACGACCCCAGGGCTGGCCTGCGCGTCCCTTCCTGCCTGTGTATCCTGTGCGGATTCCGAAGTCATGGCAGTTCCTAGGCTTCCAGCTCGTCGGCAACCTTGCGCAGCGCCATACCGATAGCCTTGGCCTTGTTGCCCTCCGGGTACTTGCCGGAAGACAAAGTACCGGACAAGTTATCCAGCACGGTCACGAGGTCCTGCACCAAAGGCGCCAGGTCCTTGGCGTTCATGCGCTTGGCCTTGGCGATGGAGGGCGTCTTGTCCAGGACCCGAAGGCCCAATGCCTGGGCACCACGACGGCCATCGGCCACGCCAAATTCCACACGCGTACCGGCTTTGAGCTCGGTTACGCCTGCGGGCAGCGATGTCTTGGGCAGGAATACCTCCTGGCCGTCCTCAGCCGCGAGGAATCCGAAGCCTTTTTCCTTGTCATACCACTTGACCTTGCCGGTGGGCACGTAATCAACCTTCTTCGTTCTTGCTTTGGAGACACGCCACGCCGCCACCGCATCCGCAGGGATTTGCGGGATCGAGGGAGACAGCACGGTCCGTGTTGGTCTGTTACTTCAAGGTTATCCTGCCGGACCAGCTATTCATGCTTTGCCGCCGCTTTGCGGCGCCTTGCTGCACCCGTTGCTTCACCCGTTTCTGCACCTTTCCTGCACCCTGGCAGCGGTGCGGGCCGCGATGCCGGCCGCCGAAAAGCCCACAGGCCTGTTTTGTGTGCGCTGCTGCTAGCGTTAGGCGCATGACTTCCCCGGGTTACCGCCGCCCCCTGATGATCGTCGCCGCTGTGATCGCCGTCCTTTCCCTGGCTGCAGTGGGCGCGGTCATGGCTATCGCATTCAACGGTGGAGTGGCACCAGTGTGGATCACGTCCATCGCGCTATATGGACTGCCGGTTGCCTTCATGCTTGCCGTGGTCCTGGTGTTGGATGCCGTCCGTCAACGGCGCCGGCAATAGCTAATCAAGCGTCGGCAACAGCGAACCAGGCGCCGTCAACAGCGAATCAACCGGGACGGCTTTGCCTTGGCCACGCACGAGCGGCCCTGTGGCGGTAACGTTGGATTGATGTCCCTTATTCGCGCGCTCAGCAAGGAACTGGAAGCGCGCAGCGATAACTCGCTGCGGGCCTTGTTTGCCGCGCGGCCAGACCTGATTTCTCCCATGGCCCCGGACTTCGCTGCCTTGGCAGCCCGGGCAAGTGCGCGAGTCAGCGTGCAACGGGCGTTGGAGCGACTCACAAAGCCTGAAATGCAGGTTCTGGAGACGCTCCATCTGTGCACGAATGCCGATACCGGTCACAGTGTTTCTGCTGCCGGACTCAAGAAGGTCATTGCAGGGTCCACTCTCTCTGCACTGGAACCGATCCTCGCCAAACTTCAGGAGTTGGCGTTGATTCACCGGGCCGATCCGCCGGCGGCATCAATTTCACAACCGAATTCCCGGCAACGGTTCTACCTTCCCGTTGGAAGCCTGAAGGACGTGATCGGCATCTATCCGGCCGGCCTGGGCCGAAGCTACACGGAGCTGGTCAGGTTGCAGCCGGCTTTCGCCCAACGGGTGGTTCAGCTCGTAGCCGAGCTCCATCACTGTGGCTTGGACATCCACCCTGCCAGCACTCCCATGGACGCCGCCTTGTCCCTGCAACGCTGGACGTCAAGCCCCGAGAATGTGCGCGCTATTCTGGCCACGGCGCCCGAAAGGACCGTTGGCTTGCTGGACAAGTTCGGCAGTTGGGCCATGGGCGCAGTCCCCCAGGCTCAACGGCGGGCCTCCGTGACCCACGAAAGCGCCGACGTCGGGCCTGTCGATTGGCTGCTGGCCCGCGGCCTGTTGGTTCCCCTGGATGCCGGCCACGTCGAATTGCCACACAGTGTGGGCATCGCCCTGCGGGGTGGTGCGATCGTTGACGACTTCACCCTGAGCCCTCCGGTTCCAGAACTGGGCCACACGAGTTCTGCCCTCCGGCGCAACGCCGCGATGGGCGCCATCGCCGAGACTCTACGGCGCACCAGCGAGGTGCTGTTTGCAGTCCGTGAGCAGCCGCTGGCAACCCTCCGGAGCGGCGGCGTAGGCGTGCGTGAGCTCCGGCGCCTGGCTGAATCCATCCGCTGCGGCGTCCACGAAACTGCCCTCCTGCTGGAGTTCTGCGCGCTGGCCGGCCTTGTGCGGCTGGACGTTGACAGTTCCACGTGGATCCAGCCGCCACAGTTGGAATGGCTCTCCCTGCCGCGACAGGAACAGTGGCTCTGGCTGGTGAACGCCTGGTTGGCCAGCGAGCGGGCACCTTCCATGGTGGGCCAGCCCCTCCCGGGAGCGACGTCCGGCTCGCCATCCCATCCAGGTTCCGCCGGCAGCACCATCAATGCATTGTCCGCGGAGGCTCAAAGGCCCGATGCTCCAGTGGTCAGGCGCAGGATCCTGGAGATCCTCAATGAACTGACGGTTGAGGCCGCAGCTCCGGATGGCAAAGCACCTGTCCTTGACGCGCGCGCGGTGCTGCAACGGGCGGAATGGGCGCAGCCCCGCATGTCCCGCCGGTTCAGCTCGCTGGTGAGGGGGATCCTGGAAGAAGCCACCTTGTTGGGCTTGATGGGGTCCGGGGCCTTCACCCAGTTGGGATCTGCCATCGCGCTCGGCCATCCGGAGGAGGCGATGACCCTCCTCGGTGAACACCTGCCGGCCGCGGTCAACCACATCCTCCTTCAGGCGGACCTCACAGCAGTAGCGCCCGGTTACCTCGCCCCCGAACTCAGCGAAACGCTGCTGCTCATGGCCGACGCCGAGGGCCAGGGCCCGGCGTCGATCTACCGTTTTTCCACGGCAACTATCCGCAGGGCCCTCGACGCCGGACAGGATGCGGAATCGCTGTTGTCGTTCCTACGCGAGCATTCAGCCACAGACGTGCCGCAACCACTGGCGTACCTGGTGCAGGACACAGCGTCCCGACACGGACGTTTGCGAATCGGTTCCAGTGCCAGCTTCATCCAAAGCGACGACGAATCCGCCATCACCGACCTGTTGCACGAGGCCCGGACGTCTGCACTGAGCCTTGTTCGGATCGCCCCCACCGTCCTGACGTCCTCTGCCAGCCCCAAGGAGACTGCACGTGTGCTGCGCGAGCTGGGACTCTCACCTGCTGTCCAGGAGGCGGAACCCGCCGTCGTGCGCTTTAAACGGACAGCGGCAGTGCCCGGCAGCGCGCGTCCGGTCTACACGGCTCCGCGGACGGCCCCACCGGACGACGACGTCGAAGCCCAGCTTTCGGTGTTACGGCAGCACCGCGCCGTCCCGGCTGATGCGACAGGCGAAGCCTCCACGCAGCTCGGCCTGGAAACGCTGCAGAAGGCCATCCGGCTCAAACAGGCGGTCACCATGAACGTGGTGGACAGCCTGGGGAATGCGAACACCGAAACTGTGGTTCCTGTATCCGTCTCCGGTGGCCGCGTCAGGGTCTTCGATCCTGGTAAGGAAACAGAACGTGTGCTGTCCATCCACCGGATCATCGATGTAGAACCAGCAGGAGAACTGCACAAGTGAGGATTCAAGAGTGACCGACGGTCCACTGATAGTACAGAGCGATAAAACCATTCTGCTGGAAGTCGATCACGAGCTCGCTACAGAGGCCAGGCACGCCATTGCGGCATTTGCTGAACTGGAGCGCGCTCCCGAGCACATGCACAGCTACCGGCTGACGCCCCTTGGGCTCTGGAACGCGCGGGCTGCGGGACTAGACGCCGAGCAGGTGTTGGATACGTTGCTGAAGTACTCCCGTTTCCCGGTCCCCCATGCATTGTTGATTGATATCGAAGAGACCATGTCGCGCTACGGCAGGCTTCGCCTCGAAAAAGATCCACAGCACGGTTTGGTAATGCGTACCGACGACTACCCCGTGCTGGAGGAAGTCATCCGTGCCAAGAAGATCGCCCCACTCCTTGGGCCCAGGATCGATGGTGAGACTGTCGTGGTTCATTCCTCGCAGCGAGGCCAGCTCAAGCAGTTGCTCCTGAAGTTGGGATGGCCGGCCGAGGACCTTGCCGGGTACGTCAACGGGCAACCCCACCTGATCATGCTCGACGAAACGGGTTGGCAGTTGCGCCCCTATCAGAAGCTCGCCACGGAGAACTTCTGGGCCGGCGGCAGCGGCGTCGTCGTTCTTCCTTGTGGTGCGGGAAAGACCCTGGTGGGCGCGGCCGCGATGGCGACGTCCTCCACCACAACACTGATCCTGGTCACGAACACGGTTTCGGCACGTCAGTGGAAAGACGAGCTGCTCAAGCGGACGTCCTTGACCGAAGATGAGATCGGCGAATATTCCGGAGCGGTCAAGGAAGTCAGGCCTGTAACTATTGCTACTTACCAGGTGCTCACCACCAAGCGCGGTGGACTTTACCCGCACCTTGAACTCGTGGACGGTCATGACTGGGGCTTGATCATCTATGACGAGGTGCACTTGTTACCCGCCCCGATCTTCCGGATGACGGCGGACCTGCAGGCCAGGCGAAGGCTCGGCCTGACGGCCACACTGGTGCGCGAGGATGGCAGGGAAGGCGAAGTCTTCAGCCTCATCGGACCCAAGCGCTACGACGCTCCGTGGAAGGACATCGAAGCGCAGGGCTACATCGCACCGGCGGATTGCGTTGAGGTCCGCGTCGATTTACCCCGCGACGAACGCGTGGCCTACGCCATGGCTGATGACGCGGACAAATACCGGCTGTGTGCGACCTCCGAGACAAAGACCCAACTGGTTGAGCAGCTCGTGGCGGCGCACAAGGGTGAGCAACTGCTGGTCATCGGCCAGTACATTGACCAACTGGACGAGATCGCGGAGCGGCTGGATGCTCCCCTGATCAAGGGTGAAACCACCGTCAAAGCCCGGCAGAAGCTTTTTGATGCCTTTCGCAAGGGCGAGATCCAGACGCTCGTAGTGTCCAAGGTTGCCAACTTCTCCATCGACCTCCCGGAAGCTTCAGTAGCCATCCAGGTTTCGGGCTCCTTCGGGTCCCGCCAGGAGGAGGCGCAACGCCTGGGGCGCCTGCTGAGGCCCAAGCAAGACGGCCGTTCCGCGCGGTTCTACTCCCTTGTGGCCCGCGATACTTTGGATCAGGACTTCGCCGCCAAGCGCCAGCGTTTCCTGGCTGAACAGGGATATGCCTACCGGATCATGGACGCCAAGGACGTGGGCAAGGATGCTGCCACCGACGAATAATCGCCAGGGCATTGCTATTTATCTCCAGCAATTTTAGGATTCCAAGTGAAGCTCTCCGCCCTTTAGAGTTGCCCTTGGTCCAGGCAGCCCGGCGGCCAGTCGTCGGCAGTGGGGGTAGCCCGCAGCCAGGGTGCCGGCGATTCGAAGGCCTTGAAGAATCTGTGATTTTTTACCAGAGGACTCCCTATGCGTAAAACCCTCCTGGTCCTGGCGGCGATCATCCTGCTATCGGGACTTGCCCAGCTCTTTTTCGCGGGCTACTTCCATTTCCAAAACACCATTGAAGCCCAGCGCGAAGCGGGCGTTTATCACGTAATCAACGGCCAATTCGTGCTGCGCTATTCGGCGTTGCTGGCTGTGATTGTCGCAGCTATTGCCAAGGCCGGATCCCGGACCATCTGGCTTGCCGCCGGCATCTTCCTCATGACATGGGTCCAGCTGTTCATCTTCATCATTGGCGGAATGCTCACTGGCTCGTCGGAGGATTTCATCACGCCTTCGGGTTCGTGGGTGGCTTCCATCCACCCCGTCACAGGACTGCTGATTATCTTCATGTCCTACTGGTTGTTCAGACGTGCCCGCGCCCTTGCACTCAATCCCCAACCCCTTCCACCCAAGGCAGCAGCATCGGATGCTTCCGCCTCTTCCGCTACAGCTTGATAAGCGGCGGCTGTGAACATCTCACAGCTACTGGCCGTCGACCTGGTGCTGGCTATCCTTGCCGGCGGCGCCTGGATTGTCGCCGCTTGGATGGTCATTTCTTCTGGCAGGGGGCCCGCCAGGCCACGCGTTGTCGACTTGGCGCTTCTTCTGCTGGGCTTAGCCATTCTTATGACGGCAGCGCGCTATGCCTTGCTCCCAGCTTTGGTGGCCGGCAGTTGGTGGTTTGCCAGCGAACGCACAACCATCAGCCTGCCTTTGACCGCCATCCCCGCGGCTTGGGCCGCGATGGCCGGTGTTCCGTATTTGCTGAGGAGGCGGAACACCGGCCCACCATCTTCGCGGGAGCAACCCGGCCGCCCTGGCCGAACCCACGAATGGACGGTTCTCGCCATGGTGTCGGCCGCGGCTTCGGCAATTGCCTCACTTGCCCTGATGTTCGTCCTCGGCCCATTCCCCGCCCCGTGGACGCTGGCGGTTCTCTTGTTCCTGGTAGCAGGGACCGTGATGATAGCCAGGCTGGCGCTGTTCCCTGTGTTCCAGGTTCCGCCCACTCCGCCAGCTCCTCCCGCTCCTCCCGCTCCGCCCGCCCTTCCCGGCGGCAGCCCCGCACCCGGCCGAGGCCTGGTTCACAGGCGCACGACGGCGGCTGCTGCAGTTGCCGGACTCATGGCCTGCACCGCTTTGGGCTCGGGAGTCTTTGCGTGGCTGGGTAGCCGGTCCGCCGATGGCGCGGTGATTGCGGCCGCCGTGGGTCATCACGGAGGTGTCACCGCTGCACCAGTGGTGGCCCCAACTCAGGTAACAAGCCTGGTGGGAGAGATCCCTGACAACGCCGTGGTCCGGCACTACGAACTCACTGCCCGCACGGAACACATAACCTTGCCCTCCGGGGAGTCCACTGATGCGTGGACCTTTGGCAGCCTCCCCGGGCCCGGCATTGAAGCACAACTGGGCGAGGTCATGGAAGTTGAGCTAAAGAACCAGGATGTGAGCGCTGGCGTGACCCTGCACTGGCATGGTTACGACGTCCCCAACGCCATGGACGGCGTGGCCGGGGCAACACAGGACGCCGTCATGCCCGGGCAGTCCATGACCTACCGCTTCCTTGCTGCCCAAGCCGGCACATATTGGTACCACACGCACCAGGACTCAGCCGAAGGTGTCCGCAAGGGCCTCTACGGCACATTCGTCGTGCACAACCCCACACTGCCTCGCGCAGATACTGACATTGTGGTGGCAGGACACGACCTCGGCGGTCTGGGGTTGCTGGGCTCCTCAGACCGTAACAGTGTGTACGCGGCCGTCCCGGGCTCGAGCGTTCGGGTACGCCTCATCAACACTGATTCCCTGCCGCAGCGCTACCTTCTGGACGGAACAGCGTTCAAGGTTGCGGCCGTGGACGGAACGGACGTGAACCAGCCGCAGGAGGTGACAGGGAAGTTATTGCGGATTGGGGCAGGAGGACGGATGGACGTCACGTTCACTATGCCCGAATCCCAGGTGACGCTCCGCTCTGACTCGGCGGCCAGCGCCGTCGTCGTGGTCACCCCATCCCGCCCGGACGGGGTGAATGCAGACGCTGCCAAGGGCGATGCCGCAGCGAAAGCAGCCGACGTCCAGCAGAAGGCGCCCGACGTCCCCGAGAAAGCGCCGGATGTTCCTGAGAAGGCGCAGCCGGGCGTCTTTGCGACGACGCCCGTCCTGGACCTGTTGCACTACGGCGAACCTGTGGCTGGAACACCGGCACCCGCAGAAAATGTCCGGGAGGAAGTGTTGGTGTTGGACCGGCAATTCCGCTTTGTTGACGGAGTTCCGCGCTACGCGTTTACGGTGAACGGCGCATCCTATCCCCTGGTGCCATCCATTGAGGTGGCCGAAGGAGACACCGTAAAAATGACGATCGTTAACCGCACCGCTGAGCCTCATCCCATGCATCCCCACGGACACCACGTTCAAGTACTCAGCAGGAACGGCGTGGCTCCGAGTGGATCGCCGCTGATCCTTGACACCGTGGAGGTGCTGCCGGGCGAAGTATGGGAGCTACTGCTCCATGCGGACAATCCGGGCATCTGGATGGACCACTGCCACAACCTGGACCATGCTGCAGAGGGAATGATGATGATGCTGAAGTACGAAGGCGTGTCATCTGACTTCGTCCACGGCGGCCATTCCCACAACCGGCCTGAATAGGTCGGCTGGCGGGATAGGACGGCTGGCGGGCGGACGTCCTCAGGCAACCATGCGGCTGGCGTGCTGGATCGCAACGCCATCCACTACTGCCCAGCAATCGGCGTCGTGGAGCTGCGCGCTCGCGAAGCGCTCGGCTGAGGCCAGGTCCGGAAATTCCTCGCGCCTGATGTGGCCCGAGTCTGTATCCAGGTACGTCACGTGGAACTCGACGTCCGCGGCTTTTTCATTGTGATGAATGCTGATGGGGGCTGCTTCTTTTGCCATGTTTCCAGTGTGGAATGGGGCACTGACATTTTTAGGAGCATCCGTGGGCGTGTTCGGATCTTTAACCCTGGCCCAGTGGCTTCCTGACAACGGATGGACTAGGGCGTCCGAAGGTACTCGGCTGAGACTTCCCGGACTGTGGAGCTAAGGACGTCGAGCACTCTTGACGCCGTCTTCCAGCGCTGCCAGTAGAGCGGAACATCAAAGGGACGCTCGGGAGCGAGTTCAATCAAGCGCCCGTCGGCAATGTCGGGCCCGCATTGAACTTCGGGAATCAGTCCCCAGCCCAAGCCCACGCGAATGGCATCGCCAAAGTCCTGTGAAGCTGGCACGTAGTGTCGCGGCCCCTTCTGTTGTGCTTGTGAAACACCTGGCCACGATTCCACGAAAGCCCACTGATAGGTGTCCTTTCGGTCGAAATCCACTGCCGGTGCGATGTTGAGCCTGCCGCCGTCCACCCCTTCTGCGAACCAACGATCCACAAAGGCTGGAGCTGCAACTGCCCGGTAGCGCATGACTCCGAGGCTCTCAACACGGCAGCCCTGCACCGGTTCCGGGGTGGCCGTGACTGCGGCCATGACAGTCCCCGAACGCAGCATCGAGGTGGAGTGTTGTTCGTCGTCACGGTGCAGGTCAAAGGTGATGTGGAGATCGCTCGGCACGCGGGCAAGTGCTTGCAGGAACCAGACCGCAAGCGAGTCCGCATTCACCACGATCGGCACAGCCAGGTGCGGACCGTCCGTGCCCAAACCCAACTCCACGCCTGCATCTGCTTCCAACTGGGCAACCTGCCGGGCGAGTCGAAGGACCACTTCGCCTGCTTCGGTGGCCTGCGCGGGATTACTCCGCTGGAGCAGGACCCTTCCGGATGATTGCTCAAGCGCCTTCAGGCGTTGGGACACTGCCGACGGCGTGATGTGCAGCCGGCGTGCGGCCGCATCCAATGTGCCTTCCGAAAGTACGGTGGCGAACGTTAACAACTGCTCTGAGGGAAACTGTGGCATAAGAAAATCTTACGGGGCATCAATAACATTAGCTGTCCTAAATGCCTTGCGGACCATAATTTGGAAGTGTGACTTTCTCTGATATCTTCAACTCCACTGGCCTCGGCCTTGCTACGGGCCTAGGCCTTATCGTTGCCATCGGCGCCCAAAACGCCTTCGTCCTTCGGCAAGGAATTCTTGGCAAACATATAGGCGCGGTTGTCGCAGTGTGCGCACTCTCAGACGCCCTCCTTATCGCTGCGGGCGTACTTGGCACGGGTGCACTGATCGCGGCCGCTCCTGCCGCCGTCGTGGTTCTGCGCTTTGTGGGGGCGGCGTTCCTGGTGACTTATGGGGTGCTTGCGGCTCGTCGGGCCCTTCGCCCGCAGGTGCTCCTTTCTTCCGAGACGCCCTCTCCCGACGGCGACGCCAAACGTGGCCTCGCCGCGGTTCTCACCACCGTACTGGCGTTGACGTGGCTAAACCCCCACGTCTACCTGGACATCGCACTTATCGGCTCGCTCGCCAGTGCCCAAGGCACTCTGTTGCAGTGGTGGTTCGGCGCCGGTGCGATGCTGGGCAGCATCCTCTGGTTCTGCTCCCTGGGCTTCGGCGCCAGATTCCTGCGCGGCTTCTTTGCGCGGCCCAAGTCGTGGCGAATCCTGGACGGCGGGATCGCTGTAACCATGGGAGCCCTCGGCGCAGGACTGGCCCTGGGAATCTGAGGCGGCACGCAGTCTCCTCACATCAAGCATCCAGATAACTCACAGAAACTGGGAGCATCATGGGTGTCATGAAAAAGAACGGCCCCGAAGCCAAGCTCCTTGTCGTCGACGACGAACCCAACATCCGCGAGCTTCTCTCCACGTCCCTGCGGTTTGCAGGTTTCGAGGTCGTTGCCGCATCCAATGGTCGCGAAGCCCTGGCCGCCGCCGACCTTAACTCCCCGGACCTCGCAGTCCTGGACGTCATGCTGCCGGACATGGACGGCTTCACAGTGACGCGTCGCCTCCGGGCCGCAGGCAAACACTTCCCCGTCCTGTTCCTCACGGCGAAGGACGACACCGAGGACAAGGTCACTGGCCTGACCGTGGGTGGCGACGACTACGTCACCAAGCCATTCAGCCTTGACGAAGTCGTGGCCCGCATCCGCGCCGTACTGCGCCGGACCCAGCCCCTTGAGGATGACGACGCCGTGATCCGCGTGGACGACCTCGAACTCGACGACGACGCCCATGAGGTCCGACGCGGTGGCACAGTCATTGAGCTGTCCCCCACTGAGTTCAAGCTCCTGCGCTACCTCATGCTGAACCCCAACCGCGTTCTCTCCAAGGCACAGATCCTGGACCACGTTTGGGAATACGACTTCAATGGCGACGCCTCCATCGTTGAGTCGTACATCTCCTATCTACGCCGCAAGGTGGACATCGACCCCGATGCCGCAGCCCTCATCCAAACCAAGCGCGGAGTGGGCTACGTGCTGCGAACGGCAGAGAAGCGCTGACCTTGCTGCAACGCTGGAAATCGGCGTCCCTGAGGTCGCAGCTGGTCGCCATCATCATGGGGCTGCTCCTCCTCGCTCTGGCCGCGACGGGAGCCGGCACGCTGACGCTCGTCAAGAGCTACCTGCAAGGCCAGGTAGATGACAAACTCAAGGCCGCCGTCGCGCTGGCACAGGACCAGCAGTCATTCGACAAGCTCTCCGAGCCGAACCCCGCCGTGCCCACTGATTATTCGCTGACCCTGTATGTTCCGGGGCTTTCGCCGTACCAGTTCGGTGGCATGCAAAGTGACCGTCCGGCGATCGCCAACATCACTCCTGCCGAGGCCAAGGCACGCGGCAATGCCCCGTTCCAAGTGAGTGGCACCGCCGGTAGCAACTGGCGTGTCGTTGCCGTGGGCGTCGTTGCCAACGGTCAGAACGGCGTGGTGATTATCGGCCTGCCGCTGACGCCCGTGGACAAAGTCATGGAACACGCCGTACTTGTAGTGGTGGGCGTTGGCCTGCTGACCCTGGTTCTGGCGTTCTTCATCGCTACATGGACTGTGGCGCGATCCTTCAGGCCCCTGGCGCGCGTGGAGAAGACAGCAGCAGCCATCGCGGCAGGTGACCTCTCCCGACGCGTGGAAATCGACAACCCCCATACAGAGGTGGGTCGGCTTGGCGCTTCGTTGAACGCAATGTTGGCCCACATCGAGGCTTCCTTCGCGGCGCGCGCCGCGTCTGAAGCCCGGATGCGCCGCTTCGCCGCCGATGCTTCCCATGAACTCCGGACTCCATTGGTCACCATTCGAGGTTTCTCAGAGCTTTACCGCCACGGCGCGCTGGCCACCCCCGAAGACGTCGCCACGGCCATGGGCAGAATCGAAAGTGAAGCCAAACGCATGGGTTCCATGGTGGAGGACCTCCTCCTCTTGGCCCGGCTGGACGAGCAACGGCCGTTGCAACTCAAGCCGGTGGACCTGCAGTTGTTGGCGCACGACGCCGTGGTGGATACCAAAGCCTCGTCCGGCAACCGGAACATCACGCTCATCGGACTCGATGGATCCTCCCCGACGCCAGCCCCGGTCCAGGGCGATGAGGCAAAGCTCCGGCAGGTCATCGGCAACCTCGTGGGCAACGCCCTGCGCTACACGCCAGAGGGCACCCCTATAGAACTCGCAGTTGGTGTTCGGACCACTCCTGAAGGCGCCTTCTCGGTCATCGAAATCCGAGATCACGGAGCCGGCATTCCAGATGCCGAGACCAACAAAATCTTTGAACGCTTCTACCGGGCCGATACCTCACGCACCCGCGAGACAGGCGGCAGTGGCCTCGGTCTGGCCATTGTGGCTGCCATCGTTGGCTCGCATGGAGGCAGCGTCCGGGTGAAAGAGACCGACGGCGGCGGCGCAACTTTGGTGGTCAGCCTCCCGTTCCGCGAGGAGCCCGCGGAGCTGATATCCCAGTAACGCTGGTGTCATCCATGGCGGCATTACCCAGGCAACGGCTCTTCAAGAGAGCTGTTATCCACATAGCGACGAATGGTTGTTCCCGGGCCCCAGGCAGCTGCCTAGGCTCAATGTTGTGGCCACGCACACCGCCGCGTTCAGCGGAACATCATCGTCGAAAGGCATCACCCATGAGCGTCATTTCCGTCGACACAGAGCTCCTTCAGCTCAAGTCGTCCAACGTCAAAGCAACCGTTGACCGCATCAGCACGGACGTGCAAGCCATGAAACACGGACTGGACGAGCTTCAAGCCACGTGGAGAGGCTCAGCCGCCACCAACTTCCAGTCGCTTGTCCTTGAATGGTCCCTGACGCAAAACAAGGTCGAGGCCTCGCTGGCTTCCATCAACATGGCTTTAGCGTCGGCCGCAGCAAGCTACCTCGAAGTGGAGCAGGGCAACACCCAGCGGTTCGCCTACTAGGGGCTGCACGCTCAAGGCACATTCGAGGTCCTGCTTCACATAAGCTCCTGCGGGGCCGGCTGTCTTCCCCCTGTGCAGCCGCCCCGCAGGTCACCAAGCTTTCTGTTTCCTGCTGTGAATTGATGTGCAGTGTTTCCGTTGGGTCAGTTTTCGGGGGTGCCCTGGTGGAATCGGAGCCGCCACTGGCCTCGGTCCAGAAGCCAAACGGAACTGCGGAGGGCCGAACCCGAATGCGCGAAGCTGCGGTAGTTCAGCAGGATAGTGTTCTCGCTCAGGCGATCGGCGCTAAGAACTTCCAGTTCAATGGGTTCGCCGGGGTCCTCCTCAAGGGCGACCATCATGGCGTCCCGGGTCCAGAAGCGACCCGAGCTGCCAATCTCGGCAAAGTCAGGATGAAGCAATACTCCAATCCTGCCGATGTCGGTCCGTACATCCGGGCGCAGGAGCTCGCGCTCCAAGGCAACCACGATTTCCTCTGCGGGCAACTGCTGGGCGGACGCATCCTCTTCCAGTTCGCTGAAAAGATCCGGCTGACCGAAGATACCCGACTCCCCAAACAACGTGGGTTCCGAGTGGGCTTGGAAGCTGCGCCCGGCTCTGGCCGGAACAGGAAGAGGCGCGGCGAGGGCCTCGTCGGAGCCTGTAAAGCCCGGTCCGATTGGAGCTGCGGTGCCCTGCTGGAAGGCGGTGGCTACGGCGCGTGCGCGCTCGTCTGCGGCCTCATTGAGGTCGTGGCCGGCGTGGCCCTTGACCCATTCAAATGTGTATTTGCGCCCGACGATTGCTTGGTCGATGTCCTTCAGGAGGTCAACGTTCAGGACGGGCTTTCCGTCAGCCTTGCGCCAGCCTTTCCGCTTCCACCCGGGCATCCACTTGGTGATGCAGTTGATGACGTACTGGCTGTCGCAAAGGATCAGCAGTTCTTCTTGCGGTACGTGGGCAGTGGAACGGAACAGGTCCAGGACAGCCATGAGCTCGCCCATGTTGTTGGTGCCGTGGGGCCAGCCTCCTGCGCGCCAACAGGAGTCGTCAACATACCAGGCCCAACCGGCCGGCCCAGGATTGCCGAGGGCAGAGCCATCGGCGGCAGCAATAATCGTCATGCCTTCAATCCTGCCAGACCACACAGACACTGAAAGCGTGCTAGCACCCATCTATGTAGCAGCACATGTCGTTTTGAGCATTCAGAACGAGATGTGCTGCGACTTACTTGGGCGATACAGCAAGACGGCGGCCCCCACCAAATGGTGAGAACCGCCGTCGTTTGCTCTGAAGCGTGACGCTACAGCTTAGGAGGCTTAGAAGCCGCCCATGCCGCCCATGTCGTCGCCACCGGCAGCCGGAGCGTTCTTCTCAGGCTTGTCGGCAACTACAGCCTCGGTGGTCAGGAAGAGACCAGCGATGGAAGCAGCGTTCTGGAGAGCCGAGCGGGTGACCTTTACGGGGTCGTTGACGCCGGCAGCCAGCAGGTCTTCGTAGACACCCGTGGCAGCGTTCAGGCCGTGGCCGGAAGGCAGGCCGCGAACCTTGTCAGCAACAACGCCCGGCTCGAGGCCAGCGTTGAAGGCGATCTGCTTCAGCGGAGCGTCGATGGCAACCTTGACGATGTTGGCACCAGTTGCTTCGTCACCCTGGAGGGTGAGGTTGGCGAATGCCTTGGCACCAGCCTGGATGAGGGCAACGCCACCACCGGCGACGATACCTTCTTCAACGGCAGCCTTGGCGTTGCGGACTGCGTCCTCAATGCGGTGCTTGCGTTCCTTGAGCTCAACCTCGGTTGCGGCGCCGGCCTTGATGACTGCAACGCCACCGGCCAGCTTGGCCAGGCGTTCCTGCAGCTTCTCGCGGTCGTAGTCGGAATCGGAGTTTTCGATCTCGGCGCGGATCTGGGCAACACGGCCAGCGATCTGCTCGGCGTCGCCGGCACCTTCAACGATGGTGGTCTCGTCCTTGGTGACAACGACCTTGCGGGCGGTGCCGAGGAGTTCCAGGCCAGCGTTTTCGAGCTTGAGGCCAACTTCTTCGGAGATGACCTGGCCACCGGTGAGGATGGCGATGTCGGCGAGCTGGGCCTTGCGGCGGTCACCGAAGCCCGGAGCCTTGACGGCAACAGACTTGAACGTGCCACGGATCTTGTTGACGATCAGGGTGGCCAGAGCCTCGCCCTCGATGTCTTCGGCGATGATCAGCAGCGGCTTGTTGGACTGCATGACCTTCTCCAGAACCGTGACGAGTTCCTTCACGTTGGAGATCTTGGAGTTCACGATCAGGATGTACGGGTCTTCGAGGACCGTTTCCTGGCGCTCAGCGTCGGTGACGAAGTAAGCGGAGATGTAACCCTTGTCGAAGCGCATGCCTTCGGTGAGTTCGAGCTCCAGGCCGAAGGTGTTGGACTCTTCGACCGTGATGACGCCTTCCTTGCCCACCTTGTCCAGGGCTTCGGCAATGAGGCTGCCGATTTCCGGGTCACCGGCGGAGATGGAAGCCGTGGCCGCGATCTCTTCCTTGGTTTCGATTTCCTTGGCAGAGGCGAGCAGTTCTTTGATGACTGCCTCAACAGCCTTCTCGATACCGCGCTTCAGGGACAGGGGGTCGGCGCCGGCGGCAACGTTGCGCAGGCCTTCCTTGACCAGTGCCTGGGCGAGAACCGTAGCGGTGGTGGTACCGTCGCCAGCGACGTCATCCGTCTTCTTGGCAACTTCCTTGACCAGCTCAGCGCCGATCTTCTCGTAAGGGTCGTCCAGCTCGATCTCCTTGGCGATGGAAACACCATCGTTGGTGATCGTGGGGGCGCCCCACTTCTTTTCGAGGACGACGTTGCGTCCACGCGGGCCGAGGGTGACCTTGACGGCGTCGGCGAGGATGTTCAGGCCCCGCTCGAGGCCGCGGCGTGCCTCTTCATCAAATGCAATGATCTTGGCCATAACGGCGGTAGTCCTTTCGGGACAGTCGTTAAGAAGGAACCTGTCAGATGGGGTGCCCGCGACGGACGGTCCTTTGCTTGCGGCCTCTGTATGCCCCGCGCTCCGGACCTCACCCCACCAAGGTGTTTCTTGATCCCCCTGACGTTCCGAGAGCCATCCGCCGCCGGCGTAGGCCGGGCCGGAGTTAGCAGTCGAAGCGTAGGAGTGCTAAATCAATAATTAGCACTCGACCGGGGAGAGTGCAAGCAGAAGCGCCACTTTGCGCTATAAACAAAGGGGTTTCAGCCGTTAGCTGACGTGACGGCCAAAGGGACTATGCAACGCGGACGCTTTCGGCCTGCGGACCCTTCTGGCCTTCGCCTAATTCGAACTCCACCCGCTGGCCTTCCTCGAGGGCACGGAAGCCTTCCATCTGAATAGCGGACCAGTGCACGAAGACGTCGTCGCCGGAGTCATCCACAGTGATGAAGCCGTACCCTTTTTCGGCATTGAACCATTTGACGGTTCCCAAAGCCATGATGCCCACACTTTCACAGTAGCCAAGACCGGTTGCCGGGATCTCCGGACCGGAATCAATCCACTGTAACCACAGTCACTATCCGCGCGCTCCTGCCGAGGGGCCGACCATGACTTTTGTTATTGAGGCTTAACCGAGTTGTAGCTTTCGAGGCTGAAACCACAGAAAAACGGGCGGGATTCAGCGAAATTACCGGTAGCCAGGTCCCACAACAACCACTAGAGGCTGCTGTATTTCAGGAGACTCAACAACCGCGGTGATACCGAGGAGTTTGCCCAGTGCTTCTGCATTCGCCTTCTGTCCAGGGACGTTGTAAAAGACCACGGAAGACTGTTGCGGCAGGCCGCCCCAGTTCCCCACAGATCCCAAAGCCCAACCATCGCCTTGGACCAGGCCCGCGACGCGACTGGCAAGCCCAGCCGTAGCCGTGCCGTTGTAGACAGCCACTGCAACGGACTTGTCCACCGGCGCAGCAGAAGGAGTTGCCGAAGCTTCGCCTGAAGGCGTGGTTCCCGGGCTCGGCTCGCCGGAAGCGATGGGTGCGTTGCTTGATTCGGTAGGAGCAGCAGAAGGGGAGGTTTCGCTCTGCTGAGGCGCCGGAGTCGAAACGCTTGTGGACGCGCTGGGGGCCACCAGGCCGAGCCGCGGAAGTATCAGGAAAGCGACGAGTCCCAGCACAAGGGCCACGGCTCCTAGGGTCAGGACCGGCCACAAATTGGGGCGGACTGTCTCTTGGGCGTCACGGTGCACACCCTGCCGGGAGCTGTTCTGTGGGACCCGGTCGAATTCATCCTTGGCAAATTTGGTCATGGTGAAGCCTTGTCCTTGCTGGTTGCTGCTGACTATCAGCCGGGCGATTTACGCGTCGGACCCCAAACGGCGCGCTGTCCGCGCACGTTGGCGCGACGTACGTAGTCTACGCAATCTCTTCACCAGCATGGGATCGTGGGCCAACGCATCTTCGGTATCGATAAGTGCGTTCAGGATCTGGTAATAGTGCGTGGCGGAGAGATTGAAGAGCTCACGGATCGCCTGTTCCTTGGCGCCGGCGTACTTCCACCATTGCCGTTCCAAGGCCAACATTTGCTGATCTCGGTCACTTAGAGGTGAGTCGCTGCGGGTCTCGGCTGCCAGGTCTTCAAGTGCCAAACCGGTAGACTGCGGCGCCATTGGTTCCGGTGCTGGTTCAGCCACGGCACACTCCTTGACGCTGGTTGGGGGAAAATGTCCTACCCCCATGTTACGGGCGAATAACAACGCTGTCATTCGCACCGCCGATGCCATGGAGGAGACAATGACAGGGTGACTGGTGAGGATGCACTGTTTGACCTGGAACCCGCCGGCGTTGCCGATCCAGGCTTCGACGAGCTTATTGACCGACCCTTGGAAGAGCTGATGGCCGCTGATTGGGCGGACGCGTTGCGACCCGTGGAAGGCCAACTCCGTGAGGCTTTGGCCTTTGTTGCGGGTCAGGCTGCCCAAGGGATCCACGTCCTTCCTGCAGCTACCAACCTTCTCCGGGCTTTCCGCCGACCATTGGCTGACGTCAAAGTACTCATCCTTGGCCAGGATCCGTACCCAACCCCGGGACACGCCGTCGGGCTTTCCTTTGCCGTTTCGCGGCATACGCGGCCGATCCCCCGGAGCCTGGCAAATATTTATCGTGAACTCCACGACGACCTCGGGCTCCCGCCGCGCATCCATGGCGACCTCACGGCCTGGACGGACCAAGGCGTCCTGCTGCTGAACCGTGTCCTTAGTGTCGCAGCCGGAAGCGCTGGCTCACACCGCGGCAAAGGCTGGGAGGCCATCACGACGGCGGCTGTCAGTGCGGTAGCCCATCGCACCGACGGCGCGGGACGCCGGAGTCCCCTGGTCGCGATTCTGTGGGGGAAGGACGCCGAAGCGGTCCTGCCGCTGCTGGATGGCACACCGGCAATCACTTCGGTGCACCCGAGTCCCCTTTCGGCATCACGTGGTTTCTTTGGTTCCAAGCCGTTCAGCCGAACCAACCAGCTGTTGGCGTCACAGGGCGCAGAGCCCGTCGATTGGGAACTACCCATCTTGTAACCTTCGACTCATACCCAACTGGCACCCCACGAATTAGCTTAGGCTTGCCTATATGGCTGCTCTCCCCGTTTCTTCGTCCGCCACCCGGACCACACGCCCGCAGGTCAACCTGAGGGTCCAGCGCAAAGAATGGCTCTCACCTCACATGGTGCGGATCGTCGCCGGCGGGCCAGGGTTCAGCGACTACGTGAACAACGAATACGTGGACCGGTACGTCAAGATCGTTTTTCCCCAGCCCGGCGTTGATTATCAACTTCCGCTGGACCTGTGGGCCATCCGCGAGACGATGCCACGTGAGCAATGGCCGCACACCCGGACTTACACCATTCGCTGGGTGAACCTGGAAGAACGGGAACTGGCGATTGACTTCGTAGTCCATGGCGACGAGGGCCTGGCAGGGCCTTGGGCAGCGGCAGCGGAACCTGGGGACACTCTGATTTTTACCGGGCCCGGCGGCGCCTACAATCCTGCGCCCGACGCCGATTGGCACCTCTTCGCCGGCGATGACGCCGCGATTCCAGCCATCGCAGCCTGCATAGAGGCGCTCGCCCCGGAAGCCCGCGGATTTGCGTTCCTTGAGGTGGACAGCGCCGAGGACATCCTGCCTATCTCTGCTCCTGCTGGCCTGAAACTCCACTGGCTGCAGCGCAACGGAGTGCCTGCCGGATCAAGCGAGCTGCTGCTTGAGGCGCTTCGTGAAATGCAGTGGCTCCCCGGCCGGGTTGATGTCTTTGCACACGGCGAAAGAGGCTACATGAAGGGCCTGCGGCAGATCTTCTTCGCCGAGCGCGGCCTGGAGCGTTCGCAGGTTTCGCTCTCCGGTTACTGGGCTCAGGGCCGGGTAGAGGAAGTTTTCCAGGCCGAGAAGAAGCTTCCCGTAGGACAGATTTAGTCAGATCCAGCGGCCAGCGCAGATCTAGCGGCGCCGTACCCTGCGGCGCTCGTTGCTGGATAGGCCCTTCGTGAGCGGCCTGGCCAGGTTGTCACCGAGGACGATTCCTGCTGCCACTCCCAGGACGATCGCGCCTGCATTCAGCATGCCTCCGGCGCCCTGAACAATGTCCGCTTCCTCAATGGTCAATACATACATTGAACGGAATATGGTCAGGCCGGGGAGCAGGATGAGCGCGGCCGGAACAGCCACTACAAGCTGGGGAGCGCCAAGTTTCAGTGCCACTACCCGAGCCAACAGGCCGATGGCCACAGCCGATACTGCCGGCGACAAGCGGTCGCCGAACCCGGCAGTGGTAGCCCCCCACAACACGAAGAAGCCGACCAAGCCGACTGCCGCCGTCGGGAGTAACAGGCGCATCTGTGTCTGCTCGGTGACGCCGATAGCCACTACGGCGATGGCGATCAGAATGGCTTGGCCCCACAAAGGATACGCATCGGGGAATGTTTTGGTGACGTCCAGGACTTCGCTGCCCATGAGGGTCCCGACGACGACGGCGACGGCGATACCAGCGACGATCGCGCCGAAGGTGAGCAGCGTGGAGAGGAATCGTCCGGCCGCGGTGACCGGGAAGCCGTTGATGGCGTCCTGCACGGAAGATACAAGCCTGCCCGTTGGAAGCAACAACAGGATCCCGCCGGCAACCACAATGGACGGAGCGATGTCCGCACCCGCCCAACGCAGCATCAGGGCGACAAACGTGACCAGGAACGAGCAAGCCATGGTGATGAAGAAGTCGGGCGTCCGCCACCGGCTCAGTTGCCGCGCAACCAAACTGATCAGCAAGTTGGAGCCAAAAGCCAGGGCTGAAGCGCCGGGACCACCACCCAGGACGCCCACGAACACCGCCGCGAACACGGCAAAGGCAACCGTAACCATCCAGCGAGGGAAGGGCTTGGCGCTGCGGACGATGTCATTCAATCGACGGACGGCTTCGTCGCGGCCCACTCCCCCGGCCACGATGTCCGTGACCAGTTGATGCACCTGCGCGAGGCCGGCGTAGTTATTGGTCCACGAGCGCACCACACGCAACAACGTGATGGGGGTCTGGTCCTTTGGCGCATAGTTGATGGCTACCGACTGGTTGGTGATGTCCACTTCAACGTTCTTCAAGCCAAGGGCCGCGGTAACGGCAATCATGCTTGTCTCAACTTCAAGGGCGCCTGCACCGTATCGGAACATGACTTCGGCCAGATGCAGGGCGAAGTCGATCGTCTTACGCGCTGAGGCGTCGACACCAACAACCTGGATAGTCGGGTTGGCGTAGGGACTGCCCGCGAGCCGGTCCACGATGTTCATGGGGGCAGTGGGCGGGCTATCGCCTTGAACCAAGCGCATCAGCATGCGCTTGGCATTGGCGTTCTGCCGGATTTGCGATGGCCGCAACGGCTGGGTCTTGGGCAAGCCGTCAGTGTGAGGCCTGCCGCCGGAGCCCTCAGGGCGTTCAGTCACGCAGTGTTCCTCCCTTGGCTTTGGTTGATTAGTTCTTCCCCGGGAATTTCCTCAGCAGGTTTCCGGGCTCCGGCAATTTTGCCAGTATCGTCTTGGCGGCATCTGCGAGCTTCCTGACCGCCCGGTAAGCGGTGAAGACCGGCAGGTTCACCGGTGTCACGAAGTCGCCAACCAGCTGGACCACCTCGCCGCCGAAGCCCTTCTTGAATTCGTAGCCGCCGTGACCGGTTTCGTCCTGGCCCTGGATGCCGAAGGTGCCGTAGAAGTTATAACGCGAGTAGCCGTTGTTCAGAGCGTGCAACAGCATGCCCCAGTACAGCGACGTGGCTCCGTTGAAGTAGATGTAGTCCTGGACAGTCCCGCCGATCACGCACACGATTTCATCGCCGGAGCAAGCGAAGTGGATCGCCGCAACCGTAGCCACGCCAACCGAGTCGGGGAACCGTTCAATGTCCTTGAGGCTACGCTCGTAACTGTCCACGAGGTCCTGGACCACCTTGATGCGGTTGGCCTTCTTCTTGCTCCCGGTTTCCTCGACGTCGCGCTTGAGGTCCGCGAGTGTCTTGGACTCCGCATCCAGGCGCTCTGTGATGGAGGCCCGGTATTCGGGGATGTTGATCTTGGCCATCATGAGCTTGGTGAACTCATCCGAGGTATTGCGGAGCAGTTGCTCGTAGTACTCACGCTCGCGGTAGGTGAAACCCTTTTCGTCGCCGGCAGTGCTCAGCGCGTTGTAGAAGTCGTCCAGGGTTTCCAGCGTGGCCTGTTCCAGGTAAACGCCGTTCTTTTCGGCCTTCCGGATGGCCTTGCGCGTGCGGTAGTTCATGCCCATAATGAGCTCTTCGGAATCGGCGATTCCGTCCAGCTTCTTGACGAACATCCAGTTGATGTTCGCGAAATTCATGTCAAAGCCCTGGTGCTTGAAGCCCAACCCTGCCAGCTCCTTCAGCAGCGGACGGTTGTCCTCAACCTCCGGGTGCTCGGCGCCGTCCTCGTCACGGGCGATGTACTTGACGTTCGGTGAGATGCGCAGCTCAGCAGCCTTCTTCGAGGCCGCGTGCTTCTTCAACTGCTCGACGACGAACCGCACCGCTTCGGCGTCGTTGTGGTCCAGCAGTGGTCCCTTTGCGCAGTCGCAGACCTTGTAGCCAAAGCGATTGGTGGTATAGACGAGCTTTCCGGCAGCGATCAGGCTGCCACCGCGGGTCACGCCAAAGAGCTCCACTTCCTGGCCGCGGGCACGTTGGAAACGCGCCAGGTCCACGGACTGGATGAAGCTGCCTTGTGGGTGCCCCTTGGCGAATGTCTCGAAATCAGCGTCACTGAGAATCACGAATTCCATGCCGGTTCCAGCCTCAATCGGAGTCAAAGAAATTACCTCACCTAGATAGATTTGCACCCGTTGGTGGCCGGGGCGGGCCTGAAGTGTTGGGTTGGTGCCGGTTCTTTAGTAGAACTGTCCGCCTGTGCGCATAGTTTCCAGTCGGCGGAAGACGCGCTCTGCTCCCTTGAGCCAGAGCTTATGGCGGATAGGTCCGAGGACGAGGTCGTAGCAACCCACGAAGTCCGTAACCGTCTTGGTGAAACTCGTTTTGAACAAACCCATGCCGAACAGCGGGTGGGTCTTGTCCTTGATCCGGGCGGCCGGCGGCGTGCCGCAGAAATCGTACTCAACGCAGCCCAGATCCTGCATCCGCTGGATAGCCGCCCACTGGACCAAATGCGAGTCACCGTACTGCTTGCGGTTCTGGGTGGAACCGCCATCCTTGTAGGTTGCCTTGGAGCCATAGTTGATAACAAAAGCACCGACGCTGGGTGCACCGTCCTCGTAGACAAAGAAGAAGTGACCCTGGCCACGGCTGCAGAATTCGTGCCAGAAACGGGAGTAGTACTCGTAGCTCCGCAATGGCATGGCACCCTTGGCGTTCACTGTGTCTTGCATCAGTGCGTAGAGCTTGCGATAGGTCTCCTCGCCGGGCTCGGCTGGGAGGACCTCGCATCCTTCACGTTCTGCCCTGCGGACAGCGTTGCGGGCCCGCGATGAAATGCCCCGCAGCACTTCATTGGCGGGCGCGGAGATGTCCAGGAGTGCGGTGGAATCGTTGGATTGGATGTTCGGGGCCTTAACCAAGCCAGCCGCCTTCAGCTGGCCGGACACCTCAGGTGACTCCACGACGTCGGGCTCTATCTTGATGGTGAAGACGTTCATCTTCTGTTCCTTCGCCAAGGCGACGAGGGCGTTCAGCATAGGCTTGATGTCGCTTACCTCGGCTGCGTCCGGTCCCTTGATGAGGTACCAGAGCCGGCCAAGGACGGGGAACTTCTTTTCAAGAAGGAGGTTGTAGCTGGCGTAGTCAGCGGCCTCAATGACGAGCCGGCGGACCAACCAGCCGTTGCCATCCTTGACTGCCGCATAGGCGTCCGACTGCAGCATGTTGCCGCCATTGGGGTTGGCTGTGACGTGCTTGTCCCAGTTATCGATTTCCTCGGCGGTGGCAAAGCGGGCGGTAAATTCTCGCAAGGTGGCCGTGTCCAATCTCAGGGGTTTGGTGCAGTGTTCAAAAGCTGGGTGCGCATGCGGACATGCAGCCTCAAGTCTATCGGGCCGAGGAAAATAGCCCGACTCTGGGTGAGTTGCCCGCTCGAACTAGGCGCGAATAGCCTGAGCCGGATCCGCTTTGGACGCCGCAATGGCTGGATACAACGCTGAAAGAACACCAGTAGCTGCGCCAGCGGCAACTCCGGTCCACACTGATTCAGGCCCCAGAACCGGTGTCCACCCTTGGCCCAGGCAAAAGGTCAGAACTCCCAGCACTCCGACCGTTCCGCCAGCCAGTCCACCGCCCAATCCCACCAGCAAACCCTCAAAGATAAACATCCGGCCAATGCTGAAGCGACTCGTACCGAGGGCTCTCCGCAGAGCGATCTCCGATCTTCGCGTTTGCACAGTCAGATACATCGACGTAGCAGCGCTAAGACAGGCGAGTGCCAGCAACACCCACGAGATGACACTGATCAACACGCCCAGGTCGTTGTTGACTCCTTTGCGGAGCGAACGAAGGTCTGCCACCGTGTTGACGGTGAAGTGCTCCGGATGAGCTGCGTCGAGGGCCAAAGGAATCACGTCGGCCAATGGTGCTGGAAATCCAGGGAGAGTGCGGATCACAAATACAGGGTTGTCAGAAGCAGCGGATGGGTAGGCGCTGATCCCCAGGATGATGCTGTCTGCGAGAACCGGGTTCCTTCCGGCTTGGCGCAGTATGCCCACGACTGGAACGGACTGCCCACCGATCCAAATTTTCTGGCCCGGACCCGCAGAAGGAATCCCTAAACGGACGGCCGTATCTTGTCCCAATATTGCTACGGGCTTTCCGAAGGAATTGTCCAGAAGAGATAACGCAGAAGCAGGCTCAACTACGGCCTGGCTAATGTCGAGGAACGTCGAGTCCACGGCCAGGAGTGACCCTGCGAAGTCGTCCTCCTGGATTCCCCTATTTGGCTGAAAGCGTGTGGGCCGAAATTCAGAAGTCGCCAACTCCACTCGCAAACCAACCGCGACCACTCCGTGAAGATTCTCTATTTTCCTCTTCTGACCTCGCAAGGCTGCGATGTCAGCGTTCGTGGGTTGGACCCCAGATGGGCTTCTTGAGGCTTGCACTTCATCCAATGCGGCTTCGGCCAAGCGCTCGGAAACCTGCGCGGAGGCACTTTGGCTAAGGCCTACTGAGGCAACCAGTCCGCCCGATCCCAGCATGAACGCCAGAATGAGCAGCAGTGCCTTGCCTGCCCTGGAGGTAAGGGATGCCAATGCATCATAGACGTCATCCATCAAGAGATTGAGCCGTCTCCCCAGTGGGGCTGGGGAGAAAACTTCAGTTGGATCCGGGCGCCCAACCATGGGCTCGTGAACAGCTGTCGAGGCAGGGGAACCCGGCGCGTCGGGCTTTGCCAGTCGTCCGTCGTCGATGACGATCCGGCGGGCTGCTGCGGCGGCGACGATCGGATCATGCGTAATGACGACGACTGTCACCCCGGTTCGATTCAACGCCTTGAGATCCGCGATGACGCTCTGGGTATTGACACTGTCCAGGTTGCCTGTGGGTTCGTCTGCGAACAGGATCCTGGGCTTGGTCGCGAGAGCACGAGCCAAGGCAAGACGTTGCCTCTCCCCTCCAGAGAGGTTCTTGCCGAGCACGCTTGTCCTGTGCAGCAACCCAACGCGCAGCAGGGCCTGCGTTACTTCCAACTCCCGGTCCAGGTGGCGGACACCTTGCACACGAAGGCCGAGCGCTGCGTTCCGTGCGGACGATTCATCCAAGATCACGTGCGAGGCTTGGAAGACAAACCCAAACATCCGCGATCGCAACCAGTCACGCTGCTTCTCGGCCATCAGTGATACGTCTGCACCGTTGATCGAGTACGTGCCTTCTGATGCACGGTCCAACAGTCCAAGAATGTTCAGTAGCGTTGATTTGCCGGATCCTGAGGGACCAATGATCGCAACGAATTCACCCTCACAGATCTCAAGATTGACGTCTTGAAGGGCCGCAGTAGGCACATCGGCTCCTGCATAGGAGCGCCCGATGCCTTCCAACCGGAGCAGGGGAATCCTGCCGGGCCTTTGCGCAGGCAGGTTCACGATACGTCGACCGTGGTTCCAGGCTCCAGCTTCGAAGTCTCGGCCAAGGCAGCCCAGCCATCGCGCTGCCCTGTCACCGTCACGTCGATTCTTTCCGCCGAAGTATCCTCACCAGCGTCCTTTTTCGAACTTGGCACGGTCACATACGTCCCGATGTCATCCTGTTTGATGGCGGTCAGGGGAACTGCCAAGGTCTCTTGGACCGGCTCCTTCACGCTGACAGAGACTGGCTGACCCGGCTTTGGTTTGTTGGGATCGTCCGGAACAGATGCGATGATGTCCATTCCTGGAAGCGTCCCCTTTTCCGGATTGCCTTGGTCGAAAACCCCGATGCTCTGAATGACGCCCTGGGCGCTGTACCCACTGGCTTCGAGCGCAACGGCCTGGCCAACTGTGAGAGCTTCAGCCTGTGTAATTGACGCCCGTCCCACGGCCACGTCCGGGGCAGTTTGCGCTGTAGCCACCAAAAGATCGTCCGTCAGCACGGCTCCTGAAGCAGCAATGCTCGTCACAGAGCCCTCATCACCAGGAATTTGAACAAACTCCCTCCACCGGACCATGGCCTTCTTGTCGTCGGATTTTGGGGCTGACTGATCAACGTCACGGTACAAAGCCGCCACGGATTCTTGGGTGGACTTATCAAATATTCCGGTCATGTTGGGCCGATACCCTATGGATTGAAGCCAATTCTGCAAGGCGGAAACGTCTTGACCGTTGTCACCATCTTTCAGGTCCCGATACAACGGGACGGACGTTGATATGACAATGAGAGGGCGCCCGGACACAGTCGCAACGATTGTCCCCGGCTTTAGCGTGTCGCCAACAGCAACCAGCATGCGCGTTATGACGGCGCGTTCAGTCCCTGGCGGTACTGATGCTGCGATGCCCACCGACGTTCCCGGGGTCATGCTCCCGGGGATGATCAAAGTGCTCGCCAAAGTCCTACGCTCCACTGTGGCGGTCACCTTGATTGGAGTGTTGATGGAGTCGAGGGCAGCAGACTGGGGTGACTTTATGTAGCTTCCGGCAAGGAAGGAACCTGCCATTCCTGCCACAACTATGACCAAGAAGCCAATGATCCGCCGGAGTCGCGGAACTCGTGGGACCTTAACTACTGCGTCTTGCTGCAACGGCATCAAGCGGCGCCCTTGCCATGTTGCCGGAGAATCGTCCTCGCTTTGGCCAAAGCCTCGGTCTTATCCTCCGCGAGCCTGTTCATGGCAGCTTGGTTGGCGGCGATCAGGGCAGATTGATACTGCGCCCGGATATCCGAGATGCGTTGCATTACCTTGGTTTCCTGCTTGCAATTCGCGTCTTGAACAGCTGTCCTGATTTCGCCTTGCTTGTCCGAAGGGTACGAAGGCACCCACGCATCAGGTGAGTCCTGTCGCATTGAAATTCCGGCATCTTTGAGGCAAGCAATCCAGTCGTCGCGTGATTCCCTCCAGTCAGGATCCCGCTCAGATAATGCATTTGAGTCATTGCTAATGTTTGTTAGCAATGAGTCCGCACCGGCGATTCTGCTTCGGAATGGAGGTATCTGATTCGAGGTCGTGGCGTTATCGCATTCAAAGTACTTCTTGACATTTGCGTCCGCTGATTCCCTCGTCCTGGAATCGTAAATACCTGGGACGGTACGGATTATTGCCTTGTCATATCCGTACTTCGCCGCAAGTTCGGGAACCCAAACGCCATACGACTGGTCGGCTTTAACCGTCAGATCACCGTGCTTCTCTGGCATGGTCACACCGGCGTTTTTCATGCAATCCTCGATGACATACATGTTGGCCGCACTTATGACCATTGATTCGTCGGGCGTCGCTTCGTACGCATCCATGGGTAAGGAAATGGTCGCCGTAGCCGGATCCAGTTTTGCATGCACGCCGGCATATGCTGCTCGGTCGACGGAAGGCAAGGACGCGGCATCCACTCCGTCAGGCTGCGAATTGGCGCTGCATCCGGCCAATGCAACTACCAACACGAGCAGACTCAGTGGATACCGTGCCATTTTGCCTCCCGGCATCCCCACCAGCTCCGACTAGAACTGTTATGAAGCCAAAAATAGCTATCTTGCGAGGGAACATCAAACGAGGCAGTTTATCCGGAATTCACTGGTGAAACATTAGAGAATTATCAGAAATAGTCATCTTTGGGCGTCACGAAGCTCATGGCCACGACACGTATTAAAGGGGAGCCATGTCCCCGTCCAGCGGCGCCCCTTACAGCCGGATCTGCTCAGCGCTCTCCAGCTTGATGGCTTTCGGTTCCTTGCCGAGTTCCCGCTGGCCCTTCACAAGGCGGTCCGCGTTGGCGAGTCTGCTGAGGCTCAGTCCGGTCAGGTCGGCGATCTGTCCGATGGGAACCTGGAAGGTCCGGAACGGCCCAAGCGGGGGTGGCTCACCTTCAAGGAGGCGCTGGTCGATCGCCTTCTTCAGTTCAACTTTGCCCAGCAAGGGCGATTGGTCCAGCACAAAGCCGGCGGCGCCGAGTTTGGCGTCGTTGGTCCATACGGCGATTTTCCAGAACTTCCGCGGAACCTGTACGCCCCTGTACGGGAGGTCGTCGTCGAGAAGTACTGGCCCGGTGAACACGGAGAGCTTGGCGTCGTACGCATCGGCGTGGCCCAGCACGTGGTCCTCAAGCCCCACCCACAGTTCCTTGCCTTGGTTGAAGTCGTCCACCTGCGGTGCGGCATTCGTAAAGACGAAGGTCTCCTGGTTGGCCGTTTTCGCCGTGGCCGCATCGCCCCACACGGGATCCAGGCGACGGACCAAATGCCCACGATCGAACGCGTTGTTTTTGTAGACGTCCGGGCCGGCCTGCTGTTCCTTAGGGATCCTGCTATCGAAATGCCAGGTTCCCTCGCGGGCCAGCGGGCTCAACTCCCGACCACTGATGTTGACCCCCACGATCGCCGCGAGCTTCCGAGCCACCCGGAAGCGCACGGAGAAGTGCGTGTAGTCCAAAAGAATCGTCGTTGCCGACGGACTGGGCAGTTCAAGGCGTGCCCGCAAAAAATCCCTGTCGTATCCCCCGCTCATGGATACAGCATGGCACTAGCGACCGACAGTAAACAGACTCAGCATTCGACGACGTTCACGGCCAGGCCGCCCATCGCGGTTTCCTTGTACTTGGAGGACATGTCCTTGCCGGTCTCGCGCATGGTCACGATCACCTCATCCAGCGACACCCGGTGCGTCCCATCACCCCACAACGCCATCTTCGCCGCGTTGATCGCCTTCGCCGCAGCAATCGCGTTCCGCTCAATACACGGAATCTGCACCAACCCCCCGATCGGATCACACGTCAACCCCAGATTGTGTTCCATCGCGATCTCCGCCGCGTTCTCCACCTGACCCGGCGTACCACCCATCACCTCAGCCAACCCGGCAGCAGCCATCGACGACGCCGAGCCCACCTCACCCTGGCAGCCCACCTCAGCCCCCGAAATGGACGCCTGCTCCTTATACAACACACCCACCGCACCCGCGGCGAGCAGGAACTTCACCACCACATCGTCCTTGTCCTTTTGGCTGGCCTGATCCATGCCCGGGGCATAATTCAACGCGTAATACAACACCGCCGGAATGATCCCCGCCGCGCCGTTCGTCGGCGCCGTGACCACCCGCCCGCCCGTGGCGTTCTCCTCATTAACAGCCAAGGCGATCAGGTTCACCCACTCCTGCCAATACTTCGGATCGTTGCGGTCCTTGTCTTCCTTCAACAACCGCTCCAGCCAGTCAGGAGCACGACGGCGGACCTTCAACCCCCCGGGCAACACACCCTCACGCTTCAACGACGTCTCAACACACGCCTCCATCACATGCCAGATATGAAGCAAACCCTCCCGGATCTCCTCCTCCGACCGGGACGCACGCTCGTTGATGAACATGATGTCGGAAATCCCCAGACCCTTCGAGGAGCAGCGGCCCATCAACTCAGCAGCCGTCCGGAACGGCAACGGCAACTCCGCCTTCGTCTCCTCCAACTCCGCCCGGGCCGCGTCCTCCTCACCCTCGCGGACAATGAACCCGCCACCAACCGAGAAAAACGTCGCCTCCCGCAGGATGTTGCCCTCGCCATCAGCCACGGCAAACTTCATCCCATTCGTATGCCGCGGCAACACCGTCAACGGATGCAGGATCATGTCCTCCACCGCATACGGCAACTGAACCCCGGCACCCGCTTCACCGGCTCCCGCCAGATTCAGCACACCCGTCTCAGCGATCGACGCGAGCCGCTCCTCCACCTCATCGGGCAGGATCAGCTCGGGGTGATATCCCTCCAAGCCCAGCAGCGTGGCCGTCATGGTCCCGTGGCCACGGCCAGTCGCAGCCAAGGAGCCATACAAATCAACCCGCAAAGAGGCCACCTGGTCCAGCAGGCCGGACTCACGCAGCTCACCGGCAAACACCGCGGCAGCCCGCATCGGCCCCACAGTATGGGAACTCGACGGGCCAATACCCACGGTGAACAAATCGAAAACACCAACAGCCATGGTCGGGATTCCTTAATACAGTTTGAAACGGTCCGCCAGATGGTCCTGGCGGATGGTCTCCCCCGCTCGTGGCGGAAGCGACCGAACAACGACGCCGGGCGGCCCCTTTTGGCGGCAACCCGGCGTCGCGAATTATTTAGTTCCTACAATCCCACGCTACGCCACAGTGGGCGCTGTATGGTCGCTTCGAGCCAACGTCCTCCGCGGGCTCCACCGTCCATTTCGGGGCTCCGCTGCCAAACATGCCGTGCGCACGGCATCTCCGGCAGCGAACCCCCGAAACGGACTGGCAATACCTAACGCTCGCCGGGGAACTGGCCCCATGGGACCGGCGTCCGGCAGCGGGCGTCTAAGCGAGCATCCCAACCCCACGATACGGTGGCGCCTGAACGCTGGCCCCTTTGGGACCGGCGTCCGGAAGCGTGCGTCCAAGGGAGCATCGCATCCGCTCAGCGGGTGCATATGCGACCGAGCACGCGGAGGACGTCGGCCCCGACGGGCCGAAAAGTGACCCTTAGGACAGATCTCCGCCATTCTTGGAGGCGTACTCCTCGGCCGAGAGCAGCGGGCCCTCGGACTCAGCGGCGACCTTGAACAACCAACCAGCACCATAGGGGTCGTTGTTGATCAGGGCGGGATCGCCCACGACGGCGTCGTTGATCTCGGTGACCTCACCAGTGACCGGCGAGTACAGGTCCGAAACGCTCTTTGTGGACTCAACCTCGCCACAGGTCTCGCCAGCAGTCACGGCGGAGCCAACCTCGGGCAGGTCAACGTACACGATGTCACCCAGCGCGTCGGTGGCAACCTCGGAAATCCCGACGGATACCAGGTTCCCCTCCCCGCGGGAAACCCACTCGTGCTCGTCGGAGTACTGAAGTTCGGGCGCTACTTTGGGCATTCTGTTTTCCTATTCTTTGGTTGGCAAAATCTTTGTGCTGCGTGTGCGGCAGCCTTGGCTGGGTTGGGGGCGTGGAACCGGGTTCCTCCGCGGGCTCGGTCGCGAGGACGCCCGCTGGGCGGACGTGCCGCTCCCTTGGACGCCCGCTCCCGGAACCCGCTCCCCCGCCGTCGGCCCGCCATCCCTGGCGAGAACCCATAACATACTTGGATCCGAACCACAGCGCGGAACCAGCCTTGCGGCGTGCCGCCAAGTCGAACGGACCCAAGTCCCGTGGGCAAGGTGATCCAACCGGATCACCTTCGGCAGGTTGCCACTCCCTCAGCATTCAGCGGTTCGAGGGGCGCCAGAGTGGCCGCGCGTCCTGGTGATGTGCGCAGCCCCTTCGGGTCCGGTGACCGGCAGCATGCGTCTAAGAGAGCATCGCGTCCGCTCAGCGGGCGCCCATGCGACCGAGCATGCAGAGGTCGCCGGCCCCGACGGGCCAAAAGGCGACCCGTCGGGACAACCCCCGCTTACTTCTGGCGCTTGTAGAACGGCAATGCGACCACTTCGAACGGCTCGCTCTTACCCCGCAGGTCGATGTCCAACGCAGTTCCAATTTCGGCATGCTCGACGTCGACGTAGGCCAGCGCTACCGGGTAACCAAGCGTCGGGCTGGGCTGGCCGGACGTGACTTCGCCTACCACTGCGCCGTCTTTGAGGACCGGGTAGTGGCCTCGACCAGCGCGACGGCCCAGGCCCTTGAGGCCCACGAGCTTGCGGCCGCTGGTGGAGCCGGCGCCGTCAGCCTTGAGGGCAGCGAGTGCGTCTTTGCCGACGAAGTCGCCTTCCTTGGAAAGTGCGACGACGGGACCGAGCCCTGCCGCGAAGGGGTTGCCTTCGCGGGACAGTTCGTTGCCATAGAGCGGCATGCCGGCTTCCAGGCGCAGGGAGTCGCGGGAAGCCAGGCCTGCGGGGACGAGCTCGCCTTCTTCAGCGGCGTCGGTGATGGCCTGCCAGAGGTTAGCAGCGGAGTCGTTGGACACAAAGATCTCGAAGCCGTCTTCACCGGTGTAGCCGGTGCGGGCGAGCAGCAGGTCCTGAGTGCCGCCGTCGAACGTGAACGGCACCTCAACAGCGGCGTAGTACTTCAGTTCGGTGACCAGGGCGTGCTGCTCTGCGGGCACAAGGCGCAGGAGAATTGCTTCCGCGCGCGGACCCTGGACGGCGATGAGCGACGTCTCGGAAGAGGCGTCCTCCACAACCACGTCAAAACCAGCCGCGCGCTCCAGCAGTGCCGCCGCCACAACCGCAGCGTTGCCCGCGTTGGGGACCACCAGGAACTTGTCCTGGCCTTCTTCGGGAGAGGGGCGACGGTAGGTGATGAGGTCGTCGATGATGCCGCCGTCTTCCTGGCAGATCAGCGAGTACTTGGCTTTGCCTTCGGCCATGGCGGAAATCTTGCCTACCAGCGCATAGTCCAGGAACTTTGCAGCGTCAGGTCCGGTGACCCAGACTTCGCCCATGTGCGAGAGGTCGAACAAGCCAGCGGACTTGCGGACTGCGTGGTGCTCGGCCAACTCGGACGAATACTTAAGGGGCATCTGCCAGCCACCGAAGTCGGTGAAGGACGCGCCCAGTTTCTTGTGCTCTTCGTAGAGAGCGGTGTAGTTCTCGTTCATTTGCAGGGCGTCCTTTAGTTTTCGAAGTCTTCGATCGGCGGGCAAGAGCAGACCAGGTTGCGGTCTCCTGCTGCGCCGTCGATGCGGCCAACGGGCGGGAAGTACTTGTCCTGCTTGAGGTGGTGGACGGGGAACGCGGCCTGCTCACGCGGGTATGCGCGGTCCCAGTCAGAACTTACGACGGCGGCAGCCGTGTGGGGTGCCTTGCGCAGCGGGGAGTTCTCAACAGTGAAATCGCCTGTGGCAACCTGCTCGATTTCGGCACGGATGGTGATCATGGCTTCGATGAAGCGGTCGATCTCCACGAGGTCCTCGGACTCTGTGGGCTCCACCATGAGGGTTCCGGCGACAGGGAACGCGAGGGTGGGAGCGTGGAAGCCGAAGTCGATCAGGCGCTTCGCAACGTCCTCAGCTGTAACGCCTGTGCGGGCAGTCAGTTCACGGAGGTCCAGGATGCATTCGTGGGCGACGAGTCCGCCTTCCCCGGTGTAGAGCACGGGGAAGTGCTCGTTGAGGCGGGAAGCGATGTAGTTCGCCGCCAGCAGCGCGGACTTGGTGGCTTCCGTGAGCCCCTGGCCGCCCATGAGCTTCACGTAAGCCCAGGAAATTGGGAGCACACCGGCCGAACCGAAACGGGAGGCCGAGATCGGGACGTCGTTGCCTTCGGTCCAGGAAGCAGCGTCACCGGGCATGAAAGGTGCCAGGTGGGCCTTGGCCGCAACCGGGCCAACACCCGGTCCGCCACCGCCGTGCGGGATGCAGAACGTCTTGTGCAGGTTCAGGTGCGAGACGTCGCCGCCGAATTTGCCCGGCTGCGCGAGTCCAACGAGGGCGTTGAGGTTTGCCCCGTCAATGTAGACCTGTCCGCCGGCTTCGTGGATGGCGTCGCAGACTTCCCGGACGTCGGCGTCGTATACACCGTGCGTGGACGGGTAGGTGATCATGATGGCCGAGAGAGCGTCCCGGTTGGCTTCGATCTTGGCCTTGAGGTCAACGTGATCGATGGTGCCGTCAGGAGCGGTGGCCACGACAACAACCTTCATGCCGGCGAGCACTGCGGAAGCAGCGTTGGTGCCGTGCGCAGATGCAGGGATCAGGCAGACGTTTCGCTGCTCGTCGCCACGGGACAGGTGGTAACCACGGATCGCGAGCAGGCCGGCGAGCTCACCCTGCGAACCGGCGTTGGGCTGGATGGAGACCTGATCGTAGCCGGTGATCTCAGTTAGCTGGGACTCAAGATCGGTGATCAGCTCGCGCCAGCCCTCTGTCTGGGAATCCGGAGCGAACGGGTGGATCGAGGCGAACTCCGGCCACGAAATGGCTTCCATCTCGGCGGTTGCGTTGAGCTTCATGGTGCAGGAACCCAACGGAATCATGGTGCGATCCAGTGCAAGGTCACGGTCCGAGAGCTTGCGGATGTAGCGCAGGAGCTGGGTTTCGGAGCGGTGCGTGTTGAATACGGGGTGCTGCATGAAGTCGCTTGAGCGCTCCACGGAAGATTCCAGCGCGAAATCTTCTGCTGATTCGAGCACCGAAGCGCCGAAGACCGCCGCGACGTCGGCGACAACCGCCGTCGTTGTGGTCTCATCAACAGAGATGCCCACCAGATCAACGTCAATGCCGCGCAGGTTGATGCCCTTGGCCTCGGCGGCGGCCACAATCTCAGCCGCTTTGCCGGGGATGCGGACTGTGATGGTGTCAAAGAAGGAAGTGTGAAGGACCTCGACGCCGGCAGCCTTCAGCGACGCTGCAAGGGTGCGGGCGTGACCGTGGGCGGTTTCGGCGATTGCCTTCAGGCCTTCCGGGCCGTGGTAGACGGCGTACATGGACGCGACGATGGCCAGCAACGCCTGCGCGGTACAAATGTTGGACGTGGCCTTCTCGCGGCGGATGTGCTGCTCGCGGGTCTGCAGCGCCAAGCGGTAGGCGGGGACACCGGCGTCGTCCTTGGAAACGCCCACCAGACGGCCGGGCATGGAACGCTCGAGACCCTTCTGGACGGCCATGTACGCGGCGTGCGGGCCGCCGAAGAACAGCGGAACGCCGAGGCGCTGGGCGGAACCGACGGCGATGTCCGCACCTTGCTCGCCCGGAGGGGTGATGAGCGTCAGGGAGAGCAAGTCTGCTGCGACCGTGACCAGTGCACCGCGTTCCTTGGCCTCAGCGATGACGGCGGAGTGATCAAACACGCGGCCCGAAACGCCGGGCTGCTGCAGGACGACGCCGTTGATGACGCCCTCCGGGAGACCGAGCGAAAGGTCAGCAACCTCAACCTCGAAGCCGAGGGCCTCAGCGCGGCCCTTGACGATGGCAATGGTCTGAGGAAGGCAGTCGGCGTCGAGGACGGTCTTCCCATCATGGGCTGCCTTGTTTTTGTTGGCACGGCGCATCATGAGCACGGCCTCTGCCACGGCGGTTGCTTCGTCCAGCAGGGAGGCGTTGGCGATCGGCAGGCCCACGAGGTCCTGGACCATCGTCTGGAAGTTCAGCAGGGCTTCGAGGCGGCCCTGCGAGATTTCCGGCTGGTACGGCGTGTATGCCGTGTACCAGGCCGGGGATTCGAGGATGTTCCTGCGGATAACCGGCGGCGTGACGGTGTCGTAGTAGCCCTGGCCGATCATCTGGACGGCAGTTTTGTTCTTGGACGCAAGCTTGCGCAGCTCAGCCAGCACCTCGACTTCGCTGAGCGCGTTTTCAAGGGTGAGGGCAACGTCCTGGCGGATGTCGTTGGGGACGGCCGTATCAACCAGCGAATCAACGGTGTCGTAGCCGACCGTCTTGAGCATGGTTTCAATGTCGGCCTGGCGGCGGGCGCCAATATGCCGATCGACGAAGGTGGTGGAGGCTGAACTAACCGTCACGAAGGAACTCCATTACTTGGGCGGCGTTTGGGTACGCCACAGTGGCTGGGTTCCTCCCCACTCTGTATTGGACCTGAGAGTTTCCGCGTGTTGCTTGCACAACGATCGCTTGCACCGTCGGTGAGCACAGCATTTCGTCCGCGCCAAAGGACGCGGCAAAAGGCCTGCTACTTTCCAGAGTTGCCTCGCCGCGGCGGTGCGTGGGCCTGAGAGATTCCTGGGGAGGGTTTGCTCCTACGGCGCCCGCATCACTTGCTTGCAGGACTCTCCCGCCGCAGATCAAAGGCATATTCAATTGTTTGCGTGCCCCAGTAAAGGCGCACCACAAGGCTCAATTGTCCTACGTCGCGGGCGTCGCCGCAAATGGATGACCCGCTACTTGCGGAGCCGGTCCAGGACGCCCAGCAGGATCTCGACGTCGGCCTCCCGCCCGGCCTTGCCGCCTTCCCGGCCACCCTCGAACATGGCGTTGAAATACAGGCCGTCGCCCATGTAACTGACGGCCTTGGCAACCTCCGGACCAACATCCTCGGCCAGGACGTCCAACCACTGCTGCTGGATTCCGGCAAACCTGTGGCGGGTCTCCTCATGGGCAACTTCGGCCAGTCTCGTGGCAGCAACGAATGCCCGATCCATGGGAGTTCCGGCCCACAGTGAGGTCCGAATGAAGTAAGCAGCGCTGCCATCTGGTGCCGTCTTCATTTTTTCGATGTCTGCCTGGGCCAACTCATCCAAGCGCTCCAACAGAGCGCTGATCAGCGATTCCTTGTTGGGGAAGTGGTAAAGCAGTCCGCCCTTGGAGACCCCTGCCCGCTTGGCGACTGCGTCAAGCGTGGCAGCCCGCTCCCCCACTTCGATAAGGAGGGCTTCGTAGGCATCAAGGACTGCATCCCTGGCAACTGGCTTTCGTGGCATGACTACATCATTCCCTACGGGGTTGGCGGTGCTGAATTTGAAACTGTACCGTCTAGACGGTACAGTAAACTTTATGTTCACGCCGTCCTCAACCCAAGCGCCCCGCTCCACTCGTACCTTGACTGGTCAGGCAGCACCGTGGCGCGATTGGACGGCCCTGGCACTCCTGATGTTCCCGGTGCTGCTGGTGGCCGTCGATAACACCGCGCTCACGTTCGCCCTGCCGGCAATTGCCCGCTCCTTGGATGTGGGTGGCGTGCAGCTCCTATGGGTCATTGACGCCTACCCGCTCGTGTTGGCGGCGCTGCTGGTTTCCATGGGCAACCTCGGCGACAGGATCGGACGACGGCGGCTGCTGCTGATCGGCAGCACGGGCTTCGCCGCGGTTTCGGCTGCTACAGCATTCGCGCCTTCCGCGGAATGGCTGATTGCGGGCCGCGCCGCACTGGGCGTATTCGGCGCCATGTTGATGCCTTCAACGCTGTCCTTGATCCGGAACATCTTTGCTGATCCGAACCGTCGGCGGCTCGCAATTGCCGTCTGGGCTGCCGGATTCTCGGGTGGCGCAGCCCTTGGCCCGATCTTTGGCGGCTGGCTGGTGGAACACTTCTGGTGGGGTGCCGTCTTCCTCGTGGCGGCCTTCCTCCTCCTGCCCCTCCTCGCCTTCGGCAGGGTCCTCATTCCCGAATCCAAGGACGCCAACCCTGGCCGTGTGGACGTGCCCAGCATCGCGCTGTCCGTGATCACCATGGCTCCGTTCGTGTACGGCATCAAGGAATTCGCTGTTCACGGATTCGGGGCGTCGGCAGCGGCCTTCATGGTCTTCGGCCTGGTGATGGGAATTCTGTTTGTCCGTCGCCAGCGGCGGATCCAGAGCCCCATGCTGGACGTCTCTTTGTTCAAGAACAAGGTGTTCAGCACAGCGATAGTGGCCAACGTCCTGTCCTTGTTTTCCATGACGGGCTTCATCTACTTCTTCGCCCAGCACCTGCAACTTGTTGAGGGCCAGTCCCCCATGGAAGCAGGCATCGCAATGATTCCGGCGCTCCTGGCAACGGTCATCGCCGGCCTGGTAGTGGTCCCGCTGGTAAAGCGCGTCCGGCCAGGATTCGTGGTCGCCGGCGGACTTACCCTCAGCGCGGCGGGCTATTTGGTGGTCGCTGTAGGTGACCACGGCAGTGGACCTGTGTTCCTGTTGTCAGCTTTGACTGTCCTCGCCGTTGGCGTAGGCGCAGCGGAAACCATTTCCAACGACCTCATCCTCGGCTCGATGCCGGCCGACAAATCCGGAGCGGCGTCCGCGATCTCCGAAACCGGCTACGAGCTGGGTTCGCTCCTGGGAACGGCCGTGCTGGGCTCTATCCTCACTGCGTCCTACCAGCACAACCTCGTCATCCCGGAGGGGTTGTCCACGCAGGCAGCCGGTAAATCGGGAGAAACCCTGGCGGGCGCAGTGGATGCTGCTGCGGCGCTACCCGCTCCGCTATCGGATGCCCTGACAGCCGCCGCCCGGGTAGCGTTCGAATCCGGCGTCCACATCACTGCGGCGATTGGGCTGGTATTGATGGCTGGCGCGGCAGTGCTTGCCGCCGTCGTGCTCCGCCGGGTTCCCAAGGCGCAGTAAGCACCGCGGGAATCAGTGGCCGTCCGTAGGTGCAGCCTTGGCATCTACGTCCGCCACCAGCTGGTCGATCCGGTCCAGGGCATCGCTGAGCCGCCCTACCGTTGCCCACAATTCAGGATGCTGTTCCTTGATCTCGTCCAGTGATGCGCCTGCGGATCTGAGCGATCCGAGATCAAAGCTCACGTTGGTGCGGGCTCCTGCGATGGCCGCCCTGAGGGCTCCGAAGCCAACCACCACGTCAGCAATGAGCGCCGGATTCCCGTTGGCAGCCAGCCATCCCAGGTCCTCAATCGCGTCGATGGCATGGTCTCCAAGGACCGCGGACGCCTTGGCTGCATCGACGGATGCACGGTGGATTGCATCCTCGCGCTCCGCGCCCGGATCAAGCCGGAAGGCCGCGCCGAAAGCCTTCGACGCCGCCGCATCGTCGTCGGCCAACTTAAGGGCGGTCTCGCGGAGGGATCGGGCACGGGCGTGCAGCTCGGCCAGCCGATCATCGGGGGCCTCCGTATAGCCGGCAACCATTGACGTCAGGGATGCTGCAATAGCGAGCATCACGCCGGTCCCTGCGCCTCCACCAGGTGATCCAGTGGACTCCGCCAGAGCCTTGGTCCAATCCTCGACCGTCGAGCGTTGGGTTGTGAACTCTTGTGAAGATTCCATGCATCAAGTTTGCCCTCTGGTGACCTCGGTACACTGGCCAGACCCTGCGGCGTCTACCTGTTAAGGAAAATTCCCATGAGCATGGACCTTGAAGCCCTCTACCGTGACCTCCACGCCAACCCGGAGCTTTCCTTCCAAGAGGTCAGAACCGCCGGGATCATCAGCGGACACCTTGAGGACTTGGGATTGTTGGTTCACCGAAGCGTGGGGAAAACCGGGGTTGCAGGAGTCCTGGACAATGGCCCCGGACCTGTGGTCATGCTTCGTGCCGATATGGACGCGTTGCCCGTCAAAGAAGCCACCGGATTGGACTACGCAAGTACGGCAGTCGGCGTCGATCATGAAGGCCGTGAGGTGCCGGTCATGCATGCGTGCGGGCACGACGTACATGTCACCTGCCTGCTCGGAGCAGTGGAAGAGTTGGCCGCAAAGCGGCAGGAGTGGCAGGGCACCCTGATCGCCGTCTTCCAGCCAGCCGAAGAATGGGGTGGCGGTGCCCAGGCAATGGTCGCGGATGGGCTCTTTGACCTGGTCCCCAAGCCGGACGTGGTCCTCGGCCAGCACGTGGCGCCCTTTCCTGCCGGATGGTTCGGCATCCGTCCCGGTGTGGCCATGGCGTCAGCGGATTCCCTCAACGTGACTTTGCATGGGCGCGGCGGCCACGGCTCCCGGCCCGAAACCACCATTGATCCAGTGCTCATGGCCGCGGCAACCATCATGCGCCTGCAGGGAGTGGTGTCCCGCGAACTCGCCGCCAGCGATTCCGCAGTAGTTACGGTTGGGCAAATCCATTCGGGAACCAAGAACAACATCATTCCCGAGACCGCAACCCTTGGCCTCAGCATCCGATCCTTCAGCGAGCCCACCCGGGAGAAAGTCCTGAACTCGATCGAGCGCATCGTTCGAAGTGAGGCTGCCGCCTCAGGCTCCCTCAAGGAACCCGACTTCCACTATGAGGAGCGCTTCCCGTTAACCGTCAATGATGAATCGGCCGCGGGAAGGGTGTCTTCAGCATTCTCCGATAGGTTTGGGGCGGCAAGGATCATAGACCCGGGCCCCGTCTCAGGCAGTGAAGACGTAGGGCAACTCGCGACGGCGGCCGGCGCGCCCTTGGTTTTTTGGTTCTTGGGCGGGATCGGGGCCACCCACTTTCAAGATTGGGCGACGACGGGTCGCCTGCCGGAGGACGTTCCATCGAACCATTCGCCCTTCTTTGCCCCGATCATCCAGCCAACACTGACCCTTGGCACGGAAGCACTGGTTACCGCCGCCCTCGAATTCCTGGACGTCCCGAAGCAGGCAGCAGGAAACCCCGCTTAACGGACAATTCACCGCCGCGAGCGGTGGTGAATTGTCCGTTGTATGGGGTTCTTAGCCCAGACCGATGCCTAGACCTTTTCGCGGATGCGGTCGATCTTCGGTTCTGAAACCTCAAATTCCCTGCGACGACGGGCCAGGAAAGTCCACAACGTTCCTTCTGTCTGCGGGCTCTTCTCAGCAGGGGCCTCAGGTGCCTGATCCTTGCTCGTCTCAGGCTTGTGCATCTCGGGCGTGCGCACGGAGTCCTTCTTCGAGCGCCTCTCATAGCCCTCATAGTACGAGTAGCACATACCCAACCTCCTTAGTGGCTGTTCTTTAATCGTCCTCGCACATGGACCGTAAGTCGACTGCTAATTATTGCAACTCACGGTGAAACAAGGCCTTCAGTGCGGGTGGCCGCCGTCGCTACCGCCAGCCGGGTTTCAGCCATCATGAGATCCGCGTTGATGACTGCACCGGACATGTTTCCTGCTGCCGCAGCAGCCACTACCTGCCCAGTGAGGTCCGTAACGTTGCCGGCGACCCAAACGCCCGGCACTGACGTGGCTCCTCCAGGCGCAGCCGCTTCAAAATGAAGTCCGACTCCCTGGGGGTGTTCCACCGGCTCAATGCCGAGTGATTCGAGCACCCTGGAACGCGCTTCCATCCGCGGACCAGCCACCACCGCCTCAACTGGTATCACCGAGCCGGATTCCAGGACGACGCCGCTCAGGGCATCGTCAGTGACGTCCAATGACTGAACCTTGCCTTCGACCACCCTGATGGATCGGGCCGCCAATTGTTCCCACTGCTCTTCAGTCGGTTCAACGATGTCGTTCAGGAACAGCGTGATATTGGGGCTCCACTGCCGGAACAACAGAGTCTGGTGCAGGGCCATCGGTGTGGAACCAAGGATGCCGATTGCTGTGTTCCGCACTTCCCAACCATGGCAGTACGGGCAGTGCAGGACGTCCCTGCCCCAGCGCTCCCGGAGGCCCTGCACGTCGGGAAGGATGTCGGTCAGGCCCGTGGCCACCAGTATCCGACGCGCCCCGACAGTCCGACCATCAGCCAGGTCCACCTCAAAGGCGGGCTCGGAAACGTTGGCGGGATCCGGCGTCGAACGCGCCGCCACAGCCACGCCCGAAACGATGTGGCCGCCGTAGTGCAAAACTTGAGCCCGACCGAGTGCCAGGAGTTCCTTGGGGCTGAGCCCGTCCCGGGAAAGGAAGCCGTGCACGCCAGCGGCAGGGGCGTTCCGTGGCTCCCCTGCGTCGATGACCAGCACGGACCGCAACGCCCTACCCAGCGTGACGGCGGCACTTAACCCAGCTGCGCCACCTCCCACAATGACGACGTCGTACTGTTGTTCCATTTTTGCCTCCTGTTCGCTGTGTTGCGAGCCCTGCTCTGCGTGTTATTCCCGGGTTTTCGGGCGCAAAGCGGGCCTCACAATGGCCTGATTCAATGCTCAACCGGAGACACCGAAAGCAGCAACAAATTTTGCCACTATGGCAAACTGGAGCCATGACGCCGGATTTCAGCAAAATGCTCGACGCCGTCGGCCCTCGCCTGCGAGCGCTACGGACCCAACGCAATGTGACCCTGGCGGAGGCCTCGGCAGCCACGGGCATTTCAGTCAGCACGCTCTCCAGGTTGGAGTCGGGGCAACGGAAGCCCACGCTCGAACTACTCCTGCCCATTGCACGGCTTCACCAAATCCCCCTCGAAGAACTCATCGACGCCCCGGAAACCGGTGATCCGCGGATTCACCTCAAGCCGCACGTGCACGAGTGGGGCACAGCCGTGCCGCTGACGCGACGGGCCGGGGGCATTCAGGCGTTCAAGATGGTCCTGCCGGGCGGCACTGCGAAGGAAGTTCCCGATCCTCAATCGCATGAGGGCTACGACTGGATGTACATCCTCAACGGCAAACTTCGGCTTGTCCTGGGTGAGAACGACTTCATTCTCAAAGCAGGTGAGGCGGCGGAGTTTGATACGCGGACGCCGCACTGGTTCGCCAGTGCCACTAAGGAACCCGTGGAGCTCCTTACCCTTTTTGGGCAGCAGGGCGAGCGCATGCATGTCAGGGCGCGGCCGAAGCGATAGGTGCCTCCTAAGGGCAGGAAATGAAGGGAATTCATTTTTCCCCTTGCATCCAGCCGTGACTACCGCCATACTAAATGAACGCTATTCATTTAGTGACTGTCGTCTCACCGGAGTACATGCCCCCATGATTGAAATTACCCGCCTCGAAGCCCCGACTTCCTTGGCCCGCACCGAGCCGTCCACCCGCACCCCGCTGCGGGTCGGCGTCGTTCAGCACCGCTGGCACGCTGATGAAGCAGTCCTGCATGCCGAACTGAACGAGGGAATCGAACGCGCAGCCAAGCTGGGAGCCAGTGTTGTTTTCCTGCCTGAACTGACGCTCTCCCGCTACCCCGCAGATACCCGGCCGGAGAACAACCCGGCCGCAGGTATCCGCCCTTCAGACATCACCGAAGACCTGCTGACGGGCCCCACTTTCACGTTCGCCGCAGCGGCTGCCAGGACGTACGGCGTCTCGGTGCACGCATCGCTCTACCAGCGTGCTGAAAACCCAGACGGCTCGGATGACGGCTTGGGACTGAACACCGCGATCCTCGTCTCCCCCGCTGGCGAGCTCGTGGCCCGTACCCACAAGCTGCACATCCCCGTCACAGCCGGCTACTACGAGGACAAGTTCTTCCGTAAGGGCCCGCCCGCCGAAGATGCGTACGCCGTCCACGCTCCTGCCGAACTCGGCGGCGCACGCCTGGGCATGCCCACCTGCTGGGATGAATGGTTCCCGGAGCTGGCCCGTATGTACTCCCTGGGTGGGGCCGAAATCCTGGTCTACCCCACTGCCATTGGTTCCGAACCGGACCACCCCGACTTCGACACCCAACCGCTCTGGCAGCAGGTCATCGTGGGCAACGCCATCGCCAACGGCCTCTTCATGATTGCCCCCAACCGCTACGGCAGTGAGGGCACCCTGAACTTCTATGGTTCATCCTTCATCTCCGATCCCTACGGCCGCATCCTGGTCCAGGCACCCCGCGACGAATCCGCCGTCCTTGTGGCCGACCTCGACCTGGACCAGCGCAAGGACTGGCTCACTCTCTTCCCATTCCTGGCCACCCGCCGCCCGGACACGTACGGCCGCCTCACGGAACCCGTGAACCCCAACGCCCCGCTCGGCTCCACGGCCGAAGCCACGCCGTACCAGGCTGTATCCGCATGAGCGCCTGGCGGATGCCGTCCGAGACCGCACCCCAGGATCGTGTCTGGATGGCCTTCCCCACTGGTGGCTACACCTTGGGCGACACGGAGGAAGAGGCCCACGCTGCGCGGTCCACGTGGGCTGCCGTTGCCAACGCCATCCTTGAGTTCGAGCCGGTCACCATGGTGGTACACCCCGACGACGTCGACACCGCCGCGCGTTACCTGGACCCTCGCGTCGAGGTACTAACCGCTGAACTCAACGATGCCTGGATGCGGGACATCGGGCCGTCCTTCGTGCTTGATGCCAACAAGCAGCTGGGTGCCGTGGACTGGATCTTCAACGGATGGGGCGGCCAGGATTGGGCTGCATGGGACAAGGATTCCCTCATCGCAGCGGAGATCAGCGCTCGCGCCGATGCCCACCACATCCCCTCAGGCATCGTCAACGAGGGTGGCGGCATCCAGGTTGACGGCGAAGGCACCGTCCTGGTCACGGAGACCGTCCAGCTTGACCAAGGCCGCAACCCGGGCCTGACCAAGGCGGACATCGAAGGGGAACTGGCCCGCACCATCGGCGCTACCCATGTGATCTGGCTGCCCCGAGGCCTCACCCGCGACTCCGAGAAATTCGGCACCCGCGGCCACGTGGACATCGTGGCAGCGATCCCGAGCCCCGGAACCCTGCTGGTCCACTCCCAGCAGAACCCCGAACACCCGGACTACAACGTCTCCCGGGAAATCATCGACTTCCTGCGCACCACCCATGACGCAGCAGGCCGGGACTGGAACATCATCGAAGTTCCCGCCCCGGAAACCCTTACCGACGACGAAGGATATGTGGACTACAGCTACATCAACCACCTCGTGGTCAACGGAGGGGTTATCGCATGCAGTTTCAATGACCCCATGGACGAGAAAGCACTCCGCATCCTCGCCGACGCCTACCCCGGACGCCGCGTAGTCAGTGTTGACGCGCGGGAACTCTTTGCCCGGGGCGGCGGTATCCACTGCATTACGCAGCAGCAGCCTACGGCCATCTAGAAAGGGCCTTTCATGAGCCAGACAATCCGTAGCACGGCCTCAGGCAGCAGCCCGGCCGGCACGTCGCACGAGATCAGCGGCAAGGGACTGAAGACGGGGCAGTTGGGGCTCCTCGCCGTCGTCGTTCTTGGCATTTCAACCATCGCCCCGGCGTATACGCTTACCAGCGCGCTCGGTCCGACTGTCAACGAAGCAGGGCTGCAACTGCCCGTGATCTTCCTTATCGGGTTCATTCCGATGATCCTGGTGTCACTGGCATACCGGGAACTCAACGCAGATTCCCCGGACAGCGGCACCACCTTCACGTGGGTGACCAAAGCCTTCGGCCCCTGGGTGGGTTGGATGGGTGGCTGGGGCCTGCTTGCGGCGAACATCATCGTCCTGTCCAACCTGGCAGGCGTCGCAGTGGACTTCTTCTACCTCTTCCTGGCACAGGTTACGGGCTCCCCCGAACTCGCGGACCTTGCCTCGAACAAGGTGCTGAACGTTGCCACCTGCTTCGTCTTCGTTGCGTTGGCCGTGTGGGTGAGCTACCGCGGCCTGCACACCACCAAGATCGTCCAGTACGGGCTGGTGGGCTTCCAGTTGCTGGTCCTGGGCCTCTTCGTGGCCATGGCGTTCGCCAACTGGTCCACCTCCGAGACTGCCGTTCCCTTCAGCTGGGACTGGTTCGACGTCACCAAGATCGAGACCTTCGGCCAGATCGCGGCCGGCATCTCCCTGTCGATCTTCGTTTACTGGGGCTGGGATGTCTGCCTCACAGTGAACGAGGAAACCGCCAACGGGAAGAAGACCGCCGGCCTCGCAGGCACGCTGACCGCCGTCATCGTGCTGGGCATCTACCTCCTTGTCACCATCGCCACCATGATGTTCGCAGGCGTTGGGGACACGGGAGTCGGCCTGAACAACGAGGAAAACAGCGCCAACGTGTTCACAGCCCTCGCTTCACCGGTTATGGGTCCGTTCGCGATCCTCATGTCCCTCGCAGTCCTCTCGAGCTCGGCCGCATCACTTCAGTCCACGTTCACTTCACCATCGCGCAGCCTGCTGGCCATGGCACACTATGGCGCCCTGCCCGAGCGCTTCGCCCACATGAGCAAGAAGTTCTCGACGCCGGGCTTCGCCACCGTCGCGGCCGGCGTCCTGTCCGCGGGCTTCTACGCCGTGATGCACGTGATCAGTGAAAACGTCCTGAACGACACCATCCTGGCACTGGGCTTGATGATCTGCTTCTACTACGGGCTCACGGCCATCGCGTGTGTCTGGTACTTCCGGAACAGCGTGTTCTCCAGTGCCCGCAACTTCTTCCTGCGTCTCCTCTGCCCGCTGCTGGGCGGCGTCGGCCTGTTCGTTGTCTTCCTGCAGACCGCGGTGGACAGCTGGGCCCCGGAGTTTGGAAGTGGCTCGGAGATCTTCGGAGTGGGACTCGTGTTCGTGCTCGGCATCGGAATCCTTGCCCTGGGTGCGGTGTTCATGCTGATCATGTCCCGCGTCCGTCCCGGCTTCTTCCGCGGAGAAACCATCCGTAAGGACACCCCTGCCTTGGTTGTGCCCGAGTAGCTCTTGCCGGGAAATCGCTGGAAAGCTGCCAGTTCGCCGGAATGATCCGGGCGAACTGGCAGCTTTCGTAGGTTTTGGCGGATTTCCTACCAACGATGGGCGACGTCCACCACAAGGCGCGAACCGCCGTCGGGCCCGTCCAAAGTGAAAACGCGGAACGGAAGCCGGGCACGGACACCCAAACCGATGCTCGTGTAGCCTTCGAAGCTGCCCGCGTAAACCACCTGGCGGAACGTCTCATACCCGGAAACGTTGGACAACTCAGCCTTGGCAGCTGGATCGTACGTCAGTTGGCCGTTCTGGTTGTATGAAGGCGCTGTCACAACAACCTGCAGGTCAGCATCACCGAGCACGGGGATTGGATAGCCCGTGGCATCCTGAACCACAACCGGGACATACTGCACTGAATAGCCGGCCACCTTGCCGGTCATGTCAATCACCAAGCGGTCGTAGCAGGGCTGCTGGCCCGTGCGGACGTTGGTGACGTTGGCGGCGCTCATATCGGGGTCGGCCTTGGCCAGCGACCCCCACATGATCCCGCAATATGGTGATGCCGAGGCTGGCCCCGGTGCCACCAGACCGAGTCCGGCAGCCGCAAGGACTGCTGCCAAACCCGCTCCAAATTTCCTCATTTTTTGTGCCCCCTTCAGGCGAAGTTGATACTTCAACAGTAGGAGCGCCTTGGATGGTTTGGATGGGTTGTGGCCGCTTCGGCGCACAACCGTTAAAACGACTCAGGGGTGGTCACAGGAGAGTCATGGAAGGGGACAATTAGGCCGATTCAGGGACCCCATTGAGGGTCTTCATGCCTAGGTTCGTAACCGAAGATAACGATACCCGGGCGTTACAAAGAGTCGCGGACACGCAAAAGCCCCATCCGACCATTCATTGGCCTGACGGGGCTTGAACGTTTTGCGATGCCTGGGGGTTAGCCTTCGCAGTCCTTGCAGTACTTAAGGCCGTTCTTTTCCAAGGCAACCTGGGACCTGTGGCGGACCAGGAAGCAGGAAGAACACGTGAATTCGTCAGACTGTTCTGGTACCACCACAACGGTCAGTTCTTCACCGGAAAGATCGGCGCCCGGGAGGTCGATGCCTTCCGCGGTGTCGTTTTCGTCGATGTCGATGACTGCAGTCTGGGCACCGGTGCCGCGGGACGCCTGAAGAGCCTCAAGCGAGTCCGCGGGAGTCTCTTCTTCTGTCTTGCGGGGCGCGTCGTAATCAGTAGCCATTGGGTTCGCTTTCGTTGCTGCATAGTGCCATTTCAGGCACCTCAGTGAAGCAGTTTAGGGCATAGCATCCGCGTTAGACGAAAAGTGTGCCCAAAACAACATTCAGCAGCTTTCAAGCCAACCTTTAGGGGTTACGGCGGCTCATTCCCGAATGGGATTGAATTGCCTGCGCACTGGCGACCGTAACCCCGCTAAGCGCCGGAAGCCACGTCCAATCGGCGGGCCGCCCGTGACCCCCTTGGCCACCGTGATCGTTTGCCGGTTCCACACAATCCAGGACGTATGCGGCCCCAATCCATTGGCCGATCTTGGAGCCGATCTTCGCGCTTTGTTGAACCAACCAGGATGCTTTCATGTGGCAAAGGTATCCAGCCGTCATGTGGGGCTGGTTTCTGCGGCGTCACGGGCTTGTTAACTTCCCCGTTGGGGCTTAGTCCTGCAAAGCCTGCTGCACGATGTACTCCGCAATCGCCATCGACGACGTAGCCCCCGGCGACGGTGCATTCCGCACCAAAACCGTGTCCCTGCGTCGTGAAATCACAAAATCATCCACCAGTGAACCGTCAGCGTTCATGGCTTGGGCACGGACACCGCGCGTCCCGGGAAAAATAGTGGCACCCTCCAATGAGGGAACAAAGCGTACGGCCTCCTTGATGAACTTCTTCTTACTGACGACGGTCTGGAATTCGCGGACCGCCGACGGTACATTCTGGCGGGCAAAATTCCAGAAGCCCGGAAACAGGGTGTAATTCAGGACGTCGCGCACATCGAAGTCCTTCCAGGAATAGGCCTCGCGTCCGAAGGAGATGAATGCGTTGGGGCCCAGCATCATTTCGCCGTCGATCCTTTTGGTCAGGTGCACGCCAAGGAAGGGATGCTTGGGGTCCGGCACAGGATAAATCAAGCCCCTCACTTGTGCGCGGGTTTCCTTCCCGAGGAGGAAGTATTGCCCAAAGAACGGAACGATTCGCGGCGTTGCGGACTCCCCGGTCGCTTTCGCCAACCGGTCCGATTGAAGCCCGGCGCAGGCCACCACGAGATCGTAGTGTTCGCCTCCAGCCTTCGTGTGGACCACGGCGCCGCTCCCCTGCTGTTCCAGCGAGGTGACTTCCTGCCCAAGCCGGATCTGCCCGCCTGCGTCACGAACGTCGTCGGCGAGCGCATTGGTGATGGCCCTGTAGTCCACGATCGCTGTTTCCGGCGAGTGCAAGGCAGAAAGCCCGACGGCGTTCGGCTCCACCTCCCGTATTTGATCACCGCGCAGCATGCGTGCGCCCGGCACTCCATTGGCCGTTGCCCGCGCGAAGATGTTCTCCAGTCGTTTCGATTCTTCGGCGGTCTGCGCGATCACCACCTTCCCGCAGGCCTCGTACGGCAGATCCTTGGCGGCGCAGAATTCCTGAAGCAGGGCAACTCCCCGGCGGCAGAGCGTTGCCTTCAGCCCGCCAGGCTCGTAGTACAGGCCCGCATGGACTACACCAGAGTTGTGGCCGGTCTGGTGCTTGCCGAGCTGGTCTTCCTTCTCGTAAACCGTGACCTGGACGCCGTCGAGTTTCTTGGCCAGTTCCCGGGCCACAGCCACGCCGATAATCCCGCCGCCTATGACGGCGCAACGTCTGATGTTTTTCGGAGTTGTGTTCGTGGACATGGGAACTCCTCGTTGGGGGCCTCTGCGTTGGGGAATGAAAAGGGGCGGCACTTGGCGTGCCGCCCCTTTTAGATGGTGCTTATGGGTGCATGAACTGCTAGAAACCGCTGGGCTGGTCGAAGCGCTGGCCGGCCGGGTTGGACGGGAGGAGCATCAGTACCAGCAGGCCCAGTCCACCCACGAAGGGAACCAGACCGATGAGGGCGAGCCAGCCGCTGAAGTTGCCATCGTGCAGGCGGCGGACGATCAGCGCAATGGACGGAATGATCGTTGCCAGGCCGAAAATGACGAGCAAAATTATGCCCACGACAAAGCCACCTCCAGGCACTAATGTTCCGTCAGCTGAAACGGTTGCGCCAGCAGTGCCCAGGCCAAGGAAAATGAACTCAAGCACGAGGCCGATGACACCCAAAGCGAGGGCCACCCACCAGTATTCGCTGCGGCTCGCGCGGCCAGTGAAGGCGGTGTACTTCTTGAAGAAACGCTTTACAGCGGCGCCAATGGGTGCGCCATAGTAGGGAGCCCACAGCGGCGGTTCGCCGGCCTGTGCGCCATACGGCTGGGTGTGCTGTGGCTGTTGCTGGTAACTCACGGTGTTCCCCCGGGGTTAGGTGTGAATGATGCAATGAGACCAAACTCAGTGATGAGTCGTTGCTCATCGTAGTGCTCTCCGCGGTATTTATGCAGGTCAACGGACAAAATTAACCGGGATTTAGTTCGGGGGCGGATTATGTCGCCCCAAGCCCTCTCTCACATACCAACCCTTTTAACCCAACGTTCTCTCACATAACTGCCGATTTTGAGGCATGCTCTCTCACATATCGGCCCTTTCCGGCCTATGTTCTCTAATGGAACTCCCATTGAGGTTCGACGGCGGCACTAGCCACGCGCCGTCGTCGTACGTCATCCGTCAGATTTCTTACGCTCCCGCCGTGCCAGATCAAACTTATTGGAGGCGCCGGTTTTCCGCAGGAGACTGGAAATGTGCGAACTCACCGTTTTCTCGCTGATAAACAACGATTCAGCAATCTCCCTGTAGGTTCTGCCTGCGACGACATAGTCGAGGATGGTTGCCTCCCGTGCCGTCAACCCATGGCGGTTGCTGACTTCAGGGTTGGGCCGTGTGATGGGCGTTAGCGAGATCTTGGCTTGGTCAGCGAGTTGCTCCAAAACTCTCTGCACGGGAACGGCTTGAAGATCGCGCGCCAGTTGAAGTCCCCTGCGGAGGATCTGCGAGGCTTGGGCCTTGGCGCTGTGGCCCTGCAGGAGGAGCGATTCGGCGGCGCGTTGGCATGCATAGGCATGTTCCCAAGCCAGGGAAGCGTCCCTGCAGGCATCTGCAGTGTGAATCCAAGCATCGGCATTGGCGTGATCTCCCCGTGCACGGCCAAGTTCCGCGGCATAGAGGCTTTCGAAGGCAAATACTTGGCGTTGATACAGCTCCGATTGTTCTCCCGATTCGTTGAAAACATGAGGAAACCGCTCCTCCAATTGGACCATTTCGGAAAGCAACCCAGCTGTTGGTTTTCCTTCGTCTTTTGCCTTTTGCATGAGATCGGCAAGTGCCCTGGCTGCCAGGGGCAGCAACCATTCGCACATGGTAGGCGGCGGCCCTGGGCGCAGGGCGCCAGTCATCGCGGCCTCAAGCGAAGCAGCCGGCTGGCCGTCAAGAGCATTGACCTCTGAACGGATTGCGGCGAAGTTGAGGTTGAGATAGGCCTCAGTGTTGCCATTCACTTCTTCAGCGCGGGCTAAATGGACAAAAGCATCCTGCGTCCGCCCTTGCAAGGCATCCAGCCGTGCCGCCGTCAATCGGGCGCTCACATCCCCCATAGGGCCAGGGTCCAGCCTGATGGCGATCCGCAAGGCTGCCTGGGCCTGGCGCCAAGAACCGATGCCGAGGAAGCTGGCCGCTTCGTCCGCTGCGATCTTGGAGATGTAGGAGTGGGGAGCCTCGTGCCTGGCCAATTCCTCCCGGGCAATGTGAAGAACGTCCGCGTACTCTTGGCTGATCCAGCTCTCCTGCGAGTTGGCAAGCCAAGCAACGGCATGGAGGTACCCCCAGTAATCCCTGGCCAGGAGCGCCTCGTCCGCTGCAGTTTTGGCCAGGTTGAAGGCCTCCTCCGGGTGCTTGGCGAAGAGCTCCACCATTGAGGCGGCTGTCAGCGCGTAGGACATGGCTATGGGGTTTTTCGTCAGGCGGGCAAGTGTAAGCGCCTGTGCCGCGCTTTCGGCTCCGCCAGCGCGATCAAGCCAGAGTGCGGCGTGCGTACGCTCTGCTAAAGCCAACGCATACTGCCAGCTTTGAGGATCAGCTGCCGAAAGCTGAACGGCCCGTTCCATCTCCGCCACGTCAAAGAAGGACCTTCCTGTTGACATGGACAGATGCATCCGCCTCACCAGCCAAGCAGCCGTTTCCAAGGGTTCGGCCGTGGGTTCGGTGAGCGAGATCAACGACTCCAAAGCCTCAAGTTCAGCTGTCTGGTCACCGGAACGGAATGCGGCGTTCCGCACCTGGCCCCAAAGTTCACGGAGAATCTCCGGCACCATGCCCGCTTTGTCCGTGAGCTCCACTGCCCTACGGAACATTCGCAGGGCATCACCCCAGTTTCCGAGGTGGACATGTTCCGTGGCTGCACGAAGAGTCCATTGATAGGCGGACGCCCATCGTTCAGCGTGGTAGTGGTGTTCGGCCAAGGAGGCGATCGTCCCGGAAGTACGCTGTAGTCCCAATGACAAGGAGTTCTCATAAGCATCGGCAAAAGCTGAATGCCAAGAGCGCCTCTCCTCGCCGTCCATGCCCTGCTCGAGCATCTCCGCGATGAGTGGATGGTGAAACCAGTAAGTGCCGTCTGGCAGCAGGTCCACGATCCCCGCGGTCGCAGCTGTCTGCAGCATAGGCAAAACTGTTTCCTGGGCGATAGTTCCCCTGGCAACCGTGCGTAGTTCAGCAGCGTCTACCGATCGTCCGGCAATAGCCAGAATCCGGGTCAGTTGTTGCGCAGCTTTAGGTAGGCCCTTCCAGGATCTGAGGACGGCACCCCTTAGATCCGGCGGAAAGCCGTCCTCGAACCGCCTGCCGTTGGCTCTCATGCCCTCGATCAGGAGGCGGGTGAAGTAAGGGTTTCCGGCGGAGTGTGCGTACACATCCGTAACCAGGGACTGGGGCGGAGGCACACCCAGCAGCCGGGAGATTTGGGTAGCAGTTGCCGGCCTGTCCAGAGGCCGAAGTGTCACGAGTTCCACGCTCGGCAGCCGGCGGATGTCCGTCATCCATCGCTCAAGAGGCTGGTTTTCCGTCGGGATGTCCGAACGGACAGTGGCCACAATGCCCAACGAACGGTCTGCGGGCCCCGCGATGAGGAACATCAGGATATCCAGTGTTTGTGGGTCGGACCACTGAAGATCATCGATCACCAGGAGCACGGGTCTGGAACTGCTGAGCGTGGTCAGCCACTCGTCAACGAAAAGCGGACTGTCCACCCGTGCTTCGACCATTGCGTTACTGCTGAAGGGCACTGGCGTCCCCAGCTGGGCAGCACCGTGGAAGGCCGAACGAAGGGCTTGAAATGGCACTTTAAGTGTCGTCAGCGGCAATGCTGCCCCACTGAGAACAAGTACATCCAGGGAAGCCGTGGCACAGATCTGTCCTACCAATGCTGTCTTACCTACACCCGCGTCGCCGGACACGATAAACGTCCTGGACGCTCCAGCGCGCACGGCGTCGACCATGCCCTCGAGTTCAGCCAGTTCATCCTCCCGGCCCACCAGAGCAGGTCCGTTGGATTTGGCCCTAGTAGCCACCGTTCAAGCTTCGCACCTTGCTGACCCATGGGGTAGATCCGAGGGTATTTGCGGTGAGTTTAAGGGTGAAGTCCGGATGCCCCGGTGTGAGGGCACGACGCAGAGTGGAGTTACCCACAAGCACCACTCAAAGGACTCTTGCCATGCGTGAACCTGCTAGCCCAGCCCGGCGTCTTTGCCTCGCCCTACTCTTTGTCCCGTTCGTTTTTCTGTCCCAAGGGCAGGCAACCGCGGACGTCCCCGAGGACAAAACCCCCACAATCTACGTCAACTGCCTCCTCGAACGGATCGGCACGCAACTTGTTCGCTGCGATAACCTCACCGGCGCCGGCGTAGACGCGCCGTATTGGATCCCGGAGCAAAAGTAATCCCATCCATGGATTAGCCGCAGGACGTGAGAGAAGAACCGGCAAAACACGGCAGGACGTGAGAGAAGAACCGCCAAAACACGGCAGGACGTGAGAGAAGAACCGGGGCTCAGGACGCGAACTGCTTCTTGAGCTCCACCTTGCGAATCTTCCCGCTGGCAGTCCGCGGCATTTCCTCAACGAAAACCACGGACTTGGGGATCTTGTAGCGGGCAAGCCGTCCTTCAAGATGCGAGCGCAGCTGCTCCTCCGTCAGGGAAGCACCTTCCAGCAGTGTCACGATGGCGCGGGGAACCTCGCCCCATTTCGGGTCGGCCATCCCAATGACCGCCACACTCCCCACCTCCGGGAGTTCCGCGATCGCGGCTTCCACCTCGGCCGGATAGATGTTCTCGCCACCGGAAATGATCATGTCCTTGATGCGGTCCGAGACGAACAAGAAGCCTTCGTCGTCCTGGAAGCCCATGTCCCCTGAACGGAACCACAGCGAATCAGAGTAACTATCAGCCGTGGCTTCAGGCCTGTTCCAATACTCTTTGATGACATTTGGCCCGGAAATCTGGATCTCCCCCACTGCACCGGGAAGAGCGAGCCCACCCATCGGGTCGGCAATCCGGACGTCGGTGAAGAAGTGCGGCAGGCCTGCGGAACCGGCTTTCTCCTTGGACCTCGAGGCTGGGAGCATCGTGGCGCCTGGGGCAGTCTCGGTCATGCCGTAGCAACTCGTGAAACCAATGCCCCGCTCCTCATACGCGTCCAACACGCGCTGTGGAACAGCAGACCCTCCACAGGTGAGCTTGTCCAGGGAAGTGAGGTCCGCCGTCGACCATTCGGGATGGTCGCAGAGCATCTGGAACGTGGTGGGCACGCCATTGAGCGTGGTGACTTTGTGCTGCCCGATCAGTTTGAGGACGCGGCCGGCGTCGAACTTGGTTTCGAGCACCACTGTGGCACCTTTGAGCAGCATCGGCAGCAGGCCCATATCCAGGGAGGCAACGTGAAACAGGGGTGAAATCATCAGCGCGACGTCGTTCTTGCTCAGGTCCATGTCCACCACGGTGTTGAAACAGTTCCATGTGATGTTTCCGTGCGTGAGGAGTGCGCCTTTGGGCTTGCCCGTGGTTCCGGAGGTGTAGAGGATCATCGCCGGGTCGTCCAGGCTCACGGCTACATCAAGCAAAGTCCCGGCTGCCGCTGAAAGTACCTCGTCATAACTTTCGACGCCGGATGGCGGCTTGACCGCGGCAGCTTGGGTTCCGGCGTCGGGCAGCACTACAAGCCGGTGTGTCACCGCAGTGTCCTCCACCGAGGCAGCGGCCACCGCTTCAAGCGCCCCGGCGCTGATCAGGACCCGTGCTCCTGAATCCTGAAGTTGGAACTGCAGCTCAGGGGCGGCGAGGCGGGTGTTCAGCGGGACGAAAATCGCACCGAGCAGCCCGCAAGCGAAGAAGGTCTCAACAAACGACGAATGGTTCTCACCGAGGTAGGCCACTCTGTCGCCCATGACCACACCTCTTTCGTTCAGGGCGTTGGCGAGGCAATCGGTGCGGTCGGCGAGCTCCGTGTAACTCAGGATGCGATCCCCGGAAACGAGGGCCGTTTTGGGACCCGACTTGGCACGGCGACGGTGCAGCCAGGATCCAACTCCGTTGTTGTCCATGGTGCGGTGCTCCTAACTGACCGAGGTGAGGTCGTTGTTCTTAGATTCCCGCGTTAGCAGGATGAACACAATCGAGACGAGCGACATGACGGAGAGGAAGACCACCACGGGGAGAATGCTCTGTGCAGAATCCTTGTAAAGGCCAGCCACGATGCCCGGGGTGAAACCCGCACCGATCAAGGTCGCCAACTGGTAGCCGACGGCGGCACCCGTGTATCTGTTGGTGGTTCCGAACTGCTCGGAGACGAATGCTGCAAGTGGCCCGTACAGGGACGAGTGCAGAATGAGTGCCACCGTAAAAGCCAGGAAGATCAAGGCGATGTTGCCGGAGCTGAGCATGCCGAACATCGGGAACAGGTAGAGGATAAAGAGTGTCAACCCTGTGACCATGATTGGCCTGCGCCCGAAGCGGTCCGACATTCTGCCGCCCAGGAGCACAAACACGATGGAGATGGCGGAGGCTCCTGCGAAGGCATAAAGAACGCCTTGCTGCGGTGCGCCCTTGGAGACTGCATATGTGATCGAGAAGGTAGGCAGCACAACTTGGAGGCCGAAGCCGGCGGCACCTGCGAACATGATCATGATGAGGGCCTTCGGGCGACGCAGCACTTCCAGCAACGGGATCTTGCGTTTGGTGCTTTGGGCCCCCTCCTTGGCCACGGCTTCAGCAAAGATGGGGCTCTCGGAGACCCGCAGCCGCACGAACATGCCAACGATCAGCAGCACGAAGGACAACAGGAATGGCACGCGCCACCCCCATGCCAGGAACGCATCCTGCGGAAGCGCCGAGAAGATACCCATGACCATAGTGCCCAGTACCGCCCCTGTTGGCGCGCCCGCGTTGACGAACGATGCTGCGAAGCCGCGCCGCTTGGGGTCGGAGTGTTCCAACGCCATCAGCGCAGCCCCACCCCATTCACCGCCGACGGCGATACCTTGGCACACGCGCAGGACCACCAGGATCACAGCTCCCCACGGACCTATGATGCTCGCGCCAGGGATCAGGCCGATCAGGGTAGAGGCGATGCCCATCATCGCCATGGAGACGATGAGCATTCCCTTCCGGCCGATCCGGTCTCCGAAGTGTCCGAAGATGATGCCACCCAGGGGCCGCGCAACATAGCCGGCGGCGAAAGTAGCGTAGGCGGCTACGACGCCAACCCACTCATCAGTGCCCGCGAAGAAGACTTTGGGGAAAGCGACCGCAGCGGCAGTTGCGTACAGCAGGAAGTCGTAGAACTCGATGGTGCTGCCCAGATAGCTGGACAAAATGACCGTACGCGCTTCTTTGCGCTTCGCGGCCGTGCTCGGAGTGGCGAGTGCAGTGTGTCCTGACATGGCTGTTCCTTGGGAGAGGAGGGGTGGGTCTATTGAAAGGGGTTTACTTGTAGAAGCGGGCCAGGAATTCGGCTACGACGGCGGGGCGTTCCTGGCCTTCGATCTCGATGGTGGCGTTGACTTTGATCTGGGCGCCGCCCTTGACTTCGGTGACCTCGCCGATGCTGCCGTTCATGCGGACCTTCGAGCCGACCTTCACCGGTGAAGTGAAGCGGACCTTGTCCAGGCCGTAGTTCACTTTGGTGGTGACGCCGTCGACGTCGAAAAGCTCACTCCAGAACGGGATGATCAGGGACAAAGTGAGGAATCCATGGGCGATCGGGGCGCCGAAGGGGCCATCCTTGGCGCGCTCAGGATCGACGTGGATCCACTGCTGATCGTCGGTGGCGTCGGCGAACAGGCTGATCTGCTGCTGGGTGATCTCGCGGTAATCGGTAGTGCCGAGATCCTTTCCCGACATAGTAAGCAGGGTCTCGAAATCGACGACGAGATTGGGCATTGTTGCCTCCTTGGTGAGGTGTGTGTTAGTGCGTAAAGGCGCTGACGCCGGTAAGGGCGCGGCCGACGATGAGGGCGTTGATATCGTGGGTGCCCTCGTAGGAATAGACGGCTTCCGCATCGGCGTGGAAACGCGCGACGTCGGCGGCGAGCGTGATGCCGTTACCGCCCACCACTTCGCGGGCCAACGCGACGGTTTCGCGCATCATCAGGCTGGTCTGCATCTTTGCCAAGGCCGAGTCCTGGTCCCTGTACATACCGAGGGCTTGCTGTTCGGTCAACCGGATTACGAGCGAGATGGACGCCGTGATATTGCCCAGCATCCTGGCAAGCTTTTCCTGGATCAGCTGGAACGAGCCTAGGGAACGGCCGAACTGTTGACGTTCGTTGACGTAGGCCAACGCTGCTTCGAACGCTCCGGCTTGGATGCCGGTGGCGATCCATGCAACATCCGAACGCATAGCCCGGAGCATGGCGGCGACGTCCTTAAACGAGTTCACGTTCTGCAGGCGCGTGGCCTCAGGAACCCGCACGCGTTCGAGGGTAATGTGTGCGTTCTGCATCATTCTCAGCGCCGTCTTGCCATGGATCTTCTCCACGGTGACGCCTGGCGCGGCCCGGTCCACGAGGAACGACTTGATCTGTCCATCCCTGACATCGCGCGCGAACACGCACAGCACGTCAGCTGTGGAGGCTCCCCCGATCCAACGTTTGGCCCCGTCCAGAACCCAATAGCCGCCGTCGTCAGCTCCGCCATCGGGGCCAGCGCCGCCGTCGGCGACTGCTTCGAAACGGGCTGTAGTGGAGAGTCCGCCGGCGATGTCCGAGCCGTGGTCCGGTTCGGTCAGGGAGAACACGCCTTTGAGCGAGAATTCGATGACCTTGGGTAGCCATTCGCGCTGCTGCTCCTCAGAGGCACCCACTTGGATCGCGGTTCGGAAGAGCCCAGCCTGGGCCGTGTACCACGTGGCCAACGAAGCGTCCGAACGTGCGAGCTCGAAGATCCGGAAGCCGTGGTAGATCCCACGCGCAGGCGACGCAAAAGGTTCCATGAGGTTCAGATCGATCAGGGGCTGCGCCAACTGCTCCGGGAACTCGCCCCGTTCCCAATACTCAGCCAGCAGGGGCTTGGCCTCGATGTCCAGGAAGTCCCGCAACCGGGATAGCACCTGACGCTCGTCAGCAGACAACAGTGACTCGGCGTCATACCAGTCCGCTGCGGAGTAGAGCCGCTGTTCCACAGCACTCGCCCTCATCTCAGCCACCCAGCCCGAGCAGCCGGACGGCGTTGCCCTTGAGGATCTTCGGCCGGACTTCGTCCTTCAGTGGCAGGTCGGCGAACGCTCCGAGCCATTTTTGCGGGGTGATCAGCGGGAAGTCCGTTCCGAACAGCACCTTGTCCTGCAGCACAGAATTGGACAGCCGGACCAGCGACTCCGGGAAGTATTTGGGCGACCACCCGGAAAGGTCGATGAACACGTTGGACTTGTGCGTCGCAATCGAGTTCGCCTCCTCCTGCCACGGCACCGAGGGGTGGGCCATGATGATCGGCAGGCCAGGGAAGTCCGCGGCCACAGAGTCGAGCAGCAGCGGATTCGAGAATGCCAACTTGATGCCATACCCGCCGGGGAGCCCCGCGCCCATGCCGTTCTGCCCGGTATGGAAAATACAGGGCAGCCCAAGTTCCTGGAGCGTTTCCCAGAGAGGGTAGAACTGTTCACTGGACGGATCGAAGCCCTGCAACGAGGGGTGGAACTTGAAACCGCGGGCGCCAAGCTCAATGGCCTGATGCTTCGCACCGGTGATCGCATCCTCCCCCGTACGGGGGTCCACGCTGCCGAACGGAATCAGCACATCATTGTTCCGGGCAGCACCGGCAATCAGTTCCGGGATGCTGTTGGGCTCATGCTTGAGCTGGGTCCGTGCGTCGACCGTAAAGACGACGGCGGCCATGTTCAGTTCGCGGTACACCTCCGCGATCCGGTCCAGGGACGGTGTTCGATCCTCCGCTTTGAAGTACTTCGCCGACGCCTCAGTCAGCGCGTCCGGCAGGGATCCGTGCCCGCAACTGTCCACCTCCACATGGACGTGCATGTCGATCGCATCCACCGTGGATGCGTCGATGCCAAGTTCGTAACGGTCGGCCATGATCAGCGGGGCCCTAAGCAGTTACAACCGCAGGCTCGGGCCGGAGTTCTTCAGGCAGCGGCAGGAATTCCTCACCGTAGCTCTGCAGGACGTCCGCTCGAAAGAGGGACCCGGCGTTTTCGCGGAGGGCTTCATAGCTCCAACCGCCGTCGCGGTATTTGGTGCTGGCCGCCGTCGGGTGCGTCCAGACCTGCAGCCGGTCACCGCCGGCGCCGATCGCCTGCCCGGTAATCCCGGAAGCTTCGTCCGAGGCGAGGAAGGCAATAAGCCCAGCGACGTCGTCGGCGGTGCCGAATCCGAGGTCGTGACGGAAGAAGGACGGCATGGCCTCGCCGCGTTCCTCGGCCTCCACGGCCTTCTGGAAGTAGGGAACCGTCTTGGTCATCGCAGTCGCCGCCACAGGGATCACGCTGTTCACTGTGACTCCCGCCTTTTTCATTTCAAGGGCCCACGTCCGGACCATCCCCACGATCCCGGCCTTGGCCGCGGCGTAGTTGGTCTGGCCGAAGTTCCCACGCTGGCCCGTGGGTGAACCTATGGTGACGATGCGGCCCGAAACGTTGTTTTCCTTGAAGTACGCGAACGCCTCACGCACGCACGTGAACGTGCCCTTCAAGTGGACGTTGATGACCAGGTCGAAGTCCTCGTCGGTCATCTTCAACAGGCTCTTGTCCCGCAGGATGCCAGCGTTGGTGACCAGGATGTCCAGCCGTCCAAAGGCCTCAACAGCTCCAGCGACCAGCGCCTTCGCAGCATCCGTGGTGCCCACCGGAACCACGACGGCGGTGGCCCGGCCGCCGTCGGCCTCAATCAGCGCCACTGCTTCTGCGGCGGTCTCAGCGTTCACGTCATTGACCACGACGGCGGCACCCTGGCGGGCGAGTTCCCGTGCGTAAGCGAGTCCAAGACCCTGTCCGCTCCCCGTGACGATTGCAACCTTGCCGTTCAAGCTCATGGCGTGCTCCTTCGCATGCAGTGACCGGCAGGAGCCGGTGGGGCCGATCCCACTACCCCGTGAGATCCTTGTCATGATCAATGAGATTACGGATCATTGAAAAAGTCAACGATTGTTTTTATTTATTATTGGAGTTGTCATGGGCCCGCAAAGCACCAACGTCGAAACACCGCGCCTCGCGGCCGCGAAAATTGGGAACGACGTCGGCCTGCTGCTCGCCAAGCTCCACGCCACAGGGTCAGTCCTGAATAACCGTGCGCTCAGCGACTTTGGACTGCGGGAAAGGTCCTTTTCAGTACTGACGCTCGCCTGCAGCGGACTCGAACCGACCCAGCGCGAACTCGCCGATTTCCTCAGCCTCGACCCCAGTCAGGTTGTGAGCCTCGTGGACGATCTGGAGCACCGGGGCCTGGTTGAGCGCGCGCAGGGAAAACAAGACAGGCGCGCCAAGATCATCGTCTCCACAGCCGAGGGCCGTCGCATTCACACGAAGGCCCGCGCCGCCCTGGAAGTATGCGAGCAAACCCAGCTCGCCCCGTTAAGCGAAGAGGAAAACGCTCAACTCAGGGCGCTATTGAAGAAGGCGCTGTGGGGCTAAGTTCCAGTCCGGGCTTCGTCAAAGTGAGCGAATAATGCTCATGGCATTATCGGCCTCAGTGGTTGTAATAGCGACCATTAGTCGGGCCATAGGCTGAATGACGCCAGCATGGACATGTGCACAGTCTTCCGAAGCGCAGATAGGCAACCGTCCATTTCGCGGCGCTCGGGCATGTGTCAGGATCAAGGTTCACATCCTGTCACCCGGAATGGACCATGAACCTCCCACTCTTCCACGACCCCCTCCAGGGCCGCGTCACCGTCGACGCACCCGTTCGTGATCCAAGGATTGGACGCGATGGCGTGTTCCGTCCTGAAGCCCGTACACGCATTTCTCCCCGCGCCACGCGACCCTCCCCCCACGCAGCCAAGTCGACGCGGAACACCAGACAACGCGAAGTAGCCAAGGTTGCCGAAGACCTCCAGGCTTTGATTGCCAGGGCCGCCATCCAATCGTAAATAGGTGGTAACTGGCGCCGCCGGCCAGGAATAGATCCCACCCGGATGGGTACAGATACGGGCATACCCTTCGTAATCCATGCCGATCCTGACGGCAGGAGGTGTGCTGTGAGCAGGAGATCATCCGAGCATTGGGCGTGGCCTCTGGACACCCCCGACACGGTGGCTGTGGACGTGCTCATCCCTACCTGCAACCGCCCGGCCGAAGTGGCAGTTGCACTTGCCGGGTTGGCTGCACAATCCGAACCCTCCTTTAGCGTGGTGGTCAGCGACCAATCCGCCGACACTCCGGACTGGGAACATCCTGCCGTTGCTGGAATGGTTCGTGTGCTGCAGGCGCAGGGGCGGCCGGTCAGACTGCTCCGCCATATCCCACGGCGCGGGCTGGCTGAGCATCGGCAGTTTCTGCTGGAGCAGTCCACAGCGGATCGGTGCCTGTTTCTTGACGACGACGTGTGGCTCGAACCGGGAGTGCTTGAGCGGTTGAACCACGCATTGGATGAGCTCGGCTGCGGTTTCGTGGGCATGGCACCGCAGGGGCTCTCGTATCTGGATGACAGGAGACCCGAGGAGACCGCCGCATTTGAGCGATGGGAGGGTCCTGTAACGGCGGAGCTGGTTCGACCGAACACTCCAGGCTTTGGCCGCTGGCCCCTTCATAATGCCGCCAATCTGAGCCATCTCAGCGCTGATCTTTCCCTGACTCCAGGCGAATGGGTGCCCTACAGGGTGGCTTGGCTTGGGGGATGCGTCCTTTACAACAAGCAGGCTCTGCTGGATTCGGGAGGCTTCACATTCTGGCCCAAACTTCCCGCCGACCACGCTGGCGAGGATGTGGTGGCGCAGTGGCAAGTGATGGAGAGGTACGGGGGTGCAGGAATTCTTCCCTCGGGCGCCGTCCATTTGGAGTCGCCCACCACAGTGAAGGACCGCCGCGTAGAGGCTTACGACGTAGTGCTTGGCGCCCGACCCGACGCATGACATGACCCGGCCAGCGCGTTCACGAGGACTACCATCCAGAGCATGAGTATCCGCATCGGCACCTCGGGCTGGAGCTACGACCACTGGGAAAATGTGCTCTACCCACCGGGCCTGCCCACGGCCAAACGCCTGGCGCATTACGTGGCGCGCTTTGACACGGTTGAGCTCAACGCAAGTTTTTACCGCTGGCCACGGGACACCGCGTTCAAAAGCTGGCACGATCGCCTGCCTGCTGGATTTGCGATGTCGGTCAAGGCACCTCGCGGTCTCACGCATGGGAAAAAGCTGTACAGTCCTGAAGTGTGGGTGGAACGCATTACCCGCTGCTGGCACGAGCTGGGTGACAAACGAGCCGTGCTGCTTGTCCAGCTTCCTCCTGATTTTGCCCGTGATGATGCCCGCCTCGACTACTTCCTGGCAGCCCTACCCCGCTGGATTCGCGTGGCGGTGGAGTTCCGGCACGAAAGCTGGGACCACCCTGACGTATACGGATTACTTGAACGCCACGAGGCCGCCTACTGCATCATGAGCGGTGCCCATCTGCCGTGCATCCTCCGCGCCACCGCGCCATTCGTTTACGTCCGGCTTCACGGACCAGATCGTGAGCACCTCTATGGCGGCTCGTATTCGGAGGAGGATCTTCGCTGGTGGGCGGATCGGATCCGCGAGTGGAACGGCTCAGGCAAGGACGTGTACGCCTATTTCAACAACGACGGCGGTGGTAACGCCGTGCGCAATGCCGACACTTTGCGATGGCTGCTTGGGAACGGCTGACTCGCTAAGGGTGAGCCAGCCGCCCGTCCTAGCTCAGGCGACCTCGCACAATCTCGCTGACGGTTTTGCCGTCGAAGCGTCCTGCAACCTTGGCAGTGACCGGCTTCATGACGGCGCCTATAGAACGCATTGAGAGTTCCTGCCCTTCGGCCTTCAAGGCCGCGATGGCTTCGTCGACGATGCCTTCCACTTCTTCCCGGCTTAGCGGCTTGGGGAGGTACGCCTCGATGATTTCAGCCTCAGCAACTTCCGCGGCTGCCCTGCCTGCTTCCCCGGCTTCGGTGTAGATGCGTGCGGTATCCCGACGCTTGGCAGCTTCCTTTTGAAGCAGTGACGTAACCTGCGCGTCGTCCAACTCGATGGGTGTTTTACCCGACTTCTCCCGGGTGGTGATCTCACCCAGGACGTTCCGCACAGTGGTGAGCGCTGTCTTGTTGCCCGCCTTCATGTGCCCTACGACGTCTGCTTTGAGGCGGTCTTTCAGTGACATTGTGCTCCTTGAGTGGGGTTCCTACTTGCCATCGTAGTCAGTCCTCAAAGTCGACGCTGGCCGGAATGACCGTTCGGAAAATTTTCCTTGCGGAGCATTTAGTAAGCATGCTTAGCTTGTTGTGCCGCTGGATTTCCTGGAAGGAACCGGCTGGCTCACCGATCGCACCGAGGAGCCTTAGCGCTACATGGGAGGGACAACCATGCATCTAAACGAAAGGGAGCGCAGGGTGCTGCAGCAACTCGAACGGGAACTTTTCATCCAGGACCCGGACTTGGCCCGTCAACTGGAAACAGGAATCCCCGCGCGCCGCCCTTATGAACCCCAGGCCCGCCACGTCTTTGGAGTAGCACTTGGCGTGCTGCTGATGCTGTTGGCCATACCGATTAGTCCGTCCCCCTTGGGATACTGCGGCTTCCTTCTGATGGCGTGGGGCTTAGTGGCCCATCACATTCACAAGTCCCGTTACATCCCCGGCTGAGCCTATTCCTTTTCCAGACTTGGCCGGGTTGTGGCCGGAGGTACCTCGGGACGACTTACGCCAGCGAGCTCCTTCTCGGTTGGACCGCTGACCACAACCTGCGCGGGGCTGTGCAGGAGGTACCCGTTGAGCCAGGAAAACAGGGCACGGACCTTCTGCTGTACCCCGGACAACAGGGCCAAGTGAACCAGGAGCCAGGACAAGAAAGCGAAAAGGCCCTGCAACTGGATTCGCTTGCGGCCAAGTTCCGCCACAGCAGCACCACGTCCAACCATGGCCATATAGCCTTTGTCGACGTAGTGGAAGGGAGTACGGCTACCCCCAGTAAGGTCGGCGAGGATGTTGCTGGCTGCCCATTTTCCGGCCTGTTGGGCCACGGAGCCGAGCTGGGGCAACTTTGCGCCCGTGGAATCGGTGATGTTCGCTGCATCCCCAATCACGTACACGCCATCCACGTCCGGGGCAGTCAGGTCTGGGCGAACATCGACACGTCCACCTTTCCCCTGCGTCAGCCCGGAATTGGCGATGAGGTCCCCGGCTTTCAACCCGCCTGCCCATGCAACGATCTGCGCGGGGACGAAGCTTCCATCTGCCAAAGCCACACCACCGCTTCGCACCTCGGTAACGCCCACCCCCATGTGCAACTGGACGCCCACCTTCTGAAGACGTTCGGTGGCGTAGCGCTGGGACTTCGTGGAAAACATGTTCAACACACTCGGAACCATGTCCACCAGGTGCACGCGGCAGCGCGCAGCGAGCTCAGGAGAGAAGTATTTGCGGACCATATATTTCACGTTTTCCGCCATGGCCCCGGCAGTTTCCACGCCAGTCGGACCTCCTCCGACCACTACGACATCCACAAGACTCTCAGTGCTTCGGTCGGCCTGATCAAGTAGCCGTGTAATGGCCGTACCCAGCCTGGTGGCGTCCGTAACGGAGTACAGCGGGAAAGCATGTTGCTCGGCGCCGGGCGTGTTGAAGAAATTGGGAACGGCACCTACCGCAATAACCAGGATCTCCGCCCGCAAAGTCACGCCATCGGCTGTGGTGACTGACCGTTGCGCAGCATCAATAGAGGCAATGCTCGCAGTCAGGACTTTGACGGTCTTGTAGCGGCGGAAAACGGAGCGCAGTGGGCGCGTAATGGCTGAAACCCCAATCTGGGATGTAGCCAATTGATAAAGGAGCGGTTGGAACTGATGGTAGTTATTCGAGTCAATCAGCAGGACGCGTACGCCCTTCCGGCCTAGTTTTTTGGCTGCCGCAACACCTGCAAATCCGGCACCCACAACGATGACTTGGTATGTGTCCTCCATGCCAGCAACTTACTTCACCGTGGGTCCGGACAACAGTGCTAAACGCTCTTCGCCTGACTACAACATTTCGACGCCGGGTGGCCGCCAGCGCGGGAGCGGAGGGTCGCCGTCGTGCGTTTATTCTCTGGTCCCGTGGGTACGCAGTGGGTAGTGTTCTGCATTCAGCAAGGCGCGCGAAGGAGTTGGTTTTCTTGAACGACGACGGCCTGACAGAGGCGGTACAGGAGGCCGGAGCTGTTGAATTGCTGCTGGTCCGGCATGGAGAAAGCGAAGGCAACGTGGCCGCGACGGAAGCTCGCCTGGCACGGGCTGAGGTCATTGACGTCCCCGCCCGGGACCCGGACGTCAACCTCTCGGGTACAGGCCAGGATCAGGCCAAGGCACTGGGAACGGCGCTGGCCAGGATTCCGGAGGAGATCCGCCCGGACACGGTAGTCTCCTCCCCCTATGCGCGCGCCCTTCAGACAGCGGAAATTGCCGTCCAAACAGCTGGCTGGCCCCTGAAAGTCCATACGGATGAACGCCTGCGGGACCGGGAATTGGGCATTTTGGACAGACTTACCCGCATAGGTGTGGAAACGCGTTATCCCGACGAGGCAGAACGTCGCCTTTGGCTGGGCAAGCTGTACTATCGGCCCCCGGGAGGTGAATCCTGGGCTGACGTCGCGCTTCGTCTGCGGTCCGTCCTGGACGAGCTGAACAGTCTGGGACGGGGACACCGCGTGATGCTCGTTTGCCATGATGCGGTGATCCTGCTGGTCCGATACGTCCTGGAGGGGATGTCCGAACGGGAGATCCTGGACCTCGCGGCCAGTGCAACTGTGCTCAACGCCTCGATTACCCGGTACGTGCGCCCGTCTGGTGCTGGACCGTGGACGCTCGAGAGCTTCAATGTGGCCGACCATCTCACCGAACAGGGCGTCACGGTTACGGAGCATGCCGGAGATGCCAGTGTCCACCCACAGTGATTCCAACGGCACCAACGGCCCCACGCAAGTGACGCCATCCCTTCTGCGTGATTGGCCTCTGCCAGCTCCTGGCGAAGATAAATACTCCCGCGGCGCTGTGCTGATCATCGGCGGGGCGCGAACCACTCCAGGCGCCACCATCCTGGCCGGCATCGCCGCCCTGCGCGCCGGGGCGGGAAAGATTACCTTGGCTGTGGCCGAGTCCGTGGCCGTGCAGGTGGGAGTAGCTTTCCCGGAGTGTGGAGCGGTGGGCTTGCCGGAGACCGCCGATGGTTCCGTTACCGGTGAGGGTTTGGACCTGATCTCAAGGTATTTGGAAAGGGCAGATGCCGTGTTGGTCGGGCCCGGCCTGGATGATTCAGATCTGGCCGGGGAATTGCTCACCAGGTTGTTGGAGCGGGAGGAGCTTGGAGGCGAAGGGCCGGCCATTGTCCTCGACGCCTACGCCCTCGGCGGGCTGGTGAAGATAAAGGAGAGGCTGGAACCTTGGCGGGGCCGACTGATTCTCACCCCTAATCCGACAGAGGCCGGGATCCTGCTGGGACGGGACGTAAACCACCTGGAAAATGACGTTGCCGCCGTCGCCGAACAGTATGGCGCGGTGGTGAGCTGCCAGGGCGTAATTGCACGTCCGTCAGGGGAAGCGCCTGGGGAGCCGGAACTTTGGAAGATCACCACCGGGTACGGCGGCTTGGGTACCTCAGGCAGTGGAGATGTACTGGCCGGCGCCATCACCGGTCTCCGGGCGCGTGGAACCAGCGACGCACAGGCTGCCTGCTGGGGAACCCACCTCCACGCCACTGCGGCCGACCGCTTGGCCAGCAAGCTTGGCCCGCTCGGATTCCTTGCACGCGAACTCGCCGACGAATTGCCCGCCCTGATGCTGGAGCTCAACACCTGAAACGTTGAGCCTCACAGGATCTAAGCAGGCTTCAGAAGTTCATGTTCCACAACTGCCCTGCGGGAGAGCGTCTTGTAGCCCTCTTGCTCGAACAACACGGTGATGACGTCGTCCTCATGCCTCATCACCAGTCCCGGACCCCATTCCTTGTGAACCACAGCGGATTGCAGCGGGAATGGATCGCTTTCGCCAGCATGCTGTTCGTCTCCGCGCTCTTCCTCTGTACTGCTGAAATCATTGCCGGCGTTGGAAGCAGCGGCGCACGCATCACAATTGCCGCACGGCTCCGAAAGTTCCTCACCGAAATAACCCAGCAGGAACTGCCGGCGGCAACTGTCCGTCTCCGCGTACGCACGCATCATGGTGAGCCGGGACTGGTCGACGCGCTGTCGGGCCTCGGCCAGTTCGACGGCGCGGGCTACGAGCGCCGAAAGTTTGGCTTTGGATGCCAGCCGAATGCCGCGCTTGCCTGTGGTGACAGCGCCGGCTTCCTCCAACTGGTTGACGAGCCCGGTGAGGCGTCGGACAGGGAATCCGGTCAACTCCGCGAGCGCGCCCTTGGGGGCGGGAGGGCCTGCGGCTTTCAGGATCTTCAGTACTGCCAGGAGCGAATCCGGGTCCGGTGAATGCGTACCGAAGAACTTCCGCAGGCCAAGATCCTCTTCGCGGTAATGCAGTGTGGCTGTGGCCGGTTTCCCGTCGCGTCCGGAACGGCCGATTTCCTGGTAATAGGCATCCAGTGATTCCGGAATGTCAGCATGGACGACGAACCGCACATTGGGTTTGTTGATACCCATGCCGAAAGCGGTTGTGGCAACCACGACGTCCAGCTGATCGTCCAGGAACTGCTCATGGATGCGCTCCCGGTCGGCGTCCGACCGGCCCGCGTGGTATGCCTCGGCGCGGAGTCCTTCCTTTGCCAGTTTGGCGGCGTACTTTTCGGTGTCCTTGCGGGTGGCGGCGTACAGGAGCCCCCGCTCGCCTCCCTTGGCCAGAGTGACAACTTGCTCCAGGACTGCTTTTCGCTTGCCTTTGTCTTCTTGGTGGCGGACCACGTCAAGGCTGATGTTGGGCCGGTCAAAGCCACGGACCAGGACCAGCGGATCTTTCATCCCCAGCCGTTCAAGAATCTCATCGCGCACGGGCGGTGAGGCTGTAGCGGTAAGGGCTGCCGCCGGAGGGTTTCCCAATCGTTCGCGGACATTTCCCAGGTCGAGGTAGTCGGGGCGGAAATCATGACCCCAGGAAGAGACGCAGTGGGCCTCGTCCACCACGAACATCGTGATGTCCAGTTTGGCGATGCGGCCCACAGTCTCCTGTTTGGCCAACTGCTCCGGGGCAAGAAACAGGAAAGTCGCTTTGCCCGACTCCGCTGCCTCCCAGGCGTCCTCCACCTCCGAGTCACTACGGGAGGAGTTGATGGCTACAGCAACGCCGTCACCCAACTGCCCGTTCAGCCCATCCAGCTGGTCCTCCTGCAAAGCAATCAAAGGAGAAACCACGACGGCGGGGCGTCCCGTTTGGTTATAGAGGTACATGGCTGCTACTTGGTAGGTGGCAGATTTACCGTACCCAGTGGGCATGACGGCCAGGACGTCGCGGCCGGATGCGAGGGCATTCATGGCCGCGAGTTGACCGTCTCGCAGCCTAGGCAGGGAAAAGGAAGACGCCGCAAGGGCGCCCAGGTCTGGGTCATCGGACATTGGAAAACGACTCCGCACAGTGGGTGTTGCGGCCGCTTGCTTCAGCCGAGGTAACCAGACTAACGCGGGCCGGGACCCGCCGTCGTGCGCTTCTTCCTGCATGTGGATAACTCTGGCCAGCTACAGAAAGACCCGTGTCATGGCGTCATCGAAGGTGTGGCGGTAGCTTTGGATTACTTTTCCTTCGAAGCGGCCGAGTCCTTCAAAAGCGGCCGAGGTACCGGAGGTACCGCTGATGCAGGGCTTGTCTACATCCTTGGTTCTGATCGCTCTCCTGGCTGTGACGGCACCCCTTGCGGTGCGCTTCCTTGACCGGGCGGTCAAGGTGCCGCTGGTGGTGTTCGAGATCGTCCTCGGAATCCTGCTGGGTCCCAGCGTGTTGGGGTGGATCGAATCTACCCAGTTCACGGATACGCTGGCTGATTTCGGGCTGGCGATGCTCTTCTTTGTGGCCGGCAATGAGATTGACTTCGCCGATATCCGGGGCCGTCCCGCCATCCGTGCCTCCGCTGGCTGGGTGATCTCGTTGGCCGCGGGCGTTGGCGCAGGCTTTCTCCTGGCCCCCACACCGGAGGCAGCGGTCATCATCGGGGTGGCGCTGTGCTCCACGGCGTTGGGAGCATTGCTGCCCATTCTTCGCGATTCCGGTGAATCAAAATCCCCGATGGGGATCGCCGTCACGGCATTGGGCGCAGCTGGCGAGTTTGGTCCCCTGATAGCAATCTCGCTGTTCTTCAGCGGCAGGGAGCTGGGACCGGCTACGGCAGTGCTGCTCGGATTTGTGCTCCTTGCCGGCATTGCGATTTTCCTGGCCTCCAGGGCACAGCACACGCTGTTCCACTCGCAGGTCACCAGGACCCTCCACACGAGCGGCCAGTTCGCTGTCCGCTCCATCATGTTCATCCTCACCGTGCTCGTCGTGCTGAGCATGGTCCTGGGACTGGATATGTTGCTGGGGGCATTCGCGGCGGGCGTCCTCTGGAAGGTGGCCATTGCGCGCGCACCCGAACGGGACCGGAAGGTGATCGAGACCAAACTCGACGCCGTCGCGTTCGGATTCCTGGTGCCCATCTTCTTCATCGATACGGGCATAGATTTCGATCTCGGCGCACTCACGTCCAGCGCCATGGCATTGGCGCTGCTCCCTCTGTTCCTGCTCCTCCTGCTGATCATCCGCGGCCTGCCGTCGATGCTTGCTGCCCCGCCCAGGTCCACTTTCGCGGAGAAACGGGCGATCATGCTTTTCGGGGCAACCGGCCTGCCGATTATCGTTGCCGTCACAGCCATTGGCCGGGATCAGGGGTTCATTTCAAGCGGAATCTCATCAGCACTGGTTGGGGCCGGCATGCTCTCTGTGCTCCTGTTCCCGCTGCTGGCGCTTCGCCAGGGTCAGCGTGAACGTCAACGCAGGACCCCTGTGCCGCAGGGGGAAGTGCCATAGCCCAGGACTCTGACGACGCGCAAATACTTCGGAGCCACGGCAAAGGCCTGGGGACGCTCGGATTTGGGTGTCCCCAGCCCTTTACTGCGGCTCCCGCAAGTGAAGTTGAGAAGGCGTCCTTCATCGCGCGTTGAGCCGCGAGCGCCCTCATCATTGCCGCATAGAATTGGCGGTCATTTTCCACGACAGTTAGCTTTATCTGTCGTAGAATATGAACATGAAGCGTCAAAGTTACCTGCTGGACCGCCTTCCGCGCGGCCTTTTCAGCATCTCGGACGCGGCAGAGCACGGAGTCTCTCACACGAGCCTGTACCGAATGCGTGATGCCGGCCTGATTGAGAGGATCGGCTCCGGGCTGTACATCGCCGGAACGGGCATGCAGGCGGACATCGATCTGTTGGAAGCCTCCCGAAAAGCTCCCTTGGCCACGATCTGCCTCACCAGCGCTCTCGCCCGACACGAGCTCATCGATGAGATCCCTTCCAGCATCGACCTGGCCTTGCCTCGCGGAAGGACCCCTCCGCAGCTTTCGGCTCCGGTCACCTGGCATGTCTTCGACAAAGCGACGTTCGACGTCGGACGGTCGACGATCCCGATCGAAGGGGCCGACGGGGTGTTGATCGGCATCTACTCCCCCGAGCGCTCGATCGTCGACGCCTTTCGCCTGCGTGGAAGCGCCGGATATGAAACGGGAATCGAAGCCCTACGTAACTGGCTCAAGCGCCCAGGATCCCAGCCGGCCCGGCTCATGGAGATCGCTTTGTTGGTCCCGCGGTCCAAGGGGCCGCTGAGCCAGGCATTGGAGGTCCTCCTGTGATGACAGGAGGAACCGTCTACCTGCAGCTTCAGAGGCTTGCGCGGGACCGGAAGCGCCCCGTTGACGAGATCTTCACGCTTTACGGTCTTGAGCGCTTCCTGGCGCGCTTGGCAGACACCCCTTTCGCGAAGGACTTCTGTCTCAAAGGTGGCGTCCTGCTGTCCGCCCACGCGCTGCGCCGGCCGACCCGTGACGTTGACATGCAGGCACTCGATTTCCGGCTCGACGTCGATCACGTCACCGAAGTGGTGAAAGGGGTATGCGACATCGTCGTCGATGACGGCCTGGTCTTCGACCATTCGTCCATGCAGATCGAACAGATCCGCGACGAAGACGAGTACAGCGGCCTGCGGGTCTCACTGCCCGCGGTCCTGGGCCGGGCGAGAATTGCCATCAAGCTCGACATCAGTACCGGTGACCCGATCTGGCCGGAGCCGGAGCAGATCGAACTGCCGTCGCTGCTCGGCGGAACGGTAAGGATGAAAGGTCATCCCTTGGTGACGGTGATCGCTGAGAAGACCGTAACTATGCTCCAGCGCGGCACCACCAGCACCAGGTGGCGGGACCTGCTGGACGTGGCAGTCCTGTCCGACCGATTCGAGTTCGACGCCGCAGACGTCAGAGAAGCAGCGATGCAGGTTGCCGGGCACCGGACCGTCGAACTGGGGCCGCTCCGGATCCTTATGGACGGCTATGGTGCGACAGGGCAAGCGAAATGGGCTGCATGGCGCAGGAAGCTAAAAGTCGAAGACCTCTGCGAGCAGAACCTCGACGCGCAGGTTGAACGTGTGCTCACGTTCATTGAGCCAGTGTTCGACGGCTCAGCCGAAAACCACCACCGATGGAGCCCCGACGCGCGCATCTGGTCATAGGCCACACTGGCAGCCGGCGCCGAAAGCATCACTAACGAGAAGGCGGGAGAATCGGGCCACACGGTACTAAAACCGCAGTTCAAAGCCACAATCGGAGCCCCCTGTCGGATTCGAACCGACGACCCCCGCTTTACAAGAGCGGTGCTCTGGCCAACTGAGCTAAGGAGGCATGCGCCGAAAACGACGCTAGATAAGGTTAGCCCAGAGACTCCCCCTCGCGGAAATCACGACGGCGGCCGCCCACCCGGGTTGAACGCAAGGCACAAACCCGAGGTGACCAACCGCCGTCGTAAATTCCTGAAACCTAGCCCTTGGCGTCAACCGCGGTCTGGATCTCAGCATTCAGGTCGGTGGATCCGTCCCACTGCTTGCCGTCGATGAACACGGTGGGGGTGCCCGTGATGCCGATGGCCGCGGCTTCCTGCGTGGCGACCTTTACATAGGGGCGGTACTGCTTGCTGTCGATGCAGGAGTCGATGTTCGCCGCGCCAACTTCCTTGGCCATGGACTTGAGATCGTTGTCCGAGATACCGGCACTGCCTTCGGCCGGCTGGCGTTCGTAGAGGAGGTTGAAGAAGTCGGCGTACTTCTCAGGTGAAGAGTTCACTACGCATGCAGCAGCATTTGCTGCACGCGAGGAGTAGTTGGTGGTGGACTGCTGGTCCAGGAAGCCGAGGGGGCGGTACTCGAGGGAAATCTTGCCGTCGTTGCGCAGCTTGGTGAGCGACTCCCCGTAGGTTGTCTCGAACCGCTTGCAGACGGGGCAGATGAAGTCGACGTAAGCGATCACCTTGACGGGCTTGCCGGCCTCGGGCTCACCACCAGGAACAGTCACGGTTGCGGGCTTGGTTGCCGGAGCCGAAGGCACATCCGCCACATTCACGGACGAGGCATCGGACTTTACGACGTCGGTGTTGGCCAGCAATGTTACGCCGCCGTGCACGTTGCCATTCGCGGGAGTAGGTCCCTGATCGGCGATCGGGGCGCTTTGCTGAATGCTGGTGGTCACCACCAGCGCGATGACGGCCAGGATCGCCACGACCGCAACGACGATGCCCCAACCGATCAGGAGCTTGTTGCGCTTTTCCTTTTTCAGCTGCGCTTCGCGGATTTCGCGCGCTTTCTCCCGTGCCTGGGCGGTGCGTTCAGCCTTGGAGAGGCGGGGTTCGTTTGCGGGGCTCATCAGTTCCTCGGATTACTCGACGTCGGTAGTGCATAGCTTGGGGCAACGGGGTCAGTTTACGGGAGCCAACTAGGAGCTCTGCCGCTGACATGCCTGCCCGGTCGTTGAACGATCAACTGCGGTCTATGATTCCGCCGGTAGGCTGGGAGGTGAGTCACAGCAACCCCAGGGAGCAGTAATGCAGGATTTGGCAAGCGAAAAACTCAAGATGGAAGACGGCGTTAGGGCCTCTCCCACCAGGAAGCCAACGGCGAGCAAGTTCGACTTCATGGTGGTGTCCAACCGCCTGCCTGTCGACCGGTACAACAGCGATGGTGACGGCGATGGTGGCGGTGGGTGGCGACGCTCGCCAGGCGGCCTGGTTACTGCGCTTGCACCGATGATGACAAAGTCCGACGGCGCGTGGGTGGGTTGGCACGGCGCTCCGGATGAAACTGTCCGTCCTTTCAGCCACGAAGCGATGGATCTTGTCCCGGTCCAGTTAAGCAGCCACGAGGTCGAGCTGTATTACGAGGGCTTCTCCAATGCGACCATCTGGCCGCTGTACCACGATGTCATCGCCCCGCCGGAATTCCACCGTACGTGGTGGGATGCATACCGCCAGGTGAATAAGAAGTTCGCCGATGCCGTGGTCCGCCATGCCGCGGACGGCGCAACGGTGTGGGTCCAGGACTACCAGCTCCAGTTGGTTCCCCGCATGCTCCGCGAGGCACGGCCGGACCTGAAGATCGGCTTCTTCAACCACATTCCCTTCCCGCCTCCGGAGATCTTCGCGCAGCTGCCGTGGCGCCGCGAGATCATTGATGGCCTTCTGGGTGCGGACCTGTTGGGCTTCCAGCGTCCCAGCGACGCTGGCAACTTCATGCGCTCTGCCCGCCGCTTCCTGGGCGCCAGCGTCAAGCAGCAGCAAGTGCATGTAAAGGGCCCTGACGGCGAGGTCACCCACATTGCCCGGGCGCAGGCCTTCCCTATTTCCATCGATGTTGACCAGATCCGGGAGTTGGCCGGGAGGCCGGACATCATCGAGAGGGCCAAGCAGATCCGCAAGGACCTTGGCAATCCGAAGACCATCCTTCTTGGCGTGGACCGCCTGGACTACACCAAGGGCATCGGCCACCGCCTGAAGGCCTTCGAGGAACTCCTGCGCGAGGGCAGCATCAAGGTGGAGGACGCCACCCTCATACAGGTAGCGAGCCCCAGCCGTGAACGCGTGGAGCAGTACCGGCTTCTGCGTGAAGAAATCGAGGGCACGGTCGGCCATATCAATGGCACTTACGACACCATCCAGAACACTGCCGTCCGCTACCTGCACCACAGCTACCCGGTTGAGGAGATGGTGGCGCTCTACCTCGCCGCGGACGTCATGTTGGTCACGGCGCTGCGCGACGGAATGAACCTGGTGGCCAAGGAATATGTGACGGCGCGTTCCGAGGACGACGGCGCACTGGTCCTGAGCGAATTCGCAGGCGCTGCCGACCAATTGAAGCAGGCGCTCCTGATCAACCCGCATGACATCGATGGCCTCAAGTCCGCCATTCTCCGGGCGGTCAACCTATCCCCCAAGGAAGCCCGCCGCCGCATGAAGCTGATGCGAAAGCAGATCCTGGACCACGACGTCGATCATTGGTCAGCGGAGTTCCTGGCCGCCCTCGAGGAGAAGGTAGTGCGTGATGACAGCTGAGAACCTGTCTCTGTCCCCGGAACTGTTGGACGCCATCCGGCGCATTTCCGGCACCGAACATCTCCTGGTGGCCTTGGACTTCGACGGCACGCTCTCCCCGATCGTGGACCGCGCAGAGGATGCACGGCCCCTGCCCAGGGCTGCCGCGGCTTTGGAAGCCCTCGCCGAACTGCCGCGCACGACGACGGCACTCATCTCAGGCCGCGCCTTGGACAGTTTGCGGCTGGTCGCCTCACCTCCTGTGGACACGCTGCTGATCGGCAGCCACGGAGCTGAAGTTTGGCTGGGCGAAGGTTCCCTCGGCCTGGAACTGGATGAGGATCAGCGCAGCAAGTTGGCGGCCGTACGCGAAGTCCTGGCCGAAATCGTGAACATTGCTCCTGGAACGCTGCTCGAAGACAAGCCCGCCGGCGTCGTCCTTCACACAAGGATGGCCGATGACGACGTCGCGGAAGACGCCGTCGAAGCCGCGACGCGGGTGCTGCGCGAGCATCCTGGCGTGTACGTGAAGACCGGCAAACGCGTGCTGGAGGTATCCGTGGTCAAGGCCTCCAAGGGCGAGGCAGTGGAGTTCCTCCGTCAGGCGACCGGTGCCACGGCCATGTTGTTCGCTGGGGACGACGTGACCGATGAGGATGCCTTCGGCAGGCTCATGGGCGACGACGTCGGCATCAAAGTGGGACTGGATTTCACCCAGGCGCAGTACCGTGTGGAAGCTCCAGTGCAGGTTGCGGAATTGCTGGAAGCGCTGCTGCGAGAGCGCCGCCGTGTCACCGCCGAAGCATGAAGCGGGATCAACGTCACATGTGACGTTCGTAACATTTGGGCAGTAAATCCAAAAGTCTGACATACTCTTGGACGTGATGTGACGCACAGTACCGTGCGACGTCACACGATCCTCCCCGGCCATTGGCCGGGGAGTTCAACTGAAGAAAATGAACCATTCACAACGGATCGTCCGGCACGTACCTGCCGGTGAAGGGATTGATAACTGTGGCTACAGTTACTTTTGATAACGCTACGCGTCTGTACCCGGGCACAGATAAGCCCGCCGTCGATAAACTCAACATCGACATCGCCGATGGCGAATTCCTGGTCCTCGTTGGACCCTCCGGTTGCGGTAAGTCCACCTCCCTGCGCATGCTCGCAGGACTTGAGGATGTGAACGCCGGCCGCATTCTGATCGGTGACCGCGACGTCACGGATGTCCCCCCGAAGGACCGCGACATCGCAATGGTCTTCCAGAACTACGCTCTTTACCCGCACATGACTGTTGCGGACAACATGGGCTTCGCACTGAAGATTGCCGGCGTCTCCAAGGAAGAGCGCGCCGAGCGTGTTCGCGAAGCCGCCAAGCTTCTTGACCTTGAGGCATACCTGGACCGCAAGCCGAAGGCACTCTCCGGTGGTCAGCGCCAGCGTGTTGCCATGGGCCGTGCAATCGTCCGTAACCCCCAGGTCTTCCTCATGGACGAGCCGCTGTCCAACCTTGACGCCAAGCTCCGTGTCCAGACCCGTACGCAGATCGCATCCCTGACCCGCCGCCTCGGCGTCACCACGGTTTACGTGACGCACGACCAGGTTGAGGCCATGACCATGGGTGACCGCGTTGCAGTCCTCAAGGACGGCCTGCTCCAGCAGGTTGACACCCCGCGCAACCTCTACGACCGCCCGCAGAACGTCTTCGTTGCAGGCTTCATCGGCTCCCCCGCCATGAACCTGCTGGAACTTCCGGTCGTCGACGGCGGCGTTCAGTTCGGTGGCACGGTTTACCCGGTCAAGCGCGACGTCCTCGAAGAAGCACACGGACAGACGGTTACCGTTGGTTCACGTCCGGAAGACCTCGAGACGGTCGGCAACGGCGAAGGCCTGCAGGTTGAGGTTGACGTCGTCGAAGAACTCGGCGCCGATGCCTACGTCTACGGCCACACCATCCTGGATGGCAAGAGCCACGACATCGTCGCCCGCGTTGACGGTCGCCGCCCCCCGATGAAGGGCGAGTCCATTTTCGTTCGTCCGCAGTCCGGCCACGTGCACCTGTTCGACACCAAGACCGGACTCCGCCTGGGCGACTAATCCACCGGCAAAAATCCGCAGTGTGACAGCGGCCCGACCCTTCCCGGTCGGGCCGCTCTCGCGTTAACCTTTCCGCAGAAAGAACTGCATGAACACCACGGATAACCTGATCCCCCGCCCCGCGCACATCGCACCCTCGGACGGTCAGGCTTTCACGCTTGCACCCACTGCCCGGATCGCGGCGAGCCCAGCTGCCGTCCCGGTCGCAGAGCAACTGGCGATGCTGCTTCGCCGCGGCACAGGTTTCGCTCTCCCCATCGTCGAGACGGCCAATGCGGGCGACATCTCCATGGACTTCATGGAAACGCTCGACGGCGGTCCGGAAGCGTACCAGCTATCGGTCACCGTCGACCGTGCACGCCTCACGGCAACAACCCCTGCCGGCCTCTTCAACGCAGTCCAAACGCTCCGTCAGCTGTTCCCGCCCGCCATTGAACACTCCATCACCGGCGCGGACGATTCGAACAACAGCGACAACAGGACCGTCGGCACCTGGGTGATTCCCGCCGTCGAGATTAAGGACGCACCCAGGTTCGCGTATCGCGGCCTCATGCTCGACGTCGCCCGGAACTTCTTCACGGTCCAAGAGGTGAAGGAGCAGATAGATGTCATGACCCAGTTCAAGCTCAACGCATTGCATCTGCACCTGACGGATGACCAGGCCTGGCGTATCGAAATCCGGACACCCAAGGCGAATCCCTCGGGCCTGGACTATGGCAAGCTCACGGAAATCGGCGGAGCAGGCGCCGTGGAGTTCCCCACTGCGGTACCAGTCCGTGGTCGGGATGGGTTCTACACCCAACAGGACTACAGGGAAATCCAGGAATACGCCGCTGCGAGGAACGTCCTGGTGGTCCCGGAAATCGATCTCCCTGGCCACGTCAATGCGGCCCTTGCAGCCATACCGCAGCTCAACCCGGATGGCCGTGCCGCAAGCATGAGCACTTCGGCAGCAGTGGGCTGGTCCACGTTGGATGTGGCCCTTCCTGTGACGTATGAGTTTGTCAGGGAAGTCCTTGAACAATTGGCAGCGATGACTATCGGCCCCTACCTGCACATCGGGGGCGACGAAGCTTTGGTAACGGATCACGAGCATTACGTCAGCATGACGCAGGAGTTCGTGCGGATTGCGGATGAAACCGGCAAGAAAGTAGTTGGCTGGAACGAGTACGCCTCCGTGGACCTCCGTGAGGGCGACGTCGTGCAGTACTGGTTCGGCGACCTCCCCCCTTTGGTTCAGAAGGCAGAGCACATGGGGTCCTTGATGATCATGTCCCCAGCGGCAAACACCTACTTGGACCAGAAGTATGAAGCAACCAGTCCCATCGGCCTTGAGTGGGTGGACGGCGGGCCGTTCACATGGGCCGAGTACTACGACTGGAATCCCGCCCAGGGCGGCCTGCAGGACAACAGGATCCTTGGTGTCGAAGGTCCGCTGTGGACAGAGACAGTCCGCAACAACCAGCAGGCCTACTGGCTCCTGTATCCCAGGGCCGTTTCCTTGGCGGAAGTGGCGTGGTCGGCCCAGGACGCGCGGGACCTTGGTGACTTCCGACGTCGGCTGGGCGCCTTGGGTGAGCGCCTCACGAGGCAGGGCGTCACGTTCCAGGCAGCACCCGACGTCGAGTGGTCCGCGATATCTGAGTTTCCCTTTCCCGCAGCAATGAACGCCAACACCGGCGAGTACGGAACAATTGAAGCATGAGCGAGCAAAACGAAGCCCAGTGGCACGACGAACCGACCGACTACGGGCAGATCGGCAAGCTCCCCAGGACTGAAGCGGCCAGCGCGCAGGATACCGCTCCGCCCGCCAGCGTCATCGGGTCCCTTAATATCACTGCTGCGGCAGCGGATCCTGAGCTGTTGGACCTACCGTGGCACATTGCGCTTGAAGACTGGCCAGCCGAGAATCTCGCGGCCCTCCCCCGCGGTATCTCCCGGCACATCGTGCGTTTCGCCCATTTGGGTGGATCCGTCATCGCCATCAAGGAAACGTCCGAGCATGTTGCCCGCCACGAGTACCACATGCTCCGGAAGCTGGCACGGCTGGATGTTCCTTGTGTTGAGCCCGTGGCCGTCATCACCGGCCGCACCACTGCCGATGGCAAACCCCTGAACCCGGTATTGGTCACCCGGCACTTGAAATTTTCCATGCCCTACCGGGCACTTTTCTCGCAGATGCTGCGCAAGGACACGTTGACGCGCCTCATCGATGCCCAGGCGTTGCTGCTTGTCCGCTTGCACCTCATTGGCTTCTACTGGGGTGACGTCTCGCTTTCCAACACGCTGTTCCGTCGCGATGCCGGTGCCTTTGCCGCCTACCTCGTGGATGCCGAAACCGGCGAGCTCTACCCGGACCTGTCCATGGGTCAGCGCGAGTACGATCTGGAGATCGCCCGCGTCAACATCGCCGGTGAGCTGATGGACCTCCTGGACGGCGGGCTCATCGAGGAAAAGGTTGATCCTGTGGCTACCAGTGAGCTCATCATGGACAGCTACCGCAGGCTCTGGGCTGAGCTGACGGAGAAGGAATCCTTCGAACTCGGCGAGCGCTGGCGCGTGGGAGCCCGCATCCGCCGTCTCAACGAGCTCGGCTTCGACGTCGAGGAATATGCCATCAAGACAACGGCGGATGGTTCAACCATCCAGCTGCAGCCAAAAGTCGTCGACGCCGGCCATCACCAAAGGCGCTTGCTGCGCCTCACTGGGTTGGACGCCCAGGAGAACCAGGCCCGCCGGCTGCTGAACGATATGGACCAGTTCAGGGCGGACAACAACCCTGACCTGGACGAGGAAATCAGCGCCCACGCCTGGGTCAGCCAGATCTTCGAGCCGATCGTGCGGTCTATTCCCCGGCACCTTGCCGGCAAGTTGGAACCGGCCGAAGTTGTGCACGAGGTCCTGGAGCACCGCTGGTACATGAGCCAGAAGCAGGATCGCTACATCCCGCTGGCAGAGACCGTGCAGTCTTACCTGGACACCGTGTTGCAGCACCGCAGGGACGAAGCTGCCATCATGTTGAACCCTGACACCGAGATGCTCAAGATCCTTGAGGTTGAGGTGGAGGAGTCAGGCCGGTACGACGAAGTGGACGAGTACCCGGACTCGGACGACTAACTCAGGGTTCCAGGGTCTCCGCGAGGCCTGCCAGGACGGGTTCCCGGCCGAGCTCAATGTGCGTGTACGCCAGTGAGTAGGCCAGGTCCGGCCGGCCTTTCAGGATGGCGTTGCACAGCTCTTTGTGTTCGTCCCGTTGGAGTTCGTTGCTGCGGTTGTGTGCCAATCCGAAAATCCAGCGCATGCGGCCGAAGAGTGGCTTCACGGACTCAATCAGCAGCCTGTTGCCGGAGAGACGCACGATCTCGGCGTGCAGCTCGGCACTGATCAGCGCTACATCGTCTGCGCGGTCCTCATCGATGGCGGCATTGGAGGCTTCCATCAGTTCCTCGAGCCGACCTGCGGAATGGCCTTCGGCAACGCGGGTGGCAGCCATCCTCGCGGCGAACGTTTCCAGGCAAAGGCGAACGTCGAAGAGCTCGTTGACGTCGGTGAGTGTGAGTTGCCGGACCACGGCGCCGCGGCGCGGGAAGGTGGCCACGAAGCCGTCCTGCTCCAGGCGTTGAATGGCTTCACGGACCGGGATCCGTGAGACGCCGTACATGTCGGACAGTTCCCGTTCGCGCAGGCGCCCACCCTGCGCGAAGGTGCCCGTGACGATCCCCTCCAACACCAGTTGGTAGACCTGTTCCGCGCGGGCCTCGTCATCGCGGCCATTCCCGGTTTCCGGCGTCGCCTCAGCCACTGTCAAACTTCCCTTCATGCCAGCGTCCGCTCCATTCGCCGGCCGGCGCCGGTCAGCGTTCCAACCGAGCATACACGGGTGGAAACAGCTCGTCGGAGGGCGGTTCAAGGCATCATTGGACCCGCGGTTGTTCGTCGCCTGACTTGTTCTTCGCCTGACTGTACGACGGCCTGAGTAACCGGCAAGAGTGGCTTTCGGCGTTGAGCGTTACTCGCCCCTGGCGGTTGGTGCATCATCCAGCGGGGTCCACCAGGTCGCGGGCGGCGTCACCTTGAAGCGGCGCCCGGATACGTCTGATGGAACAATGCGGATGAACTGGTCCTTTTGCCCCGCTTCCCAAGGAAACAGGAGGAGGCCAATGGTATCCAGCACGTCCTGCGTCAGCTTCACGGCGGAAGCTTGCCCTTTGACCACCACGCTCCAGGCCACTCCGGTTTCCGCATCCACACCGTCAGCCTCGATCGCAACAGGAGCGTCACCAAGGGCGGCATGAAGCTTGGTGCCCTCCCCCGTGCGGAAAACCATGGTCCCGTGGTCCACCTTGTAATTCACCGGAAAGATATCCGGGTGATTGTCCACCCACACGGCAAGCCGGCCCACGGAAACTCCACGGAGGAGTTCCCAGCATTCGTTGGTCTCCAGGACTTCAGTGGCGGGGGTATTGGGGGTGTTGTCGCCAGACGTTGAGTTGGTCATATCGCAGAGGATACGCCGGAGCATAGCCCGCCAACAGTGGCCGAACCCCGTCTAACGGACTATTCACCCCCGCATGCGAGGGTGAATAGTCCGTAGGGGGATGAATCGCGGCTAGATAGCCTTCCCCGGATTCAGAATCCCTGCAGGATCGAACAGCTCCTTGATCCGCCGCTGCAATTCCCGCACGGGCTCAGGTTGCTCCAGTCCAAGCCAACGGAGCTTGTACTGGCCCACGCCGTGTTCACCAGTAATCGTGCCGCCCATTTCGAGGCCGATCCTGATCGATTCATCCAATGCAGCGTTGAGGCGTACCAGGGCGTCGGCATCCGTGGCGGGGTCTACCCGGTCCATCCAGAAGGTGGGGTGGAGGTTTCCGTCTCCGGCGTGGGCCACCACTTTGAGGCGGACTTGGAAGCGGTCGGCCATGGCTTCGAGTTCGGCGACGAAGTCCACCAGCCGGGAGCGCGGAACAGCGATGTCCTCGCCTACTCTGAATTCGTCGTCCATTTCCACGCCGCGGCTGTTGCGGCGTAGTTCAACGAGCATCTCGGCTTCTTCGCTGGCTTCGGTGGTGACTGTGGCGCCGCCTTCGGCGAGTACTTGACGGACGACGTCGGCCTCGGCGGCAGCTCCAAAACCGTCCGTCTGGATCAACAGCAAGGACTTGCCACGGGTTTGCAGGTCTGAGCCGTTCATCTCATCGAGCTGTATGAGTGTTCCGTTGTCCAGGAGCTCCATGATGGCTGGCTGGACCCGGGCTTTGCCTACTGCCAGGACGCCTGCGGCGGCGCTGCGGAAGTCTTGGTAGAACGCGGCGATGGTGTGGACCTCGCGGGGCAGGTATTTCAGGCGGACCGTCACGCCCACCACAATTCCGAGTGTTCCTTCGGAGCCCACCAGCAGCGCCGTGAGGTCGTATCCGGCAACGCCTTTGAAGGTCTGGTGCCCAGTGTGGAGCAGTGATCCGTCGGACAACACAACGTCCAAGGCCAGCACGGAATCCCGTGTCACACCGTACTTCGCACAGCGCAGCCCCCCGGCGTTTGTGGCTACGTTGCCACCGATGGTGGACATCTTGTAGCTCGCCGGATCCGGCGCATACATGAGCCCGTGTTCGGTGGCTGCGGCATTCAGGTCAGCGTTGATGACTCCAGGTTCGACGACGGCGGTCTCGTCGTCGGGGTTGAGGTCCAGGATGCGGTTCATCCGTTCCAGGCTGAGTACGATGCAGCCTTGGGTGGCGTGCGCGCCTCCCGAGACACCCGTCCCGGCACCTCGCGCGACGATTGGCACCTTGTGGGCAGCGCAACTGCGAACGATGTTTTGAACGTCTGCCACGGATTCGGCCCACACGACGGCGAGTGGCAAGTGCCGTTCCAGCAATGGCCCTTGATCTACGGAATAGACGGTAAGGGTGGCTTCATCTTCCGCGATCTGGCCTGGGTGCAGTCCGGCGGCCAGGCTCTGCAAGAAGGCGCTGTGGCTCGCGTCCGTTTGCTGGTCAGCTTCCTGGCGGCCGACTGTGCGGCCTTTGATGCTTTCCTCTGTTGTTCCGGCCATAGCCGTTTCGTCCGACAAGGTGGTCCCTTCACACATGAGCTCCGCGGACACGCCAAATCGGCAGTCTTCGCAGAGTTTTCAGTGCTCCCAGTCTAGTCAGCGCCGCCCGCCACCGTGGGAACATCGGTTCCTGGCAGGGTCCAGATGCCAGCTGAAATTCCGTCGGCGCACAGAAGCACATCGCCCCCTATCCCCCGGCTCGTCGAGATGTTCCCAAAGCAGTGCACCGGTGCGGCGGACAGCGATTCGAGTTGAGCCGTGGAAAGGACGGCGTTGTCCACGGGGACCTGGGCAGAGTCGCGGGCGGCCATGACCATGACTGCGGAACCGGCCGTCTCTCGCACGAAGACCAGCGCGTCACCTTCAGCGTGGATCCAGCGCACCCCGCCTTCGGTCAACGCCGGCAGCTCACGCCTGATCTGCCCCAGCGCTGAGTAGAAGGAAAGCAGGTCCTTGACAGGCTGGCGGCCGGATTTTTCTTCCTGCCAACCCCACGGCATGGGCGTCCTGGAGTCCTCGCCATTGAAACCTTCAAGGCCGAACTCGTCTCCCGCGAACAAGACAGGGATGCCCGGCAGGGTGAAGGTGAGCATGGCGCCAACTTCCTGGCCGCCGTCGATCATTACTGTCGCTGCGCGTGCGGTGTCATGCGTATTGAGCGCATTCATGGTGTTATTTCGCACACCCCAGCTAAATCCTGCTGCGAGCTCCTGATGCGTGGCCAGGAAGTCTTCGGCCTCGATCTTGTTGGGCCTAGCCTGGGGCGAGCCGAAGAAGTTTACGTGCGGCGCATCCCCCGCAAGCCAGGACCACAAAGGCCGGGTGAGGTTGGAGTACGTCATCGCACCGTGCCAGTGCTCACCCGTGAAGTCCGTCGCGGCGTCGGAGGTGGACTCGGCCAACAAGGCCGCATCGGGGTTGATCTCGCGAACCCGCTCCGCGATAAGCCGTGCAACCTCGTGATTCAGGTCCACGGAGCCAAGGCGCCCGGTCATATTGCCGACGTCTATCCTCCAGCCATCCAGGTTGAAGGGCGGCTTGAGCCAGCGGCCAACCACTGAATCGTCGTCCGTCACGAAACGCCGCCGGAGGGCATCCGGAGACCAGTTGAGTTTGGGCAGCGACGGCACACCCCACCACGACTCGTACGTCGAATGGTCCTCGTTGAAGTAGTAATAGCCCGCTTCCTCTGAGCCGGGATCGGCGAGCGCCTTCACGAACCAGTCGTGTGCATCGCCAGTGTGATTGGCGGTGAGGTCGCCCATCACACGAATACCCCGGGAATGCGCCGCCTCTACCAGCTCCACCAGCGCTTGGTTCCCGCCAAGGAGGGGGTCCACGGAGTCGAAGGTAGAGGCGTCGTAGCGGTGGTTGGAACGGGCAGGGAAGAACGGTGTCAGATAAAGAACATCGACGCCCAGTTCCTGGAGATGGTCCAGCTTCCCCGTAATTCCGTGCAGGTCGCCGCCGTAAAACTGAATGGGCGTTTCCCGCCCCGTAGCCACCACTGGCTCGTCCCACGAGCTGCCCACAGCCCAGTCCGGTAGCGGGTGCGCATCGGACTGGGCAGAGCGGGCGAAGCGGTCCGGAAACACCTGGTACATCGTGGCCCGATGCAGCCAATGCGGTGCCGGGGCAAACGTGGTCAGGCGAAAGTCCGCTGAATCAGAAACGTCCCTGTTGAAAAGTCCTTGGGCGTTGAGGTTCCAGTAGTGCCGCCCACTTGCGCTGCTGGTGGGAGCACCGGACGTGGTTCCGACACGGCTGTTTGCTTCGATTTCCAGGAGGAAGCGGTATTTAGCCACAGGATTGGCCACCAACATGGCTGCTTCCCACCAGTCCCAGCCATCAATGGTGCCGAGCCGGATCGCGGCGTCGTAGCGTGGTTCGCCGTCCTGCAAGGAACGGACCCAAACGCGGGACGCGGAACCCCACTCCTGCGGAACCCGCAGCCGGAGCCGAACAATATTGCCCAGGGAAATCCGTCCGGGAGCAGGACCCGAAACATGAAGAGCGGATCCGTCGTGATGTGGAATGACAAGCGTCATTGTCATCCTTTCACTGAGCCGGCCGTAAGTCCGCTGACGATGTACTTCTGCAGGAAGAGGAACAGCGCCATGACCGGGATAGCGGCGATAACAGCGCCGGCGGCGAAGACGCCCCAATTCTCGGAACGCTGCTGTGCCACGTAGGAATAGAGCCCGACGGCGAGTGTCTGGCTGTCAGGATCGGTCAGGACAACGCTGGCGATCACGAACTCGCTGGAGATACCGATGAATGCCAGCAGCCCAACAACCGCCAGGATGGGAGTGACCAGGCGCAGAATAATGCCGAAGAAGATCTGGATGTGGCTGGCGCCATCGATCTTTGCAGCTTCGTCCACGGACTGCGGGACCGTGTTGAAGAACCCGTACATAAGGTATGTGTTCACGCCCAGCGCCCCGCCCAGGTACACCATGATGAGCCCCAGCTGGCTGCCAAGGCCCAGGGCCGGGATCACCTCCGAGATACCGCTGAGGAGGAGGAAGATCGCGACGACGGCCAGCAGTTGCGGGAACATCTGCAGCAGGAGCAGGGTCAACAGTCCTACCCGGCGGCCCTTGAAGCGCATGCGGGAGAACGCGTAGGCGGCCATCGCCCCCAGAAAGACTGTGGCGGCGGACGTCACCAGGCCCACCACCAGGGTATTGAGGAACCAGCGCCCGAAGGGACGGCTCGGATCGTTGAAGAGCGCCATGAAGTTGCCGGTATCAAACCTGGAGAACAGACCGTTGGAGCCTACCAAGGTGCCGTTGGAGTCCAGTGCTGCCGACAAAACATAGAGCAGCGGGAACACGGCAAAGATGGTGGTTACGATGCCGACGGCGTGCCGCCAGCCTTTGTCTTTGAACCAAACCCCAAAGGGACGCCGCTTTGGCACCAACGGTGCGGGACCGCCGTCGTGAGCCTGTTCAATGGTGGGGAGGGTGCGTACCTGTGCCTCGCTCATTAGTTCACGTCCTCGAGTGCTTTGGTCTGCTTGAAGCTGATGGCCGAAATCGTGGCCACGATGATGAAGATGATGATGGCGAGCGCGCTGGCCAGTCCGTAGTCGCGACCGGTGCCTTGGCCGAACGCCACCTTGTAGACCAACGTGATCAGGATGTCCGTGGCTCCGATATCGCGATCGGTGTCTGCAAAGCGCGGCCCGCCGCCGGTCAACATGTAGATGACATTGAAGTTGTTGAAGTTGAACGCAAAGGAGGAGATCAGCAGCGGCGCAACCGAGACCAGCAGCAGCGGCAGCTTGATGGAGCGGAAGACGCGCCAAGGGGACGCTCCATCCATGCGGGCAGCCTCATCAATTTCTGTTGGCAAGGATTGGAGTGCCCCGGTGCAAACGAGGAACATGTACGGGAATCCGAGCCACACATTGACCACCAGCACACTGACCTTGGCCAGGACTGGGTCCGTGAGCCAGCCAATGTTCGCCCCGCCCAGCAGAGTCTGGTTGAGCCAGCCGAACTCGGGGTTGAGGATGCCCGACCACACCAAACCGGACAGGAACGCCGGGAAAGCGTAGGGCAAAATCATCAGGATCCGGTAAACCCTTTTGCCGCGGAGATCCTCACGGTTGAAGGTGATGGCCAGGAAAAGCCCCACGGCGAAGGTCAAGGCAACGGACGCTACGGAGAAGGTGAACGTCCAAAGGATCACGCCCAGGAGTGGACCGCGGAGGCTCGGATCGGTGAAGGCCCGGGCGAAGTTATTCATGCCGACGTCGATCTTCCAGCCGGTGGCCAACGTCTCTCCGTTGGCGTCCGCGAAGGCGCCCTTGCCACTGTCGCGGTAGGCCTTGCCGGTCTCGCTGTCAGTGAAGGTATCGGTGGCGGCGTCGTAGCTCAGTGCTGGCTTGAACTGGTAGGCCGTGCTGCCATCCGCGGTGCGCAGGGTCCCATTAGAGGGATCCTCTGAAACGGGAACGGTAATCTTCAGGATTTCCTGCTGGTTGGCCACGATCTCCTGGAACTTCAGTGTTTCGTAGCCAGGCAAGGAGTTGGCCTTGCCGGTGGAATCCTTTCCCGCCCCGGAGACCTCAGAGAGTGGCTCCTGGGTGCTGCCTATCTGAGCTTTGCCGGACGGGTCAGTAAACAACAGGTAGAACGTGCCGCCCTTGGTCAGCACTGCTGCCTTGTATGCGGGCGAATCCGGGACGCGCTTCTGAGCCGTCAACTGGATGGCCGCGATGGCGTCTTCCTTGGTGCTGTTGTGCCCGTCGCCGTAATTGGTGAAGGCGATGTAACCGCTGAAGAACACCACCAGGACCTGGAACACCAGCAGGAACAGCACACCCGGAGCCAGATACTTCGCCGGCAGCCCGCCCTTGCGCAAATAGATCCAGTTAATAGCCAGGACCACCAGTGAGGACACAACCAGCGCTGCCCACGATTGGCTCAGGAACAGCATCATCAGCACGTACACAGCAAAGGCATCCACCAGGCCCAACAGCACGATCTTAAGGATGGTGCCCTTGAGGGAGTCGGGGCCCCGGCGGCCGCTTCGTACATTGAGGCGGGCAGCGTTCTGGTGAACAGCGTTCTGGTGGGCAGCGTTCTGGTGGGCAGCAGCGCGAGGCGGCTGCACCCGCGTCGTACTCGTTGTGCTGGCTGGCAGTTCGTGGAGATCTGGCTTTGGCATTTTGGATCCTTGGAGTAAAGCAGTTTGCGGCGGGCACGGGCCGGACGGTGGGGCCGGGGCTGGACGGCGGGCACCGTCCGGCCCCGGGCAGACCGGGGGAATCACCGGTTGCGGCGTCAGCCGCCGATCTTGGACTTGATGCTCGCGGCCATCTTGGTCCACGCTTCAGCGGGATCGCCCTGGCCCTTGATGATGGCCAGTTCCGTGGCGCCCCAGTCAGCCCAGACGGCGCTCATTTCGGGGATGGCCGGCATGGGCACGCCCGTGGCGCCGATCTTGCCGAAGGCCTCCACGACGGGATCGCTGGCTGCCTTCTCAAAGGATGCCTTGAGTGCCGGCGGGCGACCGCCTGCCGTGTACATGGAGTCCTGAGCGGACTCGGAGGTGAGGTAGTTGGTGACGAATTCATTGGTGGCCAGGGCATTGGCACTCTTGGCGCTGATGAAGAACCCGTTGACGCCAATGAATGGCTGGGCAGCTTCGCCACCGACCGTGGGCAGCTCATCAACTGCGAACTTGATGCCCTTCTTCTGAACGTCCGGCACGTTCCATGGGCCCGTCAGGAAGTACGGGGATTCTCCGGCAAGGAACTTCTCCTTGGCGATGTCGCCGGTGATGTTGGAGTTGATGATTTTCTCACCGGCGTCGCCCCAGGCCGCCAGCTTCTTGGCGAATTCGACGCCGGCAGCGTCACCGATGAGAAGCTGCTTGGCATCGTAACCGCCGTCGGCGTTCTTACCGAAAACCTGCGAACCCATGGAGGACTGCAACGGGTACAGGTGGTACGGATCGCCCTGCTTGGGATCCATGCCCACCAGGAACGGGAACGTGGCTTTGCCCTCTGCAACGGCCTTCTTGCCGTTGGCCACTACCTCATCCAGGGTGTTCGCCTTGCTGTCCACGATGCTGGTGTTGCGGAGGAGGGCAATGTTCTCGATGGCGTACGGGACGCCATAGACGGCGCCGTTGTAGGTCATGGCCTTGATAGAAGAATCCTGGAACTGGCTGGCTTTGTCGCCCAGTTCCACCGGTGCGATCACACCGTTTTGAACGAACTTTCCAATCCAGTCGTGCGGTCCAACGATCAGATCGGGGCCTTGGCCGGTAGGAACCTGAGTGATGAAGTCATCGCGGACCGCAGCGAAGTCCTTCACTACGAGCTTGACTTCGATGCCGGTGTCGGACTTGAACTTTTCGGTGATGTCCTTCAACGCCGGCGATCGTTCGGCGTCCACCCACATGGTGATGGTGCCGGCGCCGGCTGCCTTGAGGTCCTGCTTTGCGGCTTCCGAGCTGGGAGCGGTGGAGGCAGTGCCGCCACAGGCGCTCAGGGCCAGGGCTGCGACCACGGAGATCGCGCCGGTAGCGAAGACGCGGCGGGTGGTCTGAGTCGCGAGGGTGTTATGCACCTTCATTGGTGTCCCTTTCCTTATGTGCTTCGACGGCGGGGGCTCCAGGCCCAGCGGCAGCGTCGGTGATGCGGCTCACAACTGCAAGCGCTTCCACAGCGTACATGTCTAAATGCGAGTTGGTAAACCACGACACTCCGTAACGTTGTCCTGGGAGGGTCACTTTCACTGTAAGCGTTTCCAATTGGGTGCGTGGTCTTCTACCATGTGTTCATGTCTGTTGATTCATTGCTCCCAGTTGAGGCGTCCGCGCCCTCTGCAGCTTTCGCTACATTGACGCCCGTCCACTCGGCCTCCGCGGCTCACGGATGGTGGCGCTCCGCGGTCATCTACCAGATTTATCCGCGGTCCTTCCGGGACCTCAATGGCGACGGAATCGGCGACCTCGCGGGTATCACGCACGAACTCGCCCAGCTCACCGAACTGGGCGTTGATGCCGTCTGGCTCTCGCCGTTCTACCGCTCACCGCAGCGGGACGCGGGTTATGACGTCAGCGACTATTGCGATGTCGATCCGCTGTTTGGAAGCCTCGCGGACTTCGACGCCCTGATCTACGAAGCCAACCGGCTGCACCTGCGGGTCATTGCAGATCTCGTTCCCAACCACTGCTCGGACCAACACGCCGCCTTCCAGGCCGCACTCGCGGCTCCGGCGAACAGCCGCGAGCGTGACATGTTTATCTTCCGGGACGGCCAAGGACCTGACGGAAGCGAGCCTCCCAACAACTGGCAGTCCCATTTCGGTGGCCCCGCCTGGACCCAGATTGTGGAACCGGATGGCCGGCCCGGGCAGTGGTACCTGCACCTCTTTGATTCCTCGCAACCGGATTTCAACTGGGACAACGATGCTGTGCACGCCGAGTTTGAGCGGGTCCTCCGATTCTGGCTGGACCGGGGAATTTCCGGTTTCCGGGTGGATGTTGCCCACGCACTGGTCAAGGCAGCCGGCCTGCCCAACTGGGGTGGACGCGCGGATGGCAACAGCTCGCACGGCTTCCCCGGCCACGAGGCGCCCATGTTCGGACAGCCCGCGCTGCACGATATCTACCGGCGCTGGCGCTCCATCCTGGAGGAATATGGCTCCGACCGAATCCTCTGCGCCGAAGCCAATGTCGATCCCCTGCCCCGGCGGGCTCAGTGGGTCCGGCCTGACGAGATGCACCAGGCCTTCAATTTCCCGTACCTGCACGCTGGCCTGGACGTGAACCGCCTCCGCCATATCATCACCGATTCTCTGGTCTCGCTGGACGCGGTTGGCGCACCGAGCACGTGGGTGCTGTCCAACCACGACGTCGTCCGGCACGCCACCCGATTCGGTTACGACGGGCCGGGTCCCCGCGATGGCGACGGAATCGGCGCCGACGACTTACAGCCCAATGAAGAACTCGGACGACGGCGGGCTGCCGCGGCCACCATGTTCATGCTTGGCCTCCCCGGTGGCGCCTACCTGTACCAAGGGGAAGAGCTTGGGCTGCCTGACTCCACAAGCATTCCCGGGAGCATGCGCCAGGACCCCACCTTCGCCCGGACCGGCGGAGAAAGGATAGGCCGCGACGGCTGCCGTGTGCCGTTGCCGTGGCGTTCCTCGGAGTTGCACGCCGGTTTCGGCCATGGCCAGGATCCCTGGCTGCCGCAACCAGAGTCATGGGCGGCATTGGCGAGGGACAAGCAGCAGGAGGATCCGGCGTCGCACCTTAACCTTTACCGGGAAATGCTTGCCCAACGCGCCGAACGTCGATTGGGCCAGGGTTCCCTGGCCTGGGTGGAGGATTACTGCACCGAGTCCTCGCTCGCATACCTCAACGGCGACACCCTGGTGATCATGAACGTGGGTAACGAGCCCATGCCGCTTCCCGAGGGCAAGGTAATCCTTCGGAGTTCAACGGCAGATGGCGCCCTTGCCTTGGGCTCCGATCTGCAGGGCACGGATCTACTTGGCGCGGGTCTACTAAGCTCGGGGGAGAGCATCTGGCTCACAACCAACTAACTTTCCCACCGAGGAGCAGCATGACCGGCATTAAGGACGTAGCCGAGCGATCGGGGCTCTCCGTTGCCACGGTTTCACGCGCGCTCAGTGGCAAAGGCAACGTCTCCCCCGCCAGTCGGGAACGCGCACGTGCAGCAGCAGCCGAGCTTGGCTTCGTGCTCTCCTATCACGCCTCCAGCCTTGCCTCCGGCCGTACCCACAATGTTGGCCTGGTGGTTCCCTCTGTCCACCGCTGGTTCTATTCGGCGGTGATCGAGGGTGCCTCCGCTGCGCTTCTGAGCGCGGGATACGACCTCACGCTCTACAACATCGGCGAAGACCCCCAACACCGGCACAGCGTGTTCAACGACTTCCTGCTGCGCAAGCGCGTAGACGCGGTCATTGCGGTCTCCTTGGAGCTTAGCGAAGACGAGATGCAGCAACTCCTTGCCGTTCACCGGCCGATCGTGGGCATCGGCGGCCCCCTTCGGGGAGCGTCGACCATTCGGATCGATGATTCCGCGATCGCACAGCAAGCCACAAACCACTTGATCCGCCTGGGTCACAGCAAGATCGCCCACATGACCGGCGAAGAAGCGTACGAGCAGGACTTCCAGCTTCCCGGGACGCGGCGCGGTGGGTTCGAGAAAGCAATGAACGACGCCGGCTGCGCGGTTCTGCCCGAATGGATCGTTTCCGCTGACTTCACCATCGAAGGCGCTTACGCCGCAGCCCGGCAACTGCTGGGGGGCGCACCAGAGCGACCGACCGCGGTGTTTGCTGCATCAGACGAGATGGCCATCGGCACCATACTGGCTGCGCGTGACTTCGGCCTGCGGATTCCCGAGGACCTCTCGGTTATCGGCATCGACGGACACGACCTCGGGAAGGTCATGGGCCTCACCACCATCGACCAGGACGCGAAGGGACAAGGAGCCCTGGCTGTGCGCACCTTGCTGGGCGCCATCAACAATGGCCTGGTCCTTGAACCTGCTGATACTGAACATCCCACCAAGCTCGTGATTCGTTCGAGCACGGCTGTGCCCAGGAACGACGCCGCCTAGGCCAGGGCTGCTCCCCGGGAAAAAGGGCTACCCCTCCAGCACCTTTTCCATGGCCAGTTCCCGCTTGGACGTGTCCTGGGGATAAGGCCGGCTGTCCCCTGTGGGGTTGAAACCGTGCCTCCGGTAGAAAGCCAACGCCCTCGTATTGTCCTCGTGAACGCCCAACTCCAGGAGCTTGGCGCCCAAGTCGATCCGGGCAGCCTCGCACGCCTGGTCAAGGAGTTCATCCGCCAATCCCAAACCTCGATGTTCGGGGGCAACGTAGACACTTATCAGCATGGCTTGGAGTGGCTTCTGCTGGTCTTGGGGATTCTTCAGGACAACCCTCATGAGCCCACAGAACCGGCTTTCGTCCACGCCACCGTCAGCCACCAACGTCACACTCGAATCGCCGGCCATAGCGGCAGCCCGTTCCTGCCATTGCGCATCCGTTTGCCGCCGCGCCGCCTCCAGGCTTTCGACATAAGCCATGGGCGTGTCCGCCAGCATTTCCAGCCGGACTTTCCTCAGCAGACACCAATCTTCAGCACGAAGTCGCCTGACCCTAGGCAACGGTCCCGCCCATGAACCGTACATAGCGTTCCAGGACACGAGGCCAACCTTCCGCATACGATGCCCGGCTGGCAGCAGGATCCTCGGCGCCTTCCCAACCGTCGTGAACCAAGCGCACCTCCGTGCCACCCTCCACCGCCCGGAACGAGACCCTCAATTCTGTGGACCAGAGAGGCGTGCTCGCCGGATACCAGCTCGCGTGGAAGGACATCGGGGGCTGCCAGTCATCGATGGTTCCCCAGACAGAAGTGCGCCCGTCCTCGGCCGTCTCGAGGATCAGGTTCTCCTCGAACTCCACGTGTGATCCCACGCCGAACACACTCTCCTCTTCGAGGGGCCACCACAGATGAGGATGGTCCGTAAAACCCAAAAAGGCATGTGAAACGCTGGTTGGCACCACCACTGTCACCACCAAGGGCTCAAGTTCGTTGGTGTCCTGTGACGAGGGCCCGGGCTCCGGCTCGGGATGACTGAAAATACTGTCCATGACCACCAACTGTACCGGTGCGGAAACGCTCATTTCCCCCGGCAACCGTGTACACCCAGGGGTGCTGGGGGATGGCTTGGTTGCGCAGCCCGTTAGCGCGGTGTTAGAGTCCCGTTGATCGTGATCTATCAACAGGAGGTGAGACCCATGAACGCAGTATCCGCAATGGGTGCTCCCCCGCAGTACACGATCTCGCGACTGATCTAGTCGCCAGCGGGAGCGCCACAGAGGCAATTCGCGAAAGGCGACTCCCATGAACACAACACCTCTTTCTACTCTGCCCGTCTCATCGACGACCACCACTGAGCAGCCACAGTCCCCTCAGGATCAGCCGGGGGAAAAACCCACCACGACTCCTGGGCATAGAAGCGGCCGGGCCTTGGTCCTTGGCGGCGGCGGATCCACAGGCAATGCGTGGCTGATCGGCGTCATCGCCGGATTGTCCGATGGCGGCATGGATGTGACCGGAGCTGACTTGACGATCGGCACGTCAGCAGGCTCCACGGCAGCGGCACAGCTGGCTGGCGCGAGCCCTTCAGAGCTGTATGCCGCTACCCTTGCCGCCCAACCCCAGCCGCAAAGACTGCGGCCACCGCAGGCCACTCCTCCGGCCAATCCCACCCAGCCCAATCCGGCGCAGCTCAATCCAGCGCAGTCCAATCCAGGGCAGTCCAATCCAGGGCGGCAAGTGGTGGACCAGTTGGAAAGAACGCGAAAAATCATCGAGGCCTCTACGGATCCTGCGGATATGCGCCGCAAGATGGGCGCTGCAGCGCTCGAGTTGCCTGCTTCGGCGGACGAATCACGGCAAACGCAGTGGCGTGCAACCGTCGCCTCCCGTCTGCCAAGTCTGGCGTGGCCGAAACGGAGAGTACTCATCACGGCGGTTGATGCCAAGACCGGTCAGCCGGTCGTCTTCGATCATCACAGCGGAGTCGAACTGGTGGATGCTGTAGCCGCCAGTTGCGCCAGCGGGTTTGCCTTTAGCATTGGCGACGGCCGATACATTGATGGGGGTTACCGGTCCAACGCGGAGAATGCCGACCTGGCAGCAGGATACGCACGGGTCCTGGTGCTGTCACCATTTGGGGGCAGAACGCGGACTCCACTGGAGTGGGGCCTGCATCTTGCGGCACAGGTGGACGCATTACGCGCCGGCGGCAGCAGGGTCGAAACGATCTTCCCGGACAGCGACTCCGAGCACATGTTCGGAGCCAATGCGATGGACGTGTCAATGCGCCCGGCGGCTGCGCAGGCCGGTTACCACCAAGGTCGGTCCCTCGCGGAGCAACTCAGCGGGTTCTGGAACGGCTAAACAGGGGTTAAATGGGGAAGCCCCGGCCGTGGTGGTCGGGGCTTGCCCTGCTAAATGTGCTCATGCTGGTTAATGTGGGAGACCCCCCGACCCGTGGTGGGTTGGGGGGTCTCGACCTAATGTGTGTCCGGCGGTGTCCTACTCTCCCACACCCTCCCGGGTGCAGTACCATCGGCGCTGTGGGTCTTAGCTTCCGGGTTCGGAATGGGACCGGGCGTTTCCCCCACGCTATGACCGCCGTAACC